>CAYYYS010000001.1:0-304835 GCA_964476155.1 uncultured Fibrobacteraceae bacterium
AAGAAGAAGCACCACAACCGGTAGTGGGTACTTGAGTGAAGGACATATCCCCTTCCCATCAAGTAAATGCAGGGCATCTTCTATTCAGACAAGGGGTTATAGTCACATCCTCACGCATTGCGCATAATGTATATTATGTTAAGAGCACATATATCCAAAATATTTCTTCTCTACTATATTCATATATTTGAGGTGTTTACTGGAATAGCCAATTCGAGTCTTCTAGCCCGCACATATCTCTAAGATAGCCCGCTCAAGCACCTTTTCTGGTCCCAAAGGACTGCTCTTCAAATCGAATTCGCACCTCGCGCAGGCCTTCAGCGCCCGATCCACGACCACGTCACCCCATTTCTCGGCTGTCGTAACGGCCTGACGTACCGCATACGGCGACGCACCGAGTACCGATGGGATTTGGTTGGCACCCACACCATCGCGAAGCAGAGCGGCTACTTGGGCCACCTGCTTCACACGCCAGTTGAGCAATGGCGCCAGTTCATATGGCGACTTTCCCGCGGCCAGAAATTCATGATAGACCCTTAATCCCGCGGCGCCCTGGCTTGGCCCCATCATTTTGACCAGTTCGAAGGGATCAATAGGCCGCTGGGCCAGTATCACATCGAGCATCTGCTGCTCACTCAGCGGAACCTCGACATCGGCGGCCAGCAGACTCAGTTTATCAATCTCACCGGTCAAGGCCGTCAAATCGTCGCCGACGAGTTCAACCAGCAGTTCCGCAATATCCTGACCAATTGATAATCCCTTGTCCTTGGCAGTTCTAAGAATCCAGCCCACCAGATCACTGCCGCGCGGCGGGGAGAAATCGTATAGGTAACCGGCTGATTTACAGGCCTTGACCCACTTCTTGCGACCATCAGCCTTATTGGACATGAGTATCATTACCGTCTCGGCGGCAGGCTTCTCCAGGTACTTGATCAAGCCGGTTTCGGCCCCGGCGTCCGTGATCATTTGAGCTGCGCGCTTGACGCATATCACCTGGTGCGAACACATCATGGGATAACTCAAAGCCTGCTGTATGACGGCTCCGATCTCGACATCGTCGCCATCATAGCAATGGAAATTGAATGCGGCCCCCGCATCGCCCAGCAACTTCTTCTTCAGAAAGTCCACGACACCGGCCATGCGATGTGCGTCCTCCCCCGCCAGCAAATACACGGGCCGATACTCGGCCCGGGACAGTTCAGCACGTAACTGCTTGAAGTCAGGTCCCGATTGGCCGCGCTTGAACGCCATCACCAGTCCTCCACCACGGCTGCCAGCACCTCGCGGACGATCTCCGCCGCGGCCGTCGCTCGCGCATCGGCCTCGGCGCTGCCGCCGGTATCTTTCACAGCGAAGTTGCCGGTCCCCGTGATCCGCTTTTTTTCGAAGATCGCCTCTCCCGTCTCCAGCACACGCATGGTCAGTTCGACCATGATCTGCACCTGATACTCATCAACCTGCAACTCGCTGGTGGTAAAGGCTTCGCGCAGATTATAGCGGACCACCTTGCCGGTTATTTCCGTGGCGGCGTCTCGTATATCCACCACACGCAGGGTGTTGTCGTCCTGCAGTGCCGAGATGATGTTCTCCGTCAACTCCACTTCGATATTGGGTTCGGCAGTGCGGTTCTCAAAATAGGGAACCGCGACCAGTCGGATCGATTCATCGATTCGTCCCGAGCTCGTGGAATAGACACCACAGCCTGAAGCCGAAAGCACCAGGAGTGTCAGAGCGACCATGACTGAGAGACGATACATCACGATACGTTGTCCTTTCTGAGTCCGTACTGCTTGATCCGATAGCGAAGCTTGTCACGATTCAGTCCCAACAACCTCGCGGCTCTCGACTGGTTCCCGCCGGCCTGGTCCAGGGCGCGTCGCACGCAGTGCGCCTCGACCTGCTCGAGAAGCGTTTCCAACTGGACGCCGTCCTCTGGAAACTCGGCCGTCATCACGGAGGATAGATCGTCCCACATGACCGGGGCCGTTGTCGATGCGGAACCGGACAGGTTCAGCTCGGCAACGGTCAGGGTGTTCCCGTCGGACAACAGCACGGCGCGCTCGAGAACATTCCGCAACTCACGAATGTTGCCGGGCCATTCATAGGCCGCCATGGCGATCCTTGCTGTCTCGTCAAATCCCGTGAACCGTTTCTTGAACTGGAGATTGTAGAGACGCAGAAAATGATCAGCCAGCGCCGGGACGTCCTCCGGTCTCTCGCGCAGGGGCGGAATGTGCAGGGGGATTACCTTGAGCCGGTAGTACAGGTCCTCACGGAATCGGCCTTCCGCCTCCAGACGGGACAGGTTGCGGTTGGTGGCCGCTATGAAACGGACATCCGCGCTGATGTCCTTGACGCCACCGACGCGCCGGAATGTCTGCTTCTCCAGGACGCGTAGGAACTTGACCTGCAGGGCCAGGCTCATCTCCCCGATCTCGTCGAGAAAAAGCGTACCGTTGTGCGCCATCTCCAGCAGACCGGGTTTCTGTTGATCGGCGCCCGTGAAGGCTCCCTTCTCGTGTCCGAAAAGCTCGCTCTCAAGCAACTTCTCGGGTAAGGCCGCACAGTTGATCTCCAGGAACGGCGCCGCACTGCGGGGAGACGCGGCGTGGATCAGACCGGCCAGGACATCCTTGCCGACACCGGATTCACCCTCGATCAGAACGGTGGTCCTGTCGCCGGCGGCAATCTTGCGGACCGTCTCGTAGATTTCCTGCATGACCGGCGCGGAGCTGATGACCATGCCGGGCGAGTTCAGAAACGAATGCCCCTTGCGCCTGAGAGCGTAAAGTTCGCGGGAGGCGCGGGAGGCGTGCAGACCGCGTTTGATGGCCAACAGCAGATGGTCGAGATTGAAGGGCTTGGGGATGAAATCGAAAGCGCCGGCCCGGACGGCTTTGACCGCGGTCTCCACATCGCCATAGGCCGTCATCATGATGACGCACAGACTAGGAAACTCGCGATGGATCTCCGCCATGACCTCGAGACCGCTGGTATCCGGCAACACCAGGTCGAGCAGAACCAGATCCGGGACGCATACGGGCAGCCGCTCCAGAGCTTCGGCGCCGGACGCCGCCGTCTCCACCTGGTAGAGTTCGTCGCTCAGGGCGCCGCGCAGGAATTTGAGGATCTGTGGCTGGTCATCGACCACCAGCAACTGTGGCTTCATTATGTCTCCGCTTGGGATGAGTCGCGTCACGACCGTCACGTCGCGCACCGCACGCCAGCAGCCGTGCACCAGAATGATTTTTTCAACAGCCTGCCAGGATTATCGGGCCGGCGCCCCCATCGCGCAAGGCACAGTTGCAGACACACGCCTTTCGGCGTCTTGTCCTGTCCCGGCCGGAATATTGAACGGAAGCTAGAGTGCGCCTTCGCCCTCGAGGACAGTCTTGACGGTCATCATCAGGATACGCAGATCCGTACGCCAGCCGATGTTGCCGATGTACTGCTTGTCGAGCGCCACCTTCCGGCGTACCGAATCGACATTGGTATCGTATCCGTTGATCACCTGGGCCAACCCGGTGATACCGGGCAAAACAACCAGACGATCATGATACAGGGGAATGTCGTGCTCGAGCTGCCGGATAAAACAGAGGCGCTCGGGCCGCGGCCCGATCACGCTCATCTCGCCACGCAACACGTTGACGAACTGGGGAAACTCGTCCAGCCGCGTCTTGCGCAGAACACGCCCGACCCGAGTGACGCGCGCGTCGTTTTCGGTGGTCCACTGGGGTCCACTCTCCTCCGCGTCTAGTCGCATGGTGCGCAGCTTGTAGATACGGAAAGGCTTGCCGGGATACAATACCCGACGCCGCTCGGGGAAGGTCGCGCACGGAGACTTGTGCCGCTGACGGCGATCAATACCAATCCGAGACTGCAGATAGAAGATGGGCCCCCGCGAGTCCAACTTGATGGCGACAGCGATCAAGGGGAGCAAAACAGCAAAGAAACCGAGAGCAACAAACGAGACAATGATGTCCACGAGACGCTTCGAACCTCTGATATACGAATGTGATAGTTCTGATACCTCGAAGTTGTCCGCTCGGCACAGGGCTTCGAGCAAACCGACTTCCGCAAGGTGAGTTTCTTCGGTATAACTTCCCGAGTGGTCCTCTTTACCAGGCCTAAATGAATAACCCATGCCCCTCACTGCCTTTCCCTCTCTTGGTCCCCCCAAGAAAAGCAGAATATTCTGATCTGTATGGTCTATGCTAGCAAGACCTACAATTCAATGGGCGATTGCTTCAGAATACAACAAAACGCCCAAATTATCAAGCCACTTCATCTGCTCTTCCTGGCACCTTGATTTTTCCGATCCTATCCCGCATATGTTGATCTGTGCCCCTGCAACCGGGAGAGTGAATGGACCGCGCACGCCAAATGATCACCCATATCCTGCTCTGGCTGACGGCCGGCTGCCTCGTCTACGCGCTGGCCGGCCTACTACTCGGGTGGCGCGATTTCCAGCTGGGGTTGTCAAGGTTCCCCCTGGACAGCCTCCCCCTGCTTGTCGGACTGACCCTGATCAACTACCTCCTGAGATTCGGCCGTTGGAGCCTTTACCTTAGGCATCTCTCCCTGCCAGTACCTACCCGCGAATCCTGGGCTCTCTATTTCGCAACTTTTGCCATGGTTGTCACTCCGGGCAAGCTGGGAGAAATCTACAAAGCCATCCATCTGCACGACCGGCGCAGCGTTCCCCTGGCCGCCGGCTTTTCCATAGTCGTGGCTGAAAGGCTTGCCGACATCCTGGCCATCATACTGCTCATGTCCGTGGGGCTGTTCTGGTGGGATGGGCCATTCGCCGGTACGACCGCCAAAGTTGCCGCATCGTCGATCATCGTGCTTGCGCTGGCCTCATTGCGAAGTGGACGCCTGCAGCGGGCGCTGGTTGCCCGCTTGGCCCGCGCTCCCAAGCTCCGCGACCACGCCGACAATGTTCGCGACTCCCTGAACTGGTTGCCGCGTCTGACCGGCGGTCGGGTTGCCGCGCAGTCCATCTTGCTCAGTCTCCTGGCCTGGGCCGCCGAATGTCTCAGCCTGTGGGTGATCTGTGATCGTCTCGGTTACGATATCGGAATCGGTCCGGCTGTCTTCACCTATGCAGCGGCCACGCTTGCCGGCTCACTGGCTTTCCTGCCCGGCGGCCTGGGCGGCACTGAGGCGGTGCTGGTCATTCTCCTGACCGGGCTTGACCTCCCGCGGGGGGTCGCCCTGTCCGTGGCTCTGCTCGTACGTCTGCTCACGCTATGGTTCGCCGTCTTCATCGGCGTAGCTGTTTTCATTGGCGCGAGACGCATCCTCTTCCCCGCCGTCGACAAAGGCAACCACTTTTAAAGCCCGCCCCACACGGGGACGGGCTAATCATGAAACCATCGACTGACCGTCAGCGACTCGACATGCGGTCGTAGGTAAAGAGAAGCGCGGCCGCAGTCGTGAGTGTACCAAGAAGCACGGGGTAGGTTGTGCGGAAGAAGCCGCCATTGTCCCGCTTGATCTCGACGGTATCGCCGGGATAGACGAGCGGATTGCCCGAAAGATCACCCTGCTCCGTCCACAGGCGGACATCGATCAGTGTCGATTCGTAGCGATTCTCACCGCTGTCGTGAATCCACCAGACCTTACCCATATGGGCACTTTCGGTCGGTGAGCCGGCGAGCATGAGCACGGTCATGATCCGGGTCGGTTCAGTGAGGCTGTAGGTTCCGGGCGACATGACGGCGCCGAAAACCTGCACGCCCGTGTCGGGTGCCGCTGTCAAGGCTTCTCCACCGGGAACGATGACTGTGTCGCCCGCACGCAGAAACACTTGCGGCGTCCCGCCGGTGCCGCTGATCAGACCGGTCAGATCGTAGATGCTGGTACTCGTCGTCGGGCCGTCGATGGAGATCACTCTCACGGCGGTCAGGTTGGCGTCACGGTCGACACCCCCGGCTTCGCGTAATATATCCCAAAGTGTTGGCGAAGAATCGAAGGTGAAGCTGCCCGGGGAAATCACGGCCCCGAGGACGTAGATACGCAGGGCGTTGTACTCGGTGACGGTCAAGGAGACATCGACAATGTCGTGATTGAACAGGCGCAGCTTCTGGCGAACGAGCTCCTCGGCTTCGGATACGGTAAGTCCGGCCATTTCGATCTCGCCCACCAGCGGAATGACCGAAGTCCCGTCGGGACGGATCACCAGGCTTCGGTCGAGCGCCGGCTGCTGGAGTACGTTAAGCTGAACAACGTCACCGATGCCAAGACGGTAGTCTTCAGAATCGGCGTCCGTCTGGGCGAAAGCCAACTGGGCGACCAGGACCATAACCGCCAGCACCATCGAGACATTGCGACAGCGAGACATGTCTCCCCCATTTCCCGCTCGCGTCAGACGCAAGCCGCTTGTGCCATGTACCAGCTGACCGTCTGGGCCAGACCCGTCTTGAAATCGACCAGCGGTTCGTACCCGATAACTTCGCGGGCCAGACTGATGTCGGCCATTGAGTGCGGTACGTCACCGGCTCGCACCTCGCCGTGGATGGGCTCCAAACGCTTGCCGGCGTTCTCCTGGATCGCCTCATAGAGCTCGTTCAAAGTGAATCGATCCCCACATGCCACGTTCACCGTCACGCCGCCGGGATCCGGCGTCTCTGCGGCCAGGATGTTAGCATGGACCACGTTCTCGATGTAGGTAAAGTCTCGAGAATATTCGCCGTCGCCGTTGATGGTCGGAGCCTCCCCCGCCAGCAGCTTCGTGATGAAGATGGGGATCACCGCCGCGTACTGGCTCTTGGGATCCTGACGCGGACCGAAGATATTGAAGTAGCGCAGGCCGATGGTGCTGAGTCCATACAGGTCCGAGAAGATCTTCAGGTACATCTCGCCCACATACTTCTGCACCGCATAGGGCGACATGGGTTTGCAGGGCATGGCCTCGTGTTTGGGCAAGGTCTCGGAGTCACCGTAGGCCGAGCTGCTGGCCGCGTAGACCAGACGCTTCACGCCGGCATCGCGAGCGCCGATCAGGACGGTCAAGGTCCCATCGATGTTGTGCAGGTTGGACATGAAGGGATCGGCCACACTGCGGGGGACGGACGCCAGGGCGGCCTCGTGGAATACGGTATCCACGCCCCGGCAACAGTCCGCAACCACTTCGGCGTCGGTGATCGAGCCTTCCACAAACCGGATCTTATCCCGAAAACCCGCCATGTTCTCGATCTTGCCGGTGGACATATTGTCCAGGATCGTGACCTCGCATCCCCGGTCCACCAGGGCTGCTGCCAGATGTGAGCCGATAAAGCCCGCGCCGCCCGTTATGAGTACCTTCTGCATCCGCTATTCCTCCTTGGTATGAATGCCGCGCGATATCCCGAGCGACTAGAGCCTGATCAGCATATTTCTTTTATGGCCCCGTAGCGCATTTCGCGTGTCGACGATGACGGCACTCGATGCGAGCAAGAGTTCATGATCCACGACCTTGTGGGGTGTCACGATCACCGCCGCATCAAAACCATCCAACGTCGCTTTGTCCCATGTGTCGAGTTTTTTTATCTGGTCCAGACCGTGCAGGGTCTCCACATGAGGATCGTACCACCAGACTTCGCCGCCACGCTTGTTGAGCATTTCCATGATATCGAGAGCGGGCGATTCACGCACATCGTCGATGTCCGGCTTGTAGGCTACGCCCACCATCAGGATACGACTGCCCTTGACCGAGCGGGTCTGTTCGTTGAGGGCATCGGCTACCAGTTTGACGACGTGGCGTGGCATGGCGCCGTTGACCTGCCCGGCCAGCTCGATGAAACGGGCCTCCATTCCGACCTGTTTCGCCTTCCACGAGAAGTAGAAGGGATCGATGGGAATGCAGTGACCGCCCAGTCCGGGCCCCGGATAGAAGGGCATGAAGCCGAAGGGCTTGGTCTTCGCCGCATCGATGACCTCCCAGACATCGATATCCATCGAGTCGCAAAGCAGTGCGATCTCGTTGACCAGACCGATATTCACGCTGCGGAATGTGTTCTCAAGCAGCTTCACGGTTTCGGCGACACGCGCCGTCGACACGGGCACGACGGTATCCATGACCTGTTCATAGAGGCAGGCCGCAGCTTTGGTGCAGCCTGCCGTCACGCCACCGACCACTTTGGGAATGTTCTTGGTCTGATAGACGGGATTGCCGGGATCGACCCTCTCGGGCGAGAACGCCAGGTGGAAATCCTGGCCGACAACCAGACCGGTCTCGTTCAGTCGGGGCAGGATGACTTCTTCGCAGGTCCCTGGATAGGTCGTGCTCTCCAGGATCACGAGCATGCCGTCGTGCAAATGGGGTGCGATAGCATCGACCGCAGACTGGATGAAGGTCATGTCGGGATCCTGCGTCTTGCCCAGAGGGGTCGGCACGCAGATGTTGACGGCGTCGCAGGTGGACAGGTCGTCCGGTCCGGTCATGGCCCGAAAGAGTCCCGCGTCCACAGCCGCCTTCACGTCATCGGACGGTACATCGATAATATAGCTCTCGCCCCGATTGAGCTGGTCGACCTTGTCCACCATCAGGTCGATGCCGATGACCTCGAAACCCTGCTTGGTATACTCCATGGCCAGCGGTAAACCCACGTAGCCCAGTCCGATTACCGCCAGTCGCGCCTCACGACGCGTGAACTTTTCACAGATATCCATAGCTTCCTCAGGTTTGAGATTCACGGTCACTTCAGGCCCGAGCTCACACACTGACAAATCAGAGCAAGGATGGTGCCATCCCGGGTCAACTCTCAGTTGTCATCATCTGGTCTGCGCGACTCTTCATAAAGTCGCTTCATTTCCTGGCGTAATGATCTTATATCCAATGCGTTGCGAATGGCGCGCCTTGCCATAAATATGATGAATACGGCTAACAAGGCCTGACAGCCAATTTCCACCCAGTTAGACAAGTCCTGTCCGTGAGACTCGAACAATCGATGCACGGTCCTGGCGAACATCAGCAGAAAAACCACGAAGCAGGTCTGGACGATACTCACCACGATGCGCTGGTAGAATTCCTCGCGACAACGCAGATATTGGCGCAGAGCAAAAGCCCCACCCCCCGTCCCCCGAAACCGGGACTTGTAGGGCGAGTTATCGCTGGGCTTACGGGATATCCTCGAAATCAGCATCGCTGATGTCCTGCCGGGTGAGGTTGTCGAGATCCGGGCCTTGTTCTGTTGTCTCGCCAGATCTCTCACGCCGATCGTTCTTCACGTTTGATCGAAGACGCGATAAACGGATCATGCGCACGGCAACACGCCAAATCCACCAAAGAAACAACAACAGAAGGATCTTCGTCCACATGGCGATTGGATCAAGGGAAAAGAGAGTGGTACGCCCGGCGGGATTCGAACCCACGACTTCCTGCTCCGGAGGCAAGCGCTCTATCCAGCTGAGCTACGGGCGCACTGTATGTTTCACGATGCGGCAGCAAGTATGTGTGCTGCCCCGGGACCGGTCAACTTCCATTTCCGTGATCGTCGCAACGGACCGCAGCCGCAACGTCTTCTCCCGCTTCACGCAGAAGGTCCTGGGCATAGGTCCGGCGGGCATCGTTTCCGGGCAGTCCGGTCTCGCCGATCTCTCCCAGCAGACGGGCCACCTCAGCGACCCGCGCGTCACCGTCCAAAGTCGAGACGTGCAGCAACGTGCGTCCACCGTCGACCTGCTTGGCGGCTTGCCAGTGGGCGGCACCATGGACGGCCATTGTCGCCAGGTGCGTTATGCAGATGACTTGTCCATCGGCGGCGAGACGGCGCAGCAAGTGGGCGACCGGGCGCGCCTTGTCCATGCCCAAGCCGGAGTCGATCTCGTCGAATAGTTGCAGCGGCGGTTCGGTCTGTTCACGCCGCAGAGCGTTCAAACCCAGGTGGATTCGCGATTTTTCGCCACCCGAGGCGATATCAGTCACCAGGCCGGCCCGTTCACCCTGATTGGGACGGACCAGGAGATCCACATCGTCGCCGCCGTCGCCGCGTATATCGCAGGTCTCACCGTCGATGCTGTGGGGGCTATCCGCGTCGAGACGGGGCGAAACGGAGAACTGGAGTTCCAGGTCGGGCAGGGCCAAGGGACGGATGAGCTCTTCAGCCAGGCGGCTGACACCGCCGGTACCCTTATGCCGCAGACGGCGCAATTCCACAGCGGCGGCGACCATCACGACCTGGGCCTCGTCGCGTCGCGTGCGGAGGTCTTCCAGATCCGTTGCCGCGCTCTCCTGACGAGCGATCCGGTCTTCCAGCAGGCTCAGGTAAGTGAGCAGATCCGGCACGTCGCGGCGATACTTCCGGCACAGGTCCTCGTACAGGGCCTTGCGCTCCTCGAGATCATCAAGCGCGCCCGGGTCATGATCGATGGTATCGAGAAAACGCTCGATGGTCGACGCCGCCTCGGACATCGCCGCGTCCGCATCACGCAACAGGGCGAGTCCCTCGTCCAGGCGCGTGCTCTTGCCTTCAGTCCTGGTCAGAGCCTGCAGGGCGCGCCCGAGAAACGTCCGGGCATCGACATCACCCTCCACTATGGCCTGTAAGGCCGAGTTGGCGCTTTCCTGCAACTCGACGGCGTGACGCTTGAGGGCGAGGGCTTCGGCAAGGCCCGGCTCCTCGTTCACGTCGAGAGCCGCGGCGGCCAATTCGTCGCGCTGATAGATCCAGAGATCGAGCTGTTCCCGGTAGGCGTCGGCTTCCCGGTGTCTCTCCGCCAGTTCCTGTTCGGCGACTCGCCAGGTGTCGTGAGCGGACGACATGGCCGCACGTGCGTCCGTACATCCGGCCAATTCGTCAAGCAGATCGCGGACAAAGGCCGGTCGTCCAAGCTCCCGCTGCTGATCCTGACTCTGGACCGAAAGCAGACGCGGCCCCACTTTTTCCAACATGGCCAACGACGAAGTCAGCCCATTGATGATGACCCGGTTGCGACCGTTACGACGGATCTCGCGACGCAGAACGAGCATCCCGTCCTCACCCAGGGGAACGCCCATGCGATTCAGCCGGTCTCGCGTGGCCGGGCGTTCGGCCAGGTCGAAAACGCCTTCGACCCAGGCCAACTCTTCACCGCCCCGAACCAGATCCTTGGGCACGGATTCACCGGTGAGCAGGGCGATCGCACCCGCGATCATGGATTTGCCGGCGCCCGTCTCGCCCGTCAACACGGTCAGTCCCGACGGAACGGGCAACAGCAGTTCATCGACCAGGCCCAGCTGGTGGATACGCAGTTCGATCAGCATGTCAGGAGCTCGAATCGCGCCGGCTGATGGCGCCCCACTGGAGTTTGCGCCGCATGGCCTGGAAGAAATCGCTACTGGGGAACTTGACGAGGAAAACGGGCTCGACGGCGCGCCGGTAGACGACCGTGTCGCCGCTCTCCAGGGGAAAAGCTTCCTGGCCGTCCGCGGTGAGGGTGGCGCCCTGGCCCACGTCGTGGAGCGCGAGCGCGATCGTCTTCTCCATCGGCACCAACAGGGGACGGATGGCGAGACTATGGGGACAGATGGGATTGACGACCATGGCGCTCACGCTGGGGTGGACGATGGGTCCGCCGGCGGAGAGGTTATAGGCGGTCGACCCTGTGGGTGTACTGACGATAAGACCATCACCCAAGAAGCGTCCGAGCGTTATGTTGTCCAGGCGTACTTCCATCAGGATCGCGCGAGGCAGCGAGCCCATGTTGACGACGATGTCGTTCAGGGCTTTGCAGCTCGCCACCTCGACGCCGTCGCGCAGAACGGTGCCGAGAACCCTGGCGCGGGGCGTGGCGCAATAATCGTCCAGGAAGAGCCGATCCAGGGCCTCGTCGAGTTCGTCCAGGGATACGTCCGTGAGATAGCCCAAGGCGCCCATGTTGATGCCGAGCAGGGGCGTTTCGCTGTCTTCGAGAGATCGCGCCGCGCGCAGCATGGTCCCGTCACCACCGAAGGATATGATGACGTCGCAACAGCGCGCCAGGTCGGCTGCGCCGTGTGTGGGGATCTCTTCCGGAATGAGCGAGGCGAGTTCGTCCTGGGCTGCCGTGGCCACACCTTCGGTCGCGCAGCGCGCCAAGACCTGGGCGACAGCATCACCTATCTCCACCTTGCCGGGATTACCGAAGAGACCGATCTTCTTGAGTGCCATGCAGGAATCCTCGTTCGATTGTCAACCCGTGGCTCCAGCCCTCACCCAGCCCTTGCTCGTCATATGTTCGATGATTCTCGTGCTGATCATTTCGCCGTTCAGACCCAACTGCTCCAGCAGCGTGTCCCGGGTGGCATGCTCGATGAAATCGTCCGGAATACCGATCGAAAGAACGGGCGCGACCGGATCCGACCCATGAGTCTGTGACCACTCCATGATCGCGCCGCCCAGCCCACCGGCCTGGGCGTTCTCCTCGACGACCACCACCAGCTTATGCTCGCCGAAAGCCATACGCAGCACCGCCGCGTCGAGCGGTTTCACGAAGCGCATATTCACGACACTGGACTCGACGCCCGCCGCCGCCAGCCTATCGGCGGCCGCCGTGGCCGGAGCCACCATACTGCCGATGGCCAACACGCAAACGTCGCTGCCCCGTCGCAAAACCTCGGCCTCGCCGATCCGCAATGGTTCGATCTCGTCGGGCAGGGGAACGCCGAGTCCCACTCCCCTGGGATAGCGCAGCACGGTGGGACCGTCCTCATAGGCCAGGGCGGTCATTAGCATGCGTCGCAATTCATGCTCGTCCTTGGAAGCCATGAGCACCAGATTGGGGATCACGCGCAGGAAGCTCAGATCGTAACAGCCGTGATGGGTCGGCCCATCCTCCCCCACGACGCCACCCCGATCGACAGCGAAAACGACCGGCAGCCTCTGCAGGGCGATATCGTGAATCACCTGATCGTAGGCGCGCTGCAGGAAAGTGGAGTAGATCGCCACCACGGGCTTGATGCCCTCGCAGGCCAGGCCACCGGCGAAGGTGACCGCGTGCGGCTCGGCAATGCCCACGTCGAAGAAGCGGTCGGGAAAAGCGTCGCGAAACAGGTCCAGACCCGTGCCCTCGGGCATGGCCGCGGTGATGGCCACAATGCGATCGTCGTCGGCCGCGGCCTTGACCAGCGCTCTGCCGAAGACCGAAGTGTAGCTCGATGACCCGCCGTTGCTGGGCTGGACGCCCTGTTTGCGGTCAAACTTGCCGACGCCGTGGTAACGGGCCTGTTCCTTCTCGGCAAAGGAATACCCCTTCCCCTTGCTGGTCACCGTGTGCACGAGCACCGGCCCCTTGAACTTGCGCACCGAATCGAGGGTCTTGATCAACAGGGGCAGATCATGGCCGTCGATGGGACCGAAATACTTGAAACCCAGTTCCTCGAAGAGGATGGTCGGCACGATGATCTGCTTGAGTCCCTCCTTGATCCGTCCGGCGAGTTTCTGGGCCAACCGTCCGCGGGGCAATTTGCCGAGAATACGCCAAACGTCGCCCTCGAAGCGGGCGTAGAGTTGACCCGAGGTAATGCGCGTCAGGTACTTGGCAAGGGCACCCACGTTGGGCGAAATGCTCATCTCGTTGTCGTTGAGTACGACGATCAGGTCGGCTTGCAGCTGACCTGCGTTGTTGAGTCCCTCGAAGGCGAGGCCGCCCGTGAGGGCCCCGTCACCGATGACGGCGATCACGGCATTGTCGCCGCCCTGCAGATCGCGTGCCGCTGCGAAACCCAGGGCCGCGCTGATGGACGTGCTGGCGTGCCCGACACCGAAAGCATCGTGCCCGCTTTCGCTCCGTCTGGGGAACCCGCTCACGCCGTCGCGCTGACGCAAAGTCTGAAACCGGTCGTTCCGTCCGGTCAGGAGCTTGTGACCGTAGGCCTGGTGACCCACGTCCCAAATAATCTTGTCGTGGGGCGAGCGGAAGAGATGGTGCAGGGCCACGGTCAACTCGACAGCACCAAGATTGGCCCCCAGATGACCACCCGTGGCGGATACGGTCGAGATGATCGTATCACGCAATTCACCGCACAGCCTCTGGAGCTGCGGGATCGTCAGATGCGCCAGGTCTTCGGGACCCGACAGGTTTTGCAGAATCGACGTCATTCCACTTCCCAGG
This sequence comes from uncultured Fibrobacteraceae bacterium, assembly GCA_964476155.1. Lineage (GTDB taxonomy): Bacteria > Krumholzibacteriota > Krumholzibacteriia > LZORAL124-64-63 > LZORAL124-64-63 > JAHIYU01. The sequence continues at coordinate 14,056 of CAYYYS010000001.1, forward strand.
CATGCTGCGGTTAGTTTGCGGAAAGTCTGTCTCCGCGTAGATGTAAGCCATCCGAACAATTATCGAAGGTAATCCGGTTTCGACCCGCTTGGCAACTTCAAAAGGGGCATTAGTGTTTAGTCAGCAATCCCGATCCCAGAGTCGCCGCCCCAGATCGAGCAGGCGGTCGCCGGGCTCACCGGACATCAGACAGCTTGAGAGTAGACGCTCACCCTCGCGCCCATAGCGACGCGTGCGCTTGCGGGCCTTGTCTATCCCCTCCAGGCGCACCCAGGTCGCCTTGTCGGCGGCCGCATCCTTGCCGACGCTCTTACCGAGTCTTTCGGCGTCACCCTCCACGTCGAGCAGGTCGTCGGCGGCCTGGAAAGCCAGCCCCAGGCGAAGGCCCGCCTTATCGATCGCCTTGACCCTGTCCTCGTCACAGCCGGCCGCTACCGCCCCCGCGGTCATGGACGCCGCTATCAGACGGGCAGTCTTGTCGTGGTGGATACGCCGGACGAGCGCAGCGTCGGGGACCACGCCCTCGGCGTCGAGATCAACCTGCTGTCCGCCGACCATCCCGGCCGGACCTGCGGCTTCGGCCACGATCTTCACGATCTCGGCGCCGTAGCGCGGTGTCCGTGCGAGGATCGCCAGGGCCAGGGTCAGTAGACCGTCCCCGGCCAGAATCGCCGTGGCCTCGTCGAAGGCCACATGACATGTGGGTTGACCGCGTCGCAGGACATCGTCGTCCATGGCGGGCAGGTCGTCGTGAATCAACGAGTAGGTGTGGATCATTTCCAGGGTGCAGGCAGCGTCCAGAACCACGTCGCGTGAGATCGCGCGGCGCTTGCGCAAGGCATCGTAGGTCCAGAGCATGAGCACCGGACGCAATCGTTTTCCGCCACTGAAGAGCGAGTGGGACATGGCGGCGCGCAGCCGTTCGGGCACACCGCGCGTCTTGCGCATCAGCAGGCGCATTCGCTGATCCACGGTCGCACGTTCGTTTTTCAGCGCCGTGTCCAGATCAGGTATCGTCATCATGAACCGGCCGCCTGCAGAACCATGGCGTCCCACGTGTTCTGCATGAGCATGGCGATGGTCATCAGTCCCACGCCACCGGGTACCGGCGTATAGGCCGAGGCCCAGCCGTCCAGGGCTTCGGTCGCCACATCCCCGACCAGGCGGTAGCCCTTCTTGGCCGTGGGATCGTCGACCCGGTTAATGCCCACGTCCACGACCACGGCACCCTCGGCGATGTGCTCGCGAGTGAGACCGCCAGGGTAGCCCATGGCCGCCACGACCACTTGTGCGCGGCGGGTGACCACGGGAAGGTCACGGGTGGCGGAGTGGCAAAGGGTCACTGTTGCGTTGCCTTGGTCATTCTTGAGGGACAGGAGCATAGCCAGCGGACGCCCCACGATCACGCTACGGCCCACGACGGCGACCTCGAGGCCGGGCAGATCGATCTCGTAAAAGCGCAGCATCTCCACGATACCCTTGGGCGTACAGGGGATGAATCGGGGCTGCCCCGCGAGCAGACGTCCCAGGTTGTCGGGGTGGAACCCGTCCACGTCCTTGCGGGGATCAACCGCGGCCTGGACACGCCCTTCGTCGATGTGCTTCGGCAGAGGGATCTGCACCAGGATACCGTGGATGGCCGGATCGGCGTTGAGAGTCCCGATCAGGTGCAGAACCTCGTCCTCCGTGGTTTCGGCGGCCAACTGATGGGTCACATGGTGAAAGCCGAGCTTCTCGCAGGCCTTGCCCTTGCTGGCGACATAGACACGAGAGGCAGGATCGTCACCCACCAGGATTACGCCCAGGCCGGGCCGGCTGCCCGCAGACGCTACACTGGCGGACAACTTCGCAAAGACCGCGTCACGCACCGGCGCACCGGACAGCTTCCGACTCTCCATCACTCCTCCTGTCGGTCTTCACGCCAGCAGCCGTCGAGTGACGGCTGCTGGCACGGGGCGATTCCGGATCAGCGGGCATAGGCTACGGCCCGCGACTCGCGCAGGACCATCACCTTGATCTGTCCGGGATATTCCAGTTCGCCTTCGACGCGGCGGCTGATCTCTTCGGCCATCAGCACGGCTTCCGCGTCGGAGACCTTGTCGTGATTCACCAGCACTCGAACCTCACGACCAGCCTGGATCGCGTAGCACTTGTCCACGCCGTCGAAGCTCTCGGCGATGCGCTCGAGGTTCTCCAAACGCTTGATGTAATTGTCGAAGCTCTCCCGTCGAGCGCCCGGTCGGGACGCGGACACCGCGTCCGCCGCCGCGGTGATGAACGTGTACGGAGATTCCGCTTCGACGTCCTGGTGGTGCCCCTCCACGGCGTTGATCACGAAACGGTGCTCGCCGAGCTTCTTCAGGATCCGCCCACCGATCAGGGCGTGGGGACCGTCGAACTCGTGGTCGGCGGCCTTGCCGATGTCGTGCAGGAACCCGCAGCGCCGGGCCAATTTGGCGTCCAGGCCCAACTCGGCGGCGATAATCGCCGATACGCCGGACACTTCCTTGCTATGCAGCAAAAGGTTCTGGCCGTAGCTCGTACGGTAATGCAAACGCCCGATATACGGATGCAGCTTCGGGTTCACGTTCTGCAGACCCAGTTCCAGGCAGGCCTGCTCCCCGATCTCACGGATGCGCTCCTGCATCTCGGCGTCCGTCTTCTGGACAACCTCCTCGATGCGTCCGGGATGGATCCGACCGTCCCGGATAAGCTGCTGGAGCGACTGGCAGGCGACCTCGCGGCGTACGGGATCGAAACCCGAGATTATGACCGCCTCCGGCGTGTCGTCGATAATGACATCAACCCCGGTGGCGAGCTCGAAGGCCCGGATGTTACGACCCTCACGGCCGATGATCCGGCCTTTCATGTCATCGTTGGGCAAATCGACCACCGAAACAGAGGCCTCCGCCACGTGCTCGGCTGCGTATCGCTGGACCGCCTGGCTGAGGATCTTCTGGGACTCGCGTCTGGCGGTGCGTTCGGTTTCCTCACGGATCTCCTGCACGGTCTTGGCCGCCGAGAGACGGGCCTGCGAGATCATGCGATCCATGAGCAACTGACGGGCATTCTCGGCGCTCAGTCCGGCGATACTTTCCAATTGGACTTCCTGGGCGGCCAGCTTCGCCTGCAGCTCCGCCTGCATCGTCTCGGTCCGGTCGGCTTGTTGTTTCAGTTCCCCTTCGCGCAGCGCGAGTTTGGCCTCCTTGTGATCGACATAGGTGACCTTCTTGTTCAAACTGGAATCACGCTGGTCAAGATACTCCGTGCGCTTGGCAAGTTCGCGCCGGGTCGCTTCGGTTTCAGCCTCGAATTTCTGACGGACTCGATAGATTTGGTCCTTGGCCTCGAGATCCGTGCTCTTGCGTATATTCTCGGCCTCACGCTTGGCATCCGCGATGAGACGGTCGTGTTTCAACTGGGAATCATGCATAAGTCGGGCGGCGCGCTGTTTCTGCAGCCACCCCCCGACAATGAAGAACAAGACGGCAACCAGCCCCAGCCAGGCTATGGTCGGCACTTGGTCCATGTCCATAATGTACTCCTTCCGGAAACGGAAGGAAAAAGAGAGAGATATGGATAACCGGGGTGTGAGTTTGGTCTGGCGAGATCCCCCGCCGAGTCGTGTGGCCGGAAGCAATTGAACCATTGCTTCAAGTCGGGTTTCCTGTTTATCGCTTTGATGGTCCCTTGCGGGCATGATCGCCGCTCAAAAACCCGGAATCCCACAGTCGGAGTGTTGGCTCATTTGACTCGACGCATCACGGGCTAAGCAGGGAATCCCACTCTCCGTTTCGATCCTCAGAGCTGCTCCATCTCCTTGTCGAGATAGGCGGTGATCTGCCCGGTCCTCTCGTCCAGAAGATTCAGGGCTTGCTGATGCTTTTGGCGCTCCCGCAACAGTTCATCCGCCAGATTGACAGCCACTAGTATGGCCACTTTGCTCGTCGAGGCGATGCTGGACTGGGATGCGATTTCCCGCATCTTCTCGTCCACGAGGGCCGCGACTTTCTCGACGTACGCCGTCTCGGCGTCGCCCCGCAAAGTATATTCTCGACCAAAGATGGTCACATTTACACTACTGGGATCGGACATCACACTACTTCCCACGAATCCGGCCCCGGTTCGATCCACCAGTCGCAACCGTTTCGAACACGGCGGCTATGCGATGGAATCGAGCTTATCCAGTAGGCCTCCCACCTTCTCCTCAATCAATCTGCGCTTGTCTTCCATTTGGTCGACCTGCGCGGCGTGTGATCGGGCCTCAAGCAATTCGTTTTCGGCTCGAAGAGCCCGGTCATTGAGAGTCTCTAACTGACCCTCAAGCTTATCCCGCTGCTCCACCAGGGTCTCGTTTTCGGACTTGAGCTCCTGTATACGCTTGACAGCGGTCAGTACTCTTTCCTCCAACAGACCAAAGCTGTCATCATGCATTTCTCTGTGTACCTTCCGGTTAGAGGACTCCATTCATCAATCACCAGAAGGGCTGTGCGAGCATCCTCGCAACTGGACGGACAGCTTTTCTTGCAGTGCGCCCACAATCGCGTTGATGGCCTTATCAACAGCCTTCCCCTTGAGGTTACTCTTGGCGGACTGGAACTTCAAGCGAATTCCGAGAGCGGCGCTCCCCGCTTCGAGATTACCGCCGCGGAAAAAATCGAACAGGTCGACCTGGGCCAACAGTGGACCACCGGACTCCTCGACGACCTGGCGAACCTGGCCGTAGGTAACGCCCGACGGTGTCACCAGCGAGAGATCCCGCTTTACGGCCGGATACCGGGAGAATGAGCGGTACCGCATAGGCGTGGGATCAAGTTCCAGGCGATTCAGATCGATCTCGATCAGGGCCACGCGCGTATCGATCTCGAACGCTCGCAAACAGCGACGTGAGACCGCACCGCCGAGGCCAACAGCCTCCCCGTCCGCATTGCGAATGGTCCATTGCATCCCAGCCTGCAGATAGGGCTCGTTGCCGTCTTCGGACAGGGACAGGTCCACGCGCAACCTGTCGCACAGTGCCGATACGACGCCCTTCAACTCCATGATATCGGCCGGGATGTCCCCGTACGTATTGTCGGAGCGTCCTACAATGGCCAGCTGCAGCGTGGTCGCCTCGCGAGGCAACACCCCGCTGTCCTTGTGGAGCCCCTCATAGTGGCTGGGATCGGCCGGCAGGAAAGCCGTGCCGATCTGGAAGAGACGGAAAGGCGCAGAGTGGTCCGCATTGAGATTGTGTCGCGCCGTGACCAGCAGAGACGGCACCAGGGTCGTCCGCAGCAGGGTCTCGCCCCCGTGATGGGGATTATCCACGGCCAGCATCTCGTACCGGAAATCGTCTTCGGCGACGCCCATCCGGTCCAGGTCCTCACGGGCCATGAAAGTCGAGGTCACGATCTCGCTGTAGCCCACGGCCGCAAGATGATCGCGAATGGCTTCCCGAGCGAGATCGAAGCGACGTCGGCTCACGTGGGCACTGCCCCGGAAATGTGAGGCGGCCTCGATGTTGCCGAAGCCATAGACACGCGCCACTTCCTCGATGAGATCAACTTCTTCGTGAATGTCTCGCCGGAAAGAGGGGACGACCACCATGAGCTTGCCGGTCGTGTCAGCCCGATCGCTGACCTTGCCCACGGGCTGGCAGGGCAGGCCGATGGATTGGAGATACTCGACGGTCGCGAGGGTAGTGATCTCGGTGCCCAGCAGACGATTCACCTGCGCGACGCGCAGGGTCACAGCCGGGGCTTCCTTGCGGTCCGGGTTCTGACGATCCACATATCCGGCTTCCACATGGCCGCCGGCGAGTTCATGGAAGAGGTGCATGGCCCTTCGGGCGCCGTACTCGACGGCATCCCAGTCCGCCCCCCGCTCGAAACGGTAAGACGATTCGCTGATCAGCTGATGGCGACGTGACGCCCGGCGCACGAGGCCTGGTTCGAAGTAGGCGCTCTCAAGGAGTACCTCAACCGTATCGGCTTCCACTTCAGAGTTCGCCCCGCCCATCACGCCGGCCAAAGCCACTGGCGCCGCGCCATCGGCGATAACCAGTTCGTCGGGATCTAGCTTTCGATTCTCCCCATCCAGGGTCGCCAGGGTATCCCCAGCCGTGGCTCGACGTACGGTGAGGCGATTACCGCTGAGCTTTCTGAGATCAAAGGCGTGCAGAGGTTGTCCCGTCTCGAAGAGCACGTAGTTCGTGATGTCCACGATATTGTTGATGGGTCGCACGCCCACCGCGAGCAGGCGGTTGCGCAGCCAGCGCGGCGACTCCCCCACCTTGACGCCGCGCGCCACATGGGCAGTGTAACGCGGACAGTCGTTGAAGTCCTCGATCTCAACCGTGAAATCGAGCCGGCCGCCGCTCGAAGGCGGTGACCACGACACGGGTGTTTGCATCATGGCACCGTTTATGGCCGCGACTTCGCGGGCCACGCCCAAATGGCTCAGCCAGTCGGGGCGATTCGGCGTCACTTCGATATCCAGGACCTGATCCCGGTAACCGTAGAGGTCGTCGGCCGGGGTGCCGGGTGCGGGCGCGTCAGGCAACTCCATGATTCCTTCGCTGTCATCGCTCAGCCCGAGTTCGGACGCGGAGCAGATCATGCCGTGGGATTCGACGCCGCGGATCTTTGTCTTCTTCAGCTTCAAACCGTTGGGCAACTTGCAGCCGAGGCGAGCGAAAAGGACGAACAGTCCGGCGCGCACGTTGGGAGCGCCGCAAACCACCTGGTGGACGCCCTCGCCGTCATCGACCTCGCACAGGCTCAACTTGTCGGCATTGGGATGCTTCTCGCGCTTGAGCACTTTCGCCACCACGACGCCCGGAAACGCGAGCTCGAAAACCGCGACCGATTCCACGTTGAGTCCGTTGATGGTCAGGCGTTCGGCCAACTCCTCGGCGGTGCCGTCCCAGGGCACGAAGTCCCGAAGCCAGTTCAGACTGATATTCAACTCACACCTCTGAACTGATGGAGGAATCGCAGGTCGTTTTCGTAGAGCAGCCGGATGTCGTCGATGCCGTAACGCAACATGGCGATCCGGTCGATGCCCAGGCCAAAGGCGAAGCCCGTGTAGGCGTCACGGTCGTAACCGGCCGCGGCGAATACGTTCGGGTGCACCATGCCGGCACCCATGATCTCGATCCACCCGGTTCGGCCGCATACGGTGCAGCCGTCGCCGCCACAGGCGAAGCAGCGCATGTCCACTTCCACCGACGGTTCGGTGAAGGGAAAGAAATGGGGTCTGAAGCGTATGGGCGTGTCGGGGCCGTAGAGAGTACGTATAAACTGGGTGACGGTGGTCTTGAGATCGGCCAGGCTGACGTTGCGATCCACGTACAGCCCCTCGATCTGATAGAACTCCGCGGCGTGCGAGGCATCGACAGCCTCGTTGCGATAGACGCGTCCCGGCACAACGACCGCCAGAGGGGGCTCGTTGCGCTCCATGGTACGCACCTGCACCGGCGATGTCTGCGTGCGCAGCAAACGTTCGGCATCGATATAGAATGTGTCCTGGATATCCCGGGCCGGGTGATCGTCAGGGAAGTTGAGGGCCGTGAAGTTGTACCAGTCGAGTTCCACGTCCGGACCCTCGGCCACGGAAAACCCCATCCCGTGAAAAATGTCGCAGATTTCTGCGATGATCGAAGGCAGCGGATGCCGAGACCCTGTCGGTGCCGACGGCAAACCGGGCAAGCTGAGATCGACGCCCTGGCCGACGCACGCGTCGGCCGCCTCCTCGAAGGAGATCTTGCGCGCTTCGAGTAGACCTTCCAACTCGGTTTTCAAGCGGTTGAGCGCCGCGCCGACCGCCGGTCGCTCCGCCGCGGACAGATCCTTGAGGCCCCGCAGTTGCAGAGTCAAGGTCCCCTTCCGGCCCATCAGGGCCACCTTCGCCTTTTCAGCTTCCGCCAACGAGGACACGCCCTCTATGAGGGCGAGTCCTTCAGTGCGCAAGTGCTCCAGCATATCCTGCATGGGTCGGGCCTCCCCTCGGCCTCCGGCTACGTGTTCCGATCGTCTGCTACTGCGCGTCGCGGGCCAAATCCGCCAACTTGGCGAAGCTGTCCATGTCGCGTACTGCCAGGTCGGCCAGCTGCTTGCGGTCGATTTCAACGTTGGCCTTCTTCAGACCGTTGATGAAGTGGCTGTAGCTCAGCCCCTGGATCCGGGCCGCGGCGTTGATCCGCGTGATCCACAGGCGACGGAAATCCCGCTTGCGCCGCTTGCGATCCTTGTACTCCTGGGCCAGGGCGCGTTCGACCTGCTCACGAGCCATCCGGAACTGGGACCCGCGGCCGGCCACATACCCGCGCGCCTTCTTCATCACCTTGTTACGCTTCTGCCTCGCGGCAGGATTATTTGTTGCTCTCGGCATTATTGTGCCTCCTGTTCGAAGAGCCTGTTGCGTGTACCCTCGGTCGCCCTAGTTGCCGGCCAGCATCTTGATGACGCGCGCCTTGTCGGCGGAGTCAAGCATGGTGGCCTTGCGCAGGTTGCGCTTGCGCTTGGGGCTCTTGGCCGTGAACAGATGGCCGTGGTACGCATGGTTGCGCTTAACGCCGCCGGAAGCCGTGCGCTTGAAGCGCTTGGCTGCCGCGCGATTGGTCTTCATCTTCGGACCCTTCATCTCTCTCACCTTTCGGACAGCGAAACCCATCACCCGCCGGCTGGGTAGCCGGGAACGGAGTTGATCCCGTTTCATGCTCTATGATTATCTTGCTCTTTACCTGTCTATTCCACCTTCGCGGTCGGCATCAGGATCAGGCATACGGTGCGCCCCTCCTGACTGGGTCGACCCTCCGGCTTGCCGTATTCGGCGACTTCCTCCACCAGTTCCTCGAGAAACTCGATCCCGAGCTCCATATGCGACAGTTCACGTCCCCGGTACTGCATGATGACCTTGACCTTGTGACCCTTTTCCAGGAAGGAGATGATATGTCCCTTCTTGAAGTTGTAGTCATGCTCGTCGGTCTTGGGGCGGAACTTGATCGTCTTGACCTTGATGGTGTGGGACGCTTGGCGTGCGCGACGAGCCTTCTTGTTCGCCTCGTACTTGAACTTGCCGTAGTCCATGATCCGGCATACCGGCGGTCTCGCCGTCGGCGCCACTTCCACCAGATCGAGTCCGCGCTCGGTCGCGAGCGCTTGCGCGTCACGAGTCTCCATCACACCCAACTGCTCCCCGTCCTCGTCCACGACGAGAACGCGCGGGATGCGAATCATGCGATTAACTCGGAGCGTCTTATCCTCTCTGATCTCTCGTACCTCCTGAAAGATGAATCCGGCCCAGCCAAGCCACAAAAAAAGCGGACATAACAGTCCGCTCCCTCCGCGAGTGCGAACCGTCCCTTCCCTACATGGGGCCGATAACGGTGAGAGGCTTTGTCAACTCGGACAGCCTCTGCTTGGCTTCAAATGTTCTACGGATCCCTGGGACCGGGTACCAAGTTACTGCCTGGACGCTATTTCGTCAAGCATGAGGTCGGCCATTTCCGACACGGTCCGTACGCCCATATCTTCGCCGTGACGGGCCCTGACGGATACGGTATCGGCCTCGACCTCCTTCTTCCCCACTACAATCATGTAGGGGATGTGCATGGTTTCGGCCTCACGGATCTTGTAACCGATCTTCTCGTCCCGAACGTCGGCTTTGGCCCGTATCCCGCGATCGAAAAGCGCACGCGACACCTGCTGGGCGTAGTCGTGCTGATCCCGGCTCACCGACAGGATCCGGCAGTGCTCTGGCGCCAGCCAAAGGGGAAAGTCCCCGGCGAAATGCTCGGTCAGTACACCGATAAAACGCTCCAATGAGCCCATGATGGCACGATGAACCATGTAGACGTACTTTTCCTGACCATCCTGGTCGACGTAGGTCACGTCGAAGCGCCGGGGCAGATTGAAGTCGAACTGGACGGTTGTCGCCTGCCACTTGCGGCCGATGGCGTCGATGAGCTTGATATCGATCTTGGGGCCATAGAAGACGGCCTCCCCCTCCTCACGCGTATAGTCAAGCTCATGCTTCTTGAGTGCCGTGACCAGGGACTGCTCGGCCATGGCCCATTCCTCGTCGGTCCCCGCGTACTTTTCCTTGTTCTGGGGGTCCCGCACGGACAACTCGACCTTGAACTCGTCGAACCCGAACGTACCCAGGATCTCCTTGGTGAGATCCAGCACACTACACACCTCGTCTTCGAGCTGACCCGGGGTGCAAAAGATGTGAGCGTCGTCCTGCGTGAATCCCCGCACACGCATCAATCCGTGCAACGTGCCACGCAACTCGGCGCGATAGACGGTGCCCAATTCCGCGTAACGCACCGGCAAGGTGCGATAGCTTCTCTTGTGACGCTTGTAGATCAGGATGTGCCCGGGGCAGTTCATGGGCTTGACGACGTAGGGCCGGTTGTCCTGCTCGAAGACGTACATGTTCTCACTGTAGAATTGCATGTGACCCGAGGTCTCCCAGAGATCGGCCTGGGAGATGTGCGGGGTGGTCACGGTCACGTAGCCGTCGCGCCGGTGCAGCAACTTCCAGAAGTTGATGATCTCCTCGCGGAGCACGTCGCCCCGAGGATACCAGAAGGACAGTCCCGGTCCGGCCTCATCCATGATCCCGTAAAGATCCAGCTCGCGACCGAGCTTGCGGTGGTCACGCTTGCGTGCTTCCTCCAGCATGGTCAGGTGCGCGTCCAGATCCTTTATCTTGAAGAAGGACGTTCCGTAAATCCTCTGCAATTGCTGATTGTCGCTGTCGCCTCGCCAATAGGCTCCGGCCACGCTCAACAATTTCACGGCCTTCAGATCAGCGGTACCGGGCACGTGGGGGCCTTCGCAAAGGTCCCTGAAGTCACCCATCTCGTATACGGACAGTTCGGCGTCACCCAGACTCTCGATCTGCTCGATCTTGTAGGGCTGATCGGCAAAGAGGGTCTTGCCTTCGTCGCTGGAGATCGTCCGGCGGACAACCGGCTCCTTGCGCTTGGCCAACTCAATCATCTTCGCCTCGATCTGAACCAGATCGTCCTCGCTGAAGGGGTCCTCGCGATCGAAGTCGTAGTAAAAACCGTTCTCCACGGCCGGTCCGAAGGCAAACTTGGTACCGGGAAAGAGCTCCTGGACGGCCCAGGCCAACAAGTGCGCGCTGGAATGCCGCAACGTGTCGAGTCCGTCGTCCGACCCGCGTGTGATGACCTGCAACGCACCGCCGCGGGGCACCGTGTCCTCCAGCGTGAAGTGGACTCCGTCCAGGGCCACAGCCAGCGAGTTGCGCAGCAGACCGGCGCCGATCATGCCGACGGCGTCCTTGAATTTGGCGCCCTCGTCCACGGCGATGGAGTTGCCATCCGGCAGGGTCAATTGCATCTGCGCCATCTCGACCAGCTCCTCCGGGGCCGTACCGTTGGCCCCTGCAAATCAGCTTAAGACAAAGAATGAGGTGAATCCCAGGGACCCACCTCATCACTTAAATCGTTGGTGGGAGATACTGGACTTGAACCAGTGACCCCTTGCGTGTCGAGCAAGTACTCTAGCCAGCTGAGCTAATCTCCCACTAGATAGACAGTAAGCTATTCGCGCCGACGGTCCCTGTCAACCGCAAACTCAGTTGAGATAATCGATGAGTCGGCCCCCGGTCACGGTATGCCGGATCTTGCCCAGAGCCTGGTTGCGGATCTGTCGCACGCGCTCACGACTGAGATTGATATCCTGTCCGATGGTCTCCAGGGACGCCGGCTCGTCATCGCCGAGCCCATAGTACCGCACGATGATGCTGCTTTCCCGCGGCGTCAGTTTGCTCAGGGCCGAGCGCATTTCCACCAACATCTCTCCGGTGAGCAGGAATTCCTCGGGTGTTTGCTCTTCGGGGTTGCTCAACGTCTCGGCCAGGCTGACGCTCTCGTCGTCGAAGACACTCTCATCAAGACTGGTCAGAGGCCGGCTGGCATTGAAAATCTGGTTCATCTTGCGCAGGGTAAGGCCCAATTCGTCCGCCACTTCCTCGTCGCGGGCCGGACGATGCTTCTCCTGCTCGAGACGCCGGCGCGTCTTCTTCATCTTGTGGGCTTGCTGAGTGCGATTGATCGGCAGTCGCACGGTGTTGGTCTGCTCGGCAATGGCCTTCTGAATGGCTTGGCGGATCCACCACACGGCATAGGAAATAAAGCGGAATTCGCGGCGCTCATCGAAGCGCTTGGCGGCGGTGATCAAACCGATGTTGCCCTCGGCGATCAGATCCATGTAACTCAGGCCCTGATTCAGGAACTTCTTGGCCACGCTGACCACAAAACGCAGGTTGGCATTGACCAAATGGTCCAGGGCCGCCTTGTCACCGTCGCGAATCACGCGGGCCAGCTCGAATTCCTGTTCCTTGGTCAACAGATTGTATTTGCCGATCGTCTGCAAATAGTGCTGCAGACTGGCATCCTCACGTCGGTCGCTGCTCAATTCTATCTCGTACACGGTGCCCTCCTGGGTCGCCTCATCCCGTTGCTCTGCTTGTTGAGTGTCGCGGACTTGCGTCAAAAATGACATGCGAAACACCAACTGTTTAAACGTAGACGAGTGTCGCCGTGTTCCCTCATTTCTTCAGTGGCATATATTCAAGGCTAATGCCATGTATAGGGCGATTGTACAATACTGACCTCTTTAAGTCAACTAATATACGACCATACTAATCGTCTTTCGACCAGGCACGGCAGAGGCGATTATTCCCTTCCCCTGCCGCACCTTACAGTCTTTTAGTCGTCCACGACCTCGTAATCCGCGTCCACGGTTCCTTCAGGGCCCGACTCGGCTCCGACGGGGGCTTCAGCGGTTTCGGGACCGGCCTGCTCACTCTCGGCGGCAGCCTGCTCGGCCGAGGCCTTCTCGTAGGCCTTGCTGGTGAGTTGCTGCATGGTCGCCATCAAGGCGTCGGTCGCCGTCTTGATGATCGCGGCGTCGTCACCCTTGAGGGTCTCCTCCACCGCCGTGATCTTGGTCTCGACATCGGCCTTGAGCTCCTCGTCCACGTCATCCTTGAGCTCTTCGAGGCTCTTGCGGACCTGATGGACGGCGCTGTCCGCCGAATTGCGCGCATCGATGATCTCGCGCTTCTGCTTGTCCTCGTCGGCATTGACCTCGGCATCGTCGACCATTCGCTCGATCTCGTCGTCGCTCAGACCGCTCGACGCCTGGATCTTGATGGACTGCTCCTTGCCGGTGGCCTTGTCCACCGCACTCACCGACAGGATCCCGTTGGCGTCGATGTCGAAGCTGACCTCGATCTGGGGAACGCCCCGCGGTGCCGCGGGAAGACCCGTAAGCTGGAAGCGGCCGATGCTCTTGTTGTCCACGGCCATCTCACGCTCACCCTGCAGGACCACGATCTCGACGGTGTCCTGGTTGTCGGCCGCCGTGGAGAAGGTCTGGCTCTTCTTGGTGGGAATGGTCGTGTTGCGCTCGATCAGGGCCGTGCGCACGCCGCCCAGGGTTTCGATGCCCAGAGTCAAGGGCGTCACGTCCAGCAACACCACGCCAAGATCCTCGCCGCCGAGCACGCCGCCCTGGATGGCGGCCCCCATGGCCACAACCTCGTCGGGGTTGACGGTCTTGTTGGGCTCCTTGCCGAAGATGGCCTTCACCTTCTCCTCGATCGCGGGCATGCGCGTGGAGCCACCGACCAGGATCACCTCGTCGATGTCGTCGGCGGTAAGTCCCGCGTCCTTCATACAGGAGCGGCACGGAGCGACCGTGCGCTCGACCAGAGTATCGACCAGCGATTCGAACTTGGCGCGGGTCAAGGTCAGGGTCAGGTGCTTGGGTCCCGATGAATCGGCGGTGATGAACGGCAGGTTGATCTCGGTCTGGCCCGAGGAACTGAGTTCGCACTTCGCGCGCTCGGCCGACTCCTTCAGCCGCTGCAGGGCCATGGGGTCCTTGCTCAGGTCGATGCCCTCGCTCTTGAGGAACGTATCCACAAGGTAGTCCACGATGACCTGGTCGAAGTCGTCGCCACCCAGGTGCGTGTCGCCGTTGGTGGCGAGCACTGAGAAAACGTCGTCGCCGATTTCCAGGATGGAGACATCGAAGGTACCGCCACCCAGGTCGAAGACGGCGATCGTCTCGTCCTTCTTGCGATCCAGGCCGTAGGCCAGCGCCGCGGCGGTGGGCTCGTTGATGATACGCTTGACGTCGAGACCTGCGATCTTGCCGGCGTCCTTGGTGGCCTGACGTTGGCTGTCGTTGAAGTAGGCGGGAACGGTGATGACGGCCTCGGTGATCGTCTCACCCAGATATTCCTCGGCCGTCTGCTTGAGGTCCTGCAGGATGATTGCGGAAATCTCCGGCGGCGCGAAGTCACCGGCCACGGTTTTTACACGGGCATCGCCGTTGGGACCGGCGATCACGGTGTAAGGAACCTCGCTGATCTCGTTGGCAACCTCATTGTGCTTGCGTCCCATGAAACGCTTGATGGAGTACACGGTGTTCTCAGGATTGGTCACGGCCTGACGCTTGGCCAGCAGACCCACCAGGCGCTCGTCGTTCTTGTTCCAGGCGACAACTGACGGGGTCGTGCGATTGCCCTCTTTATTTACGATAACCTTGGCTTCGCCACCTTCCATGATGCTGACAACGCTGTTGGTGGTGCCGAGGTCGATACCTACGATCTTGCCCATCCCTGACTCCCTTTTTTCTGACTGGGTCATTTTTCCTATGTAGTTCGAATTTACCTATACAAACCGCATGCCAAAGACAAACTTCGCTCAGCATCTCATATCGTGTTTAATTATAGGATGTTAGGAAACGCATTGGTTTTGACAAATTGGCCAACCCATAGCAGTCTGCCACTATGTCACCATACTGTCAGCATCGTGTCAGTATTAGTCAATTATGCCATCCTGATCTGACAGGCCCAGACAATAGGCTGTCAGTATCAGGAAATCGAGTAGGCGAGCATATACAGGCCGGCAATACGGTCTGTGATCGCGGCGTGTCGGCCAGTGTCGCGCTACACCCTGTAAAAGTGCGCCCAGGGGACCTCTGGACAGAGGTCGAATTATTCTACCCAGGATCGGCACTCGGGTCTCGCCAGGAGGCGGCATAATCAGATGAAGGCTCATTTCCTGCAAGCGATGGGGATGCGCCTGGGCGATTCGCTGCAACGGGCCATGACCACATTCACGCTTCTTTGCGAGCCAAGCTTCGATCGTGTGATGATGAACATGCATCGGAACCGGCTGCCGAAGAGACAGAAAAGTCACCCCCCGGATATCCTCGAGACGGAAACCCAGATCCATATCCTCAAAACCGTAGGCCGCGAACTCTTCGTCGAATCCGCCGATCGCAAGGAAGGCCTCACGAGGAATCGATGTGTTCTGTGTCACCAGGTAACGGGCGGGTACGTGCGCGCCACGCACCTTGGCCACGCCACGGGAATCGATGTAATGGAAGTGCGCTCCGTCTATGAGATCCGCCGCGGTGCGTACCAGACCGATGACTCCGTGTCCGGGATGAGCCGTCAGCAGATCCAGATGAGCGGCCAGCAGGTCGGGAGGAGCGACGATATCGTCGTCCAGGTAGAGGATCCACTCTCCGATCGCCCGACGGCCGCCAAGATTACGCGCGGCAGCCCGCCCGACGTTCCGTCCCGGAGAAATGATATGCAACCGGCCGGCCCAGGCTGCAGCCTCCCCGACAAGCCAGTCGGCGGTGCCGTCACCGGAGCCATCGTCAACGACCAGAACCTCGAAATCGTCGGCCGGCAGATCCTGTCGGCGCAGGGCGTCGAGTGTTTGCCGCAACTGACTGAGCTTGTTGTGCGTGGGGATGACGACGCTGAGACGCGGACTCACGAGACACCCTCCCCGCTCTGCAGCCTGGTCAACGAAACCTCATCCGGCCAAGCCCCGCCATCGGTGACCAATCGCCTGAAGATGTCATCGACGAATCGCATGTTGCCCTCGAAACCGGCTACGTCACGGGCCGTCGCCAGTGCCGCCTCGCCGCAGGCGCGACCGAACGCCGCATCCCCGGCAAACCTCAACAGGGCGTTGGCCAAGCCGGTCACATCCCGCGGTTCGACCACCAGCCCCGATTCACCGTCCGCGATCCACTCGACCGACGACGGTAGATTGGAGACGACGATCGCTCCCCCGCAAGCCATCGCTTCGAGCAGACTGACCGCGGTGGCGTCCACCGACGGAACGGAGATGAAGACGTCAGCAGCGTTCAGGGCCGTCGCGAATTCATCATGGGGAATGCGACCGAGAAACCTGGATATGTCCGCGATACCCGCCCGGGAAGCCAACTCCCAGAAGGGCGCCGGATCACCTTCGTAGCCGGAAAACAAGAACCGGGCGCGAGGCTCGCTCTCACGTACTCGGGCCGCCGCTTCGATCACGGTATCAATATTGTAGTAGGGCTGCGTGAACGAGCGGGGCGAGAAAAAGAGCAGATGATCGTCGTCGAAACCCAGGTCCCGACGCCAGGCGCCGGCATCGCGAGGGCGGAAAGTTTCGAAATCAACACCCCACAAGACGCGGAAAGCGCGGTCGGGCCGGGCGCCCATGGTTGCGGCCACACTGAGAATGTCGGTCGAATCTCCGGTCAGCGCATCGCAGGACCTCAGGGCGGCACGGGCCAGCCAGCCCTTGACGGCGCTCTCGTACGGTGTCGTGTAGACGTCGTCTCCCCATACGGTCAGCACATTGGGGTGAATGCCGCTGAAGTGGCCCCAGTATCCATAGCCCGTCAGGAAGTGTGTATTGAGCAGATCGGGCTGGATCGACTGGAGCACCGACTTGACGTGCCGCAGGGAAAAGGCGTAACGCAGGGGCTTGGGACCAAAGCCGGCGCGAATATCGTGTACCGTGACACCCGGTATTTCACCAGGCTGTACGGTGAGCAGATGGCAGTCGTGCCCCTGCTCGACGAACCAACCGATCCAGCGTTCGGTATGGATATGACGTCCGATGGATAGGAAGGCGAGGCGCACAGGCGACATCTCCCGGAGGCGAGGAGTCGACCCTGGCCGTCACGGACGGCTCAGGGCCGGTACTGGTGCCGAGGGCCGGACTTGAACCGGCACGGAGCAACGCTCCGAGGGATTTTAAGTCCCTTGCGTCTACCAATTTCGCCACCCCGGCGGCGATGGGATCATGGGACAGCCGTCGATGCATGTCAACGTCGGGCCCAGTCATGTTGTCGACCGCGTGAGCACGCGATGTAGGCGTAAAAAAACACCGGCCGAAGCCGGTGTTGGGAGTTGGAGGCGGCACCCGGATTTGAACCGGGGAATAACGATTTTGCAGACCGTCGCCTTACCACTTGGCTATGCCGCCCCCATTCGCAACATCGATAGGATGCCGTCTGAGCCGGTCGATGTCAAGTCGAGCAGACCAGATCTCTTTGTTTAACAGACTAGCCAGTCACACAATGCACGATACCGACGGGCTCGTCAGGCAACCAGAATACCTGACGTTACCCACCAGATTGACCTTGATTCTCAGTATATCTGCGACCATATTATACTTAACTTGGTTAACAATAAGCGAGGTTAACGATGTCGAGCATGGATTCTGTCCTCAGAGAGAACATTCGCATCATGGCACAGGTTATAACCGAAGTCTGCCAGCGTAACACGCGCCAGCAGGTCAGCAATCACACCTTATCCCGAAATCAGTGCTATATCCTCAAAGTACTGGCGGCCAGTGGCGAATTCCTCATCAGCGAACTGGCTCGAATACTGGACATCAGTCCAGCCGCCACCAGCAAGAACATCGATCGTTTGGAGCAGATGGGGTACGCCTCGCGCCAAACCCGTGAGGGCGACCGGCGTAGCCTCGAGGTGAAGATCGAGGACACGGGTCGCGCGTTCGTCGACGAGGTCAATCGTGTCACCACCAAAAAACTGACACCCTTGATGGCCCAATTCTCGGAGGATGAAAAAGTTGTCCTTCTCGATTTCCTGAAACGCATCCTCAAATACACCCTCGCCGAGGAGAACAACACGGACCTGATCTGCCTCCAATGTGGTGGAAAATGTGGCGACGACTGCGTCGTCAGTGCGAGCAACGGGACTTGCGTCCGACCCGTCAAACCCAAGCCCTCCGCCTGATGGTGCGCCCATACAATCGGATGGCGCTTGAACAGAGGAGTGAATCATGGTTACGCGTCGAGACTTCTTGAAGATCAGCGGATCGGCGGCCGTCACCTTGACCGGCGTTCAGCCTGCAGCCTCATCACATCTGGATCTGGATCCGGATCGAATCGGGGTGTTGACCGATTTCACGGAATGCATCGGCTGCCGGCGATGTGAGTGGGCCTGCGCCCAGGAGAACGACCTCCCCTTCGGCTCCCTCGAATCCTGTGACGATCAGGATGTCTTCCAGGAATTGAGACGGCCTGACGTGAATCAATTCACCGTCGTCAATCGCTATGATCCGCCTCCGGGTTCGGACACGCCCCTGGACGTGAAGGTGCAGTGCATGCACTGCGAACATCCGGCTTGTGTTTCAGCCTGTATTGTCGGAGCCCTGGAAAAGAATCCCCTGGGTCCCGTAACCTATGACCCCTGGAAATGCATCGGTTGCCGGTACTGTATGGTGGCCTGTCCGTTCCAAATCCCGGCCTACGAGTATCATCACGCGCTAACGCCCAAGGTGATGAAATGCACCCTGTGCGTCGATCGCACACTGACCGAGGGCAAGCCCCCCGCCTGTGTCGAGATGTGTCCCCGGGAAGCTTTGGTCTTCGGTCGCAGAAGCGAGCTCCTGGAACTGGCCCGTGACCGAATCCGCATGAACCCCGATCGCTATGTCCCGCATGTCTTCGGAGAGTACGAGGGCGGCGGAACTTCGTGGCTGATGCTGGCGGATCGCGATTTCCAGACTGTCCACCTGCCCGAATTGGCGGATACGAGCCCGGCCGAAATCACCGAGGGGATACAGCATGGAATTTTCCGGGGATTCTCCGGACCCGTGATGCTGTTCGGCCTGGTGAGCGTGTTGGCCAAATCCATGGGAGACAAAGAAGGTCCGGCCGAGGAGGACGACAATGAGTGAATCCATTCACACCGGCACAGCCCCCACGCGGGTCACAACACCGGTGAACGGCGCACACGACCGGGCAATACCGATGGCCGGACACGCCGTCGTCCCCTTTCTGACACCCGGCGTCTGGGGGCTCATTGTCCTGGCGGGAATCGGGCTCCTCGCCTTGACCGTCCGCTTTCTCTTCGGTATCGGGACAATCACCAACCTGGACAATCAGTATCCCTGGGGTCTGTGGATCGGGATCGACGTGGCGACCGGTGTCGCGCTGGCCGCGGGGGGGTTCACGACCGCCTTCGTCGCCCACGTTCTGCACCAGCACAAGTATCACGTCATCGTCCGGCCGGCCCTGCTGACCGCCATGCTCGGATACACGTTCGTGGCGCTGGGCGTCTGTGTTGATCTCGGGCGCTACTACAATATCTGGCACGTGTTGATGCCGTCGATGTGGCAGGGCAATTCGGCCCTTTTCGAAGTGGGCATCTGCGTATGCCTGTATTTGACCGTGCTGTATATCGAGTTCCTGCCCATCGTATGCGAGCGATTCATCGGCCATGTGAATCTCCCCGGCTTCCTGTCCGCCCTGAACAAGCCCCTGGACACGGCTCTGCGCTGGGCTGACGCCGGGCTGAAACGCACCATCACCCTGTTCATCATCATGGGCGTCGTCCTCAGCTGCGCCCACCAGTCTTCTTTGGGTACCCTGATGGTCATCGCTCCCACCAAGCTGCACGCCTTGTGGCACACACCGGTGTTGCCGCTGCTGTTTCTGCTCTCGGCCTTCGCCGTCGGATTGTCGATGGCGATCTTCGAGTCATTGCTTGTATCGCGATCCTTGAAGCGTGAAATGGAAATGGACGTCCTGTCCCCGTTGGGCCGGATCGTCCCCTTTCTACTGACCATCTATCTGGGCGCGAAAGTCGTCGATATGGCCAACCGGGGATCCTGGCGGCTGGCGCTCGAACCCAGTCTCCAGGCCACGTCCTTCTGGATCGAAGTCGTCGTGGGTATTCTGTTGCCGCTGAGCATCTTCTTGTTCCACAGGTTTCGCCGTCGCCCGACCTGGCTCTTCGCCGCGGCCGCCATGGTGGTTTTCGGCGTCGTCCTCAACCGGGTCAATGTCTTCATAATCGGCTACCACCCGCCCTTCAGCGACGGACCCTACATTCCGGCCATCCCCGAGATCCTGGTCACCGTGGGCCTGATCTCGTTGCTGGTCCTGATCTACCGGGCCTGGGTATTCATCTTCCCCATCCTGCCCGCGGAAGGAGGTCACGAGAATGCTTAGTCACCGGACTGCCCAGTTCACCCTGTTCGTGATGTTGACGGTGTTCCTGTCGATGGCCTGCATCGCCCTGGCCACGGAAACGGTGGTCGAAAAATCGCATCCCCAGGACGACCATCACAAAGAAGGTTCGCAGACCGTCGAGAGCTGCGGATCGTGTCACAAGTGTGAACAACCGACACGCAAGGATCCCTGCCTCGTGGATTGCCCCCGCTATGCCGGTTACTTCCATAGCCAGCATGGCGTGGACGACGGGCCCGAAATCGTGATCATCGATCAGTTGGCCAACTACTACCGGCCGGTAGTTTTCGCGCACAAGCTTCACGCCGAGATGTCTGACATGACCGGCGGATGCGAGAACTGCCATCACTACTCGGAGCAGTCCGGCACTATTCCCGCCTGTCGGGAATGCCATGTGCCCAATTCGATCGATGCCACACTGGGTCAACCCGCCCTCAAGGGCGCCTACCATCGACAGTGCATCAACTGCCATCTCGACTGGGCCCACGAAAACGCCTGCGGATTCTGCCACGAGCAGGTAGCGGGATCCCTGGCGTCCGTTCAACCCGACTCGACCGACATCATCGGTCTCCCCCACCCCAAGATCGAGTCCACGCCGACCTTCACGTATGAGACGTCCTATGAAGATGGCCCCCTGGTCACCTTCCACCACGCGGATCATGTGGAGATGTTCGGCCAGCAATGCGTCGATTGCCACCGCGGCGATTCATGTGCGCGCTGCCACGACAACGCGGACAAGCCTCCCGCCCGCATCGACCACGCCAGCTCTTGCTGCTCGTGCCATGGCGAACGTGACTGTAATTTCTGCCATACGAACCAGGCTATCCCCAATTTCACCCATGCGATTTCGACCGGGTGGGATCTGGACCCCTATCACAGCGACATCGACTGTTCGGTCTGTCACGGCGACCCCGAGACCTTCAGGCATCCGGCAACCCGCTGTGTCAACTGTCACATCCATTGGGAAGTCGGCTCCTTCGACCACGCCGTAACCGGATTGGTCTTTGATGAAGAGCACGTAGACCTGGAGTGTGAGAATTGCCATCTGGACATGAACTTCTCGGGGGCCCCGTCATGTGAGGAATGTCACGACGAGCCCATGTATCCCGAACGGGTCCCCGGCAAGCGAAAGCTCCATTGAGGAGTCGACTCACTTAAAAAATAAGGAGGGCGCATTGGCGCCCTCCTTATCTGGAGCGGGAAACGGGACTCGAACCCGCGACATCCACCTTGGCAAGGTGGTGCTCTACCAGCTGAGCTATTCCCGCATCAGCTTCATCGTTCGGGACTAAAAATAATACGCCAGGCGGGGTGAAAGTCAAACCGGAAAATCACTTCCCCACGAGGTTGCGATAGACGGCCAGCGTGTCTTCGGCCGCGCGCGACCAGGAATAGGCTTCCAGCGCCCTCCGACGAGCCTTCTGACCATATCGCTCGCATTCTTCGGGATCGCCCAGCAATTCCAGTATACGCCCGATCAGGGCCTCGAGATTACCGGAGGGGAAGAAAGGAGCGCAGTCAGCGCCGGCTTCGACATTGGGTGGAATATCGCTGACCAGACAGCATTTCCCGTAGCTCATACCCTCCAGTAGAGCGATGGACAGACCTTCCAGGGACGACGGCAACACCACCAATTCCGCGTTGGTGTAGAGCTCATCCAGAACGGGTCCGTGGACGAATCCCGTGAAGACTGTCCCTTCGGCCGCCTCGTCACGAAGCCGCTTCGCGTAGCGTTCGGTAAAACCCGCATCTCCGGCAATGACGAGTTTGCAGCGCTCGCGCACGTCCCGCGGCAGGTTGGCGTAAGCCGCCGTGAGCAGGTGGCAGCCTTTCTCGGGGACCAGACGCCCCACAAAGAGGATATACGGTTTGTCGACACCGAGCTCCCCCATGAGCCTGGGTTCACGCAGGACGGGTTCGGTGATGCCGTTGGGAATACACACCGTATCCACGCCGTGCTTCTCGCTGAAGTGATCTGCCAGAGCGCGAGAGACGACGATGGTTCGGTTGGGCAGACGGGCGCTGGCGTACTCCCCGACCCGTAGGATCCCGGTCGCGAACCGCCCCCACTTCTCACGCTGCCAATCCAGCCCGTGAACGGTGACGACTGTCTTGCGCCCGCCGAAACATCGCGGCAGACCAGAGAGCAGCCCCGGGCCGAGAGCGTGATAGTGAAGGATATCGTGCCCCGTCCCCAAGGCGTCCCAGGTCGAAACCAGGGTATGGGTCATTGCGTCCAGATGCTTGGTGGGAACACTGGCAAGACGACGAACGGTCACGCCGGGCATCTCCGTGGGACCGTCCGCTTCGCTGTAATGGGGTCGACTGTACAGGGTGACTTCGATACCGGACGGCGCCAGACGCGCCGCCAGTTCGGCGACATGCTTCTCGATGCCGCCGTGGACCGGGGGGTAGCCCTTCTGGCCGATCATGGCCACGCGAATCGGCTGTTCGCTCACGCGTTACCCCCGGCTGCGCCCGCTAGTTAAACCGTGGTAAAGGTCAGGTCCTGCGGGACACCGCCCTGCTTGATGGAAATGCAGGCCTTCTCCAGAACCTCGACGACCTGAAGCCCGAGCGCACCGTTGCTCAGGGGCGTTTCATTTCCCGCCACGCAGTTCACGAAGTGGCTGGTCTCCACCTTCAAGGGCTCCACCTGGTCGATCTTGGGGATCAGGATGTCGCCGTGACGATAGGCCAGATGGAATTCGCCGAATCCGTCATAATGGGGCATGACATCCACACCCTTGTCGTAGATCCGGACCTTGTCCGTCATGGCCACGTCATCATAGACGATCATCTTCTTGCTGCCAACAAAGGTCGCTTCGCGAATCTTGTTGGGATCGAGCCAGCTCACGTGCAGATGCGCCACCTGGCCGCCGGGGTACTCCAGGGTGACAAAAGCCACGTCTTCCAAATCCTTCTCACGCTGGACGAAGCACTGACCGGTGGCCGACACGCGCGTCGGGGTCGAATCGAACAAGTAATTGAGCATGGCTACATCGTGGGGGACCAGGTCCCACACCACGTTGACGTCCTTCTGGAAGATGCCGAGGTTCACACGCTGGATGTTGACGTAGTAGATGTCACCCAGCTCGCCCTGCGCTATCAGGTCCCTGATCATGCGCACAGCCGGCACGAAGAGGAAGGTATGCCCCACCATGACCTGGAGCTGTCGCGCCTTCGCGGCCTCCACGAGTTGGCGGCATTCCTCTGCGCTGGCGGCCATGGGCTTCTCTATAAACAGGTGCTTGCCGCTTTCCAATACGGCCATGCCCAAAGCGAAATGTGTGGAGACGGGAGTTGCGACAACCACGGCCTCAACGGATTGATCGTTGATCACGTCATCCAGCTCTGCGGTTACCTTGGCGTGGGGATAGAGCTGGGACATGTGTTCCCGGCGCCCCTCGTCGAGGTCGCAAATAGTGACCAATTCCACATCCGGGTGATTGTTGAAATTCCTAATGAGGTTCGGTCCCCAGTAGCCGCATCCGACGGCAGCCATCTTCAGCATTAGTGTCTCCTTCATTCCCGACCAGATTTTGGGCGATCGGACAAAGTAAAGCCGGCCGGTGCCGTTGCACAAGCCGGCCTTTGAAATGTATCGTATCGAGTTGCGCCGACTTTAGCGTAATCTCCAGCAAACCGGTGCTCGTCAATAGCCTCCAGTGCCCCGCATGACCACGGGTACGGTCTTGAAGACGATCTCGAAGTCCTTGCGCAACGTCCACGTGTTGATGTAGTGGATGTCGAGGCGAACCATTTCCTCGAAAGGGACGTTGCTGCGCCCGCTCACTTGCCAGAGGCCGGTCAGGCCCGGCGTGACGCGCAGGCGTTCATGGTGCCAGGGCTGGTAGTGGTCCAGTTCGTAGGCGATGGGCGGACGCGGACCGACCAGGCTCATCTCACCCCGAATGATATTGAACAGCTGCGGAAGCTCGTCCAACGACGTTTTGCGCAGCCAAGCCCCGATACGGGTGATGCGCGGATCGTCGGTCAGCTTGAAAACGCTCTCCGGCTTCTCGGTCTTGTCGCTCCCATTGATGAACATGGCGGCGAACTGACGATGAATGGCGTCGTCACTGTTGTGGACCATGGTGCGGAACTTCATGAACGGGAAAGGTACCCCGTTCTTGCCGATCCGATCCTGTACGAACAGGACAGGTCCTGGGCTGGACCGTTTCACCAGGATGGAAATGACCAAGAGAACCGGAGACAATACCAAGAGAGCGAGTCCTGATAACAGAACGTCGCCAATGCGCTTGCATTGTCCATGGAAACCGGCAGAACGTGACGTGTCGGCTACGAGATAAAGAGTTGGTCCGGTAGAGACCAGTCCTTCGGCAACAGCCGAGAAAGCCACCGCGTCTTCCTTCATTGTAGAAATCTCCCTCTGCCAGATCAGAGTGATGCAGCATTTGGAAACGCGTTAGCTTGTTGCCATCGAGCTCCTTCCGTAGCTCGTGCCCCCCTGAATCGCAGCCCAATTGCTCACGACCCTGGAACAATTATAGCAAATAATCACACACGAAGTCTACCATTTCGTGCGTCATTTCTGCAAATATCGGCAAGGATACGATATTTTCACATAAAGTCTCCGAAACCGGATATGAAAGACCTTCAGGGATGAGCCCATTCAGGGCCGGCTGCAGATGGCAAGCGACCGGATAGTGCCGACCGCAAAACACCTTATTCTCCTTCAGGCGAGCAATGAGGGCCTCGGCCTCGGTGCTCTGGATCGGGAACAAGTGGTGGACAGCCTCTGTCTCCGGAACCAGGGCGGGCATCCGATAGTGTCCTTCAAGTCGCTCACGATAATGGGCGGCGATCTCCCGCCGGCTCCGGTTCCAGTCTTCGAGATGCTTCAGTTTGATGTTCAGGATTACCGCCTGGAGGGCATCGAGCCGACCGGTATAACCGATGTGATCGTGCAGGTTCTTGTTGCCCTGACCATGGTGACGAAGACTACGCAACAGCCCGGACATCTCTTCATCGTCGGTCGTAACGATACCGCCGTCTCCGAACCCGCCCAGATTCTTGCCGGGATAGAAACTGAAAGCACCGGCCTTGCCGAGACTGCCGGTCCGGCGTCCCTTATAAAGAGCGCCGTGCGCCTGACAGGCATCCTCGATGACTGGAATATCACCGACGACAGCCAGGATTTCGTCCATCGGGGCGACGTTGCCGAACAGGTGAACTGGCATCACGGCCTTGGTCTGGGGTGTGAGAGCGGCGGCCAGGGCGGTCGGATCCATTAGCCAAGTCTCGGGATCCACGTCCGCAAAAACGGGGGTGGCTCCCGTGTACGCGATAGCCTCCACCGTTGCGATGAAGGTATTGGGCACAGTGACGACCTCGTCCCCGGGACCGATATTCATGGAGCGCAGGATCAAATGCAGCGCCTGGGTTCCGGAGTCCACGCCCACCGCCTCACGGCAGTTGCAGTAAGCAGCGAAGTTGGTCTCGAAACGCTCGAGTCGTTCTCCGAGAATGAAGGCCGTGTTGTCGACCACGTCGGCGATAGCCGCATCAAATTCCGCGCGCAAGGGCGCAACCTGGGCCTTGAGATCTAGGAAGGGAACCATGTCTGGGCGCGGCATGGGATTGACACTCCTTTGCTCACGTTTCTCGAGAATGACGAGCCGGCCTGGAGTCTTGAAAAGTACTACCGGTCGCTTCTCTGCTCAATTGCAAATAATTTCATTGCCTTGGAAGCTAGTATCATACCAGAATCAGTCAAGAGCCCATTGGAAATAACGCCTTCCGGCACAGATCGCATAAAAGGCTTGCGTTCATACCCCGATGGGGTTTATTCGTCCGAGTCGGGCGATGCTCCGGCACCATCATCCGTGGCCAAGCGTTTACGCCGGGTCCGCATTCGCCATCGTCACGCCGACGCCATTCACGGCCGGCGCGATCTGCAGATAGCAGCAAAGAGAGGAGCCAGACATGACCACTAGCCTGGACGTCAAGCCTGCAACAGGGAAGCTGGGCATTCTCACGCCAGGCATGGGCGCCGTGTCCTCGACCTTTATGGCCGGAGTCATCGCGGTGCGCAAGGGCATCCGTCTACCCATCGGCAGCACGACTCAGTTGGGTCACATCAGACTGGGCAAGCGAACGGATAACCGTCAGCCCCTGATCAAGAACTTCGTACCTCTCACGGAACTGGAGAACATCGTCTTCGGCGGCTGGGACATCTTCGAGGACTCGATCTACGATGCCTCCATCACCGCCGGCGTCCTGCCCAAGGATCTCCTGGACGAGATTAAGGACGAGCTGAGCGCCATCAAGCCCATGCCCGCGGTCTTCGACAACTACTACGTCAAGAAGCTCGAAGGCACGCACGTCAAGCAGGGTGCCAACAAGCTGGAGCTGGCCGAACAGCTCATGGCCGACATGGCGACCTTCAAGACCGAAAACGGCTGCGACCGCCTGGTCATGATCTGGTGTGGATCAACCGAGATCTTCATGAAACCGTCGGATGTTCACCAGACCATCGAGGCCTTCGAAAATGGTCTGCGCAACAACCATCCCGACATCGCGCCCAGCATGATCTACGCCTACGCGGCCATCAAGATGGGTGTACCCTACGCCAACGGGGCCCCCAATCTGAGCGCCGACTTCCCCGCCCTGGAGCAGTTGTCCCACGAGACGGGCACGCCGACCATGGGCAAGGATTTCAAGACCGGCCAGACCTTGATGAAGACCATCCTGGCTCCCGGATTCAAGGCCCGCCTGCTGGGTATAAACGGCTGGTTCTCCACGAACATCCTGGGCAACCGCGACGGCGAGGTCTTGGATGATCCGGAGTCCTTCAAGACCAAAGAGGAATCGAAACTCAGCGTGCTGGACACCATCCTGCAGCCCGAGCTTTATCCCGACCTCTACGGCGACCTCTACCACAAGGTGCGGATCAACTACTATCCGCCCCGTGGTGACAACAAGGAGGGCTGGGACAACATCGACATCTTCGGCTGGCTGGGACTACCCATGCAGATCAAGGTGGACTTCCTCTGCCGAGACTCCATCCTGGCCGCCCCGATCGTGCTCGACCTGGCGCTCTTCCTGGACTTGGCCAAACGGGCCGGTCTCGCCGGAATCCAGGAGTGGCTGTCCTTTTTCTTGAAGAGCCCGGTCACACCCGAAGGTCTGTCCCCGGAACACGACCTCTTCATCCAGCAGAAGAAGATGAAGAACACCCTGCGTTGGATGATGGGCGAAGAGCTCATCACCCATCTCGGCCGGGAGTACTACGAGGACATCTCGCTGGACGACCGCTAGTCATCACACAACGAGGGCCGGCGCCACGCCGGCCCTCGTCTCCTCTTTCCCGGATCCGCTGATGCCACTACCCGGACTCGAACACCTGGACTGGACTCTCCGCTGTCTCACCGTTGGACCGTTGATGACGAACGCCTATCTCCTGTCAGCCGAATCGGCACAGGCGGCCATACTCGTCGATCCCGGCGATGAGCCGGACACATTACTGGAAGCCATCGAGTCCAGCGGCTGTTCCTTGACCGCTTTACTTTGTACGCACGGTCATTTCGATCACATCTCGGCCGCTGCCGAAATCCAGAAGGTCTGGGACCTTCCCCTGCTCCTGCACACCGAGGAGCGCCCTCTGGCCGAACATCTCAATGCCTCGCGCGCCCTGTACGGCTTCCCGTCCGTGACGCTCCCCCGACTGGCGGAGCTGTCCAACGCGAGCGAAGGCGACCTGCCGTTCGCCGACGGACATTTACGCTGGATCCATACGCCCGGCCACAGCCGGGGACACGTGATTTTCACGTTCGGCGAGACCGCCCTGGTCGGCGACGTCATCTTCGCGGACTCCATTGGACGGACCGACCTGCCAGGGGGAGATTTCGATACCCTCGCCACGAGCATTCGTCGTCATGTCTACACACTGGACGAAAAGACCGTGCTCCTTTCGGGGCACGGTCCGGCGACATCTGTCGGTGAAGAAATGCGATCCAATCCGTTCGTCCGTTAGCTCTTGCTTTTCTGAGCATCGAGAGCGGCCTGGTTCAAGGCTTCCAGCTTGTCGCCCTTCTTCTTCTCCAGAGCCTTGTGCCGGCGCATCAGTTCACCCTTGATCCAGTCCCGGAACAGGGACGCCCCCAGACAACCCGAATCGTAGGAGAAGATGCTCTTGAAGTGCGAGGGCGCCTCTTCGATCTTGATGTTGTTCGTGATCATGGTCTTGAAGGCGGCGTGCTTGAACTCGGCACGCATCTGCTTGGCCACATGCTTCTGCAGCTCGGTTCGACCGTCCTTGAGATTCACCAGCACGCCCAAGACCTGCAACCAGATGTTCTGACGCTCCTGGATCTTCTCGATGGTGGCCCGCAACTGGTGCAAGGTCGAGATGGCCAACCCGGTGCAGGGCGTCGGGATCAGGGCGTAATCGGCGGACACCAGCGCGTTCTGGGTCAAGATGCCCAGATTGGGCGGCGTATCGATGATGATCCAACCGTAGGACGAAGCCAGCCCCTGAGTCACCTTGAGCAACCGATCGGTGAGCTGGGTGCGTGAGATGCTGTCCAGGGACGGGCTCGAGGGAATGATGTCGATGTTCTCGTCGAAAACAGTCGACGTGATGCCGTCCTGAGGCGTAATGGCCCGTCGCAGTACATCGAAAATGGAGCGCGCCGGGGGTTCGCCGGCGGGTTTGCCCAACAACGCGGACGTGGCGCAGCCGTGGGGATCCATGTCTATAATCAGACAGGATGACGTGATGTCGCTGTATCGTGTCAGTCCGGCGGCGAGATTCAAGGCCGTGGTGGTCTTACCCGACCCGCCCTTGTGATTCACGACGGCGATCACGTTGCCCATGTAGTCGTCTCCCTTTTCAGCTCGGAAGCGGAAATCGTATGGATGGAGGTGAACAAGCAATAATACGCATCACGCCCATTTACGCAACCCGAATATCAGATGTGATTTATGATAACGAACGCGCAACTGCCGCAACAGTATATGTGACAGCTATTATTACTCGCACAGTCGCAATACACATTAACCACAGCATGTGTGTCAATTTATCAATGGTATTGACACATTGTCATTATGGTGGCGCGATTAGAACATCACACTCAACCCGACCCCAAGAGTGACAAGGTGCTGCGGACCATGTTCCGTATAGACTGCGCCCTCCGGCCAGTCTTCCGCCTGAATCCCGGATGAGTCGAACTGGAAGATCGTGTCGGTGAGCTCGAAACGCGCCAGCCATGGGCCGCTCAAGCGATAAACACCCCCGACACCGATTTCTGGTGCAAGACCGGACTGCGTCAAATACGGGGCCTTGCCGCTGATGTCCAGATAGCGAGCTCCCACCACGAAAAAGGGCGCGAAGGTCGTATCGAGCAATCTCTGCTCCCAGGACAGTCCCAATCGCGTCATGGTCAATGTGTCGTAGAGAACAGGGGTAACGATATGTTCATTGTTGGCCAGGGCTGCGACGTTCATCTCGGTCCAGGCGAAGTCGGCGCGCAGCCAGCCACGCTTGGTTATACGACGGGAAAAACCGAACGACATAAGGGGGCTTTCATCCAAGGTCACGGTGAAGCGCTTCGCTATGAAAACCGCGTCGGCAAGGGGGGTTGTCCAATAGTAGATGGCATCACCATCAGCCCGGACACGAAAAAGATCCCCTCCCGCACTGAGCCCTCCCCCCACACTCATGAGCCAGGATGGTTCCGTCGCGACTCCGGTCGGTTCATCGGCGGCCGTATCCCCGCTCGACGCCCTTACAACGCGTGCATCGGCGAGTGCGGTTTCGGCCTCTCCCACTACACCGAGCAGAAGCAGCAGAACCATTAGTACCAGGACGGGACGTTTGTCGTGGGCTCTGTCTCTCATCCAATCTACTCCTGTTCGGTTCTCTTCAGCAGGTGGCTGATGATGTCGATGGGGATGGGAAATAACGTGGTGGAGTTGTTCTCGCGCGCCACTTCCGTGACGGTCTGCAGATAACGCAACTGAATGGCCGCCGGATCCCGGGAGATGATCGCCGCGGCTTCCGAGAGCTTGGTACTCGCCTGCAGCTCGCCGTCGGCATGAATCACCTTGGCGCGCCGCTCGCGTTCGGCCTCGGCCTGACGGGCCATCGCCCGTCGCATCTCGACCGGCAGGTCCACATCCTTGATCTCCACCGTGCTGACCTTGATACCCCACGGATCCGTCTGCTTGTCGATGATCTCCTGGATCTGCAGATTGAGTTGGTCCCGCTTGGAGAGCAACTCGTCCATTTCCACTTGTCCCATGACGCTGCGCAACGTGGTCTGGGCAACCTGGCTGGTTGCGAAGAGGTAGTCCTCCACGTTGATCACGGCCTTGGCGGGATCGACCACGCGGAAGTAGATGACCGCGTTCACCTTCACCGACACGTTGTCGCGGGTGATCACGTCCTGCGGCGGGACATCCATGGGGATGACGCGCAGGCTGATCTTGATCATGCGGTCGATCAACGGGATCAACAGGATGAGACCGGGTCCCTTGATGCCAGACAAACGGCCGAGGCGAAAAACGACGGCCCGTTCATATTCCCGCAATATGCGGATGGCATTGGCCAGCAGCACCAGCACCAGGACGACGATCGGTCCTACCGTCAGAGTTAGATACGGCATCTCAACCTCCCTCGCTTTCATACGGACGCACGTAGACGCGCCCCTGCTCACAGGCTGTGACGACAACACGATTACCCCGGGCGACTGGCACCTCGGCATCGAAGGACCAGTACTCACCGAATATTTCGATCATGCCGTGGCGACTCGTTCCCGCCTCTTCATCATCGAGCTGTGCCACCACGCCGTCCATACCCACCAGAGTTTCGATCCCGGTGACCGGTGGGTGACGTTGTGCCGTCAGCCCCATTCCGACAATGCCCAGAAACAGAATGACGGTGAAGAGAACAACCGGCAGAACAATATTCAAGGACAACGCCCCCAGCGGCCCCGCGTTCTCGAAGAGCATCAGGGAGCCCAGCAACAGGGATACGGTTCCCCCCAGAGCCAGGGACCCGTAACTGGTTATCTTTATCTCCAACAGGAGCAACACGATTCCCAGCAACAGCAACGCCACGCCAACATAGTTGACCGGCAGGCCCTGGAAGGCCAACACGGCCAACAGTATCCCCAAAGCGCCGACGATGCCCGGCAGAATGGCGCCGGGCCGGCTGAGTTCGAAGAAAAGACCGTACACACCGAGCATCAGGAAGATATAGGCCAGGTTAGGATCGGTGATGGCGCGCAGAAATTTCTGACGCCAACTCAGGGGCATTTCGACCACCCAGGCACCGTCCGTATGCAACATCTCACCGCCTCCCGCGGGTACCCGACCGTCGCACCAGGAAACGAGGGCATCCAGATCTTCACTGACCACATCGATCATGCCGAGCGCCAGTGCGCTGTCGGCCGGCACGGACACGCTTTCCCGTACGACGCCTTCGCACCATGCCGTATCACGGCCTCGTCCGGCCGCCAGACTCGTCAGATAGGCCACGGCGTCATTCGTGATTTTGCCGGACATGACCTCGTCCATTTCTCCCCCCATGGCGACAGGGTGCGCCGCGCCCACATTTGTGGACGGCGCCATGGCCGCAAAGTGCGAGGCCGCCAACAGAAAGGCGCCCGCCGACGCCGCGCGGGCTCCCTCCGGCCAGACATAGACGGCAACCGGCACGTCAGATGACAGGATTCCCTGCACCATGTCGCGCATGGATATATCCAGCCCCCCCGGGGTATCCAGGGTCAAAACCAACAGTGAGGCTTCCCGATCCTCCGCCTGTTCGATCCCCATGGCCAGATACTCTGCCGCAATCGGACCGATGGCACCTTGCCACCGCAAAACCAGGACCTGGGCCTCGCCGAGCGCTGTTGAATCAACCTGGGCGTATCCCACACAAGTCAGTGAGAAGGAGATCGCGATTACGGCCAGCTTCGTAAGCCAGGCAAGGCCACAGTGCGACCGGATACAATTGCTCGAATCGCGGCGGGAGATCATGCCGATTTCCATCTCATGGCGTCGGCTCCGCGAGAGAGAAAGTCTCCAGGCTCGCTCGTAACCGACGGAAGTAGTCCATCTTTTCTTTGTTAGGTGCATAGACCAGCAGGTCCACACAGTAGATACGGCGGCCGGCTTCATCGGCCAGGAAATAGCACCAGAACGGGCCGCCGACCTCGACGCGACGACTCTGCCAATTGCCGGCGAGCTTCACCACGGGACAACCGTTGACGAGTTCCTCGGTCCAAACAAAGGAATCGGACTCGATCATACCCTCATCGTGCATGGCTTCCCCCATGCGAGACCTGATCATGGCCAGGGTGTCATGGTCGTCAAGCGTCATCGTCGGTGCATCGACGGCTTCCCACGAAACCGTCACACCGCGCATGGTGCCATCCGTACGAATCCATTCCACACCGGGATATCCGCCCGGACGCGTCTGGTTCTCCTTGAACTCGTCGGGCAACTCCAGACTGAAGCCGAAGCGACGCCACGCGCTTTCGGCGACGCCGGGCAGCAGACCCTGCCGCCGATTATCCGCCATGATGCGACGGTTGATGTCGCGGCTCAGTGTATCACGCAGGGCGTCGGCATGGCTGTTGAGCGTCCGTACCAGATCGTTGGGGTTACGCGCCACGGCCACGATGGCCAGTTGGTTGCGGAAGAAGGGATCACGCACGGTCACAACACCGCCGCGCCCGGACGTCAGGCGGTCCAAGGTCTTATCGGAGAGCATTTTCTTGACCGCGGACTCCACGCCGCCCCCGCCACCCCACCGGCAGACGAACAGCAGGTTGCGGTAGTTGCGTCCATTGCGCCAGTTGTCGGCAGTAAAATCGTGGAACCGGTAAGTATCCTCCTGCCTGATGACGAAGATCTCCTGGGGGTTCAGGACCTCGCGAAACCGAACAAGGTGCGAGTCGAGTTCGGGATCGGACAACACCACGGCGATATCGCCGTAGGAGCCCACGGCAGAGATGATGCTGTCTCGACCTTCCGACTGACAACCGTGGATCAGGGCACAAAAGACAAGTGCCGCCCCAAAGATCGTGACGGCACGTAGAAGTCTCGACATGATGTTCACTCCGAGTCAAGGATCAACGAGTCTCCTCACTGCTATCAGATTCAAGATAGTTGATTTCCGTATCGTCAAGCAACGTTTTAAGCTCGGCGTTCTCGGCCAGCATCTGTAGCAGCCTGAAGCGGAGGCGCCCATTCTCGTCGCGCAGGTTGGCGATGACGCTCAGATCTTCCAGATCGGCGCCGCTCCAGGTCGAGGGGACCCAGCCCGATCGATCCAGGAGGTTGGGCTGGGCCACGCGCGCCCCGCTCACGGGTTGTCCCAGACCGCTCGATCCGAAATCCATGGACCGATAACGGGGCTGGGACAGGGATAGACGATCCGGATTGCCCGCGCTCAAGGTAACGGACGAGATGGGCTCCACACTGGCTGCATCGGTAAGTAGACTCCCGCTCGGCGAACCTGCGTTCTGGGGCAGCACCCAGATGGCGAAAGCCAGGGCGACAGCGACGCCGCACAACGAGGAAAAAGCAAAGGAGCGCAGCCACCCGGCCGGCCCTCGGGTAGGTTCCTCCCAGGGTACGCCGTTGCCGGCCGCTTCCTTCAGGGCCCGATTCAGTTTGAGTTGCAGGGTCCATTCAAAGGAATCGGAGGGCTCGCTGGTCGATGCTCTCAGTAAACGCCGTCCGGTCTCCAAATCCTCGCGGTACTCGGCACAGGCTTTACATCGCCCCACGTGCTCTTCGAGTGAGCGCAGCTTGCGGGCCGGCAACGAGCCGTCCATTTCCTGGTTGATCTGCTTTCTGGCATTGAAACAGAGCATCTATGTCCTCCGGGACGGTGTCAGGTCTTGCCGTTGGTGTTCATTTCGGCTTCCAGACGCTCGAGATCCGCCAAGAGGGTCTCGCTGCGCAGGAGTGGCTTGATATTCGCCCGAAAACGGTTACGCGCCCGATTGATCCGGGATCGGACCGTCCCCAGCTTCAAGCCGGTTACCTGTTGAATCTCGTCGTAGCTCAGCTGCTCGACTTCCCGCAACAGGAAGGGGATCCGGTATTTCTCGGGTATCTGGGCAGTAGCTTCGTCCATGAGATCGCCCAGTTCCCGCCCCTCGAGTAGCAAGGTCGGGTCAGCGTGTGGATCCGGCGGATCGAGCGGGATGTCGTCGTCGCTTAGAGGCGCGGGATCCAGGTTGAGCATATAGGGCGTGCGCTTGCGCTTGCGGATCCGGTTGCGCACCAGGTTGGTAGCGATGGTAAACAGCCATGTGGAAAACCTGGCGATCTCTCGATACTTGTCCGCGTGGATGTAGGCGCGAATCAAAGTATCCTGAGCCAGTTCCTCGGCCTCAACCGGATCGGCGACCATTCTGAGGATGAAGCTGAACAGACGTCCCTTGAAACGCCTGACCAGTTCGTCGTACGCCCGTTTTTGCCCCTGCTGAACCAGAGCGATCAGGTCCTCGTCGCGTAAATCGGCATACGCGGCGCGTCCTTGTCGGCCCGGATCGGGATGTTTGTCCGACATGTACATCTTCGACTCCTCGCAGGGGTGGCGGGCGTTGACTGGGATTCTACTCCCGCGGAGCGCGCGGAGTTCCCGTCTCGGGTCCGGATATTTTCACCAGATCCAGGAGCTCGGCCAAGGGCCAGAGCGGCACGAAGACTTCTTCGGGATCGTAGTGCGCCGGCCAGTCGTCCCCGCCTTCCAGATGTAGAACACCGTTGCGGCGTGATGAGGAAAGCCTGCTGCTGCCGGATCCTGTGAAGATGAGTTTCCAGGTCTCGCCCGACCCACCCCGTCCGCGTCCCCGACCCTCGAGAACACCTCTCAATTGGGAACCGCCCTCGTTCGACCAGTCCACGGCCAATGATTCAGCCGCAATCTTGGCGTCGGTCCAGGGCATGCAGGACACTGCGCGTCGGCCTGTACCCGTGTTTACATGAGCACCGAGGGACTCCAGGACGGGAACGGCCCCAGCTCCTTTTTCAGCCAGGGCCAGCAGGGCGACGATGCGGGCGGCGGCGGCGGCGGGGACCGATTCCAGCTTGTCGCGCCACGGCTGTACGTAGGTCTTTGCCCCATCGACCGAGACGACGGTCCAACCATCGCCGATCTGGTAGAGCAAGGACACGGGTGTGTCCGCGCGGTCATCGTCCTCGGGACTCGTGGCTAATTCAAGTCGCCAACGCCCGTCGACCTCGCTAACCCAACACGCGAGACCTGAGACACTCCGCCCCCAGGCCTGAAAACGCCAGGACACCGTATGGAGTTCTCCGTTCGGAACAACGTGATCCCCTTCATGGCCGAGAGCGGGTGTCGCCAACGGCAGGAGCGGCACCACGAAGAGCAGGAGTAGATACCGTAAACGACTCATGGCTCCAACGGCTCCAGCTCTTCGATGACGGGTTCGAGAACAGCTTTGTCCCCTCCCAGAAGCAGTGCGCGCTTGAGGATCTCAAGCGCACGGTCATAGCGCTCCAGCTCGATCAGGACCAAGCCCAGATGTTCGAGAATTTCGGGGTCTTCGGGCAGGACGTTTGCGGCGCGAACCAGGTAGTCCAGTGAGTCGGTGTAAACTCCCTGCCGGTAGAAGAGCCAGCCCAGGGAATCAAGAAAAGCCGGATTGTCGGGATTCTGCGCCAGTGCAGAGCGAATGAGCTTTTCGGCCCGGTCGAGTTGTATATTCCGGTCAGCCAGTGTGTAACCGAGAGCATTGAGTACGATGGGGTCGTCGCTATGCTGAGTGGCCAGCTCCTCCAGAATGACGAGCGCGTCATCCCGACGGTCGATTTGCTCGTACGCCAGGGACAGATTCAGACGGGCTTCTTTTGCAATCATCGGCTCCAGGGCAGCGATCACGTAGCTGGGAGCGGCGGCCGCATGCTCTCCCATGGCCTGAAAGGTCGCACCGACCATCATGTGGCTGGCCGCGGGATCGTCGACCGTCAGCAGGGCTTGAGCCTTGGCGGCTATGGAGATGATCTCCTGTCGCAGGGGATCGTCCGGGGGAAGTCTCTCGCCGTATTCGAAGGCCTGAGGATGACGGCGGCTCATGATCGAGATGAGTGAGAGCAGATAGTCTGCGGAGCCGGGATCCATCTCGATCGCCCGTCGCACATGTTGCTCTCCACCGTAATGATCGCCACTGGCGGCCTTGAACTCGCCGATGAACAGCTGCGGTAGCGAAGAGTCCGGCCAGCGCTCGGCGGTGAGCTTGGCGGTCGCAATGGCGCTTTCCCACTCCTCCAGGCCCGCCTGGATACGCCCCAGCAACAGCGAGGTTTCCAGATCGAGCAGAGCGTTCTCGAAACGGGGATAAAGCAGGCGGGCCGCGATGACGACGCGTCCTTCCCCGGAGATGAGTCCGGCAGCGGTCCGAACCCATGAGGAATCCAGACTGTCCACGCCGCTCGCGACGACACTGTCGCCGCTCACCGCCACAGACATGGCTTGTACGTCCATCTCCCGCACCACAAGGTGCTGGATTGCACCGAGACGTAACGGCCGCGACTCGGGTAAAGCGGCCAGCCCCTCGGCCCAGATCATGTCGGCCCGATCGTGACGCTGGATGTGAACGGACATCTCGGCCATGGCGAGATAAATCTGCTCCTG
The DNA here is from genome assembly GCA_964476155.1 of uncultured Fibrobacteraceae bacterium. GTDB lineage: Bacteria > Krumholzibacteriota > Krumholzibacteriia > LZORAL124-64-63 > LZORAL124-64-63 > JAHIYU01. The sequence continues at coordinate 51,028 of CAYYYS010000001.1, forward strand.
CTCCCCGGGAAGAACCGACAACTGGCTGCGGTAGGCCTTGAGCGACGCGTCCCAGTCTTGCGCCCGCATCAGGATTTCCGCGCGCATCAGTCCCAACTGCAACGAGTCCGGATGCTGCGTCCGGCAATCCGTGATGCTTGACAGGGCCTCGTCGTATTGCTCGAGGGCGACCAGCAACGACAGGTGCTGCATCCAGTCCACAAAGGCGTCGGGATTCCGCTCGACGAGAGGACCCGATATTCGCAGGGCCTCCCGGAGATAGCCGATGGAAACGAGTGCATCGCGGTACGTGATCGCGAATTCGTCTTCTTCGGGACTTAGGCGGTTTGCATGGGCCAGATAAGGTAAGGCGCCGGCGGTGTCGCCCTGTTGCAGGAGCGTGGAGCCGATCATGTAGGCTGTCGCCACACCGTAGGGCAGGTCCAATTCGACGCCGAGTTCGTCGCTCACGACTAGGCTATCTCCAACGCCCGAGCGTGTCGCGACCGACACCGCTGGTTCTGGCGACAGCATCACGAACCAAACGACGAGAACGCTGAACGGGAAGTAGCGCCGGGACATGAAATCTCCTCGTCTGAGTCCGGTCTGACGTGATGCTTCGTTGCGCCGGGTGGTCAATCGGAGATGTCGAGCAGACCGGCTTCGGCATCCAGTCGCCGCATGGCTTCGGTGGCCGCGGCCTGTTCCGCTCGCTTCTTGCTCGGACCGGAGCCCCGCCCCAGGACCAAATCGCCAAAGAGCACTTCCACCGTGAAGGTCCGTGCGTGATCGGGACCGCTGGTGTCGACAAGCCGGTAGACCGGCGGCGATTTATGATGAGCCTGCACCATCTCCTGCAATCTGCTCTTGTCGTTGACCAGGGACTGCTCGGACATGAACGAGTCCGCATCGTCGAGGAGCCAAAGCTCGAGTACGTCCGTAGACGCGGACAAGCCCCCATCCAGATAGACGGCGCCGAGGATGGCCTCGACCGCGTCGGCCAGAATACTGGCGCGGCGGCGGCCGCCGGAGGACGCCTCTCCCCGGCTCATCAGAATATGATCGCCAAGATCCAGGCGCATCGCTACCCGCGACAGGCTCTCACCACAAACGAGCTTGGACTTCATCTTGGTGAGGTCGCCCTCTTCGCGGTCGGGATAGTTCCGGTAAAGATAGGCATTGACCACGAGTCCCAGGACCGAGTCCCCCAGGAACTCCAGTCGCTCGTTGGACTCGAGCCGGCCGACCTTGATGGCGTGGGTATGAGAACGATGGACGAGGGCCCTGGCCAGCAGGGTCGTATCCTGGAAGTTGTAACGCAGCTTGCGCTGGACCGCCTCGACGGCCAGGGCTTCGACCACCTTGTCGGCCAAGGCGTGATCGCCAGGCTCACCGCCGCCGTTTCGCCCCAGGGCCGCCTTCAGTCTGTGCCAAAATCCCATGGCAGACCGTGCTCCTTCCAGCGCTTCAATCGCTCCAGCGCCGCAGACAGAGGGAGACGTTGTGGCCACCGAAGCCGAACGAGTTGCTGAGGGCGTACTCCACGTCCCGCGTCACGGCTTCGTTCGGACAAACAAAGAGATCGCACTCCGGATCGGGCGTTTCATGATTGATCGTTGGCGGCAGAATGCCGTTCTTGAGCGCCAACGTCGTGAAAGCGGTTTCCACGCCGCCGGCGGCACCGAGCAGATGGCCGGTCATCGACTTGGTCGACGAGACGGCCAGGTTGTCGGCGTGTGCGCCGAAGAGGTCACGGATGGCCTTGGTTTCGATCTTGTCGTTGAAGGGCGTCGAAGTACCGTGGGCGTTGATGTAGCCCACGTCCGCAGGCGTGATGCCGGCGGATTCGATGGCCAGGCGCATGGCGTTGCGCATGCCGTTGCCCTCGTTTTCGGGCTGGGTCATGTGATAGGCGTCACCGGTGACGCCGTAGCCGACGACTTCAGCCAGGATATCGGCGCCCCGCGCCTTGGCTCGCTCCATCTCCTCCAGCACGATGATGCCGGACCCTTCACCGAGCACGAATCCGTCGCGACCGACGTCGAAGGGTCGGCTGGCATGCTGCGGATCGTCGTTACGCGTGGACAGGGCCTTCATGTTCGCGAATCCCGCCAGGGACATGGGCGAAACACTGGCCTCTGCGCCACCGGTGATCATGAGGTCTGCATCACCCAGCATGATGTGCATGGCCGAGGCCACCACGGCGTGTCCGGCCGACGCGCAGGCCGAGACGGTTGCGTAGTTGGGTCCCTTGTAGCCGAAGCGGATCGAGACGAGGCCCGTGGCCATGTCGGCTATCATCATGGGGATGAACAGCGGGGAGACGCGCGAGGGGCCGCGAGCGACGAGGCGGCCGTGCTGTGTCTCGAAGGTCAACATGCCGCCGATGCCCGATCCGATCATCACGCCGGCACGTTCCGGATCGATGTCACCTGGCGCGGCCTGCTCGACGGCCTCCGCGGCGGCGCACACGGCAAACTGGGCGTAGCGATCGGCCTTGCGTGATTCCTTGAGCTCCATGGCCACGGTCGGGTCGAAATCCTTGACCTCGGCGCCGAAGTTGACCTTGAATTCGCTTGTGTCGAAAGACGCGATCGGAGCCACGCCGTTTCGGCCGGTGATGATACCCTGCCAGGTTTCCTCGCGTGTGAGACCGACGGCCGTGATCATGCCAATACCCGTGATGACAACCCTGCGGCGCTCCATCAGAATCCTCCCAGCATATGAAGACTGCCCCGATCCCGGGCGGAAAGGCTCAGGACCGGGGACACGACGACCGGTATCGAATCATTTTCCGTCGATTCAGTCCAGGTGCGACTCCAGATAATCGATGGCGTCCTGAACCGTCCGGAGCTTTTCCTGATCCTCTTCGGGGATCGTGATGTTGAAAACCTCTTCCAAGTCCATCACCAGTTCGACGGTATCCAGGGAATCGGCCCCCAGGTCATCGGTGAAGGAAGCCTCGGGAGTGATTTGCTCCGGATTCACGGAGAGCTTGCGCTCGACGATCTCGTATACCTTCTCCTGAATGGAACTCATGACTGACGTTCCCTCCTTGGGAATGTTTTCAAGTGACCATGCCGCCATCCACCACGATTGTTTGACCCGTGATGTAGGCTGCGTCTTCGGACAACAAAAAAGCAACAGCGGCAGCGACATCTTCCGCTGCTCCCAGCCGCTTAAGCGGAATCGATTTGAGCATGTCCTTCTTGACCTGCTCGGGTAGATCGTGAGTCATGTCGGTGGCGATGAACCCCGGCGCAACTGCATTGCACGTGATGGCACGCCCGCCGAGTTCCTTGGCCACGGACTTCGTCATGGCGATCACACCGGCCTTGCTGGCCGCGTAATTGGCTTGTCCGGCGTTTCCGGATAGGCCGATCACGGAGGCGATGTTGACGATTCTGCCGATTTTCTGGCGCATCATAAGAGGCGATACGGCCTTTGTAAAGTAGAAGGTGCCGGTCAGATTCACATCCAGAACCTGTTGCCAGGCTTCGGGCTGCATTCTTACCAGCAGGCCGTCGCGCGTAATGCCGGCGTTGTTGACTACGCCGTAGATGGGTCCAAGAGCTTCGGTGGCCTCTTTTACCATGTTCTGGACGGAATCCCAGTCGGCCACGTTACCCGAGATGGGCACGTACTTGCCATCGCCCTCGATGGCCGCGGCGGCTTCCCGGACGGTCTCCTCGGCGATGTCCACCAACGCCAGGTCGTACCCCCGCGCCGCCAGGGCTTTGGCAATGGACAAGCCGATACCTCGTCCCGCGCCGGTTACAATCACGGCTTTGTCACTCATCTGACACCTCTCTATCTGCGTTACGGCGTTTCGCCGACCAAAGCGTGGCGAAAGGGGCGCATTATGCCAGCAACTCGCCGAGCCTGTCCAGCACCGTATCCAGGTCTGCGGCCGTGCCGACCGGCATGAACGTGATATGCGGAAATTCGCGCTTGGCCAGGTTGCTCAGGACCTTGCCGGGACCAACTTCGAGCACGACGCGCGGCGCCTCCCCTGCACCGTCGCCGCTGGCTATGGCACCAAGGCCGTCGTGCCACAGGACCGGCGATGTCAGTTGGCGTCGGAATCCGTCCTTGAGCGTGGCGCCGTCACCGACCGGTTGGGCAGTCACGTTGGCGATCAGGGGCGCGCTGGGCTCCGCGACGGTCACACTGTCCAGGTGCTCGGCAAAAGAAAGGGCCGCCCCGTCCAGCAGAGGCGAATGGAACGCCCCGCTGACATTGAGTCTGATGGCCCGTTTGGCGCCGGCTTCCTTGAGCGCCGTACAGGCGGCGTCGATGGCGTTCACTTCGCCCGAGATGGCGATCTGGGCCGACGAATTGTGGTTGGCCAGGACAACCACGCCGTCGGTCTCGCTGACCTGTTTGCAAACGGCGCTCACCTTGTCGGCGGGCAGCCCCATGATGGCCGCCATGGTGCCGGGGCGTTCCTGCCCTGCGGCGAACATCAGCTCGCCGCGCTTACGCACCAGGCGCAAACCGTCCGCGGGCTGGAGGGCGCCAAGCGCCACCGCGGCCGAGAACTCACCCAGGGAATGGCCGGCGGCCACGCTGGGTTCGATACCGCGATCCTTGAGCTCGAGAGCGACCGCTACCGAATGGGCCAGGATCGCCGGCTGGGCATTCCAGGTCTCGGTCAGGGTCTCGGCGGGTCCTTCGTACATCAGGGGTGTCAGGTCGTGGCCGAGCAGGTCGTCGACTTCGGCCAGGAAGCGCGCACCGGGGCCGTCCGCTGCGGCGAGGTCACGGGCCATGCCGACGACTTGTGAGGCCTGACCGGGAAATATCATGGGGATCCTGTACATAAATACACCCTCCGTGGAGATCGGCGTCAGGAAGACGCCTGCAGGCGTTGGCTCAGGCGTGCGGGCACATCGTGGGCCGCGAGTCGGGAGGCCACGCGCAGCGCACTGGTGACGGCCCGGGCCGAACTGGAACCGTGGCCGATGATGACCGAGCCACGAACACCGAGCAGCAGGGCGCCTCCGGTTGCGGCATAGTCCATGCGGTTAAGCAAGGCGCCGAGTCCCTTGGACCCTTGTTCCGCGTTGCCGTCGACCGTGCTGTCCCTGTAGGCCTTGAGCAGGAAGAGACCGAAACCCTCGATGAGTTTCAAGGTCATGTTGCCGGTGAACCCGTCGGTCACGACGACGTCGGATTCGCCGAAGAGCAATCCGCGGCCTTCCACGTTGCCGATGAAGTTGAGATCGGTCCCGGCCAGAAGAGCGTGCGCGGCGATGGTGAGGTCGTTGCCCTTGCCGGGCTCACCGCCGATGTTGAGCAGGCCCACGCGGGGGGACTCGATGTCGAGAAGTTCGTGGGCGTAAACGTCGCCCATGACGGCGAACGTCTGCAGATGCTCAGGCGTGCACTGAACGTTGGCGCCGGCGTCGAGCATGAGAAAACGGCCATCGTAGGTGGGGATGACCGTGGCGATGGCGGGACGGTCGACACCGTCGAGCCGACCGAGCAGCATGAGACTGCCGGCGACCATGGCGCCGGTACTGCCGGCGCTGAACACGGCCTGGACGCGCCCGTCCTTGTGATCACGCATGGCACGGGTCACCGGAGAATCGGGCTTGGCGCGAATGGCCTGTGCCGGTGATTCGTCCATGTCGATGACCTGGGTGCAGGGGACAATGCCGAAATCCAATCCCGACATGTCCAGGGAGGCGAGCTCGGACGCGATCGCCGTCTCGTCCCCGTAGAGAGCGAGCCGGAAGCCACCTTCACGCAAGGCGTCGACGGCGCCGGGCACGATGGCCGACGGGCCGATGTCGCCGCCCATGGCGTCAACGGCTACGACTGGTTTGGCCGCCGCTGCGCTGCTCATTCGCTCTCCTCCATGCTGAGCCGCTAGTTGTCGACGACCAACACTTCGCGATCCCCGTAGTGGCCACACTTGCGACAGACACGGTGGGGACGACAGGTTTCGCCGCAATGGGGGCAACGCGACACGTTCGGCATAGCGACGTTCCAGTGGGACCGGCGCTTGCCCTTCTTCGCGTGGCTCGTCTTTTTCTTGGGAACGGCCATCTCGATGCCTCTTTCATCTGTCCCCTAGGACGGTAACCCGTCCCAGCGGGGATCGACTATGTCTTGATCGCAATCGCAATCCGCTTCATTCCGATTCGCGCCGCAGTGGGCGCAGATGCCGCGACAGTTTTCACGGCAGATCATCTTCTGGGGCATTGTCAACAGGGCGGCTTCCTGAAGGGCCGGTCCCAGATCGATTTCGCCCCGCGCCTGGTGTTCGGTCCAGACGGTGCCTTCCTCGGCCGTTTCGGCGTATTCCAGTCCCTCACGGACAACGACGATGTTCACGTCAGCCTGGTAACACATGTCGAAGTGTTGCAGGCAGCGATCACAGTCAGCCGCGCCGACGGCTTCCAGCTTGCCGTTGATCACCACGCGGCCATCGGTGTTGTCGACCGCCAGGTCTCCCCGCAAACGGACTTCGCCGGCGTTGCCCTCTTCGAGGTCGAGACGATAGACAACGTCGATATCCTCGATCGAGCGTCCGAAGGCGAGTGTATCCAGATTCAGCTTCATGGCAATCCAACTTCGTGGAAGCGACCCACGTTACAAGCCTATGGGCCGTCTGTCAAGACGGCCCAAGGGCAATGATCGACCTTCACGGCACTGGGCCCGCTCCCCCAGGGGTGCGGGCCCCTGCTGTTTAGCCGAAGATTATCCCAATCTCTACCTTCCCATTCTCCACGGAGTCGGAGGCATGGACGGCGTTCTGGCTCAGTTCAACACCGTAAAGTGCGCGAATCGTACCGCAGGCGGCATCGGCGGGATTGGTGGCCCCGACCAGTTCACGCAGCTTCACGATGGCGTTTTCACGCTCCAGATGAATGGCGACCACCGGACCGGAAATGATGTAATCCACCAGATCCGCAAAGAAGGGCCGCTCCTTGTGGACCGCGTAGAAGCGTTCGACGGTCGCCTTGTCGAGCTGCCTCAGGGCCAGATTGCGGATGCGGAAGCCGTTCTTTTGGACCATGGCCAGGATCGCACCGATCTTCTGATCGTCCGCGGCCACGATTTCCGGCTTGATCATCATGTATGTCTGTTCCAACTCAAGTTCCTCCAAGTTATTACGGGGCGTCTTTCCAAAGTTCCTTTAAGAGGGGTACGACATCGATGGGACGGTCGGCAACCGGGATACCGGCCGCTTCAAGGGCCGCTTTCTTGTCAGCCGCGGTGCCCGAACCACCGGTGACGATGGCGCCGGCGTGTCCCATGCGTTTGCCCGGAGGCGCCGTGCGCCCCGCGATGAAGGAGACCACGGGAATATCCATGTTCTCCTTGATGTACTCGGCCGCCCGCTCTTCGGCGTCACCGCCGATCTCGCCGATCATGACCAGGGCCTTGGTGTCGGCATCGGCATGGAAGGCCTTCAGCGCATCCATGAACTGGGTGCCGATGACCGGATCGCCGCCGATGCCCAGGCAGGTGGTCTGTCCCAGGCCGGCCTTGGTCAGGGCGTCGACGACTTCGTAGGTGAGCGTGCCGCTGCGGGAGATCAGTCCCACGGGCCCCGGAGCCACGATATTCCCGGGCAGGATGCCCAACTTGGCCTTCATGCCGGGGTTGATGAAGCCCGGACAGTTGGGTCCGACCATACGGACGCCGCGCTCCTCCAGGAACGGCATGACCTTGACCATGTCCAGGGTCGGCACGCCTTCGGTGATGCAGACCACGAGTTTGCAGCCCGCGTCGGCGGCCTCGAAGACCGCGCCCGCCGCGCCGAAGGGCGGCACGAAGATGACCGAGGCGTCGGCGCCGGTCTCGGCGACGGCTGCGGCCACCGAATCGAAAACGGGGACCTTGCCCTCGAAGGTCTGCCCACCACGACCGGGCGTCACGCCCGCCACGATGTTGGTGCCGTAGTCCAGCATGGACTTGGCGTGGAAGCTGCCGTCCCGTCCGGTGATCCCCTGGATGAGGATCTTGGTATCGGCCTTGCAAAAGATAGCCATGAGTCTCTCCCCTTCCGCCGGTTACTTGCCGGCCACTTCGATGGCCTTCTGCACGGCCTCGTCCATGGTGGCGGCGGGGATCAGGTCGGTCTCCGCCAGGAGTTCGCGGGCTGCGGTCTCGTTGGTGCCGGTCAGGCGCACGACGATGGGCACCTTGATGTCCATGCGCTTGGTGGCCTCGATGATGCCCTTGGCCACATCGTCGCAACGGGTAATGCCGCCGAAGATGTTGAAGAGGATCACCTCGACATTCGGGTCTGTCAGGATGATCTCCAGGGCGTTGACGACCTTGTCGGGATTCGAGCTGCCGCCGATGTCCAGGAAGTTGGCCGGCAGGCCGCCGTAATACTTGACCAGGTCCATGGTGGCCATGGCCAGTCCGGCGCCGTTGACCAGACACCCCACGTTGCCCTCGAGCTTGACGAAGGAGAGCTCGGCCTTGCGGGCCATGGCCTCGCTCGCCTCCTCCTCGTCCAGATCGCGCATGGCCTCGTAGGTCGGGTGGCGATACAGGGCGTTGTCGTCCAGGTTCACCTTGGCATCGATGGCCTTGCCCACACCCTTGTCCGTGAAGATGTAGGGATTGATCTCGGCCAGCGAAGCGTCGCTGTGCATGAAGGAGCTATAGAGCTTCTGCATGCCGACGGCCAGTTGACGGGCCTTCTTGATGTCGTCGGTCATCTTCATGGCCACACCCAGGGCCTGGTGATCCAGCAGGCCGTAGCGGGGGTCGATGGCGAACTTGAGGATCGCCTCGGGATTGTCCTTGGCGACCTGCTCGATCTCCACGCCGCCCTCGGCGCTGGCCATCAGCAGGACGCGGCGCGTGGCACGGTCCACGAGCATACCCACGTAATACTCTTCGGCGATGGTCTCGGCCGGCGTGACCAGCACCTTGCGCACGATGTGCCCCTTGATGTCCAGGCCGAGAATGTCCCCGGCGTGCGTGCGCACGTCGTCCTCGGTCTCGCAGAACTTGACGCCGCCGGCCTTGCCGCGGCCGCCGGTCAGCACCTGCGCCTTGACCATCACGGGCAGGCCGTACTCTTGTGCCAGAGCCAGGGCGCCGTCGACCGTATCGGCGACATCACCGGGCGGAACGACGAGTCCCATGGCGCGGAACAGTTCCTTCGCCTGGTATTCGTGGATGTTCACGTGGAAACCTCACTATGGTTGGTGATTGAGACATGGAATGCGGGGAGGGTCCCCCCTCCCCGCCTTCGGGATCAGCCGATGATCTTGTCCATCAGATCGCGCAGATCGGGTTTGCCGATCTCCTGCAGATCGTAACTCACCCGGGCGACGGGCTTGTCGATCTTGACGATGCGGGTCAGATCGATGGGCGTACCGATGACGACGGCGTCGCATTCGACGGCGTTGATGGTCTTCTCGAGATCCGCGATCTGCTGGTCGCCATAGCCCATGGCGGGCAGCAAGGTGCCGATCTCCGGGTAGATCTCAAAGGTCTCCGACAGCTTGCCGGTAACCCAGGGACGCGGGTCGACCAGGTCGGCGGCGCCGCAACGCAGGGCCGCAATAACACCCGCGCCGTAGGTCATGCCGCCGTGGGTCAACGTCGGGCCGTCCTCGACCACGAGCACGTTCTTGCCGCGGATCAGCTCGGGGTGATCCACGGTCAGGGGCGACGCGGCCTCGATGATCACGCAATCGGGGTTGATGCTGTGCACGTTCTCGCGCACTTCCTCGATGTTCTCGAACTGGGCCTCGACGACCTTGTTGATGACCACCACGTCGGCCAGACGGACATTGGTCTCGCCGGGGTAGTAGGTCAACTCGTGCCCGGCGCGATGCGGATCGGCCACGACGATGTGCAGGTCGGGCTTGTAGAACGGCGTGTCGTTGTTGCCGCCGTCCCACAGGATCACGTCGCATTCCTTCTCGGCCTCACGCAGGATGGCCTCGTAGTCGACGCCGGCGAAGATCACGTTGCCGCGCACGATGTGGGGCTCGTACTCTTCCATTTCCTCGATGGTGCACTCGTGCTTGACGAGATCGTCGAGGGTGGAGAAGCGTTGCACGGCCTGCTTGGCCAGGTCGCCGTAGGGCATGGGGTGACGGATGGCGGCGACCTTGAGACCGGCCGCCTGCAGGTGGTCACTCACGCGACGGGTGGTCTGGCTCTTGCCGCAACCGGTACGAACGGCACAGATCGCCACGACGGGCTTGGTGCTCTTGACCTGGGTCAGGCGCTCGCCCAGCATCTTGAAGTCGGCGCCGCAGGCGTTGACCAGGGCGGCCTTGTGCATGACATCCTCGTGAGCAACGTCGCTGTAGGAAAAGACACAGGTCTCGATGTCGTTCTCGGCGATCAGACGGGGCAGATCTTCCTCGGCTTCGATGGGAATGCCGTTGGGATAGAGCTTGCCGGCGAGCTCGGGCGGGTAGGCCCGGCCGTCGATATCGGGAATCTGGGCAGCCGTGAAGGCGACGACCTCGTACTTCTCGTTGTCCCGGTAGACGCAGTTGAAGTTGTGGAAGTCACGCCCGGCGGCGCCGATGATGATGATCTTTTCCCTGCTCATGGAAGACCTCTTTCTCTTGTATGTGAACACGCCGAGTGGTCTTGCCCTAACCATCGCGCCGGGACGTGCCGGCCGGCCGCGATGCTGTGATTAGCTCAGGGCAACTGTTTGATGGACTCGATGAGTCCGCTGGTTGAACGACCGCTGCGCATGGATACGCGCATGACGTCACCGCCCCAGGATCGGACTTCGGGCGCGCCGACGATTTCGCTTTCGGCGTACTCGTCACCCTTGACCAGGACGTCGGGTTTCACGAGCAGGATCACTTCGAGCGGCGTCGGCTCGTCAAATATGGTCAGGGCCGCCACGGCGCGCAAATGTCGCAAAACGGCGCAGCGATCCACCGCGGGGACAAGGGGGCGATTCGAGCCTTTCAGCTCCCGAACCGATGCGTCGGAATTGACCGCAACCAGGAGCGTATCCCCGGCAGCGGCCGCCTCGGCGAGGTACTCCACATGCCCCCGATGCAGCAGGTCGAAACACCCGTTGGTCAACACGATCCGTTCGCCGTGATCACGGCGCAACGCGGCCCAGGAGGCCAGATCCTCCCGCGTGATAATGGGCGCGACGGCACTCATGGGCTCACGGCCTTGCTGAGTTGAGCGGCAGTTATGGCAACCGTACCGAGCTCGCGCACAGCCAGACCCGCGGCGTGGTTGGCGAGATTGGCGGCCTCCAGGAAGGTGGCGCCGGCGGCCATGGCGGACGTGTATACGGAAATCACGGTGTCCCCCGCCCCGGTCACATCGAAGACGTCCCGAGCCTCTGTGGGAAGGTGATGCTCGCCGACACCCTCGAAAAGGGCCATGCCGTGCTCACCGCGCGTGATCAGCACGGCCTCGGCACCCGTACGATCCAGGAGCAGCCGCGCGGCGCGCTGCAGCGAGTCGGGATCCACAATGGTGACGGCCGTGGCGGCTGAGGCTTCCTTCTGGTTCGGCGTCAGGGACGTACACCCGCGATACTGCGTATAGTCGCCGTTCTTGGGATCAACCACGACCGGCAGGCCGGCGGCTTTCCCCAGGCCGATCACGTCGCGTATGACGTCGTCGGTGAGAACACCTTTGCCGTAGTCGCTGAGGACGATGCCGTCGAACGGCCCCCGCTCGCGCAGACGGCCCAGAAGATCGGCGCGATGCTCTTCGAATAGATCCTCGTCCGCTTCCACGTCGGCACGGACGACCTGCTGCGAATGGGCGATGATGCGGGTCTTGAGCGTGGTGCGCCGGTCAGGGAAACGCAGCAATCCGGCGGGATCGATGTCCCGTTCCTCGAGCAGGCCGACCAGGATGCGCGATGCTTCCCCCGTCCCGGCCGCCGCGAATAAATCCACCTGCGCGCCCAGGGAGCGGATATTGGCGGCCACGTTGGCGGCGCCGCCGAGCTTGACCGTCTCTTTGCGCAGCCGCACCACGGGGACCGGCGCTTCCGGACTGATCCGTTCGACCTCGCCCCAGAGAAAGCGGTCCACCATGGCATCGCCGACGACGGCGAGACGCAATCCTGCGAATGCGGAGAGTATCTCGAGACTTCTTTGGGGCATGGGGCTCCCGATGGTTACAGAGGTTAAGGGGCTCTGATTCGCCCGCAAATTAGCACTCGCGCCTCGGGTCGTCAACAAACCTGGATTCGGTTCAGGCGTACATGCGGTCGATGACGGTCTTGTACTTCTGCAGGATCACCTTGCGACGAACCTTGAGCGTGGGCGTGATCTCCCCCGCCTCCATCGTGAACTGGCGAGCCATCAACGTGAAGCGCTTGATCCGTTCGAAAGGCGCCAACGATATCGATTGGGCGCGGATACGCTCGGTCATGAACCGGACCACTTCGGGCAGCTTCACCAACTCGTCGTGATCGGCGAAGGAGAGTTGCCCACCGTCCCGAACCTGAAATCCGACGGCGAATTGCCGGTGAGCATGGGCGCCGTTTCGTTCCGGACGTATAGATGATCGAGGCCAGGTCGTCCGCGGCGGCCGTTTCGGCTCGACGCGCGGCCTCTCCCCCGTCGTCATGGACACGGCCCCGCGCCATGAACATAGCGAGGTCCGTGTCGTCACCCTCGGGCTGTTCGAGGCTTCCGTCGAGGGCGATGATTATTTCCGGGAGTCCACAGTCCGCGCGTACCTGACGCAGCTTGGCCAGTTCGGATTCGGCGACGGCGAAGGCCACGCGGGTCCGGGCGTCCTCGACGATGTACCGGGCCTGCTCGGCCGTACTGGTAGCGAAGACGGGAACGGTTACGGCGCGAATGCTCTGGACGCCGAGATCCGCGAGGATCCAGTCGGGTGAGTTGGGTGCGAAAAGAGCCACCCGTTCGCCAACATCGACACCCAGCGAGAGCAGGGCCGCGGCGACCGTGCCGACCTGTTCGTCCAACTCGCGGTAGGACGTGTCGGCCCATTCGCGATTGATCTTATGGCGCATGGCGATGGCCTCGCCGTATCCGCGCGCGCTTTCTCTGATCTCCAGGGCGACGTTTTTCACGGGTGGCCTCCTGGATCGGGTCTCGTTGGTCGGCGCTCACTGTAACAGATGGGCCGCAGGGACGCCAAGAGTCAGTCCACACGAATACGAGTCCACGGGCCTCGCTGGTATTCACATCCGACTTGCATTAAGATATTATCTCCCACAACCAGGAGGCATCCGTGGAAAAGAAGGAACCGCAGAAGATCAGCGTGGAACTGGGCAAGGACGAGGCCGAGGGCACCTACAGCAACCTCGCCCTGATCACCCATTCCACCAGCGAATTCATCATCGATTTCGCCAAGCTGCTGCCGGGACTGCCCAAGGCGAAGGTCTGCGCGCGCATGATCATGACGCCCCAGAACGCCAAGGCGCTCTTGAAGACACTCGAGGTCAACGTCAGCCGGTACGAGGATAATTTCGGGGAGATCAAGCTGCCGGGGAAGCCGCCATCGGAATTCGGTTTCCAGACGTCGGACGTGAAGAACTAGCTGTCCCATTCGATCCCCGCCCGAACCGCAGGTCCGGGCGGGGGACTCGTATCTAATCGATCAGGCGGCGGAATCGTACCGTCGCGATCGCCAGCAGCACGCCCAGCCATACACCCAGTCCCATGAACTGAGTCGCGTTTTCCGCCAGCCCGTAGCCACGGCCGATCATGTCGTGGAAGACGGTGATGCCCTGTCCGGTGGGCAAGGCCAATCCGATCTTCTGCATGAAACCGGGGACGACTTCCAACGGCCACCACAAACCGCCCAGGGGCGCGAGAGTCAAGCTCGCGGACATGCTGATGCCGTCGGCTTGCCCCGGCGTGCGGCAGAACGTGGCCAGCACCAGCGCCAGGGTTGTGGATACACCCGTGAACAGCACCATCAAAACAACCAGGGACGCCAGCGAATCACCGTAGTCGATGCCCATGACCAGGGCGTTGAGCAGGAGCAGTACCGTCATCTGCAGCAGGCCGACCACCCAGGGACCAGCCAGCATGCCCACCGCCAGCAGGGCCGGCGAAGCGGCGCCCAGACGCAGCCGGGTCAAGGTGCCGTTGCGACGCTCGATGACCACGTCACGCACGGACATGAGCATGAACATCATGACGAACATCAGGGTGTAGGCCGGGCCGGTGTGCTGGCCGCCCTTGGTCAGCTTTAGCTCGGTATGTTCGCTGCGGCCCAGGAACGTACTCTCCAGACTCAGGCGGGGCCCGTTCCAGAGCGAGTCGAAACGAGCGATGTCGAACTCGTCCGGGGCGACGCGCCGTCCGGCGCCTTCGGCCTCGAGACGAATCAGGATCATCTCCAGCTCCGTGCGGGCGGACTGGGCGCTCAAGCGGTCCGCATCGTGGAAAAAGGTCAGTCTGGCCGTGCCGCCGGCGGACAGGCTGTCGGCCAGGCCCGGCGGTATATAGAGTGTGGCGGTGCGACGACCGTCATTGACGATCCCCCGGGCCATCTCCTCGGAACCGACCGTATCGGAAAGCGCAACGACGAAGTGGTCTCCCCCCGTGAACTGATCGATCAGGTCCCGGGACGCACTGGTCCGGTCGGCATCGTAGATTCGGACTTCGGGCAACGAGCCGCCGCTACCCTCGAAGCCGCCGAACATCATTCCCATGAGGATCGAGAACATCATGGGCAAACCGAACAACCAAAAGAGATTGCCCTTGTCGGCCAGAACCTTGCGGATATGAACACCGACCAGGGCTCTCAGGACATGCAGCTTCACAGCAGGTCCCCCTTCCTCTCCCGGATGTGCAACAGCAGAACGGCGAGTGCCAGGAAGGCTGCGGATATGCCGGCTAAGACCATCACGGACGTGCCCACGGCGCCCAGACCCTCGTTTTGGGAAACGATGGACGAGAAACCCTGGTTGGCCCAGTAGTTGGGCGTGAACTTGGCAGCGAGACGAAGAAACCCGGGCATGAAATCGGTCGGCACGAAATTGCCGCCGATGATGGCCATGAACAGGATCACGCCAGTGCTGATCTGGCCCATCTGTTTTTCAGTTCGCGTGAGCATGGCCAGCACCAGGAATACCGACGCCAGGGCGGCACTGGTGACCAGGGCCTGGATAGGCAGCACCAGAAGATCGGGCCCCAGATTGAGGCCGTAGATCAGCTTGCCCACGGCGAAAAGTATGATCAGCTGCAACAGGCCATTGACGGTCGTGAAGATCCACTTGCCAAACAACAGGTCGCGCGCCCGCAGGGGCGATACGAGCATGCGTCGCAGGGTGCCGCCCTCGCGTTCGCGGTGGATGTCGCCGCCGGCTCCGCCGGCCGAGAACATGAGAAAGAAGACGGCCATGCCCGGCAGGAAGTAGTTGAACATGTTGCGGCTGGCACGGGCGTCTTCGTTCTCGGTCAGTTCCTGGCCGCCGCGATCCTCAACGGTCAGATCGAAGCTCTGCACCGCGAAGGCGTCCTGCAGTTCTACCTGGTGATCTATCAGCGCGCGGGTCTGGTCCCAGGCGGCGACAGCCTCGTCGGACCCGTCGCGGATACGCCTGTAGACATCCAGGAAGGAGTCTGCACTCAACAACTGGCCGATACCCGAGTTCTCATTCGATTCGGGATACCAGTCATCGGGCCAGGCGCCGAAGTAGGCGGCCTCCCCCGCCCGCATGAACAGGAGCATCCGTTCGAGGATCTGCTCCACGATGCCTGCCTTGAACTCGGAGTTTATATCCTTCCAGAGTGTGAACTGGACAGCCTCACCACTGAAGTAGCTCTGGGCGAAGTCGTCGGGGATGATCAGGGCGGCGCGAATCTTCCCTGTGCGCACCTGCTCCTCGACGGTCTCGCGCGAGGTCCAGGTCACCTCGAAGATCCCCGTCTCTTTCAGGGCCTCGTCCACGAACTGGCGCGCCATCGAGGGCAGGTTGCCGACGACTGCCAGGGGGATCGTCGATAGACCGGCGTCACCGCCGAAGCCGCCGAAGGACAAGCCCAGAATACCAGTCAGGACCAGCGGCAAGAGCAAGGCCACCACCACGGCATTCCGGTCGCTCCACCAGCGCCGCAGATCCTTGTCGATCAAGGTGTGTATCTGCACGGCGTCCTCCTATTCGCGCAAGGTGCGGCCGGTGACCTTCAGGTACAGGGTTTCCAGGTTGGGGCGGATGATCTCCAACTGGTCGAGCGCGAGTCCACGACCGTCGAGTGTCTGCTGCAGGACGGGCAGCATGTCGGCGCCGTCGCGACATTCGATCTGCAACTTGCCGCGGCGCTCACCCACTTCGGCCACGTCATCGTGCTCGGACAAGACCTGCGCGAGCGCGGGCAGTTCCGCGGCGGGGACGTGGCAGCGCAACAGGTCGGCCTCACCGATCTGGGCGATCAGCTCTTCCTTGTCGCCCATGGCCACCAGACGACCCTGGTCGATCACCGCGATGCGGTCACAGAGCTGCTCGGCCTCTTCGAGGTAATGCGTGGTGTACAGGACCGTCAGCCCTTCGGCGTTCATCTGCCGGATAAGCTCGAGGATGCGGGACCGGGCCTGGGCATCGATGCCCACCGTCGGCTCGTCCAGGAACAGCACCTCCGGTTGGTGCACCAGTCCGATCATGATGTTCAGACGGCGCTTCATGCCGCCGGAGAATCCCTTCACGGGTCGCCGCGCGTGTTCGGCCAGCTCGCTCACCTCGAGAAGTTGACCGACACGCCGACTCAGATCCTTGCCGCCCATACCGTAGAGACGCCCCCAGAAACGGAGGTTCTGTTCCGCATTGAGTTCCTCGTACAGGGCGAGTTCCTGCGGCACGACCCCGATGCGCCGGCGGACCTGCACGGGCTCGCGTCGTACGTCGTGTCCGCAGACTGTGACGCTGCCCGAGTCGATGGGCAACAGGGAGGACAGGACCGAGATGGTCGTTGTCTTGCCGGCGCCGTTCGGTCCCAGCAGACCGAATACCTCGCCTTCGTTCATGTAGAAGGAGACGCCGTCGACGGCGGTCACGGTGCCGTAGCTTTTCACCAGATCCGTAACGGTGATCATGTCTGAGGCTCCTGGTCGGAAGGCTGTGCGCCGGCCGACACGGGACCACGCTCGTGAGGCGGTCGTGTCTTCCAGCGGCGGTGAATCCAAAAGTAGTGGTCGGGATGTTCGCGAATCACTTGTGACAGGACGTCGGTGTAGGCCCGTGTCAGTTCGAAGAGAGCCGTTTCCTCGTCCCAGGCCGGGTCGGGATGGATGGGATCGTGAAGATGAGCCACGTGGGTCCCGTCGGCCTGGCGAATCAAGAAGACGGGTATGATGGGACACTTCAGCTTGTAGGCGAAGTAGGCCAGCCCGCGCGGTGTCGACGCGGTGCGACCCAGGAACTCCACGAAGATGCCATCCTCCCCCGCGTTCACGTCCGGCAGGATGCCCACATAGCCACCGTCACGGATATGGCGGATGAGTTGGCGGACCGACGCGTCGGCACGAATCACGCCCAGGCCGCCACGATCACGAATCTTGTTCTGCAGCTTATCGACCCAGGGGTTGGACTGGGTCCGCACCAGATACTTGGCGCGATATCCGTAGGCGGACATGGCCGCGCCGAGGAGTTCCCAGTTGCCGAAGTGGCCGGTCATCAGCAGGGCGCCCTTGCCGTCCTCGCGCAAAGCGTCGAGATAGGCGGTATTCTCGAGGCGGACGCGCGTCCGGACACGGGCCGGTGTCAGACGCGGCAGCGTGAAGAAACCGCAGAGGGTGGCTCCCAGATTGGCATAGATACGCTCGGCCAGATCCCAGAGCGAAACCACGTCTCGCCCGGGAAAAGCCTGGGACAGGTTGTCGAGAACCACGTTGCGGCGCAGGCCCACATGGCGGAATATGAAGTGGCCCAGCCCGCGGCCGACCGCTGCGACCCAGGTCTCGGGCAAGAGGCTGGCCAGGGCGAAAATCGCGCAGAGAAGCCCATATTCCAGAGCCCATCGGATCTTCCTGGGTAGCAAGGTCTCCCCCGTATCGTGCGATTACTATTCTCAAGGAACCCAGACTTTACGGGCAATCCCCCCGCCGGGCAACCTTACGATCAGACTTGCGATCTCCAGGGCCACCAGCCCCTCGTGCCAGACCGCATCCGTGCCCGCCCAGCGATCGCGCAACTCCGACAGACGCAGGCCCGTGAGGTCGAGCCGATCCCATATCCAGCGCGCCGCGGAACCGGCGACGGGCAACTGATCCGCCGGCGGGTCGCCCGCACCGGCATCACGACCATCGGGTCGACCCAGGACATTGATCACGTCCCGGGCGGATTCGACGATATGGGCACCCTCGCGCAACAGGTGGTGACACCCCCGGCACCCCGGATCATCGACCGGACCGGGAACCGCAAAGATCTCCCGTCCCTGATCCGCGCCGTGATAGGCCGTGGACATGGCCCCGCTTCGATAGGGCGCCTCCACGACGATCACCCCGCGCGCCAACCCGGATACGAGCCGGTTGCGCCGCGGAAAAAGAAACGGCAAGGGAGCCGTACCGTCGGGCGCCTCGGTCACCACGCACCCGCGAGCCTCGATCCGTCGGCGAAGATCCCCGTGGCGGGCCGGATAAGTGCGGTCGACTCCCGTCGCCATGACGCCCACCGTAATGCCGTTCGCCTCCAGGGCGCCCGCGTGAGCGGCTGCATCGACGCCCAACGCCAGACCGCTGACGATGGACCAGCCGGCGCGGGCCAGGTCACGGGCGAGTGTGCGCGCCACCGCCAATGATCGTGTGCTGGCTGCCCGAGTGCCCACGATGGCCACCGCCGGTTGTCGCAATGCCCGGCGACGGCCACTGCCTCGGGCCTGTTGCGGCGGATGATCCACCTCGTTCCAGTAGCTCGGCCAGTGATCTTCACCTGGCCGCAGGGTCCAGACGCCGCCCTCAGGCGTGTCGGTACGCACGTCGTTCATGGATTGTTGCCTTCCCGGGAGGATATCGGGTCGGTCTAGCAGGCTGTTGGAAAACTCATTCTGGTACACGCCCGCTAGTCGTCAGGAGGATGATTCGGCAGTGTTCTGGTAGAGATCGCGCAATGTGTAACGCAGAGCGTCGATGCCCTGGCCGGAAACGGCGGAGATGAGCAGCGGCTCGCTTCCGCTGTGGTCGCGGGCCCAGCCCGAGACTTCGCGCCGGATGCCGCCGACGGTTTCCTCGTCGGCCAGGTCCAACTTGTTGATGACCACGATGAACGGGAGATCGGCCAGGCGCCGACCGTACTTGGCCAGCTCCTGGCGAAGAATGGCCAGAACCGAGACCGGCGCCGGGTCTGTCAGATCGACCAGGTAGACCAGCGCGCGCGTGCGCTCCACGTGGCGCAGGAACTCGTGGCCGAGACCCTTGCCGTCGCTGGCGCCCTCGATCAAGCCGGGAATGTCGGCGATCGAGCAGCTGGTGAAGTCGCCCAGATCCACGATGCCCAGGTTGGGAACCAGGGTCGTGAACGGGTAGTCGGCGATCTTGGGCTTGGCGGCGGTGAGACGGCTCAGCAGGGTGGACTTGCCGGCGTTGGGCATGCCGATCAGGCCGATGTCGGCCAACAGCTTCAGTTCGAAACGCAGATTGCGTGCCCGGCCGGGTTGACCGGGCGTTGACACATGAGGCGCCTGGCGTTGCGGCGACCGGAACTCGTAGTTGCCGCGACCACCCTTGCCGCCCTCGACCACGCAGAAGCGCTGGCCGGGATCGGTCAGATCGATGATCAGGTCGCCTTCGTCCGCGTCATAGATCGATGTACCGCACGGGACCTGGATTTCAAGATCATCGCCGTCGGCGCCGGTGCGTTGCGAGCCGCTGCCGGGCTGGCCCTTGTCCGCCGCGTACTTCTGGCGATATCGGAAATCGAGCAGAGTCGACGTCTCGTCCGTCGCCACCAGCCAGATCGATCCGCCACGACCGCCGTTGCCGCCGGCGGGGCCTCCCCGCGGGACGCCTTTTTCGCGGCGGAAGGCAACGCAGCCGTCGCCTCCCCGGCCGGCCGTCACGCTGATCTTGGCGACATCGACGAACTTCAAATCAACCTCCGAATGTTTCGAGCGCCCGCCTGAAGCGTACGCCGGCTTCGCGCAGCGTCTCCTCGGAATCGGCGTAGCTCAAGCGCAGATGGTTCGGCACACCAAATGGTTCGCCGGGCACCACGGCCACCATTTCGGTCTCCAGCAGGTGCTTCGCAAGACGCATGCAACCGCCGACCTGCCGATCCTCGGCCAGCAAGCCGCGGATGTCGGCCAGCAGATAGAAGGCGCCGTCGGGCACGTTGAATTCCAGGCCGGGTATGCCGCTCATCTCCTCGACCAGCACGTCGCGCCGCCGCTTGAAGGCCTTCGCCATGGTCTCCACCTCGTCGCGGCAGTCGAAAGCCACCAGCGACGCCTTCTGGGCAATGGTGTTGACGTTGCTGGTCGAATGGCTCTGCAGACGGGTCATGGCGCTGATGGTCTTCTCGTCGGCGATGCCGAAGCCCACCCGCCAGCCGGTCATCGCATAGCTCTTGGACAGACCGGACACGGTGACGATACGGTGACGCAAATCGGGGGCCAAAGTCATCAGGGGCACATGTCCCTCTTCCGTGTAGACCAGGTCCTCGTAGATCTCGTCGGTGAGAATAAAGAAACTGGTCTTGTGGAAATACTCGGCCAGATCCTCGAGCTCCTTGCGGGTGTACACGGCGCCCGACGGATTCGAGGGCGTGTTGAAGATGAGCGCCTTGGCGCGACCGGCGCCGGCGCGCTCCAGGTCCTCGGCCGTGATCTTCCAACCGGGCTGTGTGGGAATGATGGGGATCATGCGCCCGCGCAAAGCCGTGATCTGGGCGGGATACGTTACCCAGTAGGGCACCGGCACGGCGACTTCGTCGCCGTGGTCCAGCAGCATCGAGAGGGCATTGTACAGTATCTGCTTGGCGCCGTTCGAAATGATCACTTCACTCGGCTTGATGGGGACGCCCATACGTTCGGCGTAGTATTCGGCGACGCGCTCACGCAGTTGGGGCATGCCCGCGGCGGCCGTGTAGCCGATGTGCCCGTCGTCGATGGCCTTATGGGCGGCTTCGCAGATGGGCAAGGGGGTCGTGAAGTCCGGCTCGCCCGCGGTCAGGTTGACGACCGGCTCACCGGCGGCGCGCAGCGCCTTGGCCTGTCCGGACAGCTTGAGGGTGGGCGAATCGCCCAACGCATCCGACATCCAGCCCAGTCTTGGTTCACCCATCTCATCTCCTCGCGATCCGGTTGACGATACCGTGCAATAGGTTTGGCTCAAATGTGTCATACGCGCGTCCGGACGCAAGACGGATGTGGCTGGCAGGTCACGATACGTGCGAATCGCGTCGCCCGTGGTTACCGCTCGGCTCCGAAATGGTCGCGCAGGACCGTCGCCGCCGCGTCCGGCACGTAACGCTCGACGGGACCACCGCAACGGGCGACGTCGCGCACCAGGGTTCCGCTGATCAGGCTCAGTTCGGCGCGAGCGAAGAACAC
This sequence comes from uncultured Fibrobacteraceae bacterium, assembly GCA_964476155.1. Lineage (GTDB taxonomy): Bacteria > Krumholzibacteriota > Krumholzibacteriia > LZORAL124-64-63 > LZORAL124-64-63 > JAHIYU01. Next base: position 72,465 of record CAYYYS010000001.1, read on the forward strand.
GATCACTTCGAAGTCGGGATCCAGGCTGCGGTTCATGGCCGCCATGGTCTGCTCGTGCTCCATGTCGCCAGGTGTTCGCAACCCCCGCACGACAACGTCGGCGTTGACCTCGTGCACCGTATCGACAAGCAGGCCCGAGAATGAGATAACGTCCACACGACCTACCGGATCGAGTTTCGATACGGCATCGATGGCCAGGGCCACCCGTTGCTCCACATCGAGAATGGTCGATCGCCCACCCTCGGCCACGGCCAAGGTGAGATGGCCGAAGATCCGCAAAGCCCGGGTTACGATGTCCAGATGCCCGAAGGTAATCGGATCGAAAGTACCAGGATAAAGCGCGTGTCGCTCAGTCATTGGTCCTCTCCGTCATTGGTTCTCTCCATGATCGACAGGGCGGTCGCGCCGTAGCGCCGGTTCTTCACCCGCCAGCCGGGCGGGGGTGCCGTGAGCTCCAGGTCGGGAGCGTGCTCCAGGATCACTAGATCGGTCCGGGTCGCGGCGGCCGACTCGCAGCAGGCCCGCCAGATTTCCGCCGGCAGATCTCCGGCATAGGGCGGATCACTCAGGATGATCGTGCGCCGCGTCGATTTGTCGGTCGCGGTCCTCAACCAGGCCAGGGCGTCCCGTCGCAAGAGCGCATACGATTCCGCGTCGGCGCCGCAGGTCGCGAGGTTTTGCTTCACGGCCTCGACAGCTTGCCATGAAAGATCCACAAATACCACCTCCGCCGCACCACGACTGAGGGCTTCGATGCCCAGGCCTCCCGACCCACAGCAGAGATCGATGATCCGGGCCTCGTCCACCGCGTCGCCCAGGATCGAGAACAACGCCTCCTTGACCCGGTCGGTGGTGGGACGGGTTGTGTCGCCCTTGGGAGCGACCAGCTTCCGCCCCCGCCATTTGCCGGCCACGACCCTCATTCCGTCTCGCCCCCGCCGCGCCGTTTATAACGCAGGTTGCAGGTCAAGGCTCGACTGACGAGTTCGCGGGGGTCCGCCAGGTCGCTGCGCAAACGGAAATGCGCAGTAGCGGCGTAGAGAGGTAGCCGGGATCTCAGCAGCGCTTCGAGGCCGGTCCAGCCGCGGGCCAATTGCGGGCGCTCGTCCGCGTCCGAGGCTTCGAGCCGCTGACGCAAGACTTCCCAGGGTGCGTCGAGCCAGATCACCGTGCCGCGTTCCCGCAGCAGGTCTCGCGCTTCGGGCGTCTCCACGACACCACCCCCACAGGCCAGAATGAGGTCGTCATCGGCCGGGAGATCCGCCAGGGCGGCCAGTTCCCGGACCCGAAACGCCGGTTCACCCTCTTGTGCAAAGATCGCGGACGCCGTACAACCGGCGGCGGCTTCGATCTCGGCGTCGAGATCGCGTACGTCCAACAGGGCCTGTTCCGCGAGCGAACGCGCCAAAGTACTTTTGCCGCAGGCCATGAATCCGATCAGGGACAACCACATGCTCCGCTCCGGGGTGGTGGGATGGTGACGCAGGGGAGCATATAGAAAGAGACGGCCGTGGGCAAGCAGCGCCCGCGACCGTCTTGTCCCGCCCTAGTGTTCTGTCAAACAGGAAATTGCAGAACTCCTCCCGGGTCAGTATCTCAGCGAACTTCGGGATCTTCGCCGACGCCGACCAGTTCGACAACGTCGTAGGCTTCGTCGACCATCGTCGTGTCAAGGTCGTCGCTCAACATCTCGTCGGCCGTATCGCCCCCGCCCTCGTCGCTATAGCGAAGCAGCTTGCGATAGAGCGTCGAGGGATTGATGTCCAGGATCTCGGCGGCACGCTTCTTGTGCCCGCCGACACTCTCCAGCACCTTCAGAATATGGTAACGTTCCACTTCCTCCAGGGGGACGTGGCTGCCCAGCAGGGCCGGCGGTCCACCGCCGTCGGCAGCCGGATCCGCCACACCCGGCGGCAGGTCGGCCCGATCGATCTGTTCACCCTCGCGAATGATGCAGGCGCGCTCGATGACGTTCTCGAGTTCCCGCACGTTACCGGGCCAGTCGTAACGCAGAAACAGACGCATGGCATCGTCCGCAATGGCATGACCGACCGTGCCTGGATACTCGGGCCAGTACCGACGCAGGAAATAGTCGCATAACAGGGGAATATCGTCGGGACGGTCTCGCAGGGACGGCAGGTCGATGGGGATCACGTTCAGCCGGTAGAAAAGGTCTGTACGGAAATTGCCCGCGCCGACTTCCTGCTCGAGATTGAGGTTTGTCGCCGCGATCACGCGCAGATCCACCTTCACGGCCTTGCTCGACCCCACCGGGTAGATTTCCCGCTCCTGCAACATGCGCAGCAGCTTGACCTGGATAACGTGGGGCGTCTCCCCGATCTCGTCCAGGAAGATGGTGCCGCCCTCGGCCTGGCGGCAGAATCCGTCATGGTCACGGTCGGCGCTGGTGAACGCACCGCGCACGTGTCCGAAGAGCTGGCTTTCGAGCAGGGTCTCCGGAATGGCGCCGCAGTTGATGGCCACAAACGGTTTGTTCGATCGCTCGCTCCGGTCGTGGATGGTCCGGGCAATGAGTTCCTTGCCCGTGCCGCTCTCGCCGGTGATCAGAATGGTCGCCGGCGTGGCGGAGATCTTGTCGACCATCTTGTAGACGGCCTGCATGCGCGAACTTTGGCCGATGATCTTGGTATTGGACTTGTTGCGGGTGAGTTCACGACGCAACTGTACGTTCTCGGTGCGGGTACTGCGCAGCTGCAGGGCGTTGCGCACAGCCACCTTGATCTCGTCGTTCTTGCAATGCTTCTGGAGGTAGGAATAGGCGCCGAGGTTCACCGCGTCGATGGCCGACTGTTCATTGGCGTAGGCGGTGAGCATGATCACCGGTGTCTCGGAATCGACGGCCTTGATCCCCTTCAGCAACTGGATGCCGTCAACCTTGGGCATCTGGATGTCACTGAGCACGACATCGAAGGGTTTATGCTCCATCAGTGCCAGGGCTTCGGCCCCGGAACTCGCGGTCGTGACCTGATAGCCTTCCTTGCCCAGCAGGATGGACAGGTACTGGCACATCGACTCTTCATCGTCGACAACCAGAATCCTTTTGTCCGCCATCTATGACTCTCCTTGATTGTGCTCTCCGGATAAGTGCCGTAAATAACGGCCTGTCCCGTGTGATATCGGTCAGTTTGCAAGAATCTTGAATACGAAAACGTAGAAATCCTGGCTGGGTGCCAATTCATATGGCAGATTGCAATGGATATGAACGATCAGTTACTGACGCATGACACGAGCCACATCATCCGGTGGTCAAGCAGGCGGCTTCGGACTCGTCGCTTCGCGCCGCGGATTGCGTCAAGGGCAGCACGATCACGAACGAGCAACCGCCTTCGCTTGGCGTTTGCAGGTCCACTTGTCCCCCATGATCATGGACGATCCGTTTAACCACCGACAGACCCAGTCCCGTACCGCCCTTGCGCCCGGTAAAGAAGGGCTTGAACAGGTCGGCTCGATTCTCCGGCGGCACTCCGGGTCCCGTATCGGTAACGGCGATCCGGCAGGCCGTATTGAAGTCGTCCAGTTCCGCGGTCAGGGACAGGCGGCCGTCGAACTCCATGGCTTCCAAGGCGTTCATCGCCAGGTTGAGCAGCACCTGATGCATCTGCGCGTCATCCATCATCAGCAGCATGTCGTCGGGTTCAACGGCGTGTTCTACCACCACGTCGCCGGACTTCTCGCGCACGTGCATCTCCACCTGCAAGGCGACTTCCGCCAGGAAGGGCTGCACGTCCACCAACCGGGGCCGGGCGGGGCGTGTGCGCGCGAAGGACAGGAAGTCGGTGATGATGTTGTTGACGCGATGGCTTTCCCTGAGGATCAGATCGGCGAGCTTGCGCTCTTCGCCCGTCGGCGACAAATCGGCCGCCAGTATCTCCACACTACCGCGAATGCTGCCCAGGGGGTTGCGGATTTCGTGGGCGATACCCGCCGACAGCTCCCCCACCGCCGCCATCTGGTCGGCATCGCGCATTTTGGCGCGCATCTCGTTGATTTCCGATAGATCCTGGAAAATAGCCACAGCACCGGTCAACTCGCCGTTGTCCGCAATGATCGGATTCACGCTCACGCCCACCGGCAGGGTCTGACCCTCGTCGCGGTCGACACAGACCTCACGGCGCAGAACGGGTCCGCTCCCGGCCAGGACCTGGGTCAGCGCGCGGTTGAAGCCGCGTAGGCCGTCATCGAAGACGTCCGTGATGGGGTGGCGCAGGATCATGTCCTCGTCGACCTGGAGGATGGTTTCCGCCGCCGGGTTCATACGCTGGATAACGCCGCGCCGGTCAACGATCACCAAGCCGCTGCTCAGGTTGTCCAGGACGTTGTGCAGGTCGGTACTCAGCAGGTCGGCCCGCAAGATGGCCGCTTGACAGGCCGTGCGCTCACGACGCCAGAGCCAGGCCAGACCGACAGCCGCCGCGAGACAAATCGAGCTTGCGATGACAGTGAACAAGACCGGGGCCTCCAAGCGGTGGTCGAAATGCGGGACTCGGTTGAGGACAGACACCCTACACGTCATCGGCAAACAGCGGCGGGACTTGAGGCACTCGCTCTTCCCGAATCGTATGCAGCGTGAAACACCAACAAGGGTGCCAGTCTTGATGCAAGCTTGGGGCCGATGCCCCTGACCCTGCGCAAGTCGTCCCCGTCGAGAAACGGTCCCTCGTCTTCGCGAGACCGCACTAACCGTTCAGCGAGGACGGGCCCCACGCCTGGCAGATGAACCAGGGTATCGATACCAACCGTGTTGATGGCAAAGGGGGGTTCCGGTGGCGGGGGTGGCGGCTCGGTCACGGGTGTCCGGGGCACGAGGTCGGCCAGGAAGGCCGGGTCCCGCCAACGGCCGTCCGGTCCGAGCAGCAAGGTGTGACGAATCCAGCGTCCCCCGGCGACCAGACCGCCGAGCAGGATCAGTCCCAGGGCTTCACGTCTGCGCAAGCGGGTCTCCAGGCGCCGTGAAGGCGTCGGTTCCGGGAGGGTTCGTGGAGGTCAGGTCAGCGCCGGAAGGTCCACTGCATGCGCCAACGGTTGGTCTGTCCGGACAAGTACGAACCGGCGGAGACGAGAACCCGCTGGTTGGTCAGGTTGCGGAACTCGAAGCCCAGGTCCACACCGACCAGTCGAAAACCGATCAGCAGGTGATGCAGGGTGACGGCGGGCAAACGCACGTCGTCTCCCGGGTGCCAGGGATCGCCCATCTCGGCGCGATGCTCCAGAACGTAGCCCAGTTCGAAAATGCCGTCCTCGTGGTACACACGCTTTTCCCAGAATACGTTCAGCACCGCCGACTGCTCGGGCGGCAGGGCCACCGGCGTGCCGGACAGGATGTCGTAGCCGCGCCGGCTGAGAATGGCCTCGACCCTTGCCAAACCGGCGAACCGGCCGGCGCGTCGCAGCTTGAGGTCCATGGTCCAACCATCGAGATCGAGGGTGTTGGTCCAGCGCCCGATGGTCGTCTCTCCCGGCAGACGGGTCCAACCGATGCCGTCGCGTAGGCGTCGCGCCGAGCCGCCGAGCTCCAGGACCGTACCCAGCACCGAGGTCCGCCAGTTCAGGGCCGCGCGATCGAGGTACTCCCAACCGAGTTCCGGTTCGGGAAGCATGATGGCTTCTTGACCGCCTCCTGCGACGCGGACGGCCGTAAGCAACTCGTCGCTGCGCGGCGCCCGTCCGCCGTGCTGCAGGGTCAGGCGCCAGCGTCGGTTTTCACCGTACGCCAGATCGACTCTCGCCGCCGGGCTCCAACCGGCCTGTCCGTGCCAACGCGTCACGGCCAGGGTCTGGGCTCGGAGTGGGCCCCAACGTACGGGCCACAGGGCTGACAGGGAGGCGTCCCGGCTGCCACCGGTGGACGGCCCGGCGTCATCGCCGGCCCAATCCTCGGTACCCTCGCCGTCATCATGCAAGCGCCAGGCCATGACGCGAGCGCTCAGGGTTGGCCCCCCATCGGGACGAGCTAGCTCGATTTGGGCGCCCTCGCGCACAACATCGACCTTGCGCGTACGGTCCCATTCCACGTCTGTCCCGTTCACGAAGACCGCGGCCTTCACCGTGCCCAGACGCATATCTCCGCGCCAATCGAGAGCCGTTCGTTGAGACCATATCTCCTGGTGCTCCGCGACGTAAACAGGAAGGACCGACTTGTGCTTGCGCACGGCCTCGTAGGTCAGTCCCATCTCGGACCCGTCAGCCAGATGACGGCGGATCGACGACCGCGAGGAGCGGAACTTGGACTCGTGCTTATCACCCGGGGCGGCCCCCTCTTCCGGGAACTGGTCGATAAGCTCATCGAAGTCGAATCGTAGTGCCCAGGGCGCGCGCGGCGTGCGGAAGGAGATACGACGCAGGTAGGCGTCGTCGGTGCCCTTGGTGAAGCGGGTGTCGGTCGTCGCGCCGTCGGTGTCCGGCGGTACGTCGGCCAGGGAGACGGCGGGGGTCGTGCCACCCCAGCGGTCGAGTCCGAAACCGAAACCGGTCAGGGTGGCCCCGGCCAGGGAAACGGTCCAGGGGTCGTCGGTCCAGCGATGACCGGTCCCCAATGGTAGACCGTTGCGGGCGAAGGTCGGTACCGGATCATCACCTGGCTCATGCAGGAAGAGCAGGGACGCACCCAGGGCGCCGTCCTGGACAGGAACCAATGGCGTCGCCCGATTGAGCATATCGACGACGTCAACGCTGAAGGGCACCCATATGGGTTCGGCCTCGGCGGACACGGTGATCATCGCCGCGCTGTCGGTTCCGACCTCGCCGATCTCGTCGGAAATTGCGGCTGACACAAATAGCCCCAGCAACGCGACCGCCCACATCGGGCCGAGTATCACCGCAAGTCCGTGTTTGCCGCGGCCGATCATCAGATCACCCGCTCCCCGTCGCGAAAGACGCCGACCACGGGATTGCGTCCGGCGTGGTAGGGCACCAGACGGTAATCGTCCACGTCCAGGATCAGGAAATCCGCGCGACGGCCCGGCGTCAGGGAGCCGGCGACGTCGCCCAGTCCCAGGGCATGAGCCGAGTTTACGGTTGCGGCGCTCAGGGCTTCCGCCGGGGACATCCTCATCTGCGTACAGGCGATGGCCATGACCAGGGGCAGCGACGAGATGGGGCAACTGCCCGGGTTGTAGTCGGTCGCCAGGGCCACCGCGACGCCGGCGTCGATCATCTCGCGAGCCGGCGCGTAATCACGCAGACCCAAGGTGAAGACAGTGCCCGGCAGCAGCACGGCCACCGTGTCCGACGCGGCGAGCGCTTCGATGCCCGCGCGTTCGATACGGATCAGGTGGTCGGCCGACCCGGCGCCAAGACGAGCCGCCAGGGCGGCGCCACCGAAGGGTTCGAGTTCGTCGGCGTGTACGGTCGCCCGCAATCCCAGCTCCAGCCCCCGGGCCAGAATCGTCTCCGTCTCGGCGAGATCGAAAACGCTGGGTTCGCAAAACACATCCAGGCGTTCGGCCAAACCCTCCTGGGCGACCCGCGGCAGGATCTCCCGACAAACCAGGTCTACATAGTCGGCACGACGGTCACGATACTCCGCGGGGATCTCGTGAGCCGCCAGACAGGTGAGCACCGCACGCAAACCCACAATCTCGGCCGCGCGACGTGCGACGCGCAGCATCTTGATCTCGTCCGCGAGCGACAGGCCATAGCCGCTCTTGATCTCGATGGTCGTGGTGCCGAGGGCCATCGCCTCGCCCAGTCGGGGTACGGCCAGCGCGACCAGGTCGTCCTCGTCGCGTTCACGCAGGTCGCGCACCGAGGCGTGAATACCCCCGCCGGCAGCGGCGATCTCGAGATAGGTCTCGCCGCGCAGACGCCGTTCGTACTCGTCCTGGCGGGTCCGGCCATAGACGGCGTGGGTATGGGGATCGACCAGACCGGGCACGACGCACTGTCCAGCGGCGTCATAGGTGACGACGGCATCAACATCCGCGAAAGCCGCCGCCGGTCCGTAGGCCACGATTCGACCGCCGCGCACCGCCAAGGCCGCGGTCTCGACCAGGCCTAGGTCACCCAACGCCTCCCCCCGGCGCGGTCCACCCTCCTGAACCGTCGGCCGATCCAGGGTGCACAGTTGCCCGATGCCGGTGACCAGCAGATCAACGGGCGAGTCGCGGAGGTCTGACGGATTGGTGGCAATCAAACGATCATCCCGAGACATCGAGGCTCCTTCCGGGGCAAGCATGTGGACCTGCAATAACCGATGTTCAACAGAGAGTTCCCCGCGCCGATTCAGGAACCGGCAAAAAAGGTCGCGGCGTCGGTGATCATCTCCTCGGGGCCAGCACAATACCTTACGGAGGTGGGCATGGCATCCAGAAAAGTCTTTCCGTACGGCTTGCCGTGCAGACGGCTGTCGAGCAGACAGACCACGCCCCGATCCACGTCGGACCGAATCAGGCGGCCGATGCCCTGGCGCAGGCGCAACACCGCGTCACGGACCATGAACTTCACGAAGGGGTTCTCGCCCTCGGCCTGCATCCGGTCACAACGCGCCGACACCCAGGGATCGGCCGGCACCAGGAAAGGCAGCTTGGTCACCACGAGCATTTCCAGGTCGGCGCCGGGCAGGTCGATGCCTTCCCAGAAGGTGTTGGTGCCGAGGAGTACGGCCCGACTTTCCCGACGGAAGCGGGCCATGAGTTCGGCCGGTGACAATCCCCCACCCTGGGCCAGAATCACCGGACGCGAACGCTTCCAATGCCGATCCAGATCGAGTTTGAAGGCGTAGCCGTCGTCCGCGTCCTTTTGCAGATCCTCGGTGACGGTCCTCAGGGCGGCATATGAAGTGAAGAGGACCAGAGTCTTGCGCGGCACCGTGGCCAGCAGTCCCCGCAAGAGATGGGATACCGACGGCAGGTAGTGACGCGAGTCGGGCGCCGGAAAATCCGGCGTGGTCAGGAACAGGCTCTGGGTCTCGTAGTCGAAGGGCGACTGGATCAGGGATTCCACCAACCCCCGGGACAGGGTCACGACGCCCAGTTCCTTGGACATGAAACCGAAGTCCGCACCCACGCCGAGAGTGGCACTGGTCAGCACTGGTGTGAGCTCCGACTTGCGCCAGAGGTCCGTGAGCAGCGGTCCCGATTCGAGGCGCGTGGCCCCCAGCGCCGCGAGGGACGCGCCGGGGTCGGGCTCGAGCCAGACCACCCAGTCGGGGTCTTCGCGATCCGAGAGGAAAAGCACGTCGCTCTCCAGCCACATCACCAGTTCGGAGATCCGGGACAAGGTGGCCAGTTCGTCTTCCAGGCGGGGATCGTCGCCCTGTGTCCCTTCGAGCCGGTTTGCAAAAGTCGCATAGGCGGCGCCGGCTTCTCCGCAGGACGTCAGCAGGGCGGCTGTTTCCGCCGCCACCGGACCGAACAACTCATCGCGCTCCAGGACGCGGAGACGCCCGTGGAGACGGATGTTCTCCTCCGTCACACGGATCTCGAACTGACGCGACAAGGCTTCGAACCAGCGGCGATAGGCCGCCATTACCCCGTTGACCATTGCGTCGAAGCGTTCCAGGGAAATGACCGCCGCGGCCGCCTGCTCGCCGCCGCCGCGCAGTCGGTTGCGGATCAGTCGCGGCAGCCGGGACAGGGTCCGGTCCGGTCCGCGCGGACCCAGCAGGTCGTCGATTACCAGAATACGGGCGGGATCACACCGCTTCTCGAAGCAATCCAGCGCCACCTGGGGCAGACGGTGCGCCTCATCCACGATCAACACCTGGTAATCACCCACCAGGGTGTGGCCGGCGGCAAAATCGTGCATGAGCAGGGAGTGGTTGACCACCACGAGTTGAGCTTCGCGGGCCAGTCGTCGCGCCCGCTGCACGTAACACTCGTCTCGTCCGTAGCAGACTGTCGGCGAACAGGGCTCAGGCGAATCGAAGAGCTCGCGCAGGTAGCCGCGTATGGCGGGATGATCCGCCACTTCCTCGCGCAGGCCTTCGGTCGTGCAGGTCAGCCACAGTTCGAAGGACACCGCGGCCCAGGCCGCGGGCAGGCTGTCCAGGGACTGTTCCCGGAAACGCAACAGTCGTGTCCGGCACAGGTAGTTGCCGCGCCCCATGAGCTGACGGGTGACGATGTCGGGCGCCACCGGGGCCAGGCTGGGCAGGTCGTGATCGAGGATCTGATGCTGCAGGGTCCGGGTGTGGGTCGAGACGAGTCCCCGCTCACCGGTGCGTCGCAGATGAGCGAGCAGGGGGGCAAGATAGGCGTGGGTCTTGCCGATGCCCGTGCCGGCCTCCAGCAGCAGCGGGTTGGCATAGAGCAGGGCGCCGGCCACGTCACGCGCCATATCGCCCTGGCCTTTGCGGACCTGGAAAGTGTCGCCGTGCAGGACGCCCAGGCCGTCGGGCGCGGTCATCCAGGCAGCCAGATCGTCGGGATCGTCGGGCAACGGTGTACGCGTGGGATGGGGCGACGCCTCGCCCGTGAAGGGTTGCGCGGCGTTCCAACCGGCAAAGGGGTTCGAGTGACAGGTTGTCGACATGGCGTCCAGGGTGTCCACCACGGCGCCGATACGGGCCGAGAACTGGGCCAGCGTGTCGCGGATGCCGCCGGTCAGGTCGTCGGGCCGTTCCCGCCAGCGACAGAGCCCCTCCCACAGATCGTATCCCTCATCGCGCAGGCTTTGCTCCGCGGCCAAGCGATCGCTGACGACGCGGCGAGCCCGACGGCCGGCGCCGATGGGGTCGAGCAGGGACCAGACAAAGCCGCGCGAGACGAGCAGACGATCGTCGCCGGCATCGCACGGCTCCGCGTCCCGTCCGTCCACCAACACCAGAGCGGCGGCGGGCAAGGCGTCCAGATGATCCAGGTCGGGCGCTTCGATGAGGGTGACGGGATCGCGGGCGTCCAGGAGCAGACAGGCCGCATGGGGATCGTCGTCGAGCCGCAGGGCCAGAAAGAAGGGGCGAGTTGCGGGATCAATGGTCATCGTCGACACCCTCGTCACGAAGACGGGCCAGGAAGGCGGCTTCGTCCAGGACCGTCACGCCCAGCTTGTGGGCTTTGGTGAGTTTGGCGCCTGGATCCGCGCCTGCGAGAAGCACGTTGGTGCGACCGCTGACGCTGCCGGTCACCTTCCCGCCCAGTCGTTCAATCGCCTGCTTGGCTTCGGTGCGCGAGCTGTGTTCCAGGGTACCGGTCAGCACAAATGTCTTGCCCGCAAACCATGAATCCACAGGCGTCGCCATGGGGGTTTCGACCCTCTCGCGGTCGCGCAGGAATCCCGCGGAAATCAGCGCCTCCAGCATCGACACGACCCGGGGATCCGACAGGAACGCGCCGATATTCTTGACGGCCGTGGTCTCGCCGAGACCGGGGATGGCCGCCAGGGCACCGGACTCCGCGGTGCGCAACTCGGCGATGTTCGGATACGTCCGCGCCAGGACCGTCGCCGTGGTTACACCCACGCCGGTAATACCCAGCGCAAAGATCTTGGCGGCCCAGGGACGCGATTTCGCCCGCTCCACACCCTGCAACAGGGTGTCGGCCGACTTCTCGGCCCAGCCGGGCAGAGCCGCCACGGCGTCTCGCTGCAGATGGAACAGGTCGGGCAAAGCGCGGACGAGTCCGGCTTCCAGCAACTGCGCCACACCCTTCTCCCCCAGCCCGTCGATATCGCAGGCCTCGCGTCCGGCGAAGTGGGCCAGGCGTCGGGCGACCTGGGCGGGACAGGCCGGGTTGGTGCAGCGGTAGGCCGACTCGTCCTCCTCGCGAACGAGACCGGTTTCGCAGACCGGACACCGGTCGGGCCAGATCATGGGCTCCGCCTTATCGGACCGCGCCTCGATGACGACGCCGAGAATCTTGGGAATGATGTCGCCGCCCTTGGCCACCCGCACCCTGTCGCCGACACGCAGGTCCAGCCGGGTCATCTCGTCCCGGTTGTGGAGCGAAGCCCGGGCGACCGTCGTCCCGGCCAGTGACACCGGCTCCAGTTCGGCCACCGGGGTTATGACACCGGTGCGGCCCACCTGCAGGGTCACCGCTTCGAGGCGCGTCTCGGCCTCCTCGGCGGCGAACTTGTAGGCCAGGCCCCAGCGAGGCGCCTTGGCCGTGGCGCCGAGTTTAGCGTGTGTATCGAGTTCATCGACTTTCAGGACCGCGCCGTCGATCTGATAGTCCAACCCGCCGCGCAGGCCATCCAGTTCGGCCAGATGAGCCGACAAGCCGACATTGTCGTTGGCCGTGCGCAGGTAGTCGTTGACGGGAAGGCCGAGCGCCCGCAACGCGTCGAGCTCCTGGCGATGGGTCGACAGGCCTGTCTCGCCGTTCAGGGGAACGATCTGGTAGAAAAAGACAGTCAGGCCGCGGGATGCCACAACCTCCACATCCAGGGTCTTCAGGGTGCCTGCGGTGGCATTGCGGGGGTTGGCCAGGGCCTCTGCTCCGTCATGTTGACGACGCGCGTTGAGTTCGGCCAGTCGGCTGTAGGTCAGGTAGACTTCTCCCCGAATCTCGATAGCCCGGGGACGGCCGGGGAACGCGCTTTGCCACGCCTCAGGCAGCACATCAGGTACGCCTCGTATAGCCTTGGCGTTGTTGGTTATAACGTCTCCGCGCTTGCCGTCGCCCCGGGTGAGTGCGGTGGTGAGACGGCCATCCTCGAAGCGCACGGCCAGAGCGACACCGTCGATCTTGGGCTCCACCGTGAAGTCGATATCATCGCGCCCCAGGGCGCGTTTGACCCGGTCCACGAACAACGCCACATCGTCCAGGTCATAGCTGTTTTGCAGACTGATCATGGGGCGGCTGTGGGGCTGACTCGGGAAGCGGGCGTCGTTGTCGCTGCCGACCCGGCGAGTGGGGCTGTCGCTGTCGATCAGGTCCGGATGGTCCTGTTCCAGACGGGCGAGATCCCGCACGAGGGCATCGTAGTCCTGATCGGAGATCTCGGGCGCGGCCTGGCGGTAGTATAGATCGTCATGGCGGGCGATCTCCGTCCGCAGACGTCGGACTTCCCGGCGCACGTCCTCGCTGTCCATGATCCTCCTTGTGCTCTTTCAGCCTATGATCTTGGGGTTGGCGAGTTCATAGGCTGACAGAGCACTAAAACGCCTGCAACATGGCGATATGCAACTTGGCGTCGTCGAACTGGAACGTGCCCGGCAAGCCGATGGCCAGGGTCACGTCGCCGCCCGGCGTGGATGTCTCGATACCGAGTCCGAAACCCCGGCGTGTCCCCGACCGAGTCGTCGACAACTCGGTATCGGCCGAATCCGCACTGGAATAGCGAAAGTACCCCACGTCGAAAAACGTGTAAAGCCGGGAGCGGCCGGGGCGCCCGATCCGCAACTCCAGCATGGCCGACGCGACACGTTCGCCGTGGAACTGGTCTTCCAGATAGCCGCGCAGCGAGCGGGTGCCGCCGAGTCGATACTGCTCCGAGAGCGGGATCTGATCCGTATCGCCGGACACTTCCTGGTAGAGACCGGTCGCCGCCACACTGAGGGTTCCGCTCAGCCAGCGCTCGCCCGCCAGTCGCAGCTCGACCAGGGTCTGGCGTTCCTCGACGGGCCGTGTGGGAGCGGGCTCGCCTTCGACGACGCGAACGTCCACGGCCCGTCGCGCGGACTCGATGGCGAACGTGCCCCACCACTCGCTGGCGGCCCGATTGATCCGCCGACGCAGAAACGCGCCCCGTGCGCGCCAACGGGTCGAGCGGCTCCAATCCCCTGCGGGGAACGTGCTGCGATCCCAGCCCAGGCCCATCTCCACATGCCAGGACCCGGCAACCGGCAGTTGCAGTCGACCGTCCAGGCGGAACCGCGTGTAGACATCCGCGGTGACCTCCTGATCCACGTCCAGGGTCGCGTCGAAGGGGGTACCCCACAACAGGGGCTCGAGCCATCCCAGACCGAAGTGTGAGCGGTCGCGCCCGTCATCGCTCCAGGCCATTTCCAGACGACGGCCCGTGCCGGCCAGATTGGCCAGCCGCAGATCCACTTGCCCACTGACTCGCGCCGGTTCCCCCGCCCCGGCGCGACTGAGGCCCAGCATCACGGCGGCCCGGTTGGGATTCGCGATCGGCGTCACCGGCCAGAACACGCCGACCGTATCGGGGGACGCGGTCGTGTAGATCACGGGTTCCCCGACCGCTGTGTAGATAGTCCGCTGCAACAACCGATTCCGGCCCTCGCGTAACGCGGATTCCCGGAAGGGGCGACCGACCGGCAAGCGGGCCGCCCTCACGAGAAAATCTTCACCCCGGCCGTCCGGCAAGTCGCTGGCCTGGGGGCCGAAATAAACCAGGGGGCCGGGCATCAGGACCGCTTCCACATCGACAACATGTCGACGTGAATCCACCGACACGTCGCGCACCAGCCAGCGGGCAAAGGGGTGACCGACGTCGCCCGCCGCCGTGATCAGGGCCGTAACGGTCCGCTCCCAGTCCTTTCCACGGCACGGGTCCCCCGTACGAGGCAATACGCGTGAGAGCAGCGGGGCGCGACCCGGAAATTCCTGACCATCGACCGCAACCGTCCCGATCACGTAGAGCGGCCCCGGCGCGATCTCGAAAATCGCGCCCGTCTCGCCCGGCAGGCGCTCGACCCGGCAGTCCAGATAGCCCAGCGCAAGCCAACCATCGCGTAGCAGGGTTTCGACCGCGCGACGCCCGGTCACCGGGGCCGTCTGTTCCGCGGGCCTGGATGCCAGGAGTGACTTCACCACGGCATGAAGAGCCGACTCGTCCGACGACGACGTATCCACGCGTGCGCAGGCCGCTAAGGGCTGACCGTTCAGCCAGCGCGTGTCGACTGCCAGCTGTTGCGCCAATTCAGGGGTTTCGACGGTTCCCTCGGCCAGGCGTACCGTGAAGGACGGCGCCACTTCCGCGCCCCGCACCACACCGTACAAGACCATGCAGCCAATTAGCCCCGTCAGCAGTAACGCCCTAGAACCTGGCCGTCGATTCGAGACGAACGTCATGCTGCCACCCCCTCTCACCCAGTTTGCGGCCGAAGTAGGCCAGACTGACGGTGATCAGGGTCGACGGCTCCCAGGAGAGTCGCGCCGAGGCTTCCACGTTGACCCCCGGCTCCGCGAAGAAGAAGGGACGCAGGGCCCCGGCCGGTTCGTCGCTCTCGACCCGGAACCAACGAAACTCCGCAAGTCCGCTCCAGCGGCGCTCCAACCGCACCCGGGCCGACGGTTTCAGTCCGTACTCCTGCTGGGAGACGCCCGAGGTGGCATCGTCGCGAGCAATCACGTCCACGGCCATCGCCACGCGGTTGCCGGCCCCCGGTTGCACCAACCATTCCAGTTCCTGGCGCCAGGTATCCACCGCGTAGGACCGATTGGCGCTGAAGGCGCTTTCCTCGGTCGCGCGCGCCTCGTCGGTGCGCTGGGTCCGGGCGCGCAGACTGGTGCGCTGCGAAGGATTCCAGGACAGGGTGACCTGGGTATGGTGGCGAAGTCGGCGTTCCGGATGCGTGGCGTATTGTCGATCCAGGGCCTGGCTGTAGTCATAGAGCAGTCGCAGATCCCACCGCTGCAGGTGGCGCAGGAAGGTGGCTTCCTGGCGGAGTACCAGCTCGCCCAGCACCGTGTCTTCCTCGTCGAAGATCGTGTCCTCGGCGAAGCGGAGCAGGCGCTCCACATCGTCGGTGCGGCTACGCGACCGGGCACTCACGCGGGTGAAGGTCTGCCAGGCGCCCCAGACCGTGCGTGGGCCCAGGAAGCCGAAGTCCTGACGCCAGGTAAAATCGCCCGTGACTTCGGTCGTGGCGACCAGGCTGTCGGTTCCGACGGTCACGACATTGAAGTCACCCAGCTGGTGACCCACGAAATCGCCGTTCTGGTTGTAGTCGCCCTGTCGCTCGCCGATATAGACGACCTGACGGTCGAGCACTTCGGTGCGACTGTTGTCGATCCCGTAGATCAGGCCCCAGTCGCTGCCGGTGCGGTCCCAGCGTCCGGAGAGCTGAACCTTGGCCAGGCGTGTGGTCAGATCGGCGCCGCCGGGCACGATCACGTCGCGGACGACGCCGTCGGCCTGGAGACGGACGCCGCTCATCACCGGCGTGCCCAGACGCCAGCTCGTGGTGCGGCTGTCCCGCTCGCCTCGCCAGCGCCCATCGCGCAGGGAGTCGGCCAAACCCCGCTCGAAACCGATGTGCCAACTCAAGGCGGCGGCCGCCGCCGAGGACAGGGCGCCGCGCCACGCCCTCATCCGGTAGCCTCCGGACGCGTCGGCGTGTGTCGCGTCATTCCGGTATTGCTCGCGCACGAGCCCGGCGCTGGGCACGATGACACCGGTGGCGATGCTCACCTCGTGGGTCTGCTCGCTACGTCGAACATCCAGCGGATCAGTCGTGTCCTCGCTCCGGGCCTCGGCCCAACGCGACAAACCCCGCGCCGGTCCCAGGCGCCAGTCTCCCTTGGTCTGCAAGCGTCGGGCGCTCAGGCCTTCACCGTGCTCCAAACGGCCCCAGGTGGCTTCCACGTCGAGCCGCCGCGCCTCGTCACCGGTGACAAAGCCCGCGCCGACCCGTGTTTCCACGTCCCGCTCCAGCAGGAACCCTTCACGGCGAGCACGATCGCCAAGACCCCAGCGATCGTAACGAAACAGGTCGCGAGCCATTTGGAAGGGACGAAAACCCGCACCCAAATCGTCGTGGACCGCATGAGCCCGCACACGACCGATATCCAGTCCCCCGAGCGCAAGGGTTCCCTCGCCCGCATCCAGGGATGCGCGCCAGGCGTGTCCGTCATCGTCACCGTCCCCCACGGCCGACAGGACGTTGTCGTCGCGGACACTGGCGTGCCATTCCAGATCCAGGAGGGGGTCGTCGTGCGATCCGACGATGGCCTGAACCGACACCAGGCTCTGGCGGCCGGGCAGGGCCAAAGGACGGCCGATAGCGTACGACCCCAGCCCAACACCGCGATAGGCGTAGACCCGTTCACCAGTTCCGGTCAGGGCCTCGATATCGTACGCTCCCAGTCCCGAGCCCACGAAGCGGAACTCCACCTCGTAGTCCCCGGCCAAGGAATCGTAGACGGCGATCTGCACACCACCCTGCATATCGAGACGGTAGGTCCCTTCACCGGCGGTAACCTGGGTGAGCCCCGTTGTGACCGCGGCGTCCGGATCATCACCGGCTACGACCAACAGGGCGAGATCCTCGGCGGAGAGTTCACCGCTGCGGGGACGATCCGGATTGTCCTGCTCACGCGTCAGACGCACGGCGACCGCAACGTCGCGATCACCCGGCAATACGCCGGCCCCCGTGTAGCGACCTTCGCCGCCGACCACGGTCCGCGCGTACGGCCCCTCGCCCGCCTCGAACTCCACCAGGATCTCGGACTCGGCGGTGATCAGGCGCCGGTAGGTAAAGGTCACGGTGCCGCGCACGTAGTCGATGACGTAGTCGCGATCGGCGCCGCGGGTCAACGTCGCGCCATCAACGGTCACGCGTTCCGAACCGGCCACGATGAACAACTGCGCCCCCGTCTCGCCGCCGCCCAGGAAATAGGGTCCCTGATTGGATTCCTCGCCGCGTATCTGCAGGGTGCGGTAGATCCCGCGCGGCGATCCGGCCAGGACACCCGCGCCCACCTGCTCGGTGCCCCCGTCCACGACGACCCCCTGGAGCTTGCGACGATAGCCTCCGTAGACCGAGCCCTCGCGACTGGCCACGAAGTCGCCCAGCACGGCGCGCCAGCGCGGCGCGGTCAACTCCACGCGCATGCGGTCGATGTCCCGCAACTCCTCGGTATTGCCCTCGGGCACCACTGGTAAATTGTCGTCCGAAAGGGCCGCGTTGACGTGGATGTCCTCGGTAAGCCAACCCGCCATGTTCAAACGGAGTGTCTGGTCGATGGTCATGTCGCGACGGTTGCCGGACGACATGCGCACGGACTTGCTGCCGCTTACATTCAGATCGCCCGTGGTCTGGGGCGGGGTCGTCGGCCGTTCCGGTGCCGGCGAAGATTGACCGTCGTCCGCAAGGAGCGGACGGCCACGGACCGGATGCAAGACCCGCTGGGCCGGGACGGGCGCAGGCCGGAACCGGTAACTCAGACGGACGAGCACGTCACCGGTGTCATCGGTCGGCAGCGGGCGCAGGGGGATCCACCAACCGCGGGTCCCGTCCACGCGGTAATCGACACCACGCACCCAGGGAAGCCCGTTCACATGGGCGGTCATCGTGCCGGGTACGATGTAGGCGTGGGCCAGGGCGGCGTGCTCGGCCCCGGGCGGCAACAGGTGAAACTCGGTTTCGGCCACGGTCAGGAGCGTATCGACAGCAGCGGTACGGGGTGTATCGGGGGTATCGGCGAGCGTCGTCGAGAGTCCCGCGCAGACGAGGATCAGGGGAAGTAATGCACGGGGCCAAGGCGACCGCATGTCCATCTCCCCTCTGACGGATTCAGTGGTAACGAATCCGATAGATCAGCACTGCCTGGCGCCCGCGATCGGTCACGGCAAGCTGGTCGTCGGGGCCCACGGCGACATCGATCGGCGCGGTCGGCGCCGCGTGCAGACCCAGATCGGAACCGGCGGTGAAGAGATAATCCAGTCCGGGCGAATAGACGTGAATCATCCCCCCGGCGGGATCCGCCACGAAGAGATTTCCGTCGGCGTCGACAGCCAGGCCCTGGGGCGTCAGCAGACGATTGTCCCGAGCGAATTCGCCGCCGATCGTTTGCTGGTAGTAACCGAGACGAGTGAAATGCTGGAGACGACGATTGGCCCGGTCGGCCACCACGAAACTGCCGTCGCGCAGATAGACCACGCCACTGGGCTCGCGGAACTGCTCGGGGTGGGAGCCGGGCACACCGAAGGAATGTGTCAGTTCCAGATGGGAGTCGAGCAGCAGAACCTGGTCTTCGCCGCCGTCGGTGAAGATCATGCTACCGTCCAGATCCACATCGAAGGACGAGGGAACCCGATCGTAGCCGGGATCAAGGTAGGTGAAATCGATCAGGCGATCCTGGAAAACGCCGCCCAGGTCGTAGCGCAACAGGTCCCGCCCGTCCATATCCAGAACCAGGACCGAAAACTGGTCCAGGCAGATGTCCACGGGACGGAAGAACCGACCGCCCGGGGAGTCGAACTGGAACCAGGCGTTGCTGTTGGGATCGAAGCCGTGTATGCGGCCGCCCTTCTCATCGCAAAAATAGAGGGTGCCGTCACCGTAGAAGGCCACGCCGCCGATACCCTCGATGGGATAGTACGGCGCGGAGCGTTCGTTCGCGAAGATCCGTATGAGTTCGAGGCCCACCGGCACGGCCCGAGCGCCGGCGTGCGGGAGATCGTTCACACGGTCCTGCTGAACCGGACTCCCCGCGGTTTGCCATGTCGGCGCCGGTGCACAACCGGCGACCACGATCATAGCCCAGATCAGAACGGCCGCGTAAAGACGCATGCGGTCCCCCTGTGTCCGATGACACGGCGTGACTCGACGTCGAACCCGAAGCCGGCCAGCTCGAGCATGTGCTGATCGGCGCCGGCGCCACGCACGGCGTCGTAGACGGCCACGGCGCGGTTGATCAGGGCGAAGAGCACCGTGAAGTCGCGGCGATCGTAGGCCCGGTTGGCGTCGGCGCGCAGGCCCTGGTAGTTCTCGCGGAAACGCTCGCTGCGCCAGAACCAGCCCTCGTCACCGGTGATCAGGCCCGTGGGGTCCACCTGTTCAGCGCGGGCCTGACGCTCGATGGACTCGTTGTACTCTTCGCTGGTCATGTAGCGGCCCACGGCGCGCCAGTACTTTTCCGTATGGGCACCGGTGGTCCCCGCGAAGATGGCCGCGTAGTCCTGGTAGTCGTTGCTCAGTCCCTCGGCCTGGAAGTGGAAGACGAGGTAGCCGGTCCAGACGGCGGCCTCGGCGCCGCCGAAGAGCAGAGCCTTGCTGCGATCCCCGTTGTAGAGTTGTCCGGCACCCGGCAGCAGGAGCGACAGGAAACCCGCCTTGAGCTTTTGTCCCATGTTGCGGGGACCGCTTCGCTCGACATGGGCCTTGCCGCCGATGTCGGAACCGCCGATGTCCTGAGCCCGCCACAACGACGATGCACCGTCGCCCAAGGCCGTGTTCTCGGCCTCTAGCAGCTCGGCGGCGGGGCCTGCCGCGGCGCTCGTGGCCAAACCGGCGCAGACACCCACGCTCAAACACACCAAGAATATCTTCAAACCTGAATTCACTCTCACTGGTCTAACTCCTCCCCCGTGGGGGTCAATAGGATACGGACACGCCGAGGCGACTGGACAGCAGTCCCCGCGGCTCTGTGATCAGGGCCACATCGTGCCCGGCGACCTTGAACTCGGCGGGGCCACCACCCGAAAAGACGCCGTTCAGGTAGGCCACCTGGAACATGCTGAAGATACGGGTGAACATGTTCAGGTAGATCAGGGTGTCCCGATGGTCGAACTGGTCGTTGGAATCCAGACGCATCCCGCGATACGTCTCGCGCAGGGACGAAACGCGGGTGTTCTTGAGCACGTCTTGGGGAATCAACTCCCACTGGCCCGAATACTCGGGCCAGGACCGTGGATCAGAGAAATCCGACCAGCCGAAGATGAACTGGTCCCACTTGCCCGCGTTCTCGTAATACTCCCGTTCGTCTTCCTCGCGGCTGACCCAGAGAGAGAGGTGCTCGTAATCATCGGGATAGTCACCCATCGTGTCGCCATAGAAATATGTTCCGGCCTCGCCGGAGGTCCCGAACGCGGCAGCCAGTCGCTGCTCGCTCCAATTCTCGTCCAAAAACGCGTAGTAGTCTTCGCGCTTCTCGTGCCCCAGGTCGTGGTAGTGCTTCACGCCGATCCACGAGGCCACGTCCATGGCCATCATGAGATAGCCGCGCTTGTAGCCCATGGTGGCTTCGCCGAGTCCCGGCACGAGCATGGACAGCAACAGGGGCTTGGCGACCGAGCCGGTTCGTCCACCGAAGGTATCGCCACTGTAGCCGCCGCCACCACCGATATCACTCTGGGGCGTGGCCGCCGCGCGATGAAGGGTGGGCGTGTCGACCGCTGCCCGCGCCACGAGCCAGGCCGCGCGGTCGGTGTTCGCCGCCTCGGTATTCGTCATCTCGGCGGCTGCCGACCCGGCCGCGCCGCAGGACAGCACCAAGAGGGTGATCATCATGACGTGTCGTCTGTTCATGCGAGTCTCCTTATTGCAAGCCGGTTGTATCGGCATGTCATCATCTCTCCACCGCCAGCCGGATCGACCGGTGTGTTGAACCGCCGTCCACCGCAGGGACGTCCAGCCGGCACATGTAGACGCCGGAGGCGAGGCCGGCCAACGGCCAGCGAATCTCCTCCAGGACGCCGTCGCCGCCGTCGTGGGACAGGCGGACAACCACTTCACCCTCCAGATTGTAGATGGTCAAGCGGGCGCGCCCCGCGATGGCGCTGAAGTAACGGAAGGTCGCCTCGTCGCCGCGGGCCGGGTTGGGATAGGCGAAGAACCGGTCCTGCTCGGCCACCAGGGTCGATATCTCGCCAAGATCCGCCGGAGCGCCGGACGCTCCGTCGCGTCGGCTGCCGCCCAAGGGACCGAGCCACTCGGAGGTGCCGTCAACGCGTGAGGCGGACGGCGGCAGGAAACCCACCATGCGTCCACCCGAAGCGATCGGGCCACTCCCGGGGGCCGTGCGGCCGCCCGTGTCACCGAGCCAGAGGACGCGTCCACCGTCGGGGGCGTTGCCCACGAGCAGACGGCTGACGCCACGATCCCCCCACAACAACGGGAGACGCGGCAACAGCCGACCTTCGGCGTCCCAACCCAACACGTGTCCCTGATCGGTGGTCGCATAGATTTCGTTGCGTCCGTCGCCGGTGGCGTCGAAGACAACCAGTCCGCCGTCGAAGCGGGTCGCGGGGTCCAGGGGGAACTGGCCCAGCAGGTCCAGGGGAAAACCCGTCAAGGCGGACCCGTTGATACTGTTGGCATACAGATGGGTAGCGGTCAGCATGATCAGGTCGTGGCGACCGTCACCATCCAGATCAGCCACGGCGGGATCGTCCACCAGCGTATCCAACAGGTGCGGCTGCCAGGGACCGCTTTCCACGGGCAGATGCGACTGGAATCGCACAAACTCGGCACCGTCTGTCCCGGCGATGACGAGTCTCGATTCGCCGTCCTGCTCCCATACGGCCGTGTGCAATCGGCCCGCCTCGTCGGGCGAGACGCCGACCGGGCCGAAGTCCAGGGGAATGCCGTCCTCGGTATCCGGTCCGATCAGGAACCAGCGGGTCTCGGTGACCACCAGGAAGCGATCCACGCCGAAGGGTTGGCGCACCGTCCGCGGCGCCGAAGCGAAGCGACCCACCGGCTCGCCCGCCACGGCTTCGAGATCGAATCCGGCGCCCACGCGTTCTCCCGCTTCGTCCAGCATCTGCAGCCGCCCCGGCTCCAGGCAGCAGAGTAGACGGCCCGCGTCTTCGCCCAAACGCGCGAAGGTCGGAGTACAGGTCAGGGTGTCGCCGGGCGAGACGGGGCCCCACCAGGGCAGAAGCACGCCGCCACCCACGATATCGAGATAGGAATACACAGTGCCGTCGCGGGTCGCGAGCAGCAGATGGTCGCGGCCGGTACTATTGAAAGTCGTCACCGACGGTGGGCCGGCCAGGGGTTCCGTCAATTCCAGAAACGCGCCATCGGGTCCGTCCGCGAGTGGCGTCAAGACCGGTTGGCCCGCAAGGGTCACGACAGAGACATACGACGGCTCATCCTCTGCCGATTCGGAATCGAACGGCTGCGAGGCGTAGACCAATACGTCGGTCCAGTCCTGGTCACCAACGCCCGACAGACGCCAGGGCGTCACACTGGCCGGAGCGAGCAGACGCGGTGCATCACCCGCGGGCGGCACAAGTACGGGGGGCGTCCCGATGAGCGGCGCAATGAAGCCTTCAAAGGTCATGGTGGCCGTGTTCTCGGAAATCTCGTTGAGTTCCAGACCGGTCCACGAGTAATCGTAGGCCCGGGTCCCCGGTCGCCCTTCCTGCGGCAGATTCGGACTCGTATCCGCGTGGAAGGGATCGCGCCACGATCCGTAGAAACCGAGTGTGTACGCCTCGTAAACGCCAATGTCCTGGATACCGTCGGGTTCGAGCAGACGCAGGCCCTCTCCACCGGCATTGACCGAATTGTCTTCGAGTCCCTGGTCGATGCGATCCTGATTGACGTGCCAGACCAACAGTCCGCCATCGGGCAGGAAGAAGTCGTACAGGCCCGTATTGCGTGGCCTGTATTCGATGGGTCCGGGACCGTCCGGGTCCCAGGAATCCCCTCCCATGTACAGGAAGACGCCGGTGTCGTCGTCGCGAACAAAGCCGATGCCCGTGTCGTCCGGCAGTTCGCTCGCGAGCCAGGGGACCCACCGGTTTTCCAGCAGGAAGAACTCCCGGGGAGACACGCCGCCGATCACGGCCTGGGGATAGTCGGGATGGAAATCAAAGGGGCTGCCATCCACCGCGTTGCCCCAATACCAGGGCCCGTAGTGGTTGCGCAACACTTGCACCGCTGGTAGATGAACCTCGGAGGCGATGCCGGTCAGCCCCCCCAGTTCCAGCCAGCCCAGATACCATTTGCACCAGGCGCTCAGCGACGGCGGCAACAGGCCCGCCACGCTCAGCACCTCGATGGAATCCGGAATGGTGGGATGGGGAAAGCCGATGTTCGCGACCAGGTTCGGGCCCGAATCCATCAGATCCCAGTACCCGACCGCGGGCAGCCCGGTGGACGTGTCATAGATGTCGGGCAAACCCAGCGCATGGCCGAATTCGTGATAGAGCGCGCCCGCGATGCTCCCCAGCCAGCCGTCCTGACTGGTGGTCTCCGGGATGATGGAGCACTCGCTCAGCACACCCGGCTCGTGGGTCTCGGAATCCGTGGACGTGAGATCGACCGGCGTTCCCAGCGACACGAAGAACGTGGGGATGTCGTTGGGCGAGTCCTGGTAGATGTCGCTCTGCCAATCCGCACCCGCATGGACGAACAGGACGTAGGTCAGGGGATCGTCATCGTCGAAATCCGCGAGGTTGGCGCTGCCGTCCAGCGCCGTCTGCTCATCGGTCAGTTCGATGATGGCCCTCACCAGGGTCTCGAGCATGGGCACGGTCCAGTAGCCATCGGCACCGGGCGCGTAATCGGAGAGATCGCTCAGCTTGTAGCAATCGGTATCGCCGTCGGGCAGGACGCGCCCATCGATGGTCAGTCGTCCCCCCGACTGGACGTTGTAGTACTCGGACAGTCCGGTCAAATGGGCCTCGAAATAGGCTTTGTTGTGGGGGGGCGGATCGATCCGGTCACTCTCGCCGGCTTCGCCGAGCTGAAAGTCGCCATCGGTGGTGACGCTGGTCAGATCGCCACTGAGGTCGGTCTCGAAACCGATACGAACCAGCAGGACCCGCAACGTGGTTTGTTCCTGCTTGGCCGCCAGGTCCAGAGCCGAGCGTCCGGGGCCCAAGCCGGCTGCGGCCAATCGCTCCCGTGACAGGCGTGAGATATGCCGACCGCCCAGCATCTTGTGGACGGTGTGGTTGCGCGAGGACAGTATGTCCAAACGCTGTTCATGATGTAGGCGGCGGGCTTCACCGTCAGGCCCGCCGAACAGCTGGTCAGCGTGGATTTTCTGAACGGGGACCTTGGTCATCGAGCCGGTGTCGTGGGCGACTACCGGCTTCGCCGCACAGGTCAAGATCGTCAAGACCAGGACCCCGACGGCAACGACACGCAGACCGATGGTAACGAACCTTTTCCTCAAGACATCTCCTCACAATCCCAGGGGTAGGGATCTGCTAGAAATCGTAACCGATCGAGAACCGGTTGACGTTCTTGAGTCCTTTGGCCTGCGGTACCGACGCGTAGCCGAAGGTGACGTTCTGGCCGACCCATTTGCCGAGGTGCATGCCCATTCCCCAGGTCATAGCCTCGATCTGGCCCGTCCCCTTCTTGTAACCGAAGCGGATAAACAGGGACTGGATATAGGACCACTCCAGACCAACGCCCCACTCGGTCTCGCCGAAGTCGGTGCCCAGGCCGTAGTCGTCGTTCACATCGTCCCAGCTCAGCAGGGGTACGAGCAGATCGCTCACGAAGAGCAGCGACGTGGCCTCGCTGTGCATGATGCTGTAGGCCAGTCCGAAGGTGATCTTGCGGGGCAACGGATCGCTCTGGTCCGCGTCCACGTGCGTGATGTTGGGGCCGAGGTTGCTCAGGGCCACCGCCAGGTTTGACTTGATCGCGGGGATCTTCCAGAGGATGCCGGCGTCCACGGCGAAGGTGCTGCCGGAACCACCCTGGCCGTCCTGGAGCACGTCATCGGGCGCCAGGTTGTCGCGGAAGAACTTGAAGCCGATGCCGAAACCGAGATTGGTCGACAGACGCGTGCCGTAGGTAAGCCCCGCGGCCCACATGTTCGACGAAAACAAATCGCCTTCGGTGCCGTCGTCACTGGTGGCCAACTGGTCACCCATGCTCAGGTAGGTGAGATTGAAACCGAAGGATCCGCCCCACTTCTTGCTCACATAGCCACCCCAGTAGAGGGCGATGTCGCTGGCCAGGCCCGGCACAAGCTTTGACTGCATGGCGTGGACCCGTCCGGTGTGGACATCGGTCGCAAAGGCGAGACCACCGGGATTCCACCACATGGCCGTGGCGTCCTGGGACAGCGCGGTTCCCGCCTCACCGAGGGCGTTGTAACGCGCGCCGATGGGAAACTCCAGGGCGATGGCGCCCGCTCCGGATATGGCCAATGCGCTCGACGCGACGGACATCAGTCCGGCCACGGCCAGCAACGTGATCAGTAGCGACTTCCTAAACATCGAAAACCTCCAAGTCGTATTTCCGGCGAACGTCGGGTCCGCCACTCTCTCGCGTTAATCAACACCCATGGACGCTGGATGCGTCTCCTATTTCATCACCACCAGCTTACCGGTCACGATGAGCTGATGGCCGTCGTCGTCGAATCCGAACCCTTTCAGAACGAACAGGTAGACGCCGTTGGCGAGTTCGTCGCCCACGTCATCGCGACCGTCCCAGTGCATGATCTGCGGGCCGGCCGTGGAAAAGTTGCGACCCTGGCGATAGACCAGATGCCCGGACAGCGTATAGATGGACCAGCCGACCTGCATGGGATCGCTGAGTTCGAAAATCAGTCGCGCCGGCCCCGCCGTGGGATTGGGGAAGAGCGTGACGTCGTTGATCACGACCTGCTCCCCCGCCACGAGTTGGAAAGAGAGGGTATCGGCGCCCACGTTGCCCAGGACATCGCTCGCCAGCAGTGCCACGGTGTGGTCGCCCAGCGCCAGGTTGTCGGGCAACGTGACCTCGATTCGACCGGCGGTGAAGCTGCCGGGATCGAAGACGAATTCCTCGGAGACGTTGCTCATGAAACCGCTGTCGTCGAAAGCGAGCAGCACACTGTTGAGCGGACTTGTGCCGAGGATGCTGACGCCGCTGGTATCGGCAATCACGCCGTGCAGGGTGGTTCCCGGCTTAACGCGAAAACGATTGTCGGCGAAAGCCAGATCGATCGCAGGGCCACTGAAATCGTCTACTTCGCCCGTCGAGGCCTGGACCACGGGCAGATCGGCCGCGGCCGCGAAACTGCCTTCGCTCGTATTGATGATCAGACGCGCCTTGCCCATCTCGCCGTAGCCGAGTTGCACGGGAACCTTGAAGGGAATCCGCAGGGTATCGGCGTCCACCGGACCGGTGCCGTGGAAGACGGTCGCTCCGGGCAGCCAGTAGGCATAGCTCGCGTAATCCTCGGTGGCCACCTTGTCCTGACGATCCTCGAGCACGTCCAGGTCGTAGGTGGCGCCCGCGCCGGTGCTCAAGCCGTGGTCACTGAGCACGCAGACGACTTCCTCACGCCAGCCGCCGTGCAGGGTGTCGCTGCTGGTGGCGTGAAGCTCCGGTCCCGCCGCGGGATTGGGCAACGAGATCGCCGGGTCGCCGAGAAGATTATACTTTTGGCTGTTGGTAATGGGGTCGTAGGCAGTGGATTCGCCCATATCCACCTTGGCCTGCAGGAGCGCGTCGCCCAGGGTGACCGTGGCCACGACCTGTTGCTCGGGGTAGAGCGCCCGATAGAACGCTTCCGACAACGCGTTGTTGGGCGACACGAAACTTACCTGTGAGGCCGCGATCGACGCGATGGCTCCCCCGCCATCCTGGGCGGTGAACGTCTCGGCCATGCTCTGGCGTGTGGGGCTGTCGAAGATGCCCACGTCGCAGCTGAAGGCCACGAACACACCGCGCCGCAGGCCGTTGGTCAGGCCAAAGATGTCGCTGGTCAGAAAGACCTGCTCGTCGGCCAGGGTATTGTCCGAGCCATGGCCGATGTAATGGAAGATGGACAGCCCGTCGTTCCACTGGCGTTTCGCTTCCTGGCGAGCCAACGGCTTGAAGGTGCCGCCCGGATCGTAGGCATAGTCGACCATGTAGAGCTTGACCGCGTCGATTGTCGACGGGACGAATTCATCGATAAGATGCTCGGCCTGGTCCATGTGCATGACCTCGTTGCAATAGAGGTCAGAGGGTTGGCAGAAGTCGTCGGCCGTGAACACCAGTCTGTTACGCCAGGTACCAGGCGGCGTGACCACGTCGTAATCGATCAACGTATCGACGCGACGCTGAGAGTCCGTGGGCTCGCGCACGGTCAGTCGGCCGACCGCGACGTCCGGCAGATCCAGGCCGCTGTAATCGGTGGTATCGTCGAAAGAGACGAGATGATCGTCGGCGGCGTACGGCGCGGAGAAATAGCTGAGCTCGACCGGGTACTTGGTGCGGATCACTGTCGGGACAAAGTCCTCGAACTGGTTCTGATAATGGCGATAGTCGCGTGAGGCGTCACCCAACAGGCAGACGAACTCCAGTTGCCCCCCCCCCTGTATCCAGAGCCATTTGAAGAAGTTGCGCAGAGCCAGCGGGTCCTTCACACCCCCGCCGAAAGCGTCGTAGATATCCTCCACGTCGACCGCCAGCACGGACAGGGTAGTTGCGCGATGCGCGGCCAGACGCTGGGCGTCGGCGGCGAAGAGAGCGTTGTAGACGAGCACGTACGACACGGTCGGGTCGGTGGCCCGCAGGACACCGGGATGACGCCGGTACAGGGACACCGGCGAGAGCAGATCGTTGACGCCGAAGGCCAACAGGTGCACGTCCGTGTCAGGCTGCCGCGTCAGGCCGAGCAGCAGGGCGTCGGTGGGCGTGCCCTCGGACGTCCCCACGAGAGTGGACGGGCTCTCGGGATCGGTCACGTCCCAAACCTCGGGCGTTGTACCGGCCGCCAGGCGCAGACGCAGATCGACGCGTTCCCCCGGTGAACTCACCTGGGATCCCCAATGAATGAAATCCAGCTGGCCGCCATCGTGAATCAATTGCTGCCAGGGCATCATGTCGGCCGAGTCCAGGATGACGAACAGCGGCGACGGCTGGGTGGTGACACGCTCCAGGGTCAACGTGTTGACACCCTCGACGACACGTGAGCTCGTTCCGGTCAGTCGAAAGCGCAGACTGTCCCGGTGGGATTCGGTTGCAAAATCCCAGGTCCGGACGATGGACTCCCCGAAAGCGTCGCCGTCGTTCAGCCACGTCTCCACGGCGGTCTCGGTCTCGTCGTCCTCCCCCATGTGGTAGAGGGACTTGACCTCGAACATGTAGAACGCGGCGCTGTCGGTCACGGCGTGGGGTATATCGAAGGCGACGGGCTTCTGGAACGTGATGGTGCTGTCCCAGGCCCACTCGTCCAGCAGGCGACCGTAGACTTCCACGTTCGCTTCCTCACGGTGGATCCGGTTCAGGTGGATATCGATCTCCCGCTCACCGGCGGCCGTTGCCGCCACGGTGGCCAGGCGCAGAGGCGTACCGGGCAAGGGGGACGGCGTCGCGTGACTTTCCCAGGTCACCCAGTAGACGGTCCGGTTGCTGTACCGATGTTCGCTCCACTCGATGGGTGTGGCGTCGTCGACGAAACGGTCGGACCAGTCGTCCGGGCCCACGGCGTAGAAGCGCACCTGGTCGGCATCGTCCCAGGTGTCGTCGGTATCGAGAACCTCGATGGCGATTTCGGTCAGCGCCGTGTAGTCGTCCTGCCAGGTGGCCGGTTCGAAATCGGGATTGTCGGGCAGGGCCGTCGGCCAGGCCCTGTACACGCGCAACTTGTCGGGATCGACCTGGGAAAGCGAAATACCGGCCAGGGTGAAGTCCAGGCCCCTGAGGCGATAGACGCCCGTATTGTCGATTTCCACTTCCAACCAGTTGCCGGTCGCCACGAAGGGATGGGCGCGCAGCTGCGACGCGGTCTTGTCCCGGCGTCCCAGTTCGGCAAGTCCGGTCGCCAGGCGTGAGAATATTTCGGGATTGATGACGGCGGCTGCGCCCTTGGCAAGCCCGTCGATCTTGTTCGTCGACACACCGAACGCCTCGGCATAGCGATCATGTGGTCCGTGACGAAGCGCGATCGTGACCGAGCCCAATACACCGCCACCCAGTTCAGGCTCGACCACGACGGTGGCCAGCGGCACATTCCGGTGGATGCGGGGCGTCGAGACACTCACGGCATCCCGGGGCGAAACGAGCTGTCGGGGTTCGATCAGCCAGGTGTGGCCGACCACTTCCCAGCCCAGGCCGTCGCGCACAGGCACCGCGACGGTGGCGTGCTGCCGGTGGGGCAAGGCTTCAAGTGCGCCGTCGGGACCGGGGATATACTCCGGGGGACGCGTCCACTGCAGATCATCCGGCGTCAGCGGCGCCGCGTCGGCCGCCGAGCGTACCAGGGGAAAGCTGAACACCAGGACGGTCCGCGCCTCGCCGGCTTCGGTCACGCGCACCTGGGGCATATCGATCACCGGTGCGGCAACGACGCCGGCGGGTATGATCGCCACCGACACGCAGGTCAGCATCAAGACACAGACGAGTGTACGGACATGACGGGTACTCATGACGTCCGGCATGGTGTCAGGACTCCTCGGTCTCGGGCAGGGGTTCAGCCTCGTCCAGAAGCATGATCGGAATATCGTCCTCGACTCTGAAGCGGAGTTTGCAGACGGGACAGTCCAGCGCGCCGTGATCCGGTCGCACGCGCAAGGATCCCTTGCAGGCCGGACAGGCCAATATTTCCAGAAGTTCAGGCTTCAGCAATCGTCAACCTCCGTAAGAGGGCCGCAAACGAAATGTTATTCATGCGACGGACACCATGCGAGCGATCAGATGTCGGTAGCGAACAAACGCGACCGAGTCCTTGGGGAACGGACAGACCTTGGGCTGGAGCCCTCCCCGAGCGCCGCGCTGGCGTTCCAAGGGGAAGGATACTTGAAGAGGTTGGCGTTAAAAAGGATAAACCAAGCCGGCAGCAATGTCAATACCAGCACCGATCCATGGTTTATTGATCAGTCGTCCTGTTTCTTCTCGTTGAAGATGCCCATGGCCAGGAATTTCTTCAAACGCCCGTCCAGGAGCTCCTGACCGCTCATGGCTTCCAAGGCGACCAGATCCCCGCGGATGCGCTCCTGAATAGTGGCGGAGA
Source organism: uncultured Fibrobacteraceae bacterium (assembly GCA_964476155.1). Taxonomy (GTDB): domain Bacteria; phylum Krumholzibacteriota; class Krumholzibacteriia; order LZORAL124-64-63; family LZORAL124-64-63; genus JAHIYU01. The sequence continues at coordinate 102,959 of CAYYYS010000001.1, forward strand.
CGGCCGCATAGTCGCGATGGGCGCCGCCGATGGGTTCCGGCAGGATGTCGTCGATGGCGCCGAGCTTCATGGCGTCCTTGGCGGTGATCTTCATGGCGCGGGCCGCGTCGGGTCCCTTGGCCCGGTCGCGCCACAGGATGGCCGCACAGCCTTCGGGGCTGATCACGCTGTAGATGGCGTTCTCCAACATGTACACGCGGTCGCCCACCCCGATCGCCAGAGCGCCGCCGGAGCCGCCTTCACCCGTCACGATGACGATGATCGGAACACGCAGCCTCGCCATCTCGCGCAGATTGCGGGCGATGGCCTCCCCCTGGCCGCGCTCCTCCGCGCCGATGCCGGGATAAGCGCCCGGCGTGTCGATGAAGGTAATGATGGGGCGACCGAAACGAGCGGACTGCTCCATGATGCGCAAGGCTTTGCGGTAGCCCTCGGGATGGGCCATGCCGAAATTGCGATGGATGTTGGATTTGGTGTCGCGACCCTTCTGGTGGCCGATGACCGTTACCGCGCGGTCGCCCAGCCAGGCCATGCCGCAGACCAGCGAAGGGTCGTCGCGAAAGCAACGATCGCCGTGCAACTCGATGAACCCGTCGAAGATGAGATCAATGAAGTGATTGGTGGTGGGCCGACGGGGATGGCGCGCGAGTTGGACGCGCTGCCAGGGATCCAGCTTCTCGAAGATGTCGCGGCCCAGGGTTTCCACACGCTTGCGCAGACGATCAACCTCGTCGGATACGTCCAGCCCCCGCAGCGAAGCCGAGTCCTCCAGGGTACGGATGCGCTCTTCCAACTCGACGATGGGTTTCTCGAAGTCGAGCCATGGTGTTTTCTTAAGATTCATCGCCCGTTGTCACTCCTATGTTGGACTGCGGATCGTTCCCGCGTCGCTTGCAGGCTGTTGAAAAACTCATCCCGGCACCCATCGTGACACGCCGTGTTCCAGAATGAACTTATCAACAGCCTGCTAGGATATCCAGCCAGCAAGGGTACCAATCTATCCGGCGGTCGGGGCCAGTGTCAAGGTTTGGGGTCGGATCGGGAAGGCGGCTAACCACCCGCCGTGCGCTTGCGGAAGCCGCCGTTGCGCTTCTGGGGGGCCGGGGCCGGCAGACCGCAGCGGATGCGGATGGACTCGACGCCCGGCAGATTGCGTATTTGTCGCAAAGTCGTCAGGGACAGGATCACCCGGCGCGAGCGAGACCGCAACAGCCAGCGCTTGCCGCCGCGAACGACCTCCACCAGCAGGGGGACCGTCCGTGGCGGGCCGTCCTCTGCCGGGTCGTCCACTTCAGGGTCGCCCACAACCGGATCACTCGCCGGGACCGCGACATCCTCGCGGACCAGCGCCTCCAACGCGGTGATGGCCTGGGGTCCCGCACCGTCCAGGTCGATGCCGAGCAGGACCTCCCCGGTCCAGTCGCGGAGGGCTTCGTCAACGGTCGATACGCGGTCGGCCACGATCTCACGCACCCCGTCGGCCTTGACGCGCACGCGACCGCCGATGACGAGAATCGAATCGCTCTTGATCTGCTCGGCCGCCGTCTCGTACAGGCTGGAGTAGACGGTCAGTTCGATCAGGCCGCGCCGGTCCTCGAAGTGGGTGCGGGCGTAGAGGCGCTTGTTGCGGTCGCGCGCCTCGGTGAATGACGTGATCACGCCTGCCAGCTCGACCCAGGCGCCGTCCCCCAGACGCGACGCCCGCCGGGTGGACGAAACGGGCAGGCTGTCCATGAACTCGCGGTACTCGTGGAAGGGGTGCCCCGAAAGGAAGAAACCCAGCGACGCCCGTTCGAAGCTCAACTCGTCCAGGGGATCATGAGGTGAGCAGTCGTCCATGACCGGCTTGACCGAGGCCTCGGCCGCGGCGCCGAACAACGACACCTGTCCCGAGGCCTTTTCCCGCGCCACCCGGTTGCCGTACTGCACGGCCCGGTCCAGGGTGACGATCTTCTGGCGACGATGCCCCCCCAGGGCATCCATGGCCCCGGCGTGGATCAGGCTCTCGACCACCTTGCGGTTGACCGCCGACAGGTCGATCTCCTCGCAGAACTCGAAAAGGTCGGTGAAATCCGCGTCCCGCCGCCCCCGCACCTCGGCGATCTCCTCGATGGCCTTGGCGCCCACGTTCTTCACGGCGCCCATGCCGAAGATGATCCCGCCGTCGCGCACGTCGAACTCGCTGCTGGGATTGTTCACGTCGGGCGGGTTGATGGCCAGTCCCAGGCACTTGACCTCGTCGATGAGCTGGGTCACCCGGTCCGACTTGTTCATCTCGGTGGTCATGGTCGCCGCCATGAACTCGGCGGGATAATGGGCCTTCAGCCAGGCCGTCTGGATGGACAGGACGGCGTAGCTGGCCGAGTGGCTCTTGTTGAAGCCGTACTCGGCGAAGAACGCCATCTCGTCGTAGACCTTCTCGGCCAGCGGCTTCTCGTAGCCGCGCTCGACGGCGCCATCGAGAAAGAGGACCCGCAGCTCGTCCATCATCTCGCGCTTCTTCTTGCCCATGGCCTTGCGCAGGGTATCCGCCTGCCCCATGGAGAAACCGCCCAGCAGCGCCGAGATCTGCATGACCTGCTCCTGGTACAGGATCACGCCGTTGGTTTCCTCGAGGATGGGCCTGAGGTCCATGTGCGGATACTTGATGGGCTGGCGCCCATGCTTGCACTCGACGAAGACCTCGTCCATGCCAGCGCCCAGGGGTCCCGGCCGGAACAACGCGTTGACCGCCACGATGTCCTCGAAGGCCGTGGGCACCATCTTGCGCAGCAGTTCCTGCATGCCCGAACTTTCCAACTGGAAGACCCCGACGGTCCGTCCCTCCTGCAACAGCTTGTAGGTCACGGGATCGTCCATGGGAATCTCTTCGGGGGTCAGCCGCGTGCCCGTCGTGCGGGCGATCAGATTGAGGGCCTTGTCGATGACCGTGAGCGTACGCAGGCCCAGGAAGTCCATCTTGAGCAGGCCCATGTCCTCGACCATGCGCATGTCGAACTGGCTGGTGATGTCGTCCTTGGTGGATTTGAACATGGGGATATGCTCGATCAACGGCGACGGCGTGATCAGGACACCCGCCGCGTGGATCCCCGGGTTACGCGACATCCCTTCCAGCACCAGCGCGTTCTTTAGCAACATGTCGTGCTTGGGCGAGGTACCGCGAACCTGCTTGAAGCCAGGCACGGTATCGATGGCGTCGCGCAGGGAGACGCCCGGCCCCTCGGGCACCATCTTGCTCACCTTCTCCGCTTCGCCGAAGCTGAAACCGAGGACCCGCGCCACGTCCTTGATGACGCCGCGGGCGGCCATGGTACCGAAGGTGATGATCTGCGACACGTTTTCCTCGCCGTACTTGTCGACGACGTAACGGATGATCTCCGACCGTTTCTCGAAGCAGAAATCCACGTCGATATCCGGCATGGAGATGCGCTCGGGATTCAGGAACCGCTCAAAGAGAAGCTTGTTGGCCATTGGGTCTATGTCGGTTATCCACAAACAGAAGCACACCAGACTGCCGGCGGCCGAGCCACGACCCGGCCCGACAGGGATGCGCATGTCCCGGGCGGCACGAATGAAATCCCAGACGATCAGGAAATAACCGGCATAACCGGTCTCCTTGATGACGCCCATCTCGTATTCGAAACGCTCCTGCAGGTCGGGTGTGATCGCCCCGTAGCGTTTGATCAGACCCTCCTTGGCCAGGTGGGTCAGATAGTGGAATTCGTCCGTGAAGCCGCCGGGCAACGGGAAGGCCGGCAGCAGCAACTCCCCCAGTTTGATTTCCAGATTGCACATGTCGGCGATGCGCAGCGTGTTGGCGCACGCCTCCGGCCAGTCCTGAAAGAGATCGAGCATCTCCTGGGACGATTTGAGATAGATCTGGTCGGTGTCGTAGCGCCAGCGGCTGGGATCATCGAACTGGCGGTTGGTGCCGATGCACAGCAACAGATCGTGGGCCTGGGCGTGCTCGCGCTCCAGGTAGTGGCAGTCGTTGGTACAGACAAGCTGCAGGCCGGTCTCGCGCGCCACTTCCGGCATGAAGCGCCGGACCTGATCCTCGGCCTTGATACCGTGGTTCTGGATCTCCAGGAAGTAGTTATCCGCCCCGAAGATATCCTTGTACTCGCTGGCGGCGCGCACGGCGCCGGCCACGTCACCGGTCTTCAGGGCTTTCGCGGGCTCACCCGACAGGCAGGCGCTCAAGGCCACCAGCCCCTCGCTGTGGGCGGCGAGCTGGTCCTTGTCGATGCGGGGCTTGTAGTAGAAGCCTTCCAGGTACCCCAGCGACGACAACTGCATGAGGTTGCGCCAGCCCGTCTCGTTGCGGGCCAACAGGACCGTATGATGGGGACGTTTCTGGGGTTCGTCCGAGCGGTCCGCGTGATCCGGACACACGTAGGCTTCCATGCCCAGAATGGGCTTGATCTCGGCCTTGAGGCAGGCCTGGTAGAATTCCACCGCACCAAACATGTTGCCGTGATCGGTCAGGGCGAGCGCGGGCATGCCGAGCGAGGCCGCGCGCTGGGCCATGGCCTTGGTCTTCATGGCGCCATCGAGCAGCGAATAGTCGGAATGGTTGTGCAGGTGGACGAATGTCTTCTGTGGCATCGGCTCCGGTCCGTAGTCGGTGGTTTGACGGTGTCGAGGGCTAGGATAGCAGGCGCGAACGGGAACGTCCACCGCCTCGCGTCAACGGATCAGATTCAGCTCGTAGGAGCGCTCGGTGACGCGCCCGGCGTAGTCGCTGACGTGTACATCGAGCCGATGACCGCCCAGCGGGGTCTCGTCCGGCAACTCGATCAACAGGCGATCGCGCGGCGGATCCGGTTCCACGATCAACGGACGGGCGTCCAACGTCACCGTGACCGAGGTCGGATTCACGCCCGCCCCCATATCTTCGGCGCGAATGGCAAAAATCTCCCAGACCGGCGCGGAGACCGCGCCCACCGCCGAGGCTTCCGCGCCGCGGACGATCCCCTCGTCGGGCCCCGGCCCCAGGTAGGGAGCATTGCGATCGATAAACAGGGCGTAGCGACCCGGCTCGTCGGTCTCGAGCAGCCAGTGTTCGCCTTGCCGTTGCGGATTGCCGACATAGGACCATCCCCGGTGGTTCTGGCGATAGAGTCCCAGGTCGTCGGGAATGGTGTCGGGCAAGCCGTGCGCCATGACGACCGTCACCGGCTGGGCCGAAGTCCAGTCGGCAGCGAGAATCCGGATGGACCAGGCGTCAGCGTGCAGGCCCTGTTTCAGGATGGCGGCTCCTCGCTCCGCCGCGGTCAGGTTGTCGGGTATGTGGGTATGGATGCCCCGGGTCAGCGGATCCGCCCCATCCCCGCGCTGGGCGAACACGACACCGTCGGCATCGCGTCCGAGATAGGGCGTCATCCATTGATCGCCGTCCGAAACGGTCGGCCATTCGATCCGGACGGGATCCCGAGCCCACTCCGACCGCGAGGCGGGGGGCTCGCCGGGCGCGTCTTCGAAAACGACCAGGGGCCAGTGGACCGCGCTCGCGTTGCCCGCCCGGTCGGCCACTTCCAGACGCACGACATGTCGCCCCGGTTGCAGAACAGCCGGGTCCAGGGACCACCCCCCCCCCAGACGCCCCGGCAAGTCGTTACCCGGACGCCGGTGGAGCCAATGCTCGCGCGGGCCGTCGGATTCACGCCATTCCAGTCGCATACGGTGCTGGGCGGCGAAATCGTAGACCTCGTTGCGCGCCTCGTAGACCAGGGAATCGTCGAGCGAAACCGACAGACGGTAGGGTTCCAGCCGGTGTCCCTTGATGTCGGCAACCTCCAGAACCTGGGCCGTGAAGGCCACCGGTCCGACGACCCGCAGGCGGGGCAGCTCTCCGACCAGAGGATCACCACTTACCGAGTAGGCGAAAAGATCCCCTTCGACCCGCGCCTCGGGCGCGGCGGGCATGACGCGGACTTTGTGGATGACCGGAGCAATGGTGTCCGGCACCCCGAAGCCGTGCGCCTGGGGATCCAGGGGACGATTCGCGCGGTCGCGCACCTCGAAATGCAGATGGGGGCCGCTGGTGCCGCTCTGTCCCGACACGGCCAGCACCTCGCCGCGGCGCACGTCGTGCTTGCCGGCCGGGAAGTGCAGAGTCACATCGTAGCGACCGCGCTGCGCCTGGGTACGGCGGATCTGATCGCGCCAACGATTGCCGATACGCGAGAGATGGGCGTAGACGTATGTCCGGCCCGAGTCGCCCCGCAGGTAGATCGTCTTGCCGTAGCCCGCCGTCGAAACACGAATGCGGCTGACCCAGCCGGCCTCGACGGCCATGACGGGAAACCCGCTGCGGCTGTCGGTCTTGAGATCGAGCCCCGCGTGGAAACGCCCGGAGCGATGCTCCATGAAGTTCGACGTCAGGTAGCGCGTTTCCAGGGGCAACGGCCAGAGAGGATCGACCGGTGCGGCGCCCGGAGCGATGCTCGCCGGGGCCAGGATCGCGAAAACCAGTATGTAGGGGATGATCCGGCGCATTCAAGACCTCCGTGTGGCGCGATCGGCGACTTTCGGCAATCTAGCATCCCGACCGGACAACGTCCACCCAGTGACGGTTTTTCTGGCTCACGGTCCCGCCATATGCTATTTTCGGTTGTCCATCAGTTCAGGGTAAAGGCCGGACATCCCAGACGACCCGCTGGGGTGTTTTAGTGTCGGGAGCCGATGTCCGGTCGCAATAGAGATTCTCGGGTAGATTCAGAGGAGATTCACGATGTTCAAACTGCTCCGGACACGAGCGAAGATCTTCTACTGGATCATCGCCGTCTCGTTCATCCTGTTCACGTTTATCGTCTGGGGCGCCCAGTGCGGACGATCGGGCGGACCTCAGCAGCAGCAGGGTCCCACCTCGATCGGGTCGATCAACGGCGTGAAGATCACGACCGTCGAGTGGGACAACATGTACCGCCAGTACCTGGCCCAGTTGCGCAACCAGTACCAGACCGACGCGCTGACCGTGAACCAGCGGGCCCAGGCCGCCGAGACCGTCTGGCAATACATGCTCCGGGCCAAGATCGAGGATCAGGAGATCGAGCGTCGCGGCCTCAGCATCAACGACGACGAGATCATCGACGTACTCAAGAACAGCCCGCCCCCGGAAATCCTGCAGTCGTTCATGACGCCTGAAGGTCAGGTCGACATGGACGCCTATTACGCCGAGCTCGCCAATCCTGAGCGGGACTGGACCGGCGTCGAAGCTTATCTGCGGGCCATCCTCCCCCGGCAAAAGCTGATGGAGACCCTCACCGCCGACGTGATCGTAACCGACTCGGAAATGCGTGAGGAATATACCAAGCAGACTCTGCTGGCGGTGGCCGAGTACGTGGGCGTCCTCTTCGGCGACATGACCCTGGAGTCTCAGCCCTCCGACGAGGCGATCGCCGCCTATTACGCCGAAAACACCGACGAGTTCAACGAACCCGCGAAGGTGTCCGTCAACATCGTCACCTTCCCCAAAGAGCCCAGCGATCTCGACGACGCGGATGTCAAGGCGCTGGCCGTCGAGGTTCGTCAGGAGATCCTCGACGGTGCCATCGACTTCGCCGACGCCGCCGCCATCTATTCCGAGGACGGTACCCGCGAAGAAGGCGGCGACCTGGGTACCTTCGATCGCGAACGCATGGTCGACGAATTCACCGCGGTCGCCTTCGACCTGCCGGTGGGTGAGATCAGCACGCCGGTCAAGACCCAGTTCGGTTATCACCTCATCGAGGTCATCGAGCAGATCACCGAGGACGACGCCGTGGCGCGCGTCCACGCCCGACATATCCTCTTCAAGGTGACCATCGGCGACGAGACCATGAACAACATCTACGAGCAGGCCGTGGCGTTCCGTGACGATGCTCTCGACGTCGGCTTCGCCGAAGCCGCCGAGGACGCCGCTCTCGAAGTGGCTTTCCCGCGACCCGTGCACGAGGGACGGGACATCCCCGGCTTCCGCAACACGGCCCAGGGCAGCTTCTTCGCCTTCAATTCCACCGCGGGCGACATCAGCCGTGTCATGGGAAACGAGGAAGTCTTCTACGTCGTGCGCAATCTCGAGTATCTGCCCGAGGGCCCCGCGCCTCTGACCGACGTGGAATCGCAGGTGATCAGCAAGATCAACCGTGACGCGAAGACCGCCCTCGCCAACGAAAAGATGAACCCGGCGATCGGCGCCCTGCAGATGGGTCGCGCCTTTGACGACGTGGCCGGCGAGTTCGAGCTGAACCACGCGGTCACCGACACCTTCACGGCCACCGGAAACGTCGCCGACGTGGGCTACAACACGGACTTCAACCAGGCGGCCGTGGACAACGCCGTCGGCGCCCTGGTCGAGCGCATCGAGACCAACCGCGGTCTCTTCGCCATGAACGTCTTGTGGAAGTCCGACTTCGACGAGGAAGCCTACATCGCCGCGCAGGCCGAGCTCCACCAGTCCCTGATCACCACGCGCAAAGCCGACATAGTCGAGCAGTGGTATGAGGACAAGCTGTCCACCGCCAAGATCGACGACCGACGCTACCTGCTCTACGCCGACGAGTAGCCGACAGGGCGCGTGTCAAACGACGTGGGAAGGCCTCCCCCGCGGGAGGCCTTCTCTTTTCATGTCGACAGTTCAGACGCTACTCGTCACCGAACGGATTGCGCGGTTTCTTCTTCTCGAAATCCATCAGGCCATCCGCCATATCCTTGAACTTGTCCTGGCGCTTCTTCTCGAGTTCCCCGTCGGTGAAGAGCTTGGACATGCGTTCGGCCTCGTCCTGCTTGCGCTGATCGAACTCGGCGAGCGCCTCGTCCATGGCCGCCTGCTTGGCGCCGCTTTCGAGCTGGTCCAGCAAGGTGTGGTCGCGCACTTCCAGGCAGTTCTCGTAGGCGCTGGTGACCAGGGTCACGATTCCCGACTCGTGCAGTCCCAGGACATGCAGGCGGAGGGTCTCCGGCGCCATCCCCAACAATTCGGCCGCCTGTTCGGGCGTAGGTGGCCCGCCCAGCTTGTGCGACAACACCCGGATGGCCGCCACGACCAGGTGCCCGTCTTCGCGCGTCACCTTCGACATAATGGCCCCTTCGGTTCGGTGCACCGGTATCATGCACGACCCTTCACGATCAATCAACGATCTTGGTCTCCCCGATCTTGGTCTCCAGCCGCGCGATGCGATGAGGGTCGCCCAGAGCCCGGGCATGCGCGAGCGCACGCGGCAGATCCACGAGGCGGTGTTCGTAGAGAATCGCCCCCTCCAGGTCCGACCAGCGCGCTCGACCATGCGCCCGCTCGGCCCACGCCAGCAGCTCGGCCACACGGTGCCACGCCCCGGTCCGCTTGATCATGCGCACGGCGTCGGCCAGGAAAAGACGGGGCGGCCCGTCGTCCGATTGCGCGTCGTCAAGCGCGCGCGCCATCCAAAGCGCCTCGTTGTCCCGATCGCCTGCGCTCTCGCACAGGCGAGCCAGCGACCACGCGTCCCGCCACGGCAAAACGCGTCGCGTGGCGGGGCGGGTCAGCAGACGTGCTCGTGCCACGGCTTCCCGGAGGATGGCGGCCATTCCTGCCATGTCGCGCTTGTTGTGCTCGATCACCGCGCGCAGGGCTCCCAGCCGCCCCGTCTTGACGAAGGCGAAGTAGGCCGGGGGGATGAGCTGTCCCTCGATATCCCCGGCCCCCCGGTGGATCCCCGCGATGACGGTCTCGACGGTCTGCTGACGACAATCGTCCAGACGCCGGCCCCAGAGCCGTCGCGCCACGGGCAGCAGGTCCCAACCGGCCAGATCGCCGAGCAGGTTACGGCGTCTGGCCAGGATACCGCGCGTCCGCAGCAACGGCAGGTCGAAGGTCTGTCCGTTGTAGGTGACCACGGCCCGGAAGCCCTCGGCCAGACCGGCCAGATCGGCCAGCATGGCCCGTTCGGCTCCGGGCGAGGGCACGAAGTACTGCTTGATGTGGAAGTGTCCCTCGCGCCACCAGGCCAGCCCCACCAGGAACGCCAGGGTTCCGGTGCCGCCGGCCAGGCCGGTGGTCTCGGTGTCCAGGAAGAGGATCTCGTCGGGTGTCAGATCGTCGGGGGCGGGACGCGTCGCCAGGCGGTTGAGAAGGATCATGTCGGCCGGCGGGCGGGGGTGGCGGGTGCGATGTTCGCGAATCCAGACAGGACCCGCTGTTCCGTCGTGCCGTTCCAGGCCCAGCTTCAGGGGATCGCCGCAGGGCGGATCGTTATCATGCGACGCGCTCTTGTCGGTGCCATGCCGATCAAGTCTGGCCAAACGCTTGCGCATGTCCATTTCACGCCGACTCCCGGCAGGCGCCCAGGATCCAGCGCGCGCCTGACAGGGCGGTAGCGCCCGATTCCACCGCGGCGCCGATACACGACGGACATCCCGACTCGCAGGGGCAGGCATCCAGGTGGTGGTGCGCTGCGGCGACGATTTCGTCGAACTGGGCGAAGATCCGTTTGGCGTAGCCCACGCCGCCGGGATAGGCGTCGTAGACGTACAACGTGGGATGTCCCGTGAACGGCGACTTGACCATGGGCATGGTCCGTACATCCGACGGATCGGCCATGACGAACGCCGGCGCCACACAGCCGATCAGGTGGGCCAGGCCTTTCAGCGCGTCGCCCAGATCGAGCCGCGCATCGGCCATCTGCGTCTGCAGTTCCCCCGGCAATTCCCACCAGAAGCTGGTGGTGTGCATCTCCATCTCGGGCAGATACACGCGCCCCGCCCCCACGTTTTCGTGGGTGCCCAGCTTGATCTTCTTGTAGACGGTGACCTTGGCTATGAGGCCGATCTCGCCCAGGCCCTTTTCCCCGAGCGCGAATCCGTCGCGGCCCTCGTCGTCGAGGGTCTTGAGTTCGGTCTTGCGCTGGGCGTCGGTGTAGTAATCGACCTTCACCGGCTTCACGTAGGCCTTGCGTCGTTCCCAGTCCAACTGGTCCACGTGGTACTGCTGACCACCGTGGATGTAGACGGCCTCGTCGTGCAGCATTTCCTGGGCGCTGAACAGGTCCATCTCCCCGATCACGGCGTGGGTCGGCGTCGACGTATCGATGATGACCACGTTCTCGGGCGCCGCGCTGCGCAGGCTCACGTCTTCGGCGGGATAGGTTTCGGCCATCCAGTGGTAGGTGTCGGCGTCACGATGCAGGACACCCTGTTCGGTCAGATACGAGAGGGCCTCGTCCACCGGCCCGGTCCCGAACCCCTCGCCCACGTCGAAGGGCAACTCGAAGGCGGCGCACTTGAGATGGCTGAGCAGGATGATCAGGTTGTCCGGATCGACGCTCGCATGCTCGGGCCTGCGACCGAAGAACCAGTCCGGATTATTGATGACGTACTGGTCCAGCGGATTACTCGTGGCCACCAGGATGGCGACACTCAGGTTCTGGCTGCGCCCGGCCCGGCCCGCCTGCTGCCAGGTACTGGCGACCGTCCCGGCGTAACCGGTCATCAGGCATACGTCCAGTCGCCCGATGTCGATACCCAGCTCCAGGGCATTGGTGCTCACCACGGCCTTGACGCTGCCGTCGCGCAAACCTCGCTCGATGGCGCGCCGCTCGGTGGGCAGGTAGCCCCCGCGATACCCCCGCACCTCGCCGCTCTTGATGCCGATCTTGCGCCCCGCGCGCTCCAGGTAGGTCAGCAGCAGTTCCACGCGCATGCGCGACCGGGCGAACACGATCATCTGGGCGCCGGTGCCCAGGAAGCGTTCGGACAGGGCGCGGGTCTCCTTCAGGGCCGAGCGGCGAATACCCAGCTCACGGTTGACCACGGGCGGATTGGTGAAGATGAAGTGCTTCTCGCCCCGCGGCGCCCCGTTGTCGTCGATGACATCGACGTCGCGACCGGCCAGCTCCGACGCCAGTTCGCCCGGGTTGGCGATGGTGGCCGAGCAACCGATAAACAACGGGTCGGCCCCGTAGAAGCGGGCGATTCTACGCAGACGTCTCAGCACGTTGGCCACGTGGCTGCCGAACACGCCGCGGTAATGGTGCACTTCGTCCACCACCACGTACTTGAGATTTTCGAAGAGCTTCACCCACAAGGTGTGGTGGGGCAGGATGCCCTGGTGCAGCATGTCCGGGTTGGTCACCACGATGTGTCCGCTGCTGCGGATGGCCTTGCGCGCCGGGGCCGGCGTGTCGCCGTCGAAGGTGAAGGTCTTGATGTCCACGCCCAGGTCCGTGACGATCCCGTGGACCTCGTGCATCTGATCCTGGCTCAGCGCCTTGGTCGGAAACAGATAGAGCGCGCGGGCCTGGGGATCACGCAGCATCGTGTCCAGCACGGGCAGGTTGTAGCAGAGGGTCTTGCCGGACGCGGTCGGCGTGACGACGACAAAGGGGCGGCCGTCGGCCGCGTGGCCTAGGGCGGCGGCCTGGTGGCAGTATAGCTCACCGATACCGCGTTGCCTCAGCGTCGCGACGAGGTCGGGATGCAGATGGTCTGGATAGTCCACGGTACGCGCGGCCGTGGCGGGCAAGACTTCCCAGCGGGTCACGTTACGCACGAAACGCTCGTCGGCCTTGAGTCGATCCAGGAGTTGCGGCAGGTTCATGGTCCGCCTCCGTGCGCGGTCCGGTTCAGTCGTCCTTCTTCTGCTCGTCCTTGGGGGCCTCGTCGATCTCCCGCTTCACCTCTTCCTGCACGTCGCGGGTGGCTTTGCGGAATTTCTTGATGGACGCGCCAAAGGACTCGGCGATTTCGGGCAAGCGGCGGGGGCCGAAAACCAGCAGCACCACGAGTCCGATCACCAGCAGTTCGGGCCAGCCGAGACCACCGATAAACGCAAGAAATGGAGTCATCTTCTTCTCCCCGACACGTCGGTCGTCAACGGTACCAGCGCAGGATCTGCGAGGCCACGAAAACGCCGATCACGCTCATGAAGTTGAAGTGAAGCTTGAAGCCGAAGGTTATGTCCAGGACCACGAGGTCCCAGTGATTCAGTTCGGGTCCGAAACTCACCGAACGAACGAAGAGCTGTTCGGCCACGGAGCCTTCCTCGAGGAAGAGTCCGATGACCTGGCTGAGGATGGCGCCGATGAGCATGCCCAGAAACAGGGTCAGCAACACCGTTCCCATCGATTTCTGCATAGCATCCTCCCAAAACACGGCTCATTCGTCGGTGAACCAATATATCCGCACACCCCTCGGGATTCCAAGGGCTAATCCGGCACAAATCAGGGCGCGCTCAGGACCTCGCGCAGGTGCTCGTGGTCGGCCCCCAGAACGAGGACGGCGTCCTCGACGGCGGCGCCATCGTGTTCCCTGATCACCAGCGGCCCGCCGAGACGTGCGGCGAGGGCTTCGGCCCGATCGTCGTCCAGGCGCCGGTTGATCAACAGGGACCGGGCGTAATGATCGTGGGGCGCGTTGTCGACACGGTTGGCCACGCAACCGACCCGGCCGACCAACAGGCTGAAATCCCCGGCCAGTTTCTTCACCGCGGTTCCGTTGAGAATGAGCAGATGGACAACATCGCTGGGAGCCTCGCCCTCCGCTTCGTCCGGCGCGGCACGGCGAGCCTCGGGAGCCTCGATGACGTCGGACAGGACCCCGTCGCCATGGACCACCCACACACCCACCGAGCCGATACAGACCAGTACCAGCAGCAGCAGAACAACTCGCAGCACACCCATCAAAGTTCCGTTCCCGCCAAAGCGGCTTTCAGGGCCGGTTGGAGGGTCTCATAGGATTGGCCCAGGGTTTCGGGCATGATGCGCGTATCGCCCACAACGGTGACGAAGTTGGTATCCGACGACCACCGGGGCAGAAAATGCACATGGAAATGGGCGGGAATGCCGGCACCGGCCGCTCCCCCCGCGTTATAGCCGCAGTTGATGCCGTGGGGTTGATACGCTTCGCGTTGAGCTGCTTCGCAGGCTTTCATCAGCACGGCCAGATCGGCGACTTCCTCAGCGGTGCAGTCGGCCAGGGCGCCCAGGTGCCGGTTACTCACCACCAGGAGATGGCCGCAGTTATACGGGTAGTGATTGAGGATCACGTACCAGAGACGCGACCGGTGCAGGATGAAGTGCTCACGGTCGTCACCCGCGAGAGCGTTGCAGAAGACGCAACCGTCCTCAGCCTTCTCACCCTTGACGTACTCCAGGCGCCACGGTGTGTACAGTCTGTCCACTTCAGTCTCCCCCACGGGCCCGCAGGAGCGCGTCCGCGGCTGCAAGTTCGTCGACGGTGTTGATCCCCACGACCTCGTCCGGGTCGGTCATGGCCACCGCCTGCACGGCTTTTCCGTCAGCCACGAGATGAGCGATGGTGTCGGTCAGGTAATACTCGCCCTGATCGTTGTCCTTGGACAGCTTGGCCAAAGCCGTAATCATGTCCGCGGTCCGAAAGCAAAAGACGCCCGTGTTGTACTCGCCGATGGCCGACTCGTCCGCGGACGCGTCGCGGGCCTCCACGATGCGCGCCAGATTTCCGGCGCCGTCCTTGACGATGCGCCCATAGGCGCCTGCGTCGTCGACCACGCAGGTCAGCACGGACGCACTCACGCCCGAGGCCACCGTCTCTTCGATCAGCCGCCGGACCGTTGTCGCCCGCAGCAGGGGAACGTCGCCGGCGAGAATCACCGTGTACCCGCCCGGGTCCAGGGACGGCACCGCAACCTGCACCGCGTGACCGGTGCCCAGCTGCGGCTCCTGGATCACGAAAACCAGATCGTCCGCCGCGAAGCGGGTCTCCACACGGTCGGCCTGGTGCCCGACGACCACGACGGTGCGATCGATTCGCGCCTGCCGGACGGCATCGAGGACACGTCCCAACAACGGACGCCCACCGATCTCGTGCAACACCTTGGGTCGGTCCGATTTCATGCGCGTCCCCTTGCCGGCGGCCAGAACCACGGCCTGCAGCAGGGTCTCGGTGTCGTTCAAGTCGGTCATCCTCCAGATGGGAACAGGGACGTCTCCGCGGCGCCCCGTTCATCGACGCTCAGGACCATATTGTCGATCAGGCGCGCGGGACCCACCTGCGCCGCCACCGCCACGATCACCTTGCCCTCGGCCTGGTCGAGGCGCGCCAGGTCCGGCACGGCGCGGATCTCCGCATAGTCGATACCGTCGGTCTCGGCCAATTCCCTCACCAGTAGGGCTTCCAGAATCGATACGTCGCGCTCGCCGTCGCTCAGCGACGTCTTGACCGCGTTCAGGCTTCGCCACAGGCTGACGGCTCTTTGCCGGTTCTCTTCGTTCAGGTAACGATTGCGCGAGGACATGGCCAGGCCGTCGTCCTCGCGAGCGGTCGGCGCGTCCACCAGACGGATGGAAAAGTCGAGATCCCGCACCATCTCGTCGATGACCAGGCACTGCTGCCCGTCCTTGCGGCCGAAGACGGCCATGTCCGGACGCACCAGGTTGAAGAGCTTGGCGACCACGGTCAGCACGCCGGAGAAATGGCCGGGACGTCGCGCCCCGCAGAGTTCCTTGGCCCGGTTTCCGGGGACCACCGAAACGCCGTCCGGCGAACTGTACATCTCGGCCACCGACGGAGCGAAGACCGCGGCCGGCGCCAGCGGCGCCAACACCTTCAGGTCTCTGTCCAGATCGCGGGGATAGTGATCCAGGTCCTCGTCGGGTCCGAACTGGGTCGGGTTGACGAAGATCGAGACGACAACCGGCCCGAGCGCACCGGCACTGCGCACCAGACTCAGGTGCCCCTCGTGCAGGGCGCCCATGGTGGGGACGAAAACCAGCGGACCTTGTGCCCGCAGGTCCCGGAGCCGCTCCAGATCCTGGTGCGAACGGAGCAGATCCACGGCTCAGTCCTCCTCACCGTTCTCGACGGACGCCAGGTAGCCGCGTTCGCCTGGCTCGGCCGGGGTCTGCGGCTGCGAAGCCGGATCCCGATCCACGATACTCTTGTCGACAAAACTGTGCTCCGCGGACGGGAAGACACCGTCGCGCACCTCGTCGCCATAGGACTTGACCGCCGCGATCGCCTCGCGTCCGAGTTCGGCGTATCGCTTGACGAATCGGGGACGGAGTCCGTCGAACAGTCCCAACAGATCGTGGTAGACGAGGATCTGGCCGTCGCAATGCGGCCCCGCGCCAATACCGATCGTTGGGATGGTGACCGTCGCGCTGATGCGTTGCGCCAGTTCCGCCGGCACGCATTCCACCACCATGGCGAAGCACCCGATCTCCTCCAGGAAGGCCGCCTCGTCCAGCAACAGGTCGGCAGCGCCACGGCCGCGGCCCTGGACCTTGAAGCCACCCAGCTTGTGCACCGACTGGGGCGTCAGGCCGACGTGTCCCATGACCGGGATCTCCGCCGCCAGCAGGGCCTTGATGGCCGGTCCGCGCGCGCGACCGCCCTCCACCTTGACCGCGGCCACGCCGCCCTCTTTCACCAGGCGGATGGCGTGCTGAACGGTCTCGTCCGGCGAGACGTGAAAGCTGCCGTAGGGCATGTCGGCGATGACCGGAATACCCGGGCGCGCCCGGGTAACCGCCGCGCAATGGTGGACCATGTCCGCGATGGTTACCGGCAGCGTGTTCTCGTGCCCGAGCACGACCATGCCGACCGAATCACCCACCAGCAAGGCATCAACGCCACCGTCACGCGCGATCAACGTAGACGTGAGGTCGTACGCGGTCAGCATGACGATCTTGCGACCCTGGCGTTTGTAGGCGGCGAAAAGGCCGAGTGTCTCCTGCTTGCTCATCGTTCACCCTTAGGCTGGAGCAAAATAGTGTGTTCCCTGGAACGTCTCTCCGAGCTGCGAATAGAGCTGGTCGAGATCGCCGGGCACGTTCACGAAGTCGAACTCGTTCGTATTGATCACCAGCAACGGCGTCTGGCGGTAGTGATGAAAATAATAACTGTAGGCGCTGTTGAGCGCATCGATGTATTCGCGGTTCATGTCGCGCTCGAAGCTGCGTCCGCGGATGTTGATGCGCTCCATCAGCACATCGGTGGACGTCTGCAGATAGATCACCAGGTCGGGTTTGAGAATGTGCTGTTCGAGAATGTTCGCCAACTGGTCGTAGAGCGCGAGTTCGTCGTCGCTCAGATTCAGATTGGCGAAGATGCGGTCCTTGGCGAACAGGTAATCCGAGATGACCGTGGTGGCAAACAGATCGGGCTGGGTTAGCTTCTGCTGCTGACGGTAACGGCTCAACAGGAAAAAGATCTGGGTCTGAAAAGCGAAAAACGCCCGGTCCTGATAGAACTTGGCCAGGAAGGGATTCTCCTCGACGATCTCCAGATTGACCGCCGCGCCCGTCCGGCTGGCCAGAAGCTTCGTGAGACTGGTCTTACCGGCGCCGATCACGCCTTCCACAACGATATAACGCCAAGGCAACACGCCTGATCCCTCCGGTGTCACATTTCCTCGACGGCCATCGCCGACAGTACAAACTCAGGCCGACGGTTCGCGATCCGACCCTCGGCAGAGAGAATCATGGCACATCGCCGCGCGACTGTCTGCCCCGAATCCGGGAGAACGAGGCCCGGATCCAGTTCGGCCAGCGGCGCGAGTACGAAGGCCCGCTCCGCGAGCCGGGGATGCGGTATTTCCAGGTCGGTCTCCGACACCCGCAGATCGCCGTAGAGCAGTATGTCCAGGTCCAGGGTTCGGGGCCGCATGTGGGTCAGGCCGCCGCGACCACGGTCCTGCTCGATCCCCTTGAGAGCCGCCAGCAACGCGGCCGGCGTCAGATCCGTCGCCACGGCCGCGCAAGCATTCAGATAATCGAGCTGGGCCTCGCCGGGCCCCACGTAGGCACTCTCGAAAACACCGCTGAGCGCCCGGACTTCGATACGCGGATGGGCAGCCATGGCCGCCACGCCGGCCCGCAGTTCCGCGATCCGGTCGCCGAGGTTGCTCCCCAGGCCGATATAGACGGGCCGTCTGTCCGTAGCCGATGATTTCACTGGATGGACTCGCCGTTGCTGTGCCGCCGGCGCGACTTGCCCACGGGCCGATTCAGCAGGTCCTCGCGCGTACGATCGATGGTCACCGACACGCTCCCCAGGAAATTCTTGATGGGCGGATTGGGCTTGTGAACGGTGACCGTCGCCGCCTCCAGCGGAAACTCGGTCAGCAGGGCATCGCAGATGCGGCCGGCCAGAGCCTCCACCAGATGGAAAGACTCGCCGGCGGTCAGATCGATGATGCGCTGATGGACCTGGGTGTAATCCAGGGCGTCGGCAATGGTGTCGCTCTGGGCGGCCGGTTGCACATCGGCCCAGAGTTCCACGTCGATGACGAAGCGCTGCCCCAGTTCACGTTCGGCCGGATGGGCGCCATGGTAGGCGTAAACGTCGATGCCCGTGAGTCGAATGCAGTCCATCAGAGCCTCCGCAACCGGTCGGCCGCCTCGTTGACGCGGTCGTCGGCGCTGGTCAGGGAGATGCGGAACCAACCCTCGCCCCCGGGGCCGAAACCCGTGCCCGGAGTGACGATGATGTCCAGTTCCGCCAGAACCCGCCGGCAGAAGGACAGACTGTCCTCCCCCGTCGGCACGCGCGCCCACACGTAAAAAGTCGCGTCGGTCGCAAAGACTTCCAGGCCCGCGTGGTCAAGCGCGGCGACGATCACATCACGCCGGCGACGGTAAGGGGCCATCACCTGCGCCAGCAACGCGTCGCAACGCTCACTCAGGGCGAATATGGCTGTTTCCTGCACCGCAGTAAAGGAACCGCTGTCGATGTTTTGTTTCACGCGATCCAGGGCCGAGATCACGTCGGGGTGTCCCACGGCAAAACCGATGCGCCAGCCGGTCATGTTGAACATCTTCGAGAGACTGTGGAACTCGATCACGCGCTCGCGGGCCGGGTCGGCCGTCTGCAGCAGGCCGGCCGGCGGGGTGCCGGCGAGGGTCACGTCCCGATAGGCGGCATCGTTGAGAACGACCGGTCCGTCACCGCCCACGGCGTCCATCACGACACGATAGTCCGCCGCGGTCGCGGTGGCGCCCGTGGGATTGTGCGGATAGTTCAGATAGAGCAGCCGTGTCCGATCGTCCGATTTGGCCGCCAGTTCGACGGGGTCGGGCAGAAACCCCCGCTCATGGGTCAGGGCATAGGTCACGGGCTCACCGCCGGCCAGAATCGCCGCGTTGCCATAAACGGGGTAGCCGATATCCGGCACGAGGACCTTGTCCCCCTCCCCAAGCAGGGCAAAGGGCAGATGGGCCAACCCCTCCTTGCTGCCGATCAGGGCCATGACCTGCGTGTCCGGGTTGACCGTCACACCCTGGCGACGATCCAGCCAAGCCGCCACGGCTTCGCGAAAAGCCGGCGCGCCCTGATTGCTGGGATACCCGTGGTTGGCCGGATTGCGTACGGCTTCGGCCATGACGTCCAGCAGGGGCGTCGGCGTCGGACAATCCGGATCACCGATGCCCAGATCGACGACGTCACGACCTGCGGTCACGGCTTCGCGCTTGGCGCGATCGATCTCGGTGAACAGATACGGGGGCAGTTTGTCGAGTCTGGACATGATACTCCCGGGATCACTTGGACGGAACTCACCGCCGAACAGGGAAAGGCCCCGCGCCGCGGTTGCGGTCACGGGGCACTGTAAACCGAGGAACGATTCGAATCAACGTCCGGCGTTCTGACGCTGGGCGCGCTCGCGCTCCATATGCTGGTCCTGACGTCCCATCTCATCGCGGGCATAGTTCCTGTAAATGCCGGTCGCGTTGGCAAAGACCCAGCGGAACTTCTCCTTGGCCTCCTGATAACGACCGTTGCATTCCAGGGCCTTGCCCCAGTAGTAGTTGATGTAGACGCGCTGCTCGGCGTCCTGGACACGCGCATGGGCCTCGGCGGCCTCGGCCAAGGCCTCCTCGCAAAGCTCGGAGCTGACCAGAACACTGACCAGGCTGCCGGCGGTCTCGCCATCGTCGGGCTTGATGTCCAGATACTGGCGATAGGCCGTAACTGCGGGGCCGTAACTCTTGAGCTGCTGCCGGCAGCGAGCCATGTTCAGCAGGACGCGATCACGCTTGCTGCTGTCGGGGTTGTTATCGAGGAACGCCTCGCACTGGGTCGCCGCGCCGGCATAATCCTTGGCCCGCATCTTGTCCACGATCAGCTGATAACCCACGCTGCCGCCGGCCTGGCTGCCGTACTCGGCGCGCTTGTCCTCGTAGAGTTTGGCTTCGGCGACGTTGCCGAAGCTGCGCTCGCGCTCGGCGGCCTTCTGGCAGGCCTTCACGAGCCGGGGCATGGCCTTGTCGCGCAGATCGGGACAGTTGTCCAGCACCTGCTCGTAGGCTTCTACCGACCGGGAATGATCCTTAACCGCACCGTGCATGACCGCCAGGTTGAAAAGGATCGAACAGTTCTCCGGATCCAGACGACTGGCGTTCACGTAGGCCTGACGAGCCTTGCGGTAATCCTTGAGCTTGGCGTAGGTCTTGCCCAGATCCATATAGTCGCTGGATTTGGCGTCCCTGCCGGTGACCTCGATGAGCTTTTCCTGGGTGGTCTGCGCCACATCGTAGCGCTCGTTGGCATAGTGGGCCTTGCCGAGATAGCGCAGCGAGTTGACGTGCTCGGGACAGATGGCCAAGGCCGACTCGAGCGAAGGGATGGCCTCGGTCCAGTTACGGGCATTGATGAAATCCCTGGCGACCATGAAAGCATGATCCGCTTCCTTGTACTGCGCTTCGGGACAAGCGACGGTCTCGACAGCTGTCAATGTCGCGATCGCAGCGATCAGTATGATCAGCAGGGCGGAACGGATTGAGCGGGTCTCACTGATCTTCAACATTGGTCAACTCCCAGCGGAACGTATTCGCGTTGGAGATTACTCCTACTTAATCTATGGAGATCGGACGGCCAGAAACATAGAAAAACACCGCCAGCGTGTCAATTGTGTCCTGCTTTCCGGTCTGTCCGCTCCAGGATCGAGGTTTCGTTCGGCTTGAGAACGGATCTACGTGGATCGCTTCAACTCTCTGTCGATCGGAGAGTTCCGGCCAGCGCAACCCGCATTTATTGCTCCGGAAACGTGCTGATACCTATTAGACAAGATCTTCGGGGCGATCGAAATCCTGGTGAATTCCCGGGTCCTGGAGCGGTACGCGGCGCAGGACGACGTCATGGGTCTCGATGAGGGTCTTCATGGAACCGGGGTAATCGGCGGGCGACAAACCGCGCCAAGGCGCTACGGGAGTGATCACGGGATGGCCACGGCGCGTCCCGTGCCAGGGTACCAGCACGGCGTCCGGCGCCTCGCTCGACACGGTCTGTAGCCGCGACAGGGTTTCGTCCGTCAGCAGCGGCAAATCCACCGGATGAAACCAGAGATGGGTGGCGCGTTCGGCGAGGGATGTGACGGCGGCCAGGCAACTGGCGGCCGTGCCGCCCCCGCGGTCCAGAAGTACCCACTCGTCCACATCAGCCCCGGATGATTCGGCTTGATAGAGCGTGGCCAGATCAGGGCTGGTCACTACGGCCACCGGCAGACCGGCACGCCCGTAGAGTCGACAGATACGGGTCAGGAAAGTCGACGTGTCCCCCGGCAGGCTGCACAGGCCCTTGGGCCGGCCCATTCGCGAGGAATCCCCCCGAGCGAGAATCACGCCCCAGTCGGAACGCGCCCGCGTCATCGGTCTGCCTCGGTGAAGGCCGTACGCAAACGAGGCGCGGGTCCTGAGGTGTCGCCCATCATCACCAGGGACAGGCCATGCTCGTCCATCAGGCGCCCGAGGCAGGTGAAGAGACCGATGCTGTCCAGGCATTCGTCCATCATCAACAGAGCCGCCACCTGAGGCGCGGGGGCGCCGGTTGCGGTCGAGCCGTCGGGCAGGGAGGCAAACCAGGCGACGAGGCCGTCCCAGGACCAGACACGCTGGCCGTCCATCTCCGTCAACCAGGCATTGGGTATACGGTCGGTGTCCGCGAAGAGCGTGGCGGCGGGTTGACCGATCGCGTCGAGTCCGCAAACGGTGATCAGTAACGAGGTGCGCTTGGGAAGTGCGCCGGCGGCGCTGATCATTGCGGGTCGATTCGTACCCGAATCGATTTCGTAAAACAGGACATGATCCGGCAGTGCGCCGCCGAGTTCATCGGCTTGCTCCGGCGTCACACCCCCCGTCCCTCCGTCTGCCGCAACGACGTGCAGCAGATGATGTTCGAAGTGAAGAGCATCCAGGGGACAGCGTATCAGACCGGGCCAAGCGAGCGGGCCGTCCGCGCCGTCGCGGGCCACCGCCACCGGGACACCCGCAGCGACCAGGACGGTCGACATCGCTTCGATCAAAGCGGTCTTGCCGTCCCCGCCCCGCAGCGTCACCACGTGACCGCCCTCGCGGGGCAGGATCCCATGCCAGTCTTCAAGGAAGCCGAAGCTCAAGGTCCCGTCTCCCCTTTGTCCGCGAGCTCCCGGTACCAACTCTCCAGGGCGTCGATCATCCGCTCGTGATTGAAGTGCTCATCAACACGACGCCGGCCGGCAAGACTCCAGGCGCGGGATCGGCCGGGATCGGCGACCACATCGCGCAAGGCTTCCGCCAGCGCGGCCCGATCGCCGGGCGGCACGATAAGCCCCGTTTCCTGGTGGACATTGACCTCGGCGACGCCGGTGGGTAACTGGGTCGAGATGACCGGCAACCCGGCCGCCATGGCCTCGATCTGAACCAGGCCGAAGGTCTCGCTGCGCTCGATACTGGGCAGGACGAGCGCGGCGCAACGGGCCATCACCCGCCTCAAACCCGTGTCGTCCAGTTCGCCGTGCATGTGGATACGCCCCTGCAGGTCGGGCTCGGCGGCTCGGCGGCTGAGACGGTCGCGCAAGGGACCGTCGCCCACGATCTCCAGGTGAATATCGGGTACCGACGCCACCGCTTCCAACAGCAGATCCAGGCCCTTGTAATAGACGAGGCGACCCACGAAGAGAAACGGTCCCTCCCCTGAAGTCGTGTCCAGGCGCCAGGCCTCGGCGTCGATGCCGAAGGGTATGACGCGCACCTTGGCGCTGCGTCGCGACAGTTTGGGCGAGCGGTCGCGCAAGCTGCCCGTGGAGACGGCGATGCCGTCGGCCCGATCGAGCAGACTGCGCAGCAACGGACTCAGCATCATGGCGCCCAGACGCTGCCGCGTGATGTCCGCGTGGTACCAGACGGTGAATCGTGACCCGGCGGGCAACCGTCCCCGCACGCACTGCAGAGCGAACGCCGCCAGCGGATTGGGCCAGTGGAGCGTGACGATCTCGGGAACGAACTCTTGGAACAGGCGCCGCAGGACGGACGGCAACGAGAGTGTCACCGGTTGCGACGCGATCGTCGCGAGAGAGCCGCAGCGGATCAGGCGTCCCGCGGCGGGACGATCGCCGAGCGCTTCGTGGGCGTCATCGTGTTCAGTGGACGCCACTACCGAACACACCTCGTGTCCCCGCGCGAGCAGTCCCGCGGAGATCAGGGCCAGAACGGTTTCCATGCCGCCCTTGGCGGGCGGGTAGTATTTGCCTATCTGCAGGATTCGCATCGTCGCATCACAGTAGCGAAAGACTTCCTTTCAGCCAACAGGAGTCTGCTGGGGACACATCCCGGCAGTCAGTCTCCTGCTACCGTGAAGGTCGAAAGGGCGGTCTCCGGGTGGGTGCGGGCCGTCATTGAAGTATGGGGTTTTCACACGCCGCAAACGCGCCTCTCGAAGAGCCGAAGCGTTTGCGGCGTGTGAAAACCCCATACTTCAATGACAAGGGCGGCCCCACTCGGGGACCGCCCTTTCGACCTTCAGGGTAGTGAGGGCTACATCATGCCGCCCATGCCGCCCATACCACCCATGCCGCCCATGCCGCCGCCCATGTCGGGCATCGCGGGAGCGTCCTTCTCGGGCTCATCGGTGACGCAGGCCTCGGTGGTCAGCAACATTGCCGCAATCGACGCGGCGTTCTGTATGGCTGACCGCGTGACCTTCACGGGATCGATGATGCCGGCGGCCAGCAGATCCTCGTACTCCATCGTGGCAGCGTTGAAGCCGAAGTTGGCCTTCTTCTCGCTGCGCAGACGGGCCACCACGAGAGAGCCTTCCTGGCCGGCGTTCTCCACGATCATCCGCACGGGCTCCTCGACCGCACGCGCCACGATGTCGCGGCCCACGGCGATCTCGCCCTCCAGGTCGAGAGCCCTGATGGCCTTGACCGTACGCAGCAGGGCCACGCCGCCACCGGCGACGATGCCTTCCTCGACCGCCGCACGTGTGGCCGACAGGGCGTCCTCGACGCGATGCTTCTTTTCCTTCATCTCGATCTCGGTCATGGCGCCGACCCGGATGACGGCTACGCCACCGGCCAGCTTGGCCAAACGTTCCTGCAGCTTTTCGCGATCGTAGTCGCTGCTGGTCTCCTCGATCTGGGCGCGGATCTGACCGATGCGGGCCTTGACGTCCGCGGCCTTGCCCTTGCCACCCACGATCGTGGTGTTGTCCTTGTCGATGGTGATCTTGGAGCAGTTGCCCAGATCACCCGTCGTGGCGTTCTCCAGCTTGAGACCGGCGTCTTCGCTCATGACCCGGGCACCCGCCAGCACCGCGATGTCCTCGAGCATGGCCTTGCGACGATCGCCGAAACCCGGAGCCTTGACGGCCGCGACCTGCAGGGTACCGCGCAACTTGTTGACGACCAGGGTCGCCAGGGCCTCACCGTCGATATCTTCGGCGATGATCACCAGCGGACGGCCCATCTGCGCGACCTTTTCCAGGACGGGCAGCAGATCCTTCATGGAGCTGATCTTCTTGTCGTGGATCAGGATGATCGGATCGTCCATCTCCACCCTCATGGCCTCGGGATTGGTGATGAAGTAGGGGCTGAGGTAGCCGCGGTCGAACTGCATGCCCTCGACCACGTCCAGTTCCATCTCGGTACCCTTGGCATCCTCGACGGTGATGACGCCGTCCTTGCCGACCTTCTCCATGGCCTCGGCGATGATCGCACCGATGGTGCTGTCGTTGTTGGCGGAGATGGCGGCGACCGAAGCGATCGTCTCGCCGTCGCGCACGGTCTTGGCCTGCTTCTTCAGGGCGACGACGGCGGCTTCGGTGGCGGCCTCGATGCCCTTCTTCATGAACATGGGGTTGGCGCCGGCGGCCAGGTTCTTGATGCCTTCGTGGATCATGACCTGAGCCAGAAGCGTGGCAGTGGTCGTGCCGTCGCCGGCGACGTCGTTGGTCTTGCTGGCGACTTCCTTGACCATCTGGGCGCCCATGTTCTCGAAGGGCTCCTTGAGCTCTATCTCGCGGGCGATGGTCACGCCGTCGTTGGTCACGGCGGGAGCACCGAATTTCTTGTCGAGGATCACGTTCCGGCCACGGGGGCCCAGGGTGATCTTCACGGTATCGGCCAGCTGGTCGACACCTCTCTTGATCAGCTCGCGCGCGTCGGCGCTGTATTTGATCATCTTGGCCATGGTTTCACTCTCCTTCTATTTGGACAGGTATCTTGCTGTCTAGAGGATGGCGAGGACGTCGCCCTCGCGCAGGATCAGATAGTCGCCGCCGCCGACGCTCACTTCGGTACCGGAGTACTTGCCGTACAACACGACATCGCCCTTCTTGACCTCGGGCTTGACGCGGGTGCCGTCGTCGGCAACGCGACCGGGGCCTACGGCCATGATCTTACCTTGCTGGGGCTTTTCCTTCGCGGTATCGGGAATGATGATACCGCCCTTCATCGTCTCGGCCTCCATGGGCTCGACGATAACGCGATCGGCCAGGGGCTGGATGCTGAGAGCCATGTACCACGCCTCCTTTTCCATATCTGCGGGTTTGATTATGGTCTTGTCGACTAATTAGCACTCAAGACCTTCGACTGCTAGATCACGTAATCTACATCAATACCTGGGAGCTGCAAGCAAAATAATTAGCACCTGCCACTCTACTGCCATATTGTCATGCCCTCGGGTGATAATAGCTTCTACTTGCTAATAAACGGTATGGATGTACAGTTGGCGTCGCCCGACCACTCTCAATCACCATGGAGCGAGTACATGCCTCACGACGCGCATTTGATCATCGCCGGTCCCGCCCTCGCCCGCTACGGTCTGTCGGACCTGGGTGAGGACCTGCTGGCCGCCGAGCCGGAGCGTGGCCTGCGCGCCGCACGCGAAGCGGCGCAACGGATCAATGACGTGAGGCGCACCGTGGACGGTCCCCCGGTCAGCGCCGGACTCGTCAGCGCGCTCTTCTCCCTGGCCCGGGCCACATCCGAACTGTTGACCCGCTATGCCATCGAGCGTGACACGGATTTCCTGGAACGGGCCCGTTCCGTTCTGGCTGTGGACCTCGGCGATTCGGAACAGTCTCGTCTCATGGCCCGCCCGGGAGTGACCGAAATGCCCCCGGTCGCGACATCGTCCACCGCAGGCACCAAGGATGGCCGATCGCTCCCCGAATCCGGGTTGCTCGCCTTGCTGGTTCTCGGCCTGCTGGGCCATAATCCCGCACTGACGAACGTGCGCGAACTGATCGTCGAGACCGATCCCGCCGAGAACGACCTTCTGGAACGCGCCTGGCGCAGGCTGTCGCCCCTGCTGAACGAGTCTCCCGGTTTTGATCCGGACGGCGAGAGCCTCGGCGCGTTGCTGACCCGCCCCCAGCGCCTCGCACCGGACGACCCGGCCACCCAATTGGCCATCGCCCATGAGGCCTGGAATCCCTGGCTCGAAGAGACGGGCGACGCCCTGTTGACCGCGGCCGGCGAGTTGCACGAAGAGCACCGCCCCCGCTTCGAGGGTCCGGGCCCCGCCGAGGAGATGCGCTTCGAGGAGCCATCGCACGCCGTCGGTGAGAGTCGCCGTGACGACGATCCCGAAGCGGAACGCTACTCCCCTGACCAGGACTGGATGCCGCGACTCGTCCTGCTGGCCAAGAACACACACGTGTGGCTGCACCAGTTGTCGCGCCGCTTCGGGTGTCCCATCGCCACTCTGGACGCTGTTCCCGACGAGGTCCTGGACGAGATGGTGACGCGCGGCATCACGGGCTTGTGGCTGATCGGGGTCTGGCAACGCAGCCGGGCCTCGCGCGAGATCAAGCGCCGACGCGGCAACTCGGAAGCCCTGGCCAGCGCCTACGCCGTGGACAGCTATCGCGTCGCCGACGATCTGGGCGGCGAGGAGGCCCTCGACGACCTGCGCCGGCGCGCCGCCGAGCGCGGCATCCGGCTGGCCGGCGACATGGTGCCCAATCACACCGGCCTGGACAGCGAATGGGTCCACGACCATCCCGACTGGTTCGTCGGCGTCGACTATGCGCCGTACCCGTCCTACGGATTCAGCGGCGATGACCTGTCCGCCCACGAGTCGGTGGCCATCCGCCTCGAGAACGGCTATGCCGATCACAGCGACGCGGCGGTGGTCTTCCAGCGAACCGATCTGGATACGGGCACGAATCGCTACATCTATCACGGCAACGACGGCACCAACATGCCCTGGAACGACACGGCCCAGGTCGACTTCCTGAATCCCGAGGCGCGCGAAGCCGTCATTCAAGAGGTCGTGGCGGTGGCACGCCGCTTCCCGGTGATCCGTTTCGACGCGGCCATGGTGCTGGCCCAGCGTCACGTGCGCCGCCTGTGGCATCCGGAACCCGGCGCGGGCAGCGACATACCCGGCCGCGCCGCACACGCCCTGGACCAGAGGAATTTCGACCGCGCCATGCCGCGGGAATTCTGGCGGGAAGTGGTGGACCGCATCGCCGTCGAAGCGCCCGACACGCTGTTGCTGGCCGAAGCCTTCTGGCTCATGGAGGGCTACTTCGTGCGGACCCTGGGCATGCACCGCGTCTACAACAGCGCGTTCATGCACATGATCCGTGACCGGGACAACGCCACTTATCGCAAGTCCATCAAGAACGTGCTGGAGTTCGCGCCCGCGATCCTGCAACGCATGGTGAATTTCCTGAGCAACCCCGACGAAGCCACGGCCGAAAGCCAGTTCGGCAAGGGCGACCCGTACTTCGGCGCCTGCAC
Organism: uncultured Fibrobacteraceae bacterium; assembly: GCA_964476155.1. Taxonomy (GTDB): domain Bacteria; phylum Krumholzibacteriota; class Krumholzibacteriia; order LZORAL124-64-63; family LZORAL124-64-63; genus JAHIYU01. Next base: position 130,899 of record CAYYYS010000001.1, read on the forward strand.
ACTGCTGGCGACGCTGCCCGGATTGCCCATGATCGCCCACGGACAGTTCGAGGGCTATACCGAGAAGTACGGCATGGAATACGCGCGTGACTATACCGGCGAATCACCAGATGAGGGCTTCCTGGCACACCACGAACAGATGATCCAACCCCTGTTGCGCGAGCGCGCCCTCTTTGCCGGGGCCGAGTCCTTTCGACTCTTCGATGTGTTGGGTGGCGACGGCACGGTGGCCGAGGATGTCTTCTGCTACGCCAACGGACACGGCGCCCGCCACGCCCTGGTCCTCTTCAACAACTCGGATTCGCCGCGGTCGGGACGAGCACACCACAGCACATCCTGGCGTGACGCCGACCAGGATCGTCTGCGCAGCGAAACCCTGGCCGACGCACTGGGCGTCACGAGCGCCGACGGCGTCTGCCGCTTCCGGGACTCCCGCACGGGCGCGACGCAGGAAGCCCCGTCCGCGGAAATCCGCGAGCGGGGCCTCTGGGTATCGCTGGAGCCGTTCGAGTGCCGGGTCTATCTCGACCCGGGAAACTAACGAGTACAGAACCCCACGAAAGACGTGATGCGTTTGACGATGCCTTTGGCGCACGCGGGCGCCAGATCCGGGTACTCCTCGACCGCGCCGGTCTCGGCGGTCTGCAGATAGTGGTTCATGTTCTTGGCCACCGTGCAGGACACGCGCATGTGGCCTGCCTCGTTGAGGAACGTCTTCAGGCCGGTGGCGTTGTCGGGCGGGACCTCGGTGTCGAGATCGCCGTGCAGCACCAGAAACGGCGGTAATTCACCGACCAGGAACGCCCGCGGATCGTAGGCCAGGAACGACTCGAGCCAGGGCGCGTCGGCGGGACGGGGAACCGCCGCATCCAGGTCTGCGCCTGGTACCGTGACCGCGCCAAGATAGATCAGCCCGCGAGGGGTCGCGCCCCCGACGGTGGCCAGACCTGCCAATTCTCCCAGCAACATGGCGCCTTCACCATGCCCGAGCAGGAGCACCTTGGCAGGATCGATCTCCTCGCGAGCGCTCAGAACCGCCAGCGCGGCCTGGGCGTCGGCAACCAGGCGGGACATGACATCCGGTCCGCCCTCGGCCAAGTCACGCAGCTCGTAGCGTAGCGACGCCACGCCGCCATTGGCCAGACCCTGCGCGAGATGAGCAAAGAAACGGAAGCCCTCGTTCTGGACGTCCGTGTCGGACTGGCTGGGACCCGACACCATCAGGACCGCGGCCACGGGACCAGCGGTCTCTTCGCCTTCCGGAGGCAGGGTGAGTGCGCCGCCGAGTTCGGCGCCCTCGGCGGTGATGGCGATCGGGAAGACGCGGGGCATGGGCCCGACCTCGTCGGCCCCGCCGATGGCGAACATGCTCATGCCGCCGGCCTCGACGCCGTAGAACGTGCCGTCGGGGCGCTGGTAGAGAGTGATCTCCGTCGGTTTTTTCTCGCTGGGATGCGTAGCCGTGATTTGGAAGGTGCGGACTTTCACCTCTTCGCCCCGAACGGTCACCCGGGAATCAGGTTTGCCCAGGACGCGCAGCGTGATCGCCTGCATGCCGTTGGTTGCGTGGAGATTGATGTCCAGTTTCTTGGGATCCTCCCCCGCCAGGCGATCCGAAAGCGGGGCCAAACCGGTCATGACTATGGCCGGCACATATACGGCGCTGGCCTTGACCACTTCCAACCATCCGGGCGCGGGATAGCTCTGACCATCGACGGCATAATCCAGGTCAGGCTTGCCACCTCTCTCCTTGAAGATCGACTCGACGGTGAGCGTACCGTTGGCCCCTTTCAAGCGGGTCTTGACGCCGATCAGACGCGTCAGATCCCCGGTCAGCTCCAGACTCCAACTCAAGGCCGTGGTGCCTTGAATAACGCCGTTGCTGCTGTAGAGGATGTTGCCCGTATCGAGTTTGATTTTCTTGAGCGACAACCAGCCCGAGGACGCGCCTGCGGCCTCTACGGTAAAGTACGTCGAGTCGGGGGCGGCGGCGTCTTCGGCCAGCGCCGCGGTCGGTGCGAGTACGAACAGAGTGGCGAACAGGCAGAAGAACCGAACACGAGTCGATACCAACCAGGACATGTTTCCCTCCTCAGCACCATCACATGCGAATCGAGCCCGTTGATCATAGGGAATCCCCGGCGACCTGTCAGCACGAAGCTGAACCGACCGTCTGGATCCACTCAACAGCCTGCCAGGTGAGCCAGTCCCCGCAAGGTCCAGAGGGGGTCGTAACGCCAGTCGCCGCTCCCGCCCGCGTGGGCATCGCCGATCAGGGACGCGAGCCCGCCCGTCAGTACGACCGGCGGGTCGGCAAGTTCCGCACGCAGGGCTTCGAGGGTGCCCAACACGCCACGTGCGCCGACGTGGAAGGCGCCGGCCGCCATGGCGCCCACGGTGTCCGGGGCCGGTGTGGCGGGTAGGGGCTTCGGCACGACCTGGGGCAAACGGGCCGCCCGCGCGCCCAGGGCCTCCGCGGCCAGGCGCAGGCCCGGCGCAATCAGTCCGCCCTCGAAGACACCGTCGCGCAACACGTCGAAGGTCGTGGCCGTTCCGGCATCCACGATCAGGGCGGTCGTCCAGCCTTCGGCAACGGCCGCGGCCAGGTTGCAATATCGATCGGCGCCCACCGCCACGGGATCTGCGACCGCAAGCACGAAGGGGAACGAGGTTTTGTGATCGACGACAAAACAGCCGGGAAGAGTCTCGCGCAGGAGATCGGTGAGTCGCGGAACGACCGAGGAAATGGCCGCCCGGGACGAGTCCGGCTCCGGGAACAGGTCACCGACACGCGCCAACAGGGTCCGCTCGGCAGTCGCGTCCGACGGCAGGGCGAACGTCTCGACGAGTTTCACGCTACCGGATACGTCCGCGCCCGTGGCGATCGTGATCGAGCTGTTGCCGATGTCCATCAGCATGTCAGGCCTCCGCGTCCCCGGTGTCCGTGATGTGCACGTCGCCAGCGTGCAGACGGTGCAGTCCGCCGTCGTCGAGGCGAAGCTTGAGGGCCCCATCGTCGTCGATACCCTCCGCCACTCCGGTCAGTGTTTCGCGTCCGCATGCCAACACGATACGCCGACCGGCGAGATCGTCGACCGCCTCGAATGCGTCGCGGTACTCGGGCCAACCGGCTTCGAGGAAGTGGGCCGCCTCGGCCTCCCAGCGGCGCATGATGGCGCCGGCGAGGTGAGACAGGGTCGACCAACGCTCGGGCGCAGGCTGCAGGGCAATGGACGTGTCGCGCAGATCGGCGGGCATCCGGGGTCCCCAGTCGCCCACGTTGACGCCGATGCCGGCGACAAAGCGAGACTGGGTGCCGCGCATGATCATGTCCAACAGGATTCCGCCCAGCTTGCGGCCGTGCAGACGAAGATCGTTGGGCCACTTCAGACGGATGGGTTCACCGGTGAGTTCGCGAAGGGACTGCACGGCGCTCAGCCCCGTCCACACGGCCAACCGCGCAGCGCGGGCCACGGGCAGGGGGGCTATGAGCCAGGACATGGCCAGACCCTCTCCCCCGTGCCAGCTACGCCCCATGCGACCGCGACCGGTCGTCTGCCGCCGCGCCACCACGATGCTGCCGGCGCGGGGCTCCGACGGCGGGGACAAGGACTGCCGATCACCGACTTGCCAGCCCCAGCCGTCCCAACGGCAGAGGCGTCCGTCGGCCGGATCGCCGCGGTCGAGCAGAAAATCGCTGGTGGACCCCACTTCGTCGAGCAGGTAGAGAAAACCGCCGCGGCCGATGCACGCGGGGCCGGGATCGAAGGCGGCCACGCCAAACCAGTCGCGTCTGCGCAGGGAGATCATCGCCGGGTCGCCTCGCCGGGTCTCAGATCAAGGCCGAGATCCAGGGCGGGAACCGAGTGGGTCAAACGGCCGACCGAGGCCGCGTCCACACCCGCCTCGGCGTAGTCGCGAACCGTCTCGAGAGTCACGTTGCCGCTCGCTTCGAGGCGCGTGCGCCAGTCGCCGGTTTCCAGGGACGCCCGCAGCCGAACCGCCTCGCGGGTCGCCTCCGGCGTAAAGTTGTCGAGCAGCACCCACTCCACGCCCCGGGGCAGGACCTCACGAAGCTGGGCAATGGAATCCACTTCCACTTCGATGGCCAGGCCGGGGTAGCGATCCCGCCCGCGCGCCACCAGGTCGGCCAGGGACGCGTCGCGCGACGCCCAGTGATTGTCCTTGAGCAGGATGCGGTCGTACAGACCCATGCGATGGTTCGCACCGCCGCCGCAGCGCACGGCATACTTGGCCAGGGCGCGATAACCAGGCAGGGTCTTGCGGGTATCGAGGATCAGGCAGTCGGTGCCGGCCACGGCGTCCACGTAACGCGCTACCAGGGTGGCGATGCCGCTCAGGTGCTGGAGAAAATTCAGGGCCGTGCGTTCGCCCGTGAGAATTGCCGCGGCCGGACCGCTCAGCCGGGCCGCAGACTGGCCGGGGGCCAGGCGATCGCCGTCGGCGGCGAGCAGGTCCACGCGCACATCGTCACCCAGACGGGCGAACAGGGGCGCGAGGATCGGCAGGCCGGCCACGACACCCTCGCTGCGCGCGGTGATCTCACCCTCGGCGACCGTGTCGGTCGCTACGGAGATGTTCGTGGTAACGTCGCCGTCACCCACATCCTCGGACAGGCTGGCATCCAGCAGAACATCCAACCACGCACCAGCCGGAAACCGGGGCGCCGTATCTTCACGCTCACTCATTTGGTCTCCCCTTCGGTACCCAGCCCCCACTGGGCGCGCAGGTCGTCGATGCGGTCGCGCAGGGAGGCGGCCTTCTCGAACTCCAGGGCCGCCGAGGCCGCCAGCATCTCGTCGTGCAGCATGGTGACGATCTCGCGGGGCGGCAGGTCCTTGTCGACGATGCCTTCCCAAGATCGTCCCTGGACCGCGTCGGCGCCAGCGCCGCTTCCCTTCTCTCCCGCGGCCATGGTGGCCTGCAGGATTTCCTCGCGGGTCTTGTGGATCGTGCGCGGCGTGATGTTGTGCTCCACGTTGTAGGCCATCTGTTTCTCGCGACGTCGGTTCATCTCGCCGATGGCCCGCTCCATCGAACCGGTCATGCGGTCCGCGTACATGACCACCACGCCGCCCACATTCCGGGCCGCGCGTCCGGAGGTCTGGATGAGGCTGCGCTCGGAGCGCAGGAAACCTTCGCGATCAGCGTCCAGGATGGCCACCAGGGAGACTTCCGGCAGGTCGAGCCCCTCGCGCAACAGGTTCACGCCGACCAGCACGTCGAACTCGCCGAGCCGGAGCTTGCGCAGGATCTCCACGCGGTCGAGGGCCGCCACGTCGGCGTGCATGTAGGCAACGCGCAGACCGATGTTCTGCAGATACTCGGCCAGGTCCTCCGCCATGCGCTTGGTGAGGGTCGTCACCAGGACGCGCTCGCCGCGATTCACGGTGTCGCGGGCCCGACCGATGAGATCGTCGACCTGGCCCGAAGCGGGCAGGATCTCGATGGGCGGATCCACCAGGCCCGTGGGCCGGATCACCTGCTCCACGATCTCGCCCTCGGACTTCTCGAGCTCATAGTCGCCCGGTGTGGCCGAGACGAAGATCGTCCGCGGCATGAGCGTCTCGAGTTCGCCGTATTTCAGCGGCCGGTTGTCCATGGCGCTGGGCAGACGGAAGCCGTGTTCGACCAGGGTCTCCTTGCGGGACCGGTCTCCCTTGTACATGGCCGCCAACTGGGAGATGGTCACGTGCGACTCGTCGACGATCACCAGGTAGTCGTCGGGGAAATAGTCGAGCAGGCAGGCGGGACGGTCGCCCACTTCGCGTCCGTCGAAGTATCGGGAGTAGTTTTCGACGCCGTTGCAGAAGCCGACCTGGCGGATCATCTCCATGTCGTAGCGGGTGCGGGACGCGAGGCGCTGGGCTTCGAGGGGTTTGACGGCCTCGTCCAGTTCGCCCAGGCGCACATCCAGGTCACGCCCGATCTCGTCGAGGATCTCTTCGCTGCGCTCCCGTTCGGTGACGAACTGGCGGGCCGGATAGATCTGGGTCTCGTCCACGCGGATCAGGGGCTTGCCGGTCAATCCGTCCATGAAGGTGAGGCGCTCTATCTCGTCGCCGAAGAACTCCACGCGCAACACCCGTTCGTCGAAGGCGGCGCAAACGTCGACCGTGTCGCCGCGCACGCGGAAGGTGCCGTAGCCGCCGGCCGCGTCCCGGGAGTAGTGAATGTCCACGAGACGGCGCAGCAGATCGTCGCGGTCCAGGGTTTGCCCCTCGCGCAGGGGAATGATGTTGCGATGATAGGTTTCGGGATTGCCCAGTCCGTAGATGGCCGACACGCTGGCCACCACGATCACGTCCTTGCGCGACATGAGCGAGGAGGTGGCGCGCAACCGCAGACGCTCGATCTCCTCGTTGATGCTCACGTCCTTCTCGATGTACGTGCCGGTGGTCGGAATGAAAGCCTCGGGCTGGTAATAGTCGTAGTACGAGATGAAGTATTCCACCGCGTTGTCGGGGAAGAACCCCTTGAGCTCTCCGTAAAGCTGAGCGGCCAAGGTTTTGTTATGACTGAAGATCAGTGCCGGCAGGCCGGTTTCGGCAATGACGTTGGCCATGGTAAAGGTCTTGCCGCTGCCGGTCACCCCGAGCAGGGTCTGGAAGGGCCGGTTCTCGTTGACGCCGCGCACGAGCGCACGGATAGCCTGGGGTTGATCGCCGCGGGGCTCGAAGGGGGCTGTGATCCGGAAGTCGCTCATGGCTCACGGGGCGAGTCGGGAGCGGTCGAGTACCCACTCGTGGCCCACGATACGGGTTGGAATGTCCAGGGGCCGGCCGTTGAGGGAGACGGTCACGCCATCGATGTTCGACAGTTTCAGCAGGAAGTGATCGGCCGCGCCCCAGTACGCCACGTGCCGTCCGCCGACGGTGTAGATACGACCGGGCGTCACGCCCTCGGCCGGTACGCCGTGAATGGTACGGTCGGGCCAGGTCACGTCGCGGGCCTCGCGGTCGCCGTCGCTGCCCACGCCGAAATCGATACGCCGGTCCAGGACGACCCGCAGCACCAGGGGCCAGGTCTCATCGCCCGCGAAGACGAGGCTGGGATCACCCGGTTGCAGCGAAACCACGGCGGCCAACTCGTCGGGATCCGGGGTCACCACGGGGCCGTCCGTCCCGGTCGCGACTCGTGAGAGATCGGCGGCGGTGTCGTCGGGCTCGGTATCGGCTATCGCGGTCGGGAGCGTATCCTGGACGACTGGTGTCGGGGACTCGGAAACAGTGCTGGTCTCATCTTCGTCCTCGGTGACCTGCTCGTTCGTTGCCACGTCGGGCGCGGACGTGTCGGCGCCGCCGAAGAACGAGCGGCCGGCCCATACCAATAGGACCACCAGGAGCAACGCCGCCGCAACGATCCCGAGCCGTGTCCAGGGCACCACGCCGATACGCTGGACTTCCGTCTCCTCCTCCCAGGTCTGGTCCGCGGGTATTTCAGGCGCCTGCTCGGTCAGCATGCGTTCGTAGCTGTCCAGGAGCACCGCGGGATCGAGACCGAGGCTCTGGGCGCAGGAGCGCAGGAAGCTGCGGACGTAGAGGGTTCCGGACAGCTGGTCGAAGTCGTCGATCTCGAGGGCCGCCAGCAACCGGTCGGGAATACGGGTCTCGGCGGCGAGATCGGCCAGGCTCAGGCCCTTGGCCTCACGCGTCGCCCGGATCATGGCGCCGGGCGTCTGGAAAACGGGCTGATCGGGTGCCATGACCGTTCCTTTCTAACCGAGCGCCGACAGACGGTCTCGTAGCGATTCGGCCTGCGCTTCATTATCGGCCAGCTGCTGCTGCTCACGGGCCACGACCTCTTGCGGGGCGCGGGCTGTGAAGTTCTCGTTACCGAGCTTGGCGCGCCCCCCCTTGATGAAACCCTCCACCCGGGCGAGTTCCTTGGCGAGCCGGTCGCGCTCCTTGTCCAGATCGACGAGGCCCGCCATGAGCAGGAATATCTCGACCGCGCCGGCCACGGCGACTCCGGACGGCGAGGGGTCCTCCCCGCCTATGACGATCTCGACCCGTTCGAGCTTGGCCAACAGGGCGATGCGTTCGGCGTCGGCGGCGAGAGCCTCGCGACGCGCCGCGTCGGCCGCGCGGAGAACCACGTGCCCCCTTTTACCCGGCGGCACGTCGAGGTCCGTGCGCAGGGACCGGATGGCGGCGACGATCCCGATCACCATGTTGAAGCGAGCGGCTTCGGTGACCCAGGGAGCCTCCACGGTGAGGGTCGGGAAACGCGACGACATCAGGTAGCCCTCGCTGCCGGGCAAGGCCTGCCAGAGTTCCTCGGTGATGAAGGGGGTCACCGGATGGAGCAGCTTGTAGCTCGCGGCCAAGGCGCAGACGGCCAGGCCCAGGGCCTCCTGCCGGCGCGTCTCATCGCGCAGGCGCGGCTTGATGGCTTCCAGATACCAATCGCACAGCTCGTGCCGGAAGAAGTTGTAGGCCGCGTAGGCCGCATCGTTGAGACGGCGTTTCTCGAGGTTGGTGTTGACCTCGGCGGTGACCTCGGCCAGTCGATTCAGGATCCAGCGGTCCTCCAGTTCGATGGCCTCATCCCGGAAATCGATGGGGGCACTCGCGCCGAAGAATTCACGCCACAGGGCGGCCGCCGCCGCGGCGGGCTCGTCCTCATGGGTCTTCAGGACATCCAGTTCGGCGCCGCCGTCGGTCGTCCCGGACGCGGCGCCGAACTCGGCGGCGTCCCAATGACCCAGGATCAGCTTCGTGGCCTGGAAGACCTTGTTGCAGAAATTGCGGCCGACCTCGAGGGTCTCCTCGCTGAAGAAGGTGTCCTGGCCGGTGGGCGTGAGCATGAGCATGGACATGCGCAGGGCGTCGGCGCCGTAACGGTCCATCAGGGCTACCGGGTCGGGGCTGTTGCCCAGGCTCTTGCTCATCTTGCGCCCCTGCTCATCGCGCACGATGCCGTGAAAGAGCACTTCCTTGAAGGGCTCCTCGTCCAGGAAGTGGTACGAGGCCATGATCATGCGCGCGACCCAGAAGAAGATGATGTCGGGGCCGGTCACCAGGATCGACGTGGGATGCCAGCGTTTCAGGTCCGCATCGTCTTCGGGCCATCCCAGGGGCGAGAAGGTCCACAGCCAGCTGCTGAACCAGGTGTCGAGCACGTCCGGATCCTGGGTTAATTTGGCGGACCCGCACTCCGGGCACGCGGACGGCGTGTCCACGGCGCAGATCTCGGCGTCGCAGTCGCCGCAGTACCACACCGGGATGCGGTGACCCCACCAGAGCTGGCGCGAGATGCACCAGTCGCGGATGTTGCCCATCCAGTTGTGGTAGACGCCGATCCAGCGCTCGGGCATCAGCGTGACGGTGCCGTCGTCGACGGCCTGCACCGCCGGCTTGGCCAGATCGCCCATCTTCAGGAACCACTGGCGCGACAGGTAGGGCTCGATGATGGTGCCACACCGGTCGTGATGGCCGACCTGGTGGACGTTCTTCTCCTCGCCGTCGAAGAGATCCTGCTCGACCAGGGCCTTCAGGGCCGCCTTGCGGGCCGCGAAGCGATCCATCCCCGCGAAGGCGCCGGCCGCCTCATTCATGACGCCGCGCTCGTCCATGCAGACGACCTGGGGCAGATCCTGTCGGCGTCCCACCGCGAAGTCGTTGGGGTCGTGGGCCGGCGTGATTTTCACGAAGCCTGTCCCCCGCTCGGGATCGGCGTGGTGGTCGCCGATGATGGGGATCTCGCGGTCGGTCAGGGGCAAGCGCACGGTCTTGCCGATGAGATGATTGCGCTCGGGATCGTCGGGACGTACGGCCACGGCCGTGTCGCCGAAGAGGGTCTCGGGACGCGTGGTGGCGACGGTCACGTAGCCGGACCCGTCGGTCAGCGGGTAGCGGATCCGCCACAAGGTACCCTGGACTTCCTTGTGCTCCACCTCGTCGTCGCTGATGGCCGTCAGGCAGTGGGGACACCAGTTGACCAGGTACAGGTCGCGATAGATCAGGCCCTGCTCCTTGAGGGTCGCAAAGCACTGGGCTACCGCGCGGGTGCGCGCCGCGTCCATGGTGAAGGCTTCGCGGGGCCAGTCGAGGGAGCAGCCCAGCCGCTTGAACTGGCCGGTGATGACGCCGTGGGTGTGTTCCTTCCAGGCCCAGGCACGCTCCAGGAAGCCCTCGCGGCCCAGGTCGGCCTTCTTGATTCCCTCGGCGGCCAGCAGCTTGGAGACCACGTTCTCGGTGGCGATGCTGGCGTGGTCGGTACCGGGGATCCAGAGCGTGGGCCGGCCGCGCATGCGCATCCAGCGGATCAGCATGTCCTGGATGGAATTGCTGAGGCAGTGGCCCATGTGCAGCACGCCGGTGACATTGGGCGGTGGCAGGGTGATGACGAAGGGGTCGCCGGTGGCACTTTCGTCGGGGGCGAAAAGGCCAGCCTCATCCCAGGTCGCGTACCAGCACTCCTCGAGACCGGCGGGGTCGTAGGTGTTCATGTCCCTGATGTCGCTCACGATCGGCTCCCGGATGGTATGCGGACGCGTGTCGCCGTCGGCGGCGACACGTCGGATATTCAACGTAGCGGCGGAGGGTGCGCCCCCGCGTGGACCCTGAAGTCTATGCACATCCTGTCTAGGGGTCAACCGTGCAACTCGGTATATGTGCAGCGCGGCAGTGAGTACGTAGCGACCGCAGTCAACGGCAGGTATAACGTTTTCTCGGTGAATTCACGGTTCAGCGGAACATCCGCTTCACATCCCCCAGACTCTTGCGGTCCGATGAAAGCGGCACGGACTCACCATATGTTGTCAACAGGTTTCTAGTTGCCTGATAGCTCGGCATCGGTTATTCCTTCCTCGATCATCGGCCCTGCGCTACAATGGCCCCCTCATGAACGACAACGCATTCGGCCCCAAGCCCAAACCGGAAGACACCACCGCGCGGTGGCTGCGCCGCGGGGCCCTTTACATTCTCGCCCCCCTGCTGTTGATCCTGGAAATCCCCGTCGCCATCCACGTGGCCCAGGCGCCGACCACCGGCATGGCCGTGCATAACCTCACCGTGCGCACGGTGGATGCCGACAGCCCGGCCGCCCGCGCCGGCGTAGCACCCGGTGACCGGTTGCTGGCGATAGACGGCGAACCCGTCGCCACCATGGTCGACTACTATGTGGCCACCGCCGGACACTACGACCTGCAAATCCAGACCTACCTGCTGCAACGGGGCGTGTCGTTCATCTCGGCGTCGATCACGGCCGGACGACCATCGCGGGCGCGCATCATCTGGAACTACGGCATGTCCCTGGCGGGGCTGGCCTTCCTGCTCATGGGCTGGCTGATCCTCTCGCGACGCCACGACATGGTGGCCCGCTATTTTTTCGGCGTCTGCGCCACCTTCGCTTTTTTCCTGATGGACGTGCCCGACTGGCCATCCTACACCTACATGGTCATCAAGGAAACGGTGCGCGATCTGGCCCACCTGCTGCTGCCGGCCCTGTTCCTGCGTTTCTTCCTCTACTTCCCCGACCGCACGCATCTCACGCCCCGCAATCTCGTACGCCACCGGCTGCTCATGCTGCCGGCCGCACCCCTGTTCCTGCTGAGCCTCTTCGCCCAGGGAGCGCGTCTCGACCCGACCTCGTCACTGCTGGTGGCCCTGGTGCAGCAACTGTCGGCCATCTACTTCCTGGTCTACCTGCTGGCGGGACTGGTCGTCTTCGCCCGCAAGGTCTTTCGCCGGGGCCGCCCGGTGGAGCACACCAAGATGCGCGTGGTGCTGATCGGACTGGTGGCGGGGTTCGGCCCCTTCCTGGCCGGGACCGTCCTGTTCAGCGCCGCCCCCGCGTCGGCCGTGCCGCTGAGTGAATGGCTGGGGTTCTCCCTGGTGCTGGTGCCCTTGAGCTTCGGTCTGGCGATCCTGCGCTACGGCGCCCTGGATCTGGGATACGTGATACGGCACAGCCTGATCTACGGTACCCTGACTGTCGCGGTCCTCATGGTCTACGCGCTGCTGGTGGGCGTGCTCGGACACATGTTGACCGCCTACTTCCATAGCTCGGATCTGCCCATCGTCCTGCTGACGGTCCTGATGATCGCCCTGGCCCTCAATCCCGTACGCCATTTCCTGCACCGATGGCTCGACCGCACCTTCTACCCCGCCCGTCAGGCCACGCGCGAAGCGCTGCACCAGCTGAGCCACGAACTGTCGGACCTCGAAGAAGGCGCCACCGCGTCGGACGCCATGTTGCGCGAACTGCATCGCCTGTACCGACCCACCGGTATCGCGCTCTTCCTGGAGCGGGACGGAGCCCAGGTCATTCGGGGACAGCACGGCTATCAGGACCCGGTGCAACCCGACACCGTCAAGCTGGACGATGACAGCACCCTGTGCCGCGCGCTGATGACCGCGCACCGCCCGCTCTACGCGGAGGAGTTGGACGGGATCGACACCGAGGCCGCGACCGACGTCGCGACCCGCACGGCGATCAAGACGCTCGCCGTACAATTGCTGGTCCCGCTGATCACGGGATTCAAACTGCGCGGCTTCCTGGCCTTCGGCGCCAAGACCGACGGCTCGCTCTACACCCAGGCCGACGTGGCCAACCTGCACGCCTTCTCGGTCCAGGCGGCGGCGCTGGTCGAGATCGGTCGGCTGTACAAGGACCGGCTGGAGCGCAAGAAGGTGGAAACCGAGATGTCGGTGGCCCAGCGGATCCAGTCGAACCTGGTGCCGAGCGAACCGCTGCGACTGCGCGGGACGGAACTCGTCGGCCGCATGGATTCCTGCCGCGAAGTGGGCGGCGATTACTTCGACTACTTCAAGATCGATCCGGAGACCATCGGTTTCGCCATCGCGGACGTGGCCGGCAAGGGCGTCCCCGCGGCGCTGGTCATGACGACCCTGCGCGTCGCCTTCCGCACCGCCGCGGCCCGACAGGACGAACCCGCGGCCGTGGTCGAGTCCCTCAACCGGGCCATCTGCGGCCTCGGCGAAGCGGGCCAGCTCATCAGCTTTTTCTACGGGATCTACAGCACGTCCGATCACCGACTGCACTACGCCAACGCGGGCATGAATCCGCCACTGCTCTTCCGCGCCCGACACGAGTTCGTCGAACGCATGAAGAAAGGCGGTATCATGCTGGGTGTCGATGGGGGGCATCGCTTCGCCCGGGGCACGCTGGAGTTGGATCGTGGCGATATGCTACTCATGTATACGGACGGCCTGGTGGAACAACCGGATACTCAAGGTGAGTTCTACGGCGAACAACGCCTCATAGACGACGCCAAGGCCGGCTGCGACCTGGATCTTCCAGCCCTCATAGACAGGTTATTTGCCAATCTCGATACCTACGGCGGACCGGACCAGTCGGACGATCGCACGCTTATGTTGATGCGCGTCAACGATATGACCTGATCATTCCCCGTTCCGGCATACTTTTCGCTCAAGATAAAAACAACAGGGCCGATTCATAAGAAGTCCTAATGAATCCGCTGGAACCAATCACCGTCATGGAGGGCAGTTGCAATGGATCCGATTACGGTCTTCATTGGCCTCTCCATAGTAGACCTGCTATGGTGGCTAAGGAAATGATCAAGACAAACGCCGAAAGCCCCTGACCTCCAAGCAATTGGCAGGTCAGGGGCTCCTTCTTTTCGTCGTAGATCTAGATTTCCTCTTCGAGCCCAGCCACTTCCGGATCATCCTCCCAATCATCCCGAACCAGCACCAGAACCGCCGAATTCGGCACGATCAGGTAGTGCTTGGTCTCGAAAGTGATTTCCACGGCTGCTTTCCGCATAAACAGGACGAAGTCGCCCCCCTGGGCCTGCATGGGCATGTAGCGGGTAGAGGCTTCCTGGTTATGCTCCCAGGGTTCAGCCGGGCCTTCGGTCAGGTCCGGTAACGGGATCCCCGGCCCCACCGAAACCACCCAGCCGCTCTGTGCGCTGCGGGCGCTCACGGCGGTGGCCGGGAGGTACAAACCGGTATTGGTCTTCTCCTCCCCGCTCTCGGGCCGCACTAGCAGGCGATCACCCACGACGATCAGGCGTTTCTTCAGGGGGGACACGGCTAGACGCCTTTCCCGGTCACGGCCTTGGCTTTTTCCACCGCCGCGAGATAGTCGGCCTTGGTATGGATGCCGACCATCTTCTCGGCTATCGAACCGTCTGGCGCGATGATGAAGGTGGTCGGAATGCTCGGTACGCCGCCGAAGGCCCGCACGAGATTCGCGTCGGCCATGGCCACCGGGAAGGTGTACTTGTTCTGGTCGATGAACGCCTTGACGGTATCGGGACCGGCCCGGTCCACCGACAACGCGATCACGCTGATGTCCTCGTCTGCGAACTCGTCGTGGATCTGTTGCAGATGGGGCATGATCATGCGACAGGGGCCGCACCAGGTCGCCCAGAAGTCCACGATCACGACCTTGCCCCGGTGGTCGGCCAGATTGACGGCGTTGCCTTCGAGGCCGGTCAGTTGGAAATCGGTGCTGGGCGCGGAGGTCTGGGCGACCTCGGCCTGCTCACCGTCATTGCAGCCGGACAGGGCGAGCAGAGCCATCAGAAGAGCAAAAGCCGGCAGCAGGAATATGCGTTTCATGGTGTCCTCCGGATTAAAGCATGTTGTCGATCTTCTCGACCATCTTGGCCTTGGTGGTCGTGCCCACCTGCGAATCGGTCACGGTGCCGGCCTTGATGTACAGGACCGTCGGTACGGACATCACACCGAACTTGGCGGCGTTGTTGCGGGCATGATCCACGTCGACGTGGGCAACCTTGAGTCTACCGGCGTACTCGGTGGCCAGTTCCTCGACAATGGGCGCCAGCTGTTTGCAGGGCCCGCACCATGTGGCGCTGAAGTCCACCAGGACGGGAACGTCGCTGTTGATGATTTCCGCCTCGAAGTTATCGTCGGTCACGTGGATCAACTCGCTCATCATTCCTCCAGCAGATGGCCGTCGACGACGGCCGGTCCATGTCATTGCGCGGCTGTCAGGACCCGCTCCATGATCTCGGAGAGGTCGGCCGCATCCTTGAAACCGGAAAAGCGTTCCAGCTCGGTGCCCTGGGCATCGAAGAAAATGACCGTCGGCATGCCCACGATGCCGTACTTGCCGTTGAGGGCACCGTTCTCGGGGCTGCGACGGGTCATGTCCATTTTAATCGACACGAAGCGTTCCGCAAGGCTCAGAATCTCGCTCTGGTTGTAGGTCTTGTGATCCAGCTCGATACAGGCGGCGCACCACTCGGCCCAGAAATCCATCATCACGGGCTTGCCGGACTCGGCGGCGGCGGCAAAACCGACGGTTTCGTCCCAGACCCACGCGGGTTCCTCGTGTACGGCAACGGTCGCCCCCCCACCGGTCGCACCGGTCGGCAACAGGCCGGGTGCGAATCCGCGTAAACCGCCCAGCAGCGCCAGCACCAGGCCCAGGGCCCAAAGGAAGCGCATGAGGCCCTTGTTCAGTCCTTCGCGCGCACCGGCCTCGGGGGCGAGGGGCTTGAAGACACCCCAGGCGCTCACGCTCAACATCATCGCCATACCGAAGAACAGGGGCGCCACCCAGTCGGGCAGCCAGGTCCGCAGGAACCACGGGGCCAGAGCGAAGAGAATGATAGCGAAGACGTGCTTCACCGTCACCATCCAACCGCCCGGGGGCAACATGCCGCCGAAGGTGCCGAGGATGATGAAGAGCAGTCCCATGCCCATGGCGAACGTGAACAACAGCCAGAAGCCCAGAAACAGGCTGCCGGTCGTGGCCACCCAGGTCAGCAGCACGACGATGACCGGCCCGACGCAGGGTGCGGCCACCAGACCCATGGCCATGCCCATGAGCAGGGGGCCCAGGAAGCCGGTGCGGCCACCGCCCATGCGGGTGGTCAGGCCGCTGGGGAGTTGGATGTCGAAGAGACCGGCCATCGACAGTCCCATGGCGAAGATGATGACGGCCACGGAGCCCATGAATACGGGGGTCTGGGTGGCCTGGCCGAAAGCGGCGCCGCCGGCCGCGGCCATCAGCCCGAGGGTCGAATAGACCAGGGCGATGCCGAGCACATACCACAGCGACATGATGAAGCCCTTGACGGGATTCCCCTGGGCATTCATGCCGATGAAGCCGATGGTGATCGGGATCATGGGGAACACGCACGGCGTCAGGCTGGCGAGCACGCCGCCCAGAAAGACCATCAGAAACGCCAGCCAGCTGCCGCCCTCCAGCGCCGCCAGCAGTCGATCCTGCAGGCTGCCGCCGGTGGTGGCGTCCGCCGAATCAGCCGCGCCGCCTGCGCCCTCGGCCACGTCCACCGTCAACGAGGCCGTGGCCTCGGCTGGCGGGTAGCAGAGCGCCGCGTCGCCCTCCTTGCAGAGCTGATACTGGGCCTTGACGCGGACGGTCATCTCCCCCGCCGCGTCGGGCAGGGTGACCGGCACCACGGCCATCACGTCGCCCCGGAAATAGGGAATCTCGGCCGGGGCCGGGCGCGGGAAAATGGCCTGTCCGAAAACGGCCCCGGTCTCGCTCTCGAACTCCATGGCCTTGAAGGTGGTGGTCATGTGCGTGCCCTCGGGCACCGCGTAGACCACGCCCAACTGTACCGAGCCGCCGGCGGCGGGATCGTCGCCCAGCAGACGCAGGGACACCGTCACCACGGGCGGTTCGTGGGCCGACTCGTTCAGCGGCGAGTCGAAGAGACTCGCGACGGCGGCCAGAGGGACCAGGGCGATCAGCGCCAGGGCCCAGAGGATCGGTTTTCTGTGTCGCGTCATGGCGTACCTCTATAGCGGTTCAGGGGCGACATTTCGGCCATGAATGCCGGGGGGTGCGAAACTTTACCGGGAATGATCATTGCAAATGTTTTTCACGACGGTTGTCGATGTCGTAGATCTTCAGAACGCCGCCGTCGCTCTCGGTCATCACTTCGGGGATCCCGTCGCCGTCCATGTCCACCAGTTCGATGCGGGCGCCGAAAGCCTCGTCCTCCCACTCCACGTCACCGCCGCGGGAGTCGATGACCTGGCCGGTATTGAGGACGATCTCCGGTGTGCCGTCCCCGTCCACGTCACCCACCGCCATGCGTGTGGCCTGGTACTCCTGCAGGCTGGTCCACTCGCGGTTGAAAGTGAGGCCGTCCAGATAGTAGATGTGGTCGTCCGCGTTGACCAGGATCTCCAGCGGCTCGTCGTCATCGACGTTGCCGGTGGTCAGGCTGTGTACGTTCGCGAAATCGTTCAGGAGGGTCTCGAAACGCAGCGTGCGGTCGACGCTGGACCAGACATAGACCAGGGCCGAAGTCGTCCAGGCGATGATCTCGTCCTGACCGTCACCGTCCAGGTCGGCGGTGACCACTTCCTGGACCGTGCCGTTGAGCTGCTTGCTGGTCCAGATGTCCTCGCTGCCTTCGCCGGTGATATGGACGATACGCACCAGGCCGAAACGATCACCGATCACGATATAGGGCCCCTGCTCATCCTCGAGAGACTCGATGCAGGAGACATGGTCCAGGCGCTCCGATGCGGTCATCACCGCCCGGTAATCCCAATAGCCGAGTTCACTCGCCGCCGTCGCTGTGGCGGCCCCGCACAGAACGGATACCAATAACGCGATCGCGAAGAGTGTCTTTGCCGGCCGACTTGACGGGGAAACGGAACGATACGCATGCGAGGGATGGTCGTACATCGATTGGCCTCTCGTTACGAGCTTCATTTCATCGTGGGTAAGATAGCGGCTGCGGCCGCCTACGTCCACAAACGAGACGGTCAACACGCGGGTGCGGTGCCGGGAGGAGTTTTTCAACAGCCTGCTGAGTCACCAGGGCAGGGGAAATCCGAGCTGGATATGGGCGGTATAGTTGGAGTAGTCGCGGCCGCCCCAGACATAGTTGCGCCACTGCATCTTCCAGAGCAGCACCACGGAACCGGAAAGATTACGCTCGTAACCGAACTCGAGCATGAGGCTGTAGTACTTGTCCTCGCCGGTCTCCGTCTGGAGCGGAGCGCTGTCTTCCTCCTCACCTTCACCGGACGTGGCAACCGCCGGCGGATAGTTGATCAGGGCGATCCCGCCCCCAAAGCCGGCGAAGAGGGTCGCCCCGCCGTTCATCCGCGCGATGTCGCCGAAGTAGTGACGCAACACGGCGTCGGCGGTCTGCAGGTTGCGTCCGCGATCGATGTCGCGGTACTCCCACTGCAGGACCAGGGCGGTGTTCCAGTCGTATAACGCCGAGATGAGATGGGCCGCGGTGTCCGGGTGAAAGAGGATCGAAACGCTGGCGCCGTAGCGAAAGGGTTGCCAGTCGGCTGCCCCCCCCATGGTCGGCCCGACCGCCAGCAGCGGCGCGCGCGCGCGGTCCGGACGATCCAGAGAGGACCGAAACGGGGCCTGTGCACTCGCAGCCGTGACGAGCAGGCAGACAAGGCAGGCCATGATGAGAGCCCTGATCGGGATGGGAATGCGGTTTCCGGTTGTCACGGTCATGGTTACGAGCTTCCTCACCGCCTCTGAAAGGCCGGTCCTGGTCACATATCGGTTCCAGCGGGACACAAACCCGGAGGCTTGCGTCAAAGAGAATCTCCGCAAAGACAGTGCCAGTCTTGCATATTCGCAAAGTGTTGATAATCAAGAGGATATGAGCTACGATCCTCGTGAGAAACACATCGGGGTGAGTGACTTTCAACCCCGATGGCAAAAGACGGATCGAAAAAGCCCAGCGGAGGCGATGCCCGATGACGGTTCCCGATGATCCCTTGCCGTCCTTCACGACCCTCGCGGCGCCCGGAGCCGGCGAGATCAAAGTGCAGCGCTCACGCTTCGTGGCGGAGGCCCATCCGGTCAGCCGTCGCGAGGACGTGGACGCCGTCGTGGACAAAATGGCAAGTCGTTACCACGACAGCCGTCACGTCTGTCGCGGGTGGCGTCTGGGGTATGACGAATCCGTCACCGAGGGACGCAGCGACGGCGGGGAACCGGCGGGGACGGCCGGCGAACCCATCCTGGCGGCGATCCGCAGCGCCGGGGTCACCGACACCGCCGTGGTCGTGGTCCGCTACTTCGGCGGCGTCAAGCTCGGTACCGGTGGACTGGGACGCGCCTATCGCGAGGCGGCCGCGACCGCCCTGAACACCGCACCCCGGCGCGAAGTGCTGCTGGGACGCACGTTTAATCTCGTCTTTGGTTACGAATCGATCGGCTCTGTCGAGCATCTGCTCGCCCAGTACGCGGGCCGTGTCGAGAGCAGCGCCTTCACCGACGATGTCGCCTGGACCATCTGGCTGCCCGAGGACCGCTGGGAAGACTTCGCCCGGGCCTTGAAGACCCTCACCCACGACCGCATAAAAATGCGGGCCCCGGAATGATCCGGGGCCCGCACCTGCTCTGTTCCCTTACTCTCTAACTCTCTATCTCGTCAAGCCGTCATCCCCTGCATGCCCTGATAATCGTGCATGTAGCGGAAGGTCTTTGAATTGCGAATCTTTTCGAAGGCTTCTTCCTTGATCTGACGGATGCGCTCGCGGGTCAGGCTCATCTGCTGGCCAATCTGCTCGAGAGTCATCTCGTGATCGGTGCCCAGACCGTAGTACATGCGCAGGACCCGGGCCTCGCGGGGCTTCAGGTCGCAGAGCATGCGCTCGATGCTCTCGAGCAGATCCTCTTCCAACACCGGCGTGTCGGGAGTCTTGCTGGTGGTATCCTCGAGGAAGTCCAGATAGGTGGAGTCCTCGTCGTTACCCACGTAGTCGTCCAGGAAGAAATTGTCCTGCATCAGCGGCAGGGTATCCTTGACCTCGTCGATGGACAGACCCAGCTTGGCCGCAATCTCATCGGGCAGCGGCTTGCGACGCAGTTTCTGCTGCAACTCGCTCGAGGCCCGCTTGATCTGGTTGAGCACCCGAGCACGGTTCAGGGGCATCCGCACGATCTTCGAGTGGTTGGCCAGGGCGGCGAGGATCGACTGGCGAATCCACCAGACGGCATAGGAAATGAACTTGTAGCCGCGGGTCTCGTCGAAACGTTGGGCCGCCTTGAGCAGACCGAGGTTGCCCTCGTTGATCAGATCTTCCAGGGGAACGCCGTAGTGGGCGTATTCCTTGGCGATCGACACCACGAAGCGCAGGTTGGAATTGACCAGGCGATGCAGGGAATGACCGTCATTGCTGCGGATCCCTCGGGCCAGTTCGCACTCTTGCTCACGAGTCAACAGCGGGAAGCCTTTGACTTCCTGGAAGTAGAGATCCAGGTTGGTCATGATTCGCGCGCTTTCGCGGCGGGGCTTGGTCTTTGCCTTGGTCTTGGTCTTTGCCTTGGGCTTGGCCTTGGCCTTCGCCTTGGCCCGGACCTTGGTCTTGGGCGTGACTTTGGCGGCAGCCTTGCGATTCGTGGGCGTTTTTCCTGTTCTGACAGCCATCTTCAACCTCACTTGGGCGTTATTTTCGCTATTCCTATTATCTCATATACAATATTCGTACCACGTATTCAAATTCTGGACTGCCAGCATCCCGGTACAGCTATCTGCGATGATTACCGTGTGTTACGATGATGCACGCCAGCGTGTATTTGGGTTGATTACACGTCACGCTCGCGAATCTTGACATTCTGTCAAACTGCGCTCGCCGTGGCGCGCCATCTTGTCAATGCGCTGAATTCCCTCGGGGCAGGCCATGAATGAACATGGCATCTCCTCCCCCCACGAGTCATCAGTCCTTGATTCCATAGAGGAGTCAAGTCTATGAAACGGTGGCCGATATACTGGTGAAGCATGTATTTACCCTATAAGACCGAGGAATGATAACGTGCCGCAAACATTGCTGATCGTCGATGACGCAGATTTCATGAGATATATCCTGAGGGACCTCTTTACACAGGCCGGTCTGGCGACCATCGCCGAAGCCGGGACCCGCGAAGAAGCCCATGCCCTGGCACGTTCCCTCCAACCCGATTTGATCGCCGTGGACACGACATACTCGGCGCTCGAGGGCCTGGCGCTGATCAGGGCCTTGTCACGATCGCTGCCCGAGGCTCGGATCATCGCCGCCGTCCGGGCCGGAGACCACGGCGCAACCGCGGCCGCCGCCCAGGCCGGCGCCGATCACACCATTGCCAAGCCCTACGACCCGACGGAGGTGTCCATCCTCATGCGAACCCTCCAGGAGCAACCCCAGCTTGTCTGATTAACCGAGCAGGAAAAAGGCGAGCAGGCCCAAGGGGATCACGTAGAACGCGAACTTCCAGAAATGCTTCTGGACAACCATCAACGCCGTCAGTCTGATGGCGAACAAGCCCACCAGGAAAGCCACGCCCGCGCCGAGCAACAAGGCCAAGCCACCCGTTTCGCTCTCCTCGACGCCACTGATCAGTTGCAGAGTCAACGCGCCGGCAATGGCCGGCACCGACAGCAGGAAGCTGAAGCGGGCGGCTTCGTCACGGGCCAGTCCCAGCCAGAGGGACGCGGCGATGGTCGACCCCGAGCGGCTGATGCCGGGCATGATGGCCAGGGCCTGGGCGCAACCGATCAGCAGGGCCTTGTGCAGGGGCGGTGCCACGGGGTGCCAACCGCCGGGCAGATTCCGTACCTTGTTGTCGGTGCGACGTGTGGACAGCAGGATCAGTCCCGTGACGACCATGGCGCCGGCCGCCGCGCGGGGATTGCCGAAGAGCGACTCGATGGGATCTTTCAGGAGCAGGCCGATGACGACGGCGGGCAGGGTGGCCACCACAACGGCCACGATGTACTGAATCGCAGGCGCATCGAAGGAGAGTAGACGCCGGATCTCGCGCCGGTAGACCACCAGCACGGCCAGGAGGGTCCCCACGTGCAGGATCACATCCAGGAAAACGTCGCCCTCGGAAAAATGGATCAGGTGGTGCAGGATAACAAGATGGCCGGAACTGCTGACCGGTAGGAACTCGGTCAATCCCTGGACCGCCGCGAGCATGATAAGATAGAAAACCGCCATAACAGAACCTCGTCGTGAACGGCGCGCTCGCTAGCGTCGCGCCAACCTGTAATGTTCCCGGGCTTCCCTGGGCATGACCATGGCATCGTAGGTCAGGCCCAGCTGGTAGTGGAGCTTGCCGTCGTCGGGAAAGGCGTCCAGGGCTCTTAGCAACGCGGCGAGCGCTTCATCGAAATGCTCCGTCTTGTGCAGACTGACACCGATGTAATACTGCGCTCTCACGAGCCGGTTATCCAGGCCCAGGGCATCGCGGAAACGATTGATGGCATCGGCGTACACACCCTTGCGAAACAGGGAAAGCGCCGCGAAATACCGGGACACCGCGTGTTGTGAGTCTTGCCGCGCGCACGTCTCGAAGCAATCGTGGGCGCGATCGAAATCGTTGTTCTGGAAGTGGACCAGGCCCAGATTGTGATAACCATCGGCATCGGGCCTCAACTCGAGAGCCGCCTCGAAGAAGCGGATGGCTTCTCGCGTGCGCCCCTCCTCCGCGTACAGGGCACCGAGATTGTGGCAGGCCACGGCGTTCTCGGCGTCGGCGGCGATGGCACGATGGAACATCTGCATGGCCTGGGTCCGTTCGCCCAGGGCATCCAGAACCGTGCCCAGGTTGTTCAGGTATGCCCCCGACTCCCCGCCCAGGTCCACGGCCCTGCGGAACGCGCCGGCCGCCGCCGCGTAGCGGTCCAGCTTGCGGCACACGCAGCCCAGCCGATAATGCCAATCGGCCCGGCCTGGATCGTGCCCGACAGCTCCGGCATAGGCCGTCAGGGCTCCGTCGAGATCTCCCGCGAGTTCGGCCTCGCGCCCGACGTCGAACAGTGCCTCGGCCGACAGCGGGGCTTCGGTCGGCACTGGCACCCGCTCGTTTTCGCTTGTACTATCTTCTTGTTGCCTCATGGGCGCAGACTAGGTCAGGCCAGGCATGGGGTCAACGCTTCTTGTCAAAACCGTGCCTGCGGACAATCTGTTCAAGTCATCGGCTGTCGGGACGATACCTGTTGCGAACCGGTACGCATTCGGCGCAAGCCACAATTCCGTCAACCTCGGAGCGTTCAGACATGACCGTCACCAACACCGACCGTATCCTCAAGGAAATGTTCTCCCGTCTGCTCAACATGGACCTGGAGCATGAACTGGTGGAGAAGCTGGTGCCGGTGGTCGACGGTGTGCTGGATCGTATGCAGGGGAAGTTCGATCCCGAGACCGTCCAGGGGCAAAACATGATGCGGGCACTGCTCTGCTCCATGGTGGCGCACGGCTGGGGTCTGGGCATGCATCCGCACAACAACGACGGCCTGAACCTGGACGGCGATCCCGTCGAGGTCAGGGTCTGCAAGGACATCCTGATGCCCATGGTAGATCTCAAATCTCTCCGCTACATCAAGAAGGACGCCGACGGCCGGGTGAAGAAAGCGCTCTTCGAACCCGACCAGAACGCACGCATCCGCTCGCACATCGACGCCATCCTCTCGGACGTCAGTCAGCGCTGGGATAATTAACCCGTCGGGAAATCAGTCGCGGGGCACATCTGCGGGGTCGAGCACCCGCTCGCCGCCGGCGAGTACCTCGTTGACCGCTTCGCGGAACTGCGGCGCGTAGGTCAGGCCGTCGTCGCCGAGTTGTGACTTGTACGACGTCCAGGCGGCGCCCAGCTCAGCGGCGAATTCCACCAGCAGGCGACCGTCGGCCAGGGCGGCGTCGCGTCGTTCCCGGTGATAAACGAGGATGTCGGAGATCAGGGCCCGCGCCAGGCGATGCGCCCAGCCGCCCTGATCGTCGAGGCCGGGGGGTTCGCGATGGGTTCTGCGGACGGTGCCGTCCACCTGCAGGCCATGGCCGCACGAAGGGCAGCGCACACGGAGCCGACGACGCGGAACGCGCGTATCGTCCAGACTGTAGATCGTGCTGCATGTCGTGCAGGATACTTCCATGGACACCTCGTTCGGAATCGATTCGAACCGCAGCCCCACCTGTCCATTCCCTTTCGGCAGCCACCCCGTCGCGCTTGAACTAATTGGACCGGACGCGACGATATTCATCCGGTCACCGCCAGTCCGGCATAGCGGGCATGGGGACCGGCGAGACCTTCGCGCAACGCGCGATGAGCCCGGTCACGCAGATCCGGATCGGTGTCTAGGATCCGTTTGACGTCCGCCGCGCAGGTGACGACCATCTCGGCGTCGCGCAGGGGATTTGCCAGCAGGAAGACCGGCGCGCCGTGCTGGCGTACACCCAGGATATCGCCGGGACCGCGCTGCCGCAGGTCCTCTTCGGCCAACTTGAAGCCGTCGGTGATCGCACAGAACAGGCGCAGGCGCTCGAAGGTCTCCGGTGGCAACCAGCGCTCGTTCACCAACAGGCAACGCGAGGCGTGCTCGCCGCGACCGATCCTCCCCCGCAACTGATGCAGCTGCGCCAGACCGAATCGTTCGGGATGGTGGATGAGCATCATGGTGGCGTTCGGCACGTCGACGCCCACCTCCACCACCGTCGTGGCCACCAGCAGATCGATCTCGCCGGCGCTGAAGGCGTCCATGACCCGGCTCTTCTCCTTGGGCCGAAGTTTGCCGTGGAGCAGGCCGGTGCGGAAGTCGGCGAAGGCGCCTTCGGCGAGACTCTTGAACTCCGCCTTGGCCGACTTGAGGTCCTGGCCCTCGGTCTCCTCGATAACCGGGTAGATCACGTAGGCCTGACGTCCGGCGCGGAGCTGGGCGCGGATCGCCTCGTGATGCGTCGCCAGCGCCGCCTCGGAAACCAGTTCCGTGGTGATGGGACGACGTCCCGCCGGCAATTCGTCGATGATGGACAGGTCCAGGTCGCCGTAGAGGGTCAACGCCAGGCTGCGGGGTATGGGTGTGGCGCTCATCACCAGCAGATGGGGCGGGGTGCCGTCCCGTGCGGTCAAGGCCACCTTGCCCCGCTGCTGCACACCGAAGCGGTGCTGCTCGTCCACGACGGCCAGCCCCAGACGCGGCACGCTCACGCCGTCCTGCACCAGGGCGTGGGTACCGATGAGCAGATCGATCTCTCCCGCGTGGACCGTTTCGAGGATCCGCCGCTTCTCGCGCGCCGGGGTGGACCCCGTGAGAGTGGCGACGGCGAGGCCCAGGGGTGCGCAAAAACGATCGATGGTGGCCCCATGCTGGCGAGCCAGCACTTCGGTGGGCGCCATCAGCATGGCCTGATGGCCCTGCTCGATGACGAAGAGGGCGGCAATCAGCGCGACCAGGGTCTTGCCGCAACCCACGTCGCCCTGGAGCAGGCGGTGCATGACATGTCCGCTGCGCATGTCGCGCAGGATGTCCTTCAGGACGGAGCGCTGGGCGGACGTGAGATCGAAGGGCAGTGTCGATACCATGCGCTTCGTCAGATCGCCCGGGGCTGCCAGGCGGGAGCCGGCCTGGGTCTCGCGATCACGGCGCCGCAATCCCATCGCCAGCTGGATGAAGAATATTTCCTCGTAGACCAGCCGGCGGCGGGCGCGCTTCAGTTCGGCGGCGCCGTCGGGGAAGTGCATGTCCGCCAAGGCCTGCTCGAGACTGCACAGTCCGTGCTCGCGCATGAGACCGGGCGGAAGGGTTTCGGTCACGCCCGGCAGCACCTCCGGCAGCGTTTCGTGAACGAGGCGTCGCAACCAGTGCTGGCCGATGCCGCTGGTCAAGGGATAGACCGGCACCAGGCGTCCGGTGTGCAGTCGCGACTCTTCGCCACCGAGAATCTCGAAGTCGGGATGCACGAGTTGCTTGCGACCGGCATGCATCTGAACACGGCCGCTCAGCAGCACCTGGACGCCGCTGCGGAACTGCTTCATGAGATAGGGTTGACCGAACCACTGGCAGAACAAGATGCCGGTGCCGTCGTCGATCGTGACGGTCTGCAGGGTACGACGTTTGCGGGTGCGCCGCTCACCGGCGGTGAGCACCTGTCCGGTCAGGGTGACCTCGGTCCCCGGGACGGCCTTGCGAATGGACGTGACGTCCGTGCGATCCAAATAGGCCCGGGGGTAGTGGCGGAGCAGATCGCCGACGGTGTCGATCCCCAAACGCGTCATGGCGCGCGCGCGGACGGGTCCCACGCCCTTGAGAAACTGCACGGGGCTGTCCCAGGCGATCATCGACACGCCCGTCCTCCGTAATCGGCTGTTTTTCCTTGCGAATCCATCGATGCGATGTTAATTTCCCGTGTCTGTCAATGCAAGGACTCCAGGAGGATAATCGACATGAGCCGTAAGTGTCAGGTGTGCGGAAAAGGCCCGCAGTATGGTAACCGCGTGAGCCACGCCCACAATACCACTCGCCATCGCTGGCTGCCGAATCTGCAGAAGATCAAGTTCGAGATGGATGGAAAGGTCCAGCGGGGCTACGTGTGCACTCGTTGCATCCGCACCGGCAGCGTCCGTAAGGTCGTCTGACCACGCATTCGCTGATCGGACTTCATCTGACCCGTTTGAAGATATGGTACAGCCCTCCCGATTCGACGGGAGGGCTGAACTCTTGTATATCGAGAGCTTCGATGGCCCGGCGGAGGTCCCCGACCATATCACGGGGGTCTATCCAGCCGATGATCCCGCCCTGGGCCGCCGTGTTGCCCACACTGTAGCGCGTGACCACCACCGAAAAATCCAGTCCGGACAGTAGATCCGCCCGCGCCAGAGCCACCGCCGCGCTGTCCGGCGTGATCAGGTGCAACAGCTGGACCAGGCCGGCCGCAGCCAGGGAATCGGCCGAGGCCACGCGTGTGCGCAGATCGTCACGCCAAGCTGTGGCGCGGGTCTTATCCACCCCCGGAAGTCCCATCACCTTTTCGGCTTCCTGCAGAGCGGCGCCGTCGTCACCCAGTTTCTCCAGGAGTTGTCCCCTTAGGATGCGGGGGCCGGCCAGGTTCGGATCGATGGCGCTGGCCTGTTCGGCGTTGAGCAACGCCGGGCCGGTCAGGCCCCGCTTGTCCAGATGGACCGCGAAGTTGTAGAAGCCAAGGGGATCGTCGGGTTCCAGGACCGTGTAGTGACGGAATTCGCCCTCCGCCTCCTCCACGCGTCCCTGTAATTCCAGGACGTTGGCCAGGTGAAACCGGGACGCCGAGAGTTCGGGGGCGCGGTCGAGAGCTTCGCGCAGGGCGGCTTCGGCCGACGTGAAGTCGTGAGCGGCAAAGTAGGCTTCGCCCAGCAACGCGTAGGAGGCACCCGAGTGGTCGGTCTCGACGGCCCCGAGCCCGGCCCGCACCGCGTAGGCCGTGTCGCCGGCCAGGATAGCCAACTCGCCGGCTCGTCGCAGATCGGCGCCGTTGCGGGGACCGAAGCTCATGGCATCGGCCCAGTGCCGCAGAGCCTGACGCCACAGGGCGCGCTTGCTCGACAGCTCCGACAGGGCCCGATGGGTCCAGGCGTCACTACCGCCAACGCGAACGAGTTGGGTCAACAGGCCGTAGGCCTGGCTCTCCTGCCCCCGTATCAGATGCAGACGAGCCAGCTCGCGCAACAGACCCGGATGTTCGTCTTTCAGGGCCAGGCCCTGCTCCCACTGGCGCAGGGCGGCGTCGGGATCGTCGATGGCCGCCAGGGCCCGACCATGAAAATAGCGGGCGTCGGCCGATTCGGGATAGGTCGTCACCGCGCGGACGGACCACGACACGGCGTCATAGCCCCGCTCGCTCGAGAGAGTGATCTCGGTCAGGGCCAGGAGGATCTCGAGCGGAGCGGGCTCGGTCTCTGCGCATAAGGCCAGCAGAGGCTCCGCGTCGGGCGAGCGACCGGCCAGGTAGTGGCTCAGGCCTTCGCTGCAGGACGGGTCGCGGGGAGGCGCAGGAGTATCGTCGGCGCCCCAGGCCGCGGCGACGAAAAACGTCGACAGGCAAATCATTAATAGCGAGAAACGCATGGAGCCGGCTTTCTGGCGTTTGGGGAGTTGCGTCAGCCTATCCAACGTCTTACCGGATCAAGCCAGAACGTCGGGTCGAGCCACGTCCAACGCAAATCCGCGGGATGAAGTTCCCGATGCCGCCGTAATCGGGCCAGGGCCTGGCCGGTGCGCTCTTGCCGGTGCAAAAAGCAGATTCGATCCCGCAGCAATGAATCGGGAGCGGCTTCCGGCAGGGCGGCCTCCCCTGTCTCGTCCACGGCAAGATAGGCCTGCATGATCAGGCCCGCGAGGGTCTCGGTCGTCACACCCCCGTCGACGAGTTCATCGAGCAGATGCAGGGTATCGAGCCACTTGCCCTCGATTGCCAGCGAGCGCGCATCCAGGAGTTTCCAGGCAGCCCTGTCCGTGTAGGCCCGTGGCAGGTCATCGTCTTGGAGCACCTGCCCCGTCGATAGTTTAAGCAGCGCCGACAGGTAGGCGTGCCGTTCGTCAATGATGGCGGGTTCGTCGCTGCGGGGCCAGCTCTCAAGGACCTTGCCCAGGCGATCCCAGCGTCCGCACCCGGCGTTATGGCAAGCCAGATAATAGTGGTAATCGGCATCGACGAACCACTTGTCGGCCAGCGCCTCGAGGCGTTTGTGGGCATGTTCAGTGCAGCCGTCGAGATCGTCGCACGCGGCGCGCAGCAGTTCGGCGGTGGGGAACGTGGCTAACAGATCACCCCACGATTGGAGTTGATTGCGGGCCTCGTCACGCCGTCCGGTCAACAGGGAGATGACCGCGCCCAGATAAGAGCAGAACAACGCCTCCCCCGGGTGTCCACCCACCGGGTCGGTGAGCTCGGACTGGATCTGGATCACCTCGCGCGCCTCGGCGAAACGGTGCTGATCCGCCAGGACCAGCGCCTTGAGGTGTGCCGCTGTACGGTAGCGCGGATTGAGAATCAGGGCCCGGCCCACCTGGTCCAGGGCATCGGAATTGCGTCCGGTCTGAAACAGGGCACCCGCCAGTTTCACGCGATAGTCGGGATAGGTGGGATTGGCCTCGCAGAGAGCTTCCAGCTTGGGAATGCCCTCTTCCCAGTCACCGCTGCGGCACAACTCGATGGCGGCCGTCACCTCTTCGTCATCGCGCTTCTCGGTGATGGCCTCGTTCAGAAGTGACGAGAGATCGGTGGGCAGGGTTTCGGGGGTGTAGGGGCCATCATCGGCCAGGTAGCGGATCAAGGCGTGCTCGACGCGACGTCCCGAAGCCAGCAGGGCGTTGAGGCTCTCGGCGGTCGCGGCCTTGTCACCGATCTCGCTGAGACACCCTGCCTCGAGCAGGCGGGCTTCCACGTAGTCGTTGTTGAAACGCAGGGCCTCACGGGCAGCCATCAGGGCCTCCTCCCGTGCGTTGGTGCTCGCCAGGGCGATCCCATGCCAGAAGTGGAGGTCGGGATACTTGGGCCAGCGCTCCGTCGCTTCCGCGAAACAGGTGACGGCGTTGTCGTCGCTACCCGTCTTCAGCAGGCGGCGGCCTTCCTTGACCAGGGATTGGCGCAGGTAGAAGTCCATGAGCGAGCCGGAGTCGGGTCCAGCGGAATCGAGGGCTGACCGCAACTTTACGATGGCCCGGGTAAAATCACCCTGCTCGAACAACGCCACGCCTTCGGCGAACCCGCTCTCGTCACGACTGTGGAAAATCTTGTCGAGAAGCGACATTTCAATCCATGTATTTGCGTGTGTAGGCCGGTTCCGAGAGATCGCGCATGAGGCTGTCGCTCATGAAGGACTCACGGCTCGAAACACTTCGCGGCTGCATGACGTCTGCCGGCACGCTCGCGGGTTGCTCCGGTGCTTCCGGCGAAAATTTTACCGCGGCGAATATGGGCGCGTCCTCGACGCCCCCCTGGGCGATCGGTTCGGGTTGAAGCGAGGGATGGGGATCCGGCTCGGCAAACGTGAAGCGCTGGGAGGTTGTCGAGGACGGCAGCGCCTGGGTGACCGGCGACGCATCGTAGTCGGGCGCATCTTCCCCGGGTGTTTCGGTCTGGGACGCGACGACGTGCAGGGGCGTTTCGGCGCCCGCGACCGCGGCCATGGCCCGGGGGGCGGGTACCGGCTCCGGCACGGGACGCGGCACGGTCCGGACACGGGGCTGGGGCACGGGCTGGTAAGTTTCGGAGCCGTCGAACCCCGTGGCGATAACGGTGACCTGCAAGGTGTCCGCAAGGTCCGGGTCGGTGCCGTACCCGAAGATGATGTGGGCCTGATCGCCCGCGGCCTCCTGGACCAGCGACATGACCGTATTGGTCTCCTGCAGCCCGACCTCACCGCTGGTGAGATTGACGAGCACACCCTTGGCCCCGGCGATGTCCACATCCTCGAGCAACGGCGAACTGATGGCCTTGCGCGCCGCGGCCTCGGCCCGATCGTCACCGGACGCCTTGCCGGTGCCCATGAGCGCGACGCCCATGCCGGCCATCACCGAGCGCACGTCGGCAAAGTCCAGGTTGACCTGGTGGGGCTTCATGATGATGTCGTGAATGCCGCGCGTGGCCTCGTAGAGCACGTTGTCGGCGAAGCCGAAGGCCTCGGTCATGGACGTGCCGTCGGGGACCACCTGGAGCAGGCGTTCGTTGGGAATGACGATGAGGGTGTCGACACATTCGCGCAGTTCGGCCAGGCCAGCCTCGGCCTGCTGTTGGCGAATGCGTCCCTCGAAGCGGAAGGGCTTGGTGACGATGCCCACCGTCAGGGCGCCCTGTTCCCGAGCCAGGCGCGCCACGACGGGCGCCGCGCCGGTGCCGGTGCCGCCGCCCATGCCGGCGGTCACGAAGACCATATCGCTGCCCTCAAGCGCGTCGGCGATGGTATCGAGATCTTCGTCGACGGCCTGGCGACCCATTTGTGGATCACCGCCCGAGCCGAGTCCTCGCGTGGCGAGCTCGCCTATCTGCAGGATCTGATCGGCCCTGGACAGGTGCAAAGCCTGAAGATCGGTGTTGACGGCGACGAAATCCACGCCGCCCAGTCCCGCCTCGATCATGCGGTTGATGGCGTTACCACCCGCACCGCCGACGCCGGCGACTCGAATACGGGCCAATTTCTCGGTGGGTTCAACGAGTTCAAACATCATGACTAACCCTCTCCTCCATGATCGGGTTGTGCCCATGATTGGGTGTGCCACAGGTAGGGCACTGCAGATTGTCCAGACCAACTTTTAACACATCATGATGTGTGCGTCCAAGTCTTTTTACACCGTATCTGGTGTTTTCAACGCCGCCGGAAGATGGAGTCGAAAATGCCCTTCACGCCACCGGCTCCTTTTTTGTTATCTTCTTCTATGGCAACGGGTTCATCGGCACCCAGCGCCCAGTAGGCCAGACCCACGGCCGTAGCCCATTGCCCGTCGGGCAGTTGGCGTCCGCTCGTCAAACCGGCCGGTGCGAAGCGGACCTCCGCCGGCAGACCGAGGACTTCTTCGCACAAGTCGGCGGTCCCCTCACAACGCGACCCGCCGCCGGTGATCACGACGCCCCGCAACAGGAGACTGGGCTCGAAGGCAGCGCCCATATCCTTGCTGACAAGTCGGAAGATTTCCTCGAGACGCGGCTCGAGAATCGCGGCGATCAGCCCCGGTGACACGTCGACGTCGTCTTCCTCGAAGAGTACGTCCGTGTCCACTTCGTCGTGAGCCAGATTGCGCAGGACGACACCGTCGTCGCGCTTGATGGCCTCGGCCGCGAGCTGCCCGACCCGCAGGCCGTGCGCCAGGTCGCTGGTCATATGCGTACCACCCCAGGGCACCATGCCGCTACCGGCGATTCGACCGGATCGGTAGATGACCCACTGGGTCATGTGTCCCCCGATGTCGATCAGCACGACGCCCTGTTCCTGCTCTTCCGTGGTGAGCAGGGCCTGCGCCGCGGCCAGCACGTCAATACGCCAACCCGCGGCGTGGTAGCCCGCGCGGTCTATGGCGTTCTCGATGCTGTTCTGCACGCTGCGCGAGCCGGTGATCAGGTAGGCGTTGACCTCGAGCATGCTGCCGGGACGATCCAACGGGTCGATGATGCCGCGGATCCCGTCCACGCTGTACTCCACCGGGTTGGTCGCCAGGATCGCGTGGTCGAACGGGATGGCGATGCTGTTGGCGCGCTCGATGACCGCGGTGATGTCCTCGTCCGACACGTTGCGCCGGCCCGTTCCGATCTGATGCTGCCCACGCGCCCAGACCGATCGCAGATGCGATCCGGAGATCCCGTAGCAGAAGCCGGAAATGTCCACATTGGCGTCGCTCTCGGCCATGCGCACGGCCCGCGCCAAGGCCCGGGTACCCGAGGCGATGTCCACGAAATCCCCGTCGCGGAACCCGGCGGCGTCGGCCTGGCCCGTGCCCAGCGCCTGGAGACCGTCCGGTCCGGCCGGCGCGGCCACGATGGTGCGGAATTCGGTGGTGCCCAGATCACAGGCCACTATCAGCTGATCGTATTCCATTCTTTCATCCATCCCGTGTTCGCCCGTTGGTTTCCCTGTGCTGGACTGGCGTATCAGCCGCGCGAAGCGTCGGCTGCATACGACAGATTCTTGACAGGCGCGCAAGCGCGCTGTCAAGAATCATGTCGATTCTGCGGTGTACACCTTGCGCGCGAAGCGTAGATCGATCTCCGCGTCTGCGGGCAGTCGGTCGGCTACCCCCAGGTAGCGCATCAAGCGGATCGCGAACTCCTCACGGCCCACCACGAGACGACGCTGGTTGCCGGCCAGGAGCACGGCAAATCCGCGTTGCTCGCGAATAATGAAGTCCACTTCGGTCTCGGTCTCCAGGCCCGTCTCGCGAATGGCGTCGAGTAGATCCAGGATGCGTGCGATCTCGGCGGCGTCCAGCGGCGCCGCGCCGTCGTCTGCCACGAGCACGGGCAGATCGGGTGCGGGCAAATGCCGCGGCAAGGGCAGCAGGTCACCGCTGCACACCAGGGCTCGGCCGCCGTCATCCTCGGGCAGCAGCAGCAGCGGACGCCATTCCCACAGATTGACCTGCAGGGTCGACGGCAACTTGCGCACGATCTCCGCGCGCCGCACCCAGGTCAACGACTCGATCTCCCGCGTCAGGGAGTCGCCGTCGAAGGTCCAGATATTCAGGTGCCGGTCCAGCCAGCCGCGCAACCGGTCGTCCAGTTCGGCCTTGCGCGTGAAGCGATAGCGGCTCGACTCCACCGTGTCGATCTCGAAACGCGGCGACGTGGTCAACATCCAGACACCGGCCGCCAGTCCGATCGCCGCGACGACGGCCAGTCTGGCCACGAGCCAGCGACGGCGGTCACCGCCACCGGCGCCGCGACGGTGCGCCATGGTGCTGGGACGCACACCGGCCCGACCGGGGACCACACTCGCGCTTAGACGCCGGCTGTTCAAGCTAGGGGCTCCCGTCCAGATGAGCACAGACGTCCCCGACACGACGGCCGATATCGCCCGCACCGAGCGTCAACAGCAGGTCGCCCTCGGCCACGACCGCGTCAAGCCAGACGTCGATGGCCGATATGTCCTCGAGTACCGTTACGTCCGTAAGTCCCTTGCGCGCCATGGCCGCGGCGATCAGGCCGCTGTCGACGCCCGTGATGGGCGCTTCGCCGGCCGCGTAGACCGGCAACAGCCCGACCCGGTCCGCCCCCGCCAGGGCATCGGCGAACTGCTCGCAGAAGTGCTGTGTCCGGCTGTAGCGATGGGGCTGGAAGAGCACCGACACGGGACGGCCGGAGACGAGAGCCACCTGCATCGTGGCAGCCACTTCCGTGGGGTGGTGGCCGTAGTCGTCGATCACGTGGACGCCGCCGTGCTCGCCATGATCCTCGTAGCGCCGACCCACGCCGGCAAAACCCGCCAGGGCCCGGGCGATCTGTCCGAAGGGAACGCCCAGTTCCATACCCACCGCCACGGCGGCCAGGGCGTTGTTCAGATTGTGGCGTCCCGCCAATTGCAAATCGAGTCGACCCAGTTCGCGATTACCGGTATAGACCACGGCCGACGCGGCGCCCTCGTCCTCGGGCTCGGCCCTCAACTCGGCTTCGGGTCCCAACCCGTAGGTTAGGA
Organism: uncultured Fibrobacteraceae bacterium; assembly: GCA_964476155.1. GTDB lineage: Bacteria > Krumholzibacteriota > Krumholzibacteriia > LZORAL124-64-63 > LZORAL124-64-63 > JAHIYU01. The sequence goes on from CAYYYS010000001.1 coordinate 164,763, forward strand.
TCTTACGATCCAGGGTCGGAATCAGGGCACGCACCTCGGGGTCGTCCGCGCAGAGAACGCAGGCGCCGTAGAAGGGCACCTTGGCCAGGAAGGCGCGGAAGGCGGCGCGCAGGGCGTCCATGTCCGGATAGAAATCGATATGCTCCAGATCCATGTTGGTGACCACGGCGATCGCCGGCACCAGCTGCAGGAAGGAGCCGTCGCTCTCGTCGGCTTCGGCCACCAGGTATTCGCCCCGGCCCAGGATGGCGTTGGCGCCCGTGGTCAGGGCCCGCCCGCCCACCAACACCGTGGGATCGAGTCCGCCCGCCGCCAGGACCTCGGCGACCAGCGAGGTGGTCGTGGTCTTGCCATGGGAGCCGGCCACGGCGATGCCGTACTTGAGCCGCATCAACTCGGCGAGCATCTCCGCGCGCCGGATGACGGGAATGCCGCCACGGCGCGACGCCACCAGCTCGGGATTGGCCTCGGTCACGGCCGAAGAGTAGACCACTACGTCCGCACCGCCCACCTGATCTTCGGCGTGTCCGATGTGAACGACGGCGCCGCGCTTGCGAAGGCGCTCGGTCGCGGCCGACTCGTGCAGGTCGCTGCCGCTGACGCGAAAGCCCAGGTTGAGCAGGATCTCCGCGATGCCGCTCATGCCGATGCCGCCGATGGCGACCAGATGGATGTGACGCGTGTTACGGAACAAGGTCATCTCCCGGTTCGGGCAAGCGCCCGGTGAGCCGCATCAGGTCCGATGCGATTACCATGGCCGCGTCGGGACGGGCCAGGACCCGGCTGGCGGCCGCCATCGTCTCCAGCCGTCCGGACTCCCGGCGCAACTGCGAGACTACCGCGGACAGGGCCTCCCCATCACAGAGTTCGTCCAGCAACAAAAAGGCGGCGCCGGCGTCCTCGCGGGCCTTGGCGTTGCGTAGCTGGTGATTGTCCGTCGCGTACGGGAAGGGCACCAGCACGGACGGCTTGCCGGCCGCCGCCAGTTCGGCCAGGGTCATGGCCCCCGCCCGGCTCACCACCAGATCCGCCCAGCCCAAAGCCGCCGGCATGTCGTCGATATAAGGCGTAACGTCGACATGATCGGCAGCGGCGTAAGCCTCCCGCACCGTTTCGAAGTCGTCCACGCCGGTCTGCAGCCGGATGTGGACATCGGCCGGCGTTTGCCAAGCCGATGCGGCGTCGGTGGCGGCCCGGTTCAGGGTTTTCGCACCCCGGCTGCCCCCGAAGAGCAGCAGATGGAAAGGCCGGTCAGCCTGCGCAACGGTCGGGTTGCCACCGTCGAGCGATTCCAGAAAGGCGGCGCGCACGGGGTTGCCCGTATCGAGACATCGATCCGCCCGGAAAAATCCGGTCGCTTCCGTAAAACCCAGATAAATGCGCCTGGCCCAGCGTCCGAGCAGACGATTCGTACTGCCGGGAACGGCGTTCTGTTCCTGCAGAACCAGAGGGACGCCCAGCACGCGCGCCGCCGCCGCCACGGGCAGGCTCACATATCCCCCGGTGCCCAGCACGACATGTGGACCAAAGCGTCGGATGATGCCCAGGCTCGTAAAAAAGCCCCGCACGAGATTGGCCACGAAGCACAGCCGCGCTCCCAGGCCCAGCCCGCGAAAACCCGATGCCGCCAAAAACACGATATCGAATCCGGACGCCGGCACCAGATGGGCCTCGATGCCCTGGCGCGTCCCCGCGAAGAGTATCCGGGCCCCGGGTTCCAGGCGCTGTACGGCTTCGGCCACGGCCAGCCCGGGGTAGACGTGTCCGCCGGTGCCGCCGCCGGTGATCAGCAGACGCAACGATCCGTCACCCGGTTCGGGACGCGTGTGCCGGACCGACGTCAAGACTTCACCTCCGGTGGTGTTAACCCGTGATTCGTGTGACCCGCTTGCGCAGGGCCCGCAGTTCGCGTCCCTGACGATCGATGCTCAGGAGGATGCCGACGGCGGCCAGGTTGGTGATCATCGCCGAGCCGCCGTAGCTGACGAAAGGCAACGGCAGTCCCATGACCGGCAACAGGGCGGTGACCATCCCGATATTGATGGCCGCGTAGACGACGATCATCGTGGTGAGTCCGGCGGCCAACTGGCTGCCGAAATCGTCCCCGACGGTCCGGGCGATGTTATACCCCCGCCACGCGAAAAGCACAAACAGAAAGAGCATGAACAGGCAACCGATCAGCCCCAGCTCCTCGCCCATGACCGAAAAGATGAAATCGGTGTGCGGATCCGGCAGGAAGGAAAAACGCTGGTGACTGCCCCCGAAACCCGCGCCGTGCCACCCCCCTGCGCCCAGACCAATAAGTGATTGCGTGACCTGATACTCGGCGTCACCTCCGTTCAGGGCGAGCCACCAGGCGTCGATGCGATTACCGATCTTGTCGCTGAGGAAGTAGCCGGGAACGGCCAGGACCACGGCAGCGCCACTGAGAACAGCCAACAGCCGACCCGACAACCCCGCCACGAACAGCATGAGGATGGTGATGAACACGAGCACGGCCGCGTTGCCGAAGTTGGGCTGCTTGACGAGCATGATCACGGCGACCAACGGAACCAGCAGCGTGATCAGAAGCCGGTTGCGATCGCGCATTACCCGATCGAACCCCCCGGCGCAACGCTGGGCCAAAAAGACCACCAGGACGACCTTGAGCAACTCGACGGGCTGTACGGCCATGAACGGCAGATTCAGCCACCGACTGGCGCCGGCGCGGGTGATCACCAGACTGGTGCCCCGGAAGATCAGCGTCATCGAAACCAGGACCAGGGCCAGGACCACCAGCGGCAGGACCACGCGACGCCGGCGCAGGATCTTGTAGTCGCGTCCGGCGAGAAAGACCATGACGGCGAGACCGATCGCCAGTCGGACCACGTGGTGCACCAGGTAATGGGTGCTCGACGCCATGCGGAACGAGCCCGCGTTGTAGACCATCACCACGCCCAGGATCGCCAGCACCAGCACCGACAACAGCAACCAGCCGTCGTACTGCTCGAACCAACTCAGAAAATCGCGTGCCCGACGGTTCATCCTCGTCCCCCGTCCTTGGCAGCCAGGCGACGGGCCTCGTCAGCGAAGGCTTCACCCCGGTGGTTGTAGTCGCGGAACATGTCGAAGCTGGCACAGGCCGGACTGAGCAGGACCGTGCCCCTATCTCCCGCCCCGGTGGCTGCCATGAGCACGGCCTCGGCCAGGCTGCCCGCCCGGTCAACAGGCACCGCGCCGTCGAGGGCCGTCGCGATGCGGTCCGCTTCGTTGCCGATCACGACGACTCGCGTTACCGGTCCCATGACATCGCGCAGGGGGGTGAAGTCCTCTCCCTTGGCGCTGCCACCCAGGATCAGGTAGACGTCGCTGTCGTATCCGCTCAGCCCCGCACACACTGCATGCACGTTGGTCGCTTTCGAGTCGTTGACGAAGACCAGATCACCGCGTCGCGCGACTTCCTCCTGCCGATGCGGCAGGCCTCTGAAGGTCCGCAATCCCTCGGCCAGACACGCGGCCGAGAGGTCGAACGTCGACACCAGGGCCACCGCTGCGCAGGCGTTGAGCACATCGGGGCCACCGCGCCGGCCCATCTCGGTCACCGGAAGAATCGATTCCCCGGTGTCGGCTTGGCGCCGCACCACGACCCCATCGCGGACATAAACGTCGGCGCCTGCGCTCGGGTCACCGAAGAGTCGACGTCGCTGGGCTGGCCAATCGAGGGCAGGCTGACAGTCGGTCCAGGTCACGAAGAGGCCGTGGGGCTGGAGACAGGCGGCCAGGCGACTCTTGACCGCGAAGTAGGCGTCGAGGTCGGCGTAACGGTCCAGATGGTCGGGCGCCAGGTTCAGGACGGCGCCGGCCTCGGGAGCAAAGCGCTCCACGGTCTCGAGCTGGAAACTGCTCATCTCCAGGACCGCCACCGATCCGGGCGGCATCTCGTCGGCCACGTCGGCGAACGGACGGCCCACGTTGCCCAGGGCGCGCGCGTCCAGACCGGCGCCGCGCAACAGGTGGGCCGTGAGTTCGGTGGTCGTGGTCTTGCCGTTGGTGCCGGTGATCGCCACCGCGCGACCGCGATGGAAGCGCGCGGCCAGTTCGACCTCGCCGAGGACGGACACGCCGGGCCAGGTCTTCAGGCCGGGATGATCGCCGGGCACACCGGGACTGATGATGATGCCGTCGGGCGCCGACACGCGCGTCGGCCAGTCGGGCCCCGCTGCGATCTCGTCGAAGGCGGCTTCGGCCCGGTCCGTCAACCCGGACAACCGCCAGCACTCTTCGATCTTCGCCAGGGGCGCGTCGTCCACGCCGACGACCCGCGCGCCGTGACGACGCAACAGGGCGCCCGCGGCACAACCGCTGCGCGCCAGGCCCAGAACCAGCCAGTGGGTATCGGTAAGTTGCAAGACGACCTCTCTATTGCAGCTTCAGGGTGCTCATGCTCAGCAGCAGCAGCAGGATGCCCACGATCCAGAACCGCACCACGACCTGGGTCTCGGACCAGCCCCGCAATTCGAAATGGTGATGCAGCGGTGCCATGCGGAATATGCGCTTGCCGCCCCGCCAGCGGTACGATGCCACCTGGATCATCACGCTCAGAGCCTCGATGACGAACATGCCCCCGACCACCACGAGCAGCAGCTCGCGCTTGACCAGGATGGCCACCGTGCCGAGGGCGCCGCCCAGGGCCAGGCTCCCGGTATCGCCCATGAAGATCTTGGCCGGGTGGGCGTTGAACCACAGAAACCCGAGCGCGGCTCCGACCACCGCGGCGCAGTAGATGGTGAGTTCGCCGGCGCCGGCAAGATAGGAAATGTTCAGGTAGTCGGCGAAGATGACGTTGCCCGTCAGGTACGACAGGGCCGCGAAGCCGATAAAGACGAAGGCGCTCAGCCCGATGGCCAGGCCGTCGAGCCCGTCGGTCAGGTTGACGGCGTTGCTGGTCCCGGTAACCACGAGAATCACCAGGGGAAGATACAGCCACCCCACATCGACAAAGACGCTTTTCAGAAACGGCACAGCCAACTGGGTCGTCAGTTCACCACCCGGAGCTTCGGTCCGCAGGAAGGCGAAGAGGATCAGGCTGAAGCCCACCTGCCCGGCCAGCTTAACCCGGCCAATCATCCCCTTGGGCCGCTTCTTGACCACCTTCAGGTAGTCGTCGATGAACCCCAGCACACCCATCCACAGCGTGGCCATCAGGCAGAGCTGGACGAAACGGTTGGTCAGGTCGGCCCAGAGCAGAGTGGGCAGGACGATGGCGCTGATCACCAGGACGCCGCCCATGGTCGGGGTGCCGGCCTTGGCTTGATGGTGTTCGGGGCCGTCGGAGCGGATGGTCTCCCCGATCTGCATGTCCCGCAGCTTGCGGATCACCCACTCACCAAAGATGAAGCTGATCAGCAGCGCGGTGACCGTCGCGTAGGCGGCCCTGAACGTGATGTACTGGAAGACGTTCAGCGCCGACCACTGTTCGTACAACGGGTAGAGCAGATGATAGAACATCCTAGTGCCTCTCGAATTGGCTCAGGTCGGGATCCATACGCGCCCGGAAGGCGTCGAGGACCCGCTCCACGGCAGATGATCGGGATCCCTTGAAAAGAATGCGATCGCCCGGATTGACGAGATCGGCCAGATCGGTCGCGGCGGCGATCGCGTCGTCACAGGTCAAAGACGTACCGCCGGCGGACACGAAACCCGTCGCCAGGGCGGCGGCGCCCGGCCCCACCGCCAGCAGAATATCGACACCAGCCTCGCGCAGGCGGTAGCCGGTATCGGTATGAAGGTCTTCGCTGCGCGGTCCCAACTCGGCCATGGCGCCGAGCACGGCGATGACCCGTCCCGTCCCCGGCAGATCGGCGGTCGCGCCCGCGGCCGTGAGCATGCTGGCGGGATTGGCGTTGTAGGTGTCGTCCAGCAGGATCAATCCCTGCACATGCAGGCAACGGCTGCGCTGCGGCGAACCGGCATAATGCGACATGGCGTCGGCCACGTCCAGGGTGCGACCGATCAGAAATTCGGCGGTCAACAGGGCGGCGGCCATGTTGGCACCGTTGTAACGGCCCGGCAGGGGGACCGGAATCTCGCGCCCGTCCAGGGTGAGCCGTCCGCCCCCATCCGCGGCTTGCCAGTGCCAGCGATGATCGCCGGCCTCGACGCCGAAGGAAATCACGGGACAGGGGGTGCGATCGCGCCACTCGTCATAGCCCGGACTATCGGCGTTCAGTATCGCCGCGCCGTTGGCGGGCAGATGGTCCAGCAGTTCCCCCTTGGTGCGAACGATCTCGGCCAGCGATCCGAAACCGGCTAGGTGTGCTTCGGAGGCGTTGGTGATCACCCCGGCCTGGGGGGAAGCCAGGGTCGCAAGCCTGTCGATATCGCCGGCGCCGGAAGCGCCCATTTCCACGACAGCCAGATCGTGGTCACGTCGGAGACCGAGCAGGGTGAGCGGCAGGCCGAGATCGTTGTTGAAGTTGCCGGCCGTCGCGTGGGTCGGCGCCGCGGCGCCGCACAGGGCGGCCAGGAAATCCTTGGTCGTGGTTTTGCCGTTGGTGCCCGTGATCGCGGCGATGCGTACGGGCATGCGTTTACGCCAGCACCGGGCCAGCACGCTCAAGGCGGCGGCGGGGTCGGGGCTCAGCAGAACCGCCGCGTCGTGCCCGGGATCACCCGACAACAGGGGGTCCGCACCACCCTCTTCCCAGGAGCGGGTCAAGGCGATGGTCGCGCCGGCGCGCAAGGCGGACCCCACATAGTGGCGTCCGTCCGTGTTCTCGCCGGGCAGGCCGACATAGAGTTCGCCGGCGGAGATGGTGCGCGAGTCGATTCCGGCGTCCTGGAATACCAGGTCAGGCCAAGGCGGGCTGACGTCCCGAGCAGACCGCCAGCGACCGTCCAGATGGAGATGGCACGTATCGAACAGATCGACTTTCTGCAGGTCGGCAATCGCCTCGTGCATGGTGTAGCCGCGAGAATCAGCCATGGGCGACCTCCCCGATCCAGTCGCGCACGATCTCACGGTCGTCCAGATCCAGTCTCTGATCGCCGATGATCTGATAGTCTTCGTGTCCCTTGCCGGCGATGACCACGGTATCACCGTCCCCGGCAACGGCCAGGGCGCTGCGAATGGCCCGGGTGCGGTCGACTTCCACGCGACAGGCGCCGGCGCGCACGTCGGTCTCCGCGCGAAACCCGAAGTAGATCATGTCGCAGATCGACGCCGGATCCTCGGAGCGCGGATTATCGGAGGTGATCCACGTGTCGTCGGCGAGACGCGCCGCGACCGCACCCATTTCGGCTCTCTTGCCCCGGTCGCGGTCGCCGCCGCAGCCGAAGACCACAATCAATCGGCCGGACGTGAAGTCCCGGCAGGAATCGAGCACCGCGGCCAAGGCCTCGGGCGTATGGGCGTAATCGACCACGGCCGACGCGCCCTGGGGCAGGGCAAAGATTTCGATGCGCCCCGGTACCTGGCCGGCAGCCGCCAGGGCGGCCGTGCACGCGTCGGGATCCAGATCCAGGGCCAGTCCCACGGCCAGGGCTGCCGTCAGGTTCTCCACGTTGAAGCGACCCACCAGGCGGCTGCTCAGCGCCAGCGTGCGACCCCGATAGTCATAGCGCAGAGTGGTGCCGTCGGCGCTAAGATCACTATCGACAAGGCACAGATCCACGTCGCTGGGCGGCTTGACCCGATGGCCGACACGGTAGCGCACACAGCGCGGTCCGTCGGCGGCGATCACGTCGTCGAAGAGGGGTTCGTCGGCGTTGATCACGGCCACGCCGGGTTCCTTGTCGCGATGCTCACCGTCGAGCAGATCCAGGATACGGACCTTGGCCGCCAGATAGCTGTCCAGGGACCCGTGGTAATCGAGATGGTCGCGACTGAGGTTGGTCATCACCGCCACGTCGAGGGCCAGATCCGCGACACGGGACTGGTCAAGGGCATGGGAGGATATCTCCATGGCGATGGCGCCGAGTCCGTGGTCCCGCATCTCGGCCAACAGGCCGTACAAGGCGGGTCCATCGGGGGTCGTCAAGGGGGCCGCCCCGCTCTGGGCGCCCGTCTCGTAGCGAATGGTGCCGAGCAGGCCACAGCCGAAGCCGGCCAACATGTCACGCGTGAGGAACGTCGTAGTGGTCTTGCCGTTGGTGCCCGTCACGCCAATGACCTTGAGGGACGCGTCGGGTCGATCGTTCAGGTCCCGGGCAAGTCGGGCGGGCCAGGGTCGCGTATCGGCGGCGGTGAAGACCGGCACACCCGCGTCGGCGGCGATCGCACCGGCGGCGGGGTCGGAGACCAGGACCGCCGCACACCCCGCAGTGACCACGTCGGCTACGTAACGATGCCCGTCGATTGCGTGTCCCTTCACGGCGACGAAGAGGGCCCCGGCATCACAGTCACGCGAGTCCACCACGACTCGGCGCACGACGGTCTCGGCGGCCCCGTCCAGACGCAGGGACGGGAAGCGCTCGCTCAACGTGCCGAGAGTCACCATCGGGACGCCATCCTGACCCTGACGCCGCTCTCCCCCAACCGGTCACCGGGCGCGGGATCCTGTGACGCGACAAAGCCCACACCGTCCACTCGCAGATTCAAACCCAGACGCGCCGCCGCGCGACGGACCTGGCGGCTCGAAAAACCCGACAGATCGGGGCAGGCCATGCCGATCACCGCGTCGTCACGGCTCTGGGCGGCGACGGTCACGCGAATCGAACCGCCCTGGGCACACGGCGTGCCCGCCGACGGCGACTGGGCCACGATCAACCCGTCGCCGTGGGCGCCGGTGAGTGTGAGACCGGCGCGTTGGGCTTCGGACCGGGCCGCGGCCGAGGACAGATACAACAGGTCGGGCGCCGAGCGAACGTCATCCAGCCGGGGCCGTACGGCGCCGGCGCCGGCGCGGGCATCCACGCCCGTGAACCAGTCGGTGGTTCGCCCGATGTCCTCGATGATCCGGGCAAAGAGGGGGGCCGCACTCAGCGACGCGTAATGGTGGGCGTAGTCGGGCTCGTCGATCATGGTCAGAACGACCAGACGCGGCGTCGTCGCCGGCGCCATGCCCAGGAAGGTGGACATGTAGAGACCGTGCACGTAGCCCTCGCCCGGAATGGCCTTCTGGGCCGTGCCCGTCTTGCCCGCGACCTCGGTCCAGGCCACCGCCGCGTTGCGTCCGGTTCCCTCGTGTACGGCCAGGGCCATCGATTCCCGCAACAGCGCCGCGAGGGCCGGCGTCATGACGCGCCTTTGCGAAACCGGCGAGAATCGCTCGACGCGGGAGCCGTCCTTGGCGCGAATTTCGCTGATCAGTCGCGGTACCATCAGCTCGCCGCCGTTGGCCACGGCCGCGATCGCCATGGCCAGTTGGATAGGTGTACACATGATTTCCTGGCCCATGGCGATCGTCGACTGGGATCGTCCCGACCAGGACTCGGGGGGCTTGAGGATGCCGCGCGTCTTGCCGGGATACTGGAGCCCACAGGATGCGCCGAAGCCGAACTCGACCAGGTCCCGGTAGAACTCGCTCTTGCGCAGGTTAAGCACGGCGCGGGCGAAATACACGTTGCTCGAATTGATGAACGCGCCGCCAAAGGACATCACGCCGAAGGCGTGACCCTCGGAGTTGCGGATCCGGTAGCCGTCGAACTGGATGTCGTCGCAGTCGTAGGCGGTGGCCGTATCGATGACCGCCCGCTGCAACATGGACGCCGCCGTGAAGATCTTCATGACCGAACCGGGCTCGTAGGCCCCGGTGAAACAGGTGTTGTCCCAGATATCCGGGGTATTGGCCTGCCCCCGCTCGACGATGACCGGCGTGTCGGCCGCCGCCAGGATTTCGCCGGTCCAGGGATCGACGATGACCACGGCCCCGCCGATGGCGCCGCACTCGGCCACCTGTTCGGCGAGCCGGGTCTCGGCGATGACCTGCAGGTCGGCGTCGATGGTCAGCACCACGTCGTGGCCGTCCACCGGGCGCACGAGTTCCTTGAGTCCGTCGCTACCGCCCGCGGCCTTGTCGAAGACGAGTCCTTCGCCCGGTGTGCCCGCCAGCCGCTCGTCTAGCGCCTGCTCCATCCCGGTAACCAGACGCTTGCCGTCAACGGTCTCACGACAAAAACCCAACAATGATGCGCCCGTACCGCCCAGCGGATAGGCGCGTGTCCGCAGTTCATCGTTGGTAACCGCTTTATGGCTGGTGAGCATGGTCAGGGTATCCAGATGAACCACGGCGTTGCGGGCCACGATGATGTGCCCGGGACGGGATTGCTTGATGCGCCGGGCCAGACCGGTGGCCTCCACATTCAGGTAGCGGCTTACGTGGGCCGCGACGCTGTCTGCGTCCTGGGCCATACTGGTGGAGATACCGAGCCGCCACGTGGACATCGACAGGGCCAGGGCGCGCTCGTGACGGTCGTAGAGATTGCCCCGTGTGGCCGGCAGGACTTCACGGTGCTCCCGCTGGTTGATGGCGCGCTGGAGATACTTGTCGTGCGCAAAGACCTGGACCACCAACAGGCGGCCACAGAGTGCGATAAAGGGCAGGAGGGCCAGCAGTTGCAGCCAACGAATACGCGACTTGCTGACGCCGCGTTTCAAGGCGACCCGCCTTCGGCGCGAGCCAGGCTCACGCCGCCGCTCCCACTCCCGACGGCCGCAAGGATCTGGCGCCAGGCCGGCTGACGGCGCTCCATCGCCGTACTGGCCAGCACGACCACCAGGCCGGGACCGTCGGGGGTGACCAGGCCGAGTTCCGTCTCGGCCCGAGCGACGATTCGATCACGAGAGGTGGCGCGGTACCACGCTTCCTCCAGCCGTCCGATCTTGGTCTCCAGATAGACCTTGTCCGCGTGCAGGTCGTGCAGCAGACGCCGCTCCTTGACCACGGCGTTGGACAGCGCCACCAATAAACTGAAAACGACCACCGCGACGAGACACACGCCGCCGATCAGCACGGGCGCCCGATCCTTGATATTGCGGGACCGGGCCATGGACCGACGCCGGGCGGCGCCGCAGGAAAGCATGTCTTTGAGAATACCCATCACTGCACCTTTTCTCCCGCGCGCAACCGAGCGCTGCGGGCACGGGGGTTCTCGGCGGTCTCGGCTTCGTCCGGTCGTATGGCCCGGCGCGTGAGCTTCTTCATGGTCCGCTCATGGTTACAGGAACAGACCGGTATTTCAGGCGGACAGCTACAGCCGCGGTTCGCCTTGGCCAGCCACTGCTTTACGATCCGATCTTCCAGGGAGTGATAGGCAATGACGACGCAGCGGCCGCCCGGCGACAGGCAATCCGGCACCAGGGCCAGCGCCTCCTCGAGCGCGCCCAACTCGTCGTTCACGGCGATCCGCAGGGCCTGAAAGACACGGCTCAACGTGGCGTTCAGGCGCGGCCCGCGACCCGAGACCCTGGCAACCACGTCGTACAACTGCCCGGTCGTGACAACCGGCTCGTCCTGACCCGCCTTGACGATGGCGCGGGCGATCCGTCGCGATCGTCTTTCCTCACCGTACTTCCAGAGCAGGTCGGCCAGTTCTTCGTGTTCCAGTCGCGCCAGCATTTCGGCGGCCGTCTCGCCGCTACGCTGGTCGAAGCGCAAATCGAGCGGGCCCGATTCCCGGTAGGTGAATCCCTTTTCGGGACGGTCGATTTGAGGCGAGCTCAAACCCAAGTCAAGCAGGATGCCGTCCACGGTGGACCGACCCGCCGCCGTCAGGGCTTCGTCCAATTTTCGGAAAGACATGGCGTGGCAGCTCAGTCCCGGACGGGCGCGGGACATCTCCTCGCAGACGGCCACGGCATCGTGATCCAGATCCAGGCCCAGGACCTCGGCGCCGGCGTCGAGCAGACGGCGCGTATGACCGCCCCGACCGAACGTGCCGTCCACGATAACCTTGCCCGGCGCGGGTTGGAGCAGGGAAACGGAGGTGTTGCAGAGAACGGGATTGTGGGTCGGCCTGCTCATGACCGGGACGCCCCGTGACGCGCCACCAGGGGCCCGGTACAAGATGTCGCGGACCATCCGGGACGTGCGCCGACGACCATAATCGTCCGTAGATAGGTATTCCACTCGGTGAGCAGGAGACGATGGCCGAAGGCGCGAAGCTCCCGCGCCCAGCCCACGAGATCCTCGACCACCCGGTAATCCAGATGCTCGAGATCGGTGCCGTCAAGAATAACCCGACGATCCCGCCGCGAGAGGCGCGGCACCATCTGTCGTACGAGTTTGGTCAGCTGGTTTCGATCCAGGGTACCGGAGAGAGCGACCCGAACATCGCCATCGTGTTCTTGGATCTCGAAGTCGAGGCCACCCTTGACTAGATGCAGGTGCGGCGGCTGTCGGGTCGTCTCTCGCGGCATGTGGGGTCCTTCCCGATCCCGGTCCGTCCTCCGTGACGGACCATCTGGCTCCATCCAACCTCCCGGTCGCCGATCCGTCGGCGACCACTCCTTAGGCGAAACGCTTGCGCAGGAAATCCGGGTTCTTGTGCGCGTTCGCCTGTTGATGAGCTGTGTAGACGTCCTTGTCCCACAGCTCCAGATGATTGCTCATCCCCACCACGAACACCTTCTTGCCGACACCGATGCCTTTCAGCATCTGGCTCGGCACCTGCACTCGTCCCTGACTGTCAGGCGTAATGTCGAAAGTATTCGCGCTGATGTCGCGTATGAGGGCCAATTCCTCGACCGTCACCGCTTCGGCCTTGGCGTCTCCGAACACGTCGTCCCAGACGTCGGCCAGGTATATCGACAGGTTCCCGTCCACTCCCAGTGTGACGACGTAATCGGCCGGTTGACCGTCGTCGTCATCGCGGCGAAAGCGGAACGGCAGGTTGAACCGACCGGAATCAAGGTCCACGGCACGCTCGTAGGAGCCGCTGAACGACTTCCTGGTGCGCTTTTTCTTGTCCTTGGAGTCGCTCATGTCGCCTACCGAAGGGGGTAATCCTGTAATCACCAATTTCAACCATTTCTAACCTAGGGACCATATTACGACTCCAAGAGACTGTCAAGAGGCTAAGTTCAACTTTTTCAAATTATCTGTAATACAAAGCCGGACAACCCATTAAGTGGGTTGCCCGGCTGTTTTGCATAGAATGGATCAAAAATCAGTTTCGGATGGAAAAATCTCCTATTCTGGGCTTGAGGATGGTCCCCCACCCCAGGCCCGAGGCGTTCCGGAAGCGCCTCAACATCACACCCGTCCCGGCTGCGTAGGCGATTGTCGAGGCCCAGGCGGCCCCGGTCTCGGCCCAAGTCGGTATGAGCAGGACGCCCGCAACGATGTTCACGGCCACGGTGACACCGCTGGCCTGGGCGTTCCATACCGGGCGTCCGCGTCCTATGAAATCCCCGGCCAAGACCGATCCCGCCGAGAAAATGACGATCCCCGGCAACAGGGCGTGCAGAGGCGCCGCCGAGTCGAGAAAATCCGTCCCGAAAAGCAGGCGCAGCAGGACCTCCGCGACGAGGCAAAGGACCAGCGCCGCGCCGGCGGTGGCTATCAACCCCATGCGCATAGCGCGTGCGGCCGTCTGATCGCGGTTCGATCCGTTATCCTCGTCGGACGAGGCATAGACCAGCAGGGGCTGCAAGGCCCCCGGCAACAGCCAGAGCAACTCGCCGACCAGAACCGCCACCGCGTAGATACCGACCGCCGTGGGTCCATGCCAGATCGCCACCAGAGCCAGGTCAAGACGCAGATGGAGCAACGAGGCCACCGCCGACAGTTGTCCCAGCCAACCGGCGCGCAGGGTCCGTCCAACCAGCCGGCCCAGAGCCTCCTCATCCCCCGCCGTGGGCGCGTCACGCCCCGCCAACCGGGCCAGCACCGTCAGGGTTGCCAGGGCCGCGCCCCCCTGAGCCACGCCGTAGGCCAAAAGCGCCCCGCCAAGGGTCAAACGATCACCCAGGAAGAGGACGGCCAGCAGCCCCAGGTGAAACAGGGCTCGGCAGAAATTCACCGCAGGCCCCGTCAGCAAACGACCGCGGGCCAGCAGGTCATAGAAGAGGATGTCGAAGACGAGCAGGGCCGAGCAGCCCAACAGGGCGTAAAGGGCGATCCGGGCGTCCCACCCCAGATGAACGGCTGCAGATACGTCCAAACCGCTGCGCCAGCCCGCAACACCTATCAGGACCAGTACTAGGACGGCCAGGCCGGCCCAGGACAATTGGGCCCTCAACATGCGAGCCAGGGGAACCCGCCCCGCACGCAGATCCGGAACCGCCGCCAGTCCCAGGCCGCCGTTGAACAGGGCGGCCGCGAAGAGAATCGCCGTAATCGAAAGGGAATAGAGCCCCTGACCGGCAGGCCCCAGGGCCCGGGCGATCATTAATCCACACAGGACGGTCAGACCCGCCTGTCCCATACGCGACGCCAGGATGGCAGCCCCTTCGCGCATGAGTTTCACGATTGTCGCCTCCGACGCAGACGCCGCAGGGCGCGCCAGGCGAGCCCGCCCGGCGAGTGCCGCACATAACTGCCACGGATGATCTCGTGGGCACCGAGCAGTCGCTTGAAGTTGGCGACTCCGGCCTGTCCGCCGTGGGCGCCGAGGTCGAACCAGGCGGCACCCAGGTTGTGGGCTTCCTCCAGGGTGGCCCAGACCAGGAGCGTCGAAGGGAAGAACTCCTTGTTGTATGTCGGGTCGGTAACCGCCAGCCAGGCCGTGACCGTGTCGCCGTCGACGATGTTGAAGTACATGCCGATCAGGGCGTCCTCGACATGGACCGTCGTGCAGAAGATGGACCCGTTCCCCACTGCGAGCAGATCGGTCAGCAGGTCGCGATCGATGGGGTCCGCGCCCCAGCGGCGCGTGGCGTCCAGGTAGAGAGGATAGAACTCGTCGATGACGGCCGGATCCTTGCTGATCCCCGTCACGGCTCCCCGGCGCAGGGCCTTGTTTCGCTCGTTGCGCCGGTTCTTCTTGAGAATCTTCTGCTCCACATGCGCCAACCCCTGGTCCAGGGGAATTACGGCCACATTCAAATCGCGACGGGTGAATCCGAGCGCCGGCAGGTCGTCGCGCAGGATGTCGTCCCAGGCGGGAGGCAGGTGCAAGGCAGTCGTCAGGACCGAGGCTGAACAGCCGAGCCTGGACAGTTCACTCATGAGCATGGCGACAATGCACTTCTCGAGATCCTCCCCCAGCCCGTCGACCAACAGGGGTGAGGCACAGGTGCCGTCGTAGTGGCCCTCGATAACACGGAAGGGACCGCGTCTGGTCTCGATCAGCGCCAAGCCGCCGAGCGGTTCCCCGTCGGTCTCGACGAGCAGCCACAGTCCCCGGCGTCCGGAAAGATGACTGCAGAGGGAGTCCGTCCAGAGCGGCCGATGGGTAAAGCCGATGGTCGATGCCCCCGCCATGAGCATATGCCATACGGGGGGAGCCTCGGTCCCTCTCAGGATTCGTGTTTCGAGCACGGGGGATCCGTCCGCGCAGGTCTCGTCCCGTCCTGGGACTGACATGGTGAGCACCTATCCTCCCTCAACGCGCCAGCGCAATGGGCATGATTCTGATCTGCCCCTCGAGCTCGATGCGCGCCATGTAGACACCCGACGCCACGGCCTTGCCCTCCAGGTTCACGCCGGTCCAGAAGGGCGTGTCGACGGCCACGTGTCGATCCCGGTAGATGAGCTGACCGCTCAGATCGTAGATTTCCACGAACGCGCCGCCCTCCAGGGCGTACTGGCCCAAGGTCACGTCGGCGTCGATGTCACCCAGATACAAGCCCGCGTGTTCGGCCGGTTTCAAGGGACTGGGATAAAGATATAGTGCGTCCAGGGGGCCGGTGGCCGACGCCGCGGCGGCGCCGACGTCGATCAGGATCAGGCCGCCTTCGCAGCCGCCCACGATCAGGGATCCCGTGGCGTTCGAGGCCAGTTCGCGAATCATGCCGCCGGGCAGGCCGGCCAGGATGTTCGCGGAGTAGTTGGCGATCAACCCGTAGGCGGCGAACTGGGCCGGGCCCGTGAAGGCGTCCACGCTCACATCGCCGCCGCGCACGCTCACACGATCGAGCCCCGCGGCGTGGGCGGCCCACAAATCGTTGTTGCGATCCAGTTCGATATCCAGAACCGCCCCCTGCATGAGACCGGACGTCGAGGGGCTGACCTTCTCGAGGATCGTGTGCAGGAGCGTCACGTCGAGATCATAGACCCCGTCTTGATCAGTGGCCTCGTAGCCGTTGAAGCGGAAGTGGATCACACCACTGCCGCCGCCGACCCAGAGGGTGCCGTCGTCGGCCACGGCCACGGCCGTGGCGCCGGTCAAGTCGTAGGTGGTGCCGCTGATCGAGGTCAGGGCCGAGGACCACAGATCGTCGGATTCGTCGGCCCAGGTCAGACTGGACGCATTGTCGGTGAATCCGTCGATATCCCACAGGACAAGACCCACGTCCTTGACCACGAACCAGATCTGATCGGGCGAGGCGCCCACCAGGGCGTCACGCACGTCTTCGCTGCCCAGGCCGGTGTTGTCGGTGGGCAGATGCAACCACTGGGCCGCGTCGCGCCACTGGTCCTTGTCCAGGATCACGTCGACGCCGTTGCGATCACTCATGAGCAGGACCGGACCGTCGGGATGGTCCGCAATGCGCAGGATTCGATTCCCCGTCAGGACGGACGTGTCCTTTTCGATGTGATCGGCGTCGGGAAGGTCGGGCCGGTAGCGAATGACGCCGCCGGCGGCGAACTGGGTCATCCAGATCTCACCGTCGGACGTCGCGTGTACATCCAGGAATCCACCGTTGACGTTATAGAGTCCAACCGAATCGTCCGCGGTCGAGGCGAACTCGTGGACCTGTTCCATCTCTCCGTTGTCGTAGCTTGCGAAACCCGCGCCGTTGCGCGCTCCCAACCAGACCACGCCGGCGGGGTCAACGGAAACGCCGTCAACCGAAGTGAACGCCAATTCGTCGACGATCCACTGGGTCCAATCCGCTCCGTCGTAAGCGGCCGTCCAGGCCTGCAAGGCCTTGTAGTTGGCCGGCACAAGACGTCGGGAGCCGGCGGCTCGCAGCCTGTCGCCGGCGGCGAGGATCACGGCGCCGCTATCCGGCAGGGGGTCCATTGCCCAGGACGATCCACTCCAACGGTACAGGCGGTCCGTGCCGCCCGTCTCGGACTGCAGCGCCCACAGGGTTCCGTCCTGGACCACCATCGAGATGACCGAAAGGCCCAGACCACCGAAGTCCGACCAGGTCTCGGATGCCTCGTCCCACTGCCACACGCCGTGCACATCCCCGGCCAACAGACCGAACGTGGGATCGACGAGGAGACAGGCGACATTGGCGTACCCGATGCCCGCGCTCATATCGGTGAATTCGTTGTTGCGCAGTCGGGACACGCCTTCGTCCGTGGCGATCCACAAATCATCGCCGTCGAAGACCATGTCGCGGATGCGGTCGTTGACCAGGCCGCCCTGGGTGCCTTCGCTGGTGAAGATGTTGCCGGCCAATCCATCGCTGATCACGCCGACGCCGCCGTTGACCAGACCGAAGTAGACACGTTCACCGCCCGGTTGTGCCGTCACGGCTACGGTCGAGACCGAGAGGTCGGGGCCGATGTTGGTAAAGAGCCGGAAGTCCGGACGCGCACCACCGATGGTTATCCGGGTGAGACCGCCGCCGTTGGTGGCCACCCAGAGGATGTCGTCGAGCCGGTCCATGTCGGTAATGAGGTTGCTGCTCAAGCCCTCCATGGTGGTCCAGCGCTCGTATTCCCCCATGCCATCCTCAGCCCACACCAGGATGCCGCCGTCGGACAACCCACCGAACAGTCGGCCGTCGTGATACAACATCGAAGCGCATGTCTGGGCGCTGACCACCGTACTGATGGCCACACTCTGGGCCTGGACGGAGGTCGCCGCCAGAAGCATGGCGCAGACAAGCGCGAAACGGACCCGGATCGGAGTACAGCCGTTACGAATCAAAGGGAGGCCTCCTCGTTGGTCCACACGCCGGATCGCACGATACCGGCGGGGTCGAGCCACAGGTTCAAAATCCTCTCGCCCAGGCCGTCGCCGGCCCAGGCTCCCGTCAGGCCACCCACGGGCAGCTCAAGTTTCCACAATGCGCGCAGCGTGTCCGTTCGCTCACCGCTGCTCCCGTCCCGTATCGTCGACAAAAGGGGCGCACCCGACCAGGCCAGATGCCCGCGGCAAAGAGCCCAACACAGCGGGGCCTGCCAGATCAGCCCCCGGGGCCGGCCATCGCGTCCACGAACCAGGGTCAGCGACCAACTCGTCTCCGTTGCACCCTCGGGATGGACGCGAATGCGCGACCGGGTCCACCCCGGCCACAGATGGGACGCCAGGAAGGGCGCGATCGTGATCAGGAGCAGGACCAATCCGGCAAACAGGTCGAGCAGACGTCGCAGGGTCGCGCCGAGAGGATTGGTCGAGCCCGGATCCAGCACGGCGCTGACTTCGGCGCCGAACGGGTCGTGGCGCGCGCCCTCCCGCAACAGGGTGGCCTCATCCACTCGCCAGCGCAAACGGATACGCCGGCTACGCAGGAACGCCAGACTTCTCAGTTCCTTCAAGCCACCGTCCGGCCAGTGCCAGAACACGACCTGGGCGATCCGATAACGCTGTACCACGGTGGTCAGCTGCCCGGCCTCGCCGAGACACGGTACGTCGCCCTGGGCCAGGGGGGGCTCTCTTTCGCCGGTGACGGGCGTCAGGTAACCCACGGGATCCAATCCCAGTTCCCGCAGATCCCCGGCCGACCCGAGCCAGGACGCGATTTCCGTGGGTGCCCCGACAAGCAATGTCCGTTCCAGAGACAGATAACCCTGCTCCATGCTCGCGCGCAGGCGCCGGAACAGCTTCTCCCCCACCGTCGCCGTGATCGCAAACAGCGGGATGAACAACAGCAGCACCGCTCGGCTATACACCGACTGGTGACTGAGGTAGGTGCTGGCCAGCAACAGCAGTGCCACGGAAGCGATTTGCTGCATGCGCGGTCCGACCCGGTCGGGTTGACGCAATGCGCCCGACCGGTAGCGGCCCAGGAAGACGAAGACGACCGTCATCAGCAGGTTCGCAAACAAGTGCAGCGGGCGATACTCCGCCAGCGGGAACAGGGCGTCGTCGAACCAGGACGTTGCGGCGGCGCGTAGACCGTAGGCGCCCAGGAAGGCCGTGTTCAGCGTGACCAGATCCATCAGCCAGAAGAGCACCGTGTTCAAGGGGTCACGCCAGCGCTTGAGCAGATAAACCAGGATCCCCCACTTCTCGTAGAAGGAGATCAGGCTGCCCAGGTGCAACCAGAAGCTCTTGTCCCGGACGCCGGCGGTGCTCTGGCGACGATGGCGATGCACGAAGCGGGCCTCGGGCACGTAGAGCACCTCGTAACCGGCCTGCCACATGCGATAGCACCAGTCCACGTCCTCGAAATAGAGGAAGAACCGCTCGTCCATGGCGCCCACGCGGGCAATGGCGTCGCGCCGGACGAGCATGCAGCCGCCGAGTATCCAGTCGACGGGGCGCTGGGAGCGATGGTCGAAATCGCGCATGAGGTGGCGGGAGACCGCCTGGGAATTCGGAAAGACCTTGCCCAGGAAGGTCCGTCGCATCAGGAGTGTGGTCAAAGTGTAGAAGCGGCGGCACGACTCCTGGATCGAACCGTCCTCGTTGAGCAGTTGCGGCCCCACGACGCCGGCCTTGGGATGGCGATTGGCCGCGTCGAGCATGGCGTCCACGGATCCGGGCTGCAGGACGATGTCCGGATTGAGCAGCAGGACGTAATCCGACTGGTGCACGCTCATGCCCATGTTGCAACCGCGGGCATAGCCCTCGTTACGCTCGTTCAGCAGCCACTCCACCTCGGGGAAACGCTCCCGCACCGCGGGCAGGCCAGCGGCGGTCGACGCATTGTCCACCACGACGACACCGAAGTCGCAACGGGGCGGACAGCGGCGCAGCGACTCCAGGCACCGCGCGAGATCGTCGCAGGTATTGTAGTGGACGATGACGATGGACAGTTTCAAACTCAAGACCTCTCCGTGTCCAGGGAACGGGCTGTCGTCACGATCAGGGTATCCGTCTGAAACGCAGGGCCCAGACCATCCACATGGCTTCCCAGATGATCTTGTTCGACATCTTCGATATGCCAACCTGTCGGTCAACGAACATGATCGGGATTTCCTTTATGCGATATCCCCGTTTCCAGCAGTGGTAGTTCATCTCGATCTGGAAGGAATACCCGTCGCTCTTGATGCGCGGCAACGGCAAGGCCTCGAGCACCTTGCGACGGAAACACTTGAATCCGCCGGTGGAATCCTTGATGGACATGCCGGTCACGACGCGTGCGTAGATGTTGGCGCCGACGCTCAGGATCACGCGTCGCAGCGGCCAGTTCACCACCGTCACGCCGTAGAGATAGCGGCTGCCGAGGACCACGTCGTGGGTCTTGATCTCCTCAAGGAACTCGTCGATAGCCACGGGATCGTGGCTGAAGTCGGCGTCCATCTCGAAGATCACTTCGGCGTCGGTGTTGGCCAGGATCCACTGGAAACCGGCGATGTAGGCCGCGCCGAGCCCCGCTTTCCCGGGCCGCTCGAGGATCTTGATCCGACCGCCGAACTCGGGCAGGGCCTTGACGATGGCGGCGGTGCCGTCGGGCGAGTTGTCGTCCACGACCAGCACGGAAATGTCGGGATCACGCTCCAGCACGGCCGGTACGATACGGCCGATGTTGTCGGCTTCGTTGTAGGTGGGAATCACGACGACGGTTTTCAAGCTCCGCTCCTCCATATCATACGTCGGTCTCCCGACGGCGCGGCTCGACAAAGCCGGCGCCGAAAATCAGCGCCAGCAGGATCAGCAAACCGCCCGCGGCGGTCACCGTCAATCCCTGTTTCAGGGCCGGATCGCCGTAGGCGAAGCGAACCTCGTGCTCTCCCGCCGGTAGGGCGACCGCCCGCAGGGTATGATCGGCGACCAGCAGGGGCGCCGGTTCACCGTCGATACTGACCGTCCAACCCGGCATCCACATGTCGGCCAGGACCAGGATCGCCGGTGTGGGGGGCGACGCGCGCAGCACGATTTCGTTCAGACCGTCGACCACGAACGTCACGGCGGGCAGCGGATCAGCCGCAGGGACCGGCGCCGGGACAGGCGCCGCGTCCAGCCGCACTTGATCGGCTATGGGCTCACGTCCCGTCCGCACCCCTTCAAGGAAAGACGGCAGATCGCCCGGCGATAGGGTCCAATTCGCCACCAGACGCGCCCGCGGCAGGGCGCTGCGGTTGCGATAGAAGACCCGCGAGCCGGCGATGATCGGGGCCCGGTCGAGATCCACGCCCAGTTCGGAGAAGCCGGCGAACACGGAATCCGGCAGACGCCCGTCGAAAACCACGATCGCACCGCCCAGCCAGTTGGCGATGCGCCCGGCCGGCTGCTTGCGATCGTAGAGCAGACCACGGATGGTCTCGTAGGCGGCGAGCTTGGCCGCATGATAACCGCCCAGGGACCTCACGCCGGCGATCATGCCCGCGCTCTCCCCGGCATCACGTCCCAGGGGCCAGGCGCGCTCGTGCTCGAGCAGCGTCGCGAGCTGAACCATGTCGGGATCCGGGCGGATGGCGTCCGCATGCCGGTCCCCCGGCTGCACCAAGCGGGGGGAATCGATCAGAACGGTAGTGCCGGCAGATGTGCGAGCCACCTGCTTCAGGGCGGTTTCGGGATGGGTGATGCGCTTGTCCACAGCGCTCAGATCGATCACGGCCAGGATCAGCAGAACCCACACCAAGCCACGGGAGCGGAACCCCGCCCGTCCCAGAGCGAACAGGGCGGCAGCGGCGGCAGTCGCCAGGACCAGCCCGCTGCGGACCAGGTCCGCCGACTGCAGTCCCCAGGCGACACCCAGGATGGTCGGTGACGGAAGCGGTCGCTGTGCGGCCGCGGCCATTCCCTGCAGATGCGCGTCG
The DNA here is from genome assembly GCA_964476155.1 of uncultured Fibrobacteraceae bacterium. Lineage (GTDB taxonomy): Bacteria > Krumholzibacteriota > Krumholzibacteriia > LZORAL124-64-63 > LZORAL124-64-63 > JAHIYU01. The sequence continues at coordinate 186,674 of CAYYYS010000001.1, forward strand.
TGCCATTGGTGGCCCACGCCGAGGCCACCCAACACCATCACCACACCCAGACCCAGTAGGGCGACGACCACCCAGCGCGCACGGACCCGGTCGAGCAGGGCGAGCCGACTCGTTCCAGCCGCCGCCAGAGCCGCGACTGCGAACCCCGTCAGGATCAGGACCATCGACGGAATACGGAGCTTATTGAAGTAGGGCAGCCACTTGTAGCACGGCTCGTACAGTAGGGGAAAGAACCGTCCGCAGGCGAGCAGCAGGGCCAGAAACGCCAGAGCCAGCAGGCAGCGTACGAGCCAGCGCTCGCGGAAGGTTAGGCCGGCAACGGCCAACAGTAGCGGCACGAATCCCAGAAAATTGGGATAGTCGTTGAACGGCATGAACCCCTGGTAGGTGGCCTGACCGAAACCCGCGTAGGCGGACACGGCCAGGGTCGGCCATTCGCGAGGCGAAAGGCTCCAACCGGTGGCGTAGTCGTAGCCGGCGCCGCCGCCGGTTTCGTCCGCGCCGCGAATGGACCACCCGGCATAGTCGTGAACGGGCAGCAGGAGGATCGCGCCCAGAGCCAGACCGAGCACGATGGCCAGTCCCACACCGACCGTCTGTCGCACCGGCAGGGCGCCCCGCGGTCGGGAGACCAACGCCGTGATCCAGCGCGCGACCACCACCAGTCCGATCGTCAACAGGGTGTAGTAGAGGATCTGGATGTGCCCGCTGAGAATCTGCAGCCCCAGCAGCAGCGCCAGCCAACCCGCCGCGCGGCGACCCCGGCCACGGAGTACCTCCAGGGTAAGGCCGATGACCCAGGGCAGATACATGGCGGTCATCAGCTTGGACCCGTGACCGTGAACCGCCCAGGCGGTGATCTTGGGCAGCATCAGCCAGACGGCGGCGCCGAAGAGCCGCGAGGACCAGGGTAGATCCCAGCGCCCCAGCATCCAGACCATGCCTATGCCGCCGAATAACAAATGGACCAGCATCCAGGTCAACAGAGGGAAGCCCAGATCGTCCTGAAGACGGGTAAGCAACTCGCTCGGTGGATAAAGAAAGCGGGTATACGACAGCGACCCGAAGGTGGGCATGCCGCCGAAAATATAGGGATTCCACTGGGGATAGGCGCCGTCGGCCAAGGCCTGGTTGCCGACCACCTGGAATGACGCGGCGTTGGCGGCGTCGCTGCTGCGGTAGATGTCGCCGCGCAACATGGCTTCCGGATGAACGAGGGCGACGAGGACCAAAAGAACCACGACCGCCAGGGTCCAGTGGCGCAAAGAGCCGTCTGGCCCGAAACCATCACGGAATCGGCGGGTTGGGTGCAATGAATCGGCCTTTCTCAGGGAAAGCTAACTTGATTGCGAGACATAAGACTATCATCCGCGCTTCGCGCCTGTCCAGTGCAGTGGCGATACCGGCTAGTGCTTTGTCAACCTTTGATCTTGGGCTTGGCGAATTCACAAGTAGTCAGATGCAAGGCGTGCCAGCGCAGGACTAGCCGTAGCTAATTCAAGCGGGTACAACGCAGCAGATGGCTGCTTGTGGGCTCGCCAAGCCCAAGATCAAAGGTTGACAGAGCGCTAGTATCGATTCCGAGACCGTCCCGACAGTTCGTCGATCGCCCCGGTCAAAAGAGCCAGGGCGGTACTCCAACGGCCGTGCCAAAGGTGCCAGACCGCATGGCCCATAAAATAGACCAGTTGGCTGGGAACCAGTGGCAAGCGTCGCCAACCGCGCCAGTGGCGAGCCAGCAGACGCACGTGGCTGCGACTCCGCAGATACAGTTTACGGGGCGATGCCTCCCCCACCGAGGCGCTCACCTTGTGCAGAACGATCGCCCGCGGCACGTGCAGGATCGAACCGCCGGTCGCGCGCAGGCGCAGGCTGTAGTCGGTGTCCTCGGCATAGAGGGTGAAGCCTTCGTCGAGTTCGCCGATGGCCTCGACGGCCTCGCGCGTGAGCATCATGGCGCAGCCGGTGACGAAATCCACGAAGCGGGTTGCGAAGCCGCGCCGTCCGGCGGTCTGGCGAATGCCGTCATGCCGGACCCAGCCGCTGTAATGACCCACGATACCCCCGTCGTACCAGATCCGCGAGGGCTCCGCCGCATAGAGGATGCGCGGTCCGGCGGCCCAGGCCCGCGGTTCGTCGACCATGGCGTCCACCAGGGCGCGCAGGCTGCCCTCGGGCACGATGGTGTCGTTGTTGAGCAGGAGGACATAGTCGGCGCCCGGCCCCGCGGCGAGATGCCGCAGGCCCAGGTTGTTGCCACCGGCCCAGTAGGTGTTCTCCGGTGACGCCACGATCTCCACCGAGGGGAAGGCGTCGCGGCAAAACGCGACCGAGTCGTCCCGTGACCCGTTGTCCACCATGATGATGCGCAGGGGATCGTAACCGTTGGACAGGAGCGAGCCGATGCAGTCGGGCAGCAGATCGCGCCCGTTCCAGTTGACGACGATCACCGCCAGTGACGGCGACGGGGCGTCAGACCTTGCGTCTGACACGGTATTCCGTTTCGGGATGGTTGCCCGCCACGACCAACTCGGCGATCAGCCCCAGGCTGACGAACTGGATGGCCAGGATGATGAAGGTCACGCCCAACAACATCAGGGGCCGAATATGCAAGCCGTTGCCGATGACCCACTGGGCCAGGAACCACAGCATGATCAGGCTGCCGGCCGAGAACAGCGAAACGCCTATGCGTCCGAACAGATGCAGCGGCGACGAGGACCGCGCACTGAGGAACGTCAACGTCAACAGGTCCAGAAAACCGTTCACGAACCGCGCGTTGCCGTACTTGGTCACGCCGTGCTTGCGCTCCTCGTGGCGCACGGGGATCTCGGTCACGTGGTAGCCCTCGCGATGAGCCTGGGCCGGGATGTACCGATGCATCTCGCCGTAGAGACGCACCGCCTCGGTGACCTCGCGACGGTAGGCTTTCAGGCCGCAGTTGTAATCGTGCAGACGCAGGCCGGTGGCACGGCTGGTGACAAAGTTGAAGATCGTCGAGGTGTTGTTCTTGATGAAGGAGTCCTTGCGGTCCTGCTTCCAGCCCGACACCAGATCGAAGCCCTCTTCCAGCTTGGCGACCAGCGCGGGAATCTCCGCCGGGTCGTCCTGCAGATCGGCGTCCATGGTGATCACGTAGGTCCCCGTCACCGCTGAAAAACCGGCCGACAGGGCGGCCGCCTTGCCGTAGTTGCGGGTGAACTGGATGCTGTGGACGGACGGGTTCTCCTCGTGCAGACGGTCCACCACGCCGGTCGTGCCGTCGGTGCTGCCGTCGTCGATGATCCAGACCTCGTAGGTCCGCCCCATGCCGACCACCGCCGCGTCGATACGCGACACCAGTTCGGGCAGGGACTCGGACTCGTTCAGGGCCGGAACCACCACGGAAATGTCTGGTGCTCTATCCGCCAAAACACCGCCTCCTTTCGATCACCCAGGCCACTTCCTGACGTAGCCCCTCGGTAAACGACACGCTCGCTTCGTAGCCCAGTTCCTCTAGCGCCAGGGACGGGTCGGACCACGTGTCCCGCACGTCGCCCTTTTCGAGGCCCACGTGTTCGAGGACGGGCGTCACGTTCGGCGCGGCCTCGGCCAGTAGGTCGCGCATGATGTCCAGGGCGTCCATCAGGGAGATACGGGCGCCGCCGCCCACGTTGTAGACGCCCCATTTGCCGGGCGCGTCCACAGCCAACAGGTTGGCCTGCACGGAGTCGGCCACGAAAGAGAAGTCGCGCGTCTGGGCACCGTCGCCGTAGATGAGCCAGGGACGGCCGTCGAGGGCCGCCTCGAGGAACTTGCGGAAGGCCATGTCGGGTCGCTGGCGCGGTCCGAAGACCGTGAAGTAGCGCAGGCCCGTGATGGGCACGTCGAAGTTGGCGGCGTAGAGCACGCAGAGGTGTTCGGCCGCAAGCTTGGTGACGCCGTAGGGGGAGAAGGGCTGGGGTACCGCTTTTTCCGACACGGGCAGATCGGCGTCGTTGCCGTATATGGAACTGCTGCTGGAGTAGACGAAGCGCACCAGGTCGCCCGCCACGCGCTCGTCCTTGCAGGCTTCCAGCAGACTCTGGGTGGCCATGAGGTTGCGGTCCAGGTAGTCCTGGAACTGGGTGCCCCAACTGGCCCGCACGCCGGCCTGGGCGGCCAGGTGGAAGACCGCCGTGGCGCCGGCCAGCAACTCGAGCGGATCCAGGTCGTTCAGGTCGGTCTCGCGGAAATCGAAGTTAGGATGGTCCACGAAGCCGGCCAGGTGCTCGCGCTTCTCCGCCGGATCGTAGTAGTCGTTGACCATGTCGACACCCGTCACGCGACAGCCCAGGTCCAACAGGGCCTCGGTGAGATGACTGCCGATGAAACCCGCGCAGCCGGTAACCACCACCCGCTTCCCCGCGGACAGGGCGGCGTTCAGGGGACGCTGCGGTTTGACGACGACCTTGTCGTAGGAATCGATCATGACCCCTCCTCCCCTTCTTCGGGAGCGACCGGTTCCGGGGAAGCTTCCATCTCTTCAAGCAGGGTCGCCATTTCGATGCTTGGCCGGCCGAACTGCCGTTCCCAGTCCGCCATGACCTCGCGGCAGCCCAGCGAGTCCTTGGTCAGCCGGTACACGTTGAACAGATGCATGTAGCCGATCGGGTTATCCGGGTCCTTTTCGATGACCCCTTCCATCCAGGTTCGCGCCGCGTCGAATTCGCGGTAGCGGAGCATGGTGTTGACGACCTGCGGGATCGCCTGTTCCAAGTCGGCGGGAGGAATCCGTCCGTGGATGCGCAGCATCTGCTCCGCGGCGGCGTCGGCCTTGCCGCGGGAGATCAGGACCATGGGATAGAGGTCGGACAGCATGGGGAACGTGGGATCGAAAGACGCGGCCAGATGGAAGGCGGCCTCGGATTTCATCAGGAGTTCGTCGTAGGTGTCGTCGTCGCCGGGCTGCGTGTTCTCGGCCTGCAACAGGTAGGCGTAGCCCGCGCGGATCAGACCGGCGGGATAGTTGCCGATGAGATTCTCGGTGTTGGCATTGAAGTAGATATCCTCACGATGCCGGCCGGTAAACTCGGGCAGACCGTCGACCTGCCACTGTCCCGAAAGCAACTGGCTGGAGTCCCCGCCCTCGCCGGTGATTTCGATGTTGTTCAGGTCTTCGAAGCCGTCGTGCCGCGCGTCGTTGTCACCGTCCAGGGTGGCGCCGTAATGATAGAGCCCGTACATGTTCGCCATCATGCGCTCGGGATCGACCGTCGGCATGCCCGACTCGTCGCGTTTGCCCGTGAACCGGTAGGCCAGGCCCTCCATCTGCAGCATGTCAAAGTACCGGTGCATATTTTCCTCCGGAATGGTCACCGCGAAGAAGACCGGCCGGCGGCCCAGGGACTGCTCGATGATGTTGTGGACCATGTAGTCCTTGACGTAGATGACCTCCTGCCACCCCGTGTCGGGATCCTCGTAGCGGATCGCCCTCAAATCCTCTATCTCTTCGTCAGTATACGAGCAAGGCAAGGGCGGATCGGTGCGCTTGAGCTGCTTGATGTACCAGGACAGATTGATCAGCGCCAGGTTCACCACGGTCACGTCGGGCCGGAAACCCTCCACCTCCTGCAGATACCACAGGGGGAAGGTGTCGTTGTCGCCGTTGGTGAAGATGATGGCGTTCGGGTCGAGCCCGGCCAGCAGGTTCCAGGCGTACTCGCGGGCCACCGTATTCTCGGTGCGATCGTGTTCGAACCACTTGGCGTGCCCCGGGGATAAAGGCATCGCCGCCAGCAGGATCAGCAGCCCGGCCACCACCATCACCGCGGGCTTGATGGTGATCGGCGTCACCTTGGCGCCTTCCTTCAGTTGATGCGTGGCCTTGCCCAGCGGACCGGACAGGTAGCGCAGCAGGGCCGTGGCGCCGAGCCCGATGAACACGGCGAAGAACATGAAGCCCGCGAAGAAGAAATAGTCCCGGTCGCGCACCTCGTGGTCACTGAAGTTCAGGTAGAAATTCAAGATGTCGGCGTTGAACAGGTAGTTGACCAGCAGCATCCAGGCCCAGAGACGCGCGCGCCAGATGGCGTGGATAATGCCCAGTAGTCCCAGGAAGATGGGACCGAAGATCCCCGCGAGACGGTTGGGCTGGGGTGAGCCCAGGTTGATGAACGTGAATTGGTCCAGCAGGTAGTTGTAGTAGTACTGGACCTGCCACCAGAGGTCGGCCTTGCGCACCATGAGATCGATGGGCGGGTACTGTTCGCGCCGCAGCACCGACATCAGCGTGGCGAACGTGTCGGGCTGGGACTGGTTGATGGCCGGATCGAGACCCGCGCGGATCATCATGAACAGGTGGACCGACAGGCCGAGCATGAAGACGCCCGACGAGATCAGCAGGAAATGCTTGCCGGAGAAACTGCGGACGATGGCTACCGACAACAGCAGGATCATGCCGCCGACCAGCACGAAGTCGTCCTTGATCATGGTCGACAGCAGGAACAGGCCGAGCCCGTAGCTCACACCCAGCAGGTCCAGGAGTTCCAGGCGACGCTTCTGCGTCAACAGGATCAGCACAAAAATACCGGGATAGACCAGCAGGGTGCCCAGATGGAAACCGACGCCGAGTCCCAGCAGGTAGATCACGAGATAGAGCAGGCGATGGCTTTGCTTCGTGTCGCTGATCTTGTACCAGCGCAACGCCAGCCATGTCAGACAACTGATCATGAAGGCGGCCAGGCCGTAGACCTCGGCCTCGATGGCGTTGTGCCAGTAGGTCTCGCTGAACAGCAGGAAGAGGGCGCCGATCACACCGCCGGCGTGGGGGAGCCAGGAGGCATCCGGGTCCGCGCGACGGCCGATGTCCTTGATGATCAGGTAGAGGAACATCACCGCCAGGGCGCTGAAGAACGCCGACATGAAGTTCACCGCCTGGGCGGTGTTCATCAGCGGCGAGAGCACGATGTCGAAGCAACGCCCGACCAGCACGTACAGGGGCGTGCCCGGCTGGTGCGGGATGCCCAGGATGTGGCTGGTGGTGATGTACTCGCCGCAGTCCCAGAAGCTGAGGGTGGGCGGGAGCGTCAGCCCGTAGACGATCAAGGCGAGCAGGAATACGCCCGCGGAGATCAGTGTCGCAGGCTTTTTAATCCAAGCGGCTGCAGGCATGGAGGACCTTCGTTGGGAAAAGTGCGTTTCGTATCGGTATGGCCGGGCAAATCTAGCACACGACTTGATGGGCAACAAGCTCGCGGACGGGAGGTTCCGGGGCTATTCGAGCGGCTCCTCTTTCCTGACCGTCCGGGCCGGACCGACCAAAAACAACACCCCTCCGATCAGGCTCACCAACACCTGTACCAGATAGGCCAGGAACTCCACGGCCACCGCTTGGGCATCCAGGCTGACCACACCGGCTGCCATGAACAGATCCGCGGCGGCCACCTCGCGCAGCCCCAATCCGTTCAGACTGATTGGCAACGCGATGAGAATGCCCAGCAATGGGATCAGGACGAAGAGCTGCAACACGTGGGCACTCGTCAGGTCTAGCCCGAGACCATAGGCGATCAGGACGTGCGTGGAAACTCGAAGCGCCTGTACGCCTAACGCCAGCAGGAAGACGCGCCCCAACCAGGCGGGACGCCGCCGGTAGAGTCGAAATTCCTCGACGAACTGGGCGAACTTCTCCCCCACGACCGGCCAAGGCAGGCGCCCGAGTACCCGTGACACGAGGCTGGATATCCGTCCGGACAGCAGAACGACCAGTCCCCCGCTCCAGACCAGCAGGGCCAGGATGAGCGGCGTGATCGGCGGCAGGGCCAGACCGCCGGCGGCCGCGAAGGCGAAGGCCAACAGCGCCATGACGGTCAAGGCACAAAGCCCCACCAGACGATCCAGGGCGGTGCTGCAAAAGACCCGGATGGTCTGGCCTTCGCGTCGACCCAGATCGATGACCTTGACCGCGTCGCCCCCCACGTTGCCCAGCAGGAAATTATTGAAGAACATGCCCACGAAGTAGAGGCGACCCATCTCGCGGCCCGGCGTGGCCAGGCCAGACGCGCGCAGGATCCAGCCCCACTGGGCGGCACCGGCCACCGCGGAAATCAGGAAAACAAGGATCGCCATGCCGAGCAGACGCCAGTCGGGGTTCTCCACGGCGTCGAGCAGGGTCGACGACGACACGTCCCGGAAACGGAAAAGGAACCACACCAGCAGGGCGCTGACGGCCAGCTTGAGCAGGAGTCCAAGATGCTTGCGACTCATGTCCGCACCTCGCCGCGACGCCCGGCTACTTCGGCGAACAGGTCCAGGGATTCGCTCGCGCACCGGTCCCAGTCGAAGGTGGCGGACCAGGCGCGGGCCGCGTTGCTGTAGGCGGACCAGCGGTCGGTGTCGCGCAGCAGATCCAGGGCGGCGTCGGCCATGGCCTTGTCGTCTCCGTAGGGCACCAGTCGCCCGGTCTCACCGTCGCGCACGGAATCGCGCAGACCGGGCCGATCGCTGGCCACCACGGGCAGGCCGCAGGCGTTGGCTTCGATAACGGTGAGGCCCCAGCCCTCCTTGGGGCTTGGGTTCAGGAAGACGCGCGCGCGGTGTAGAGCCGCGGTCAAAGCTTCTTCGTCGAGGAAGCCGGCGAACTCGACCGCGCCCACCAACCCGCGACGGACAACCTCGGCCCGCAGGCGTTTCTCGTCGGGCCCGCGTCCCATGATCATCATACGGGCGGCGGGGATCTCGGCGTGAATACGAGCAAAGGCGCGCACCGCCACGTCGAGACTCTTGTAGCGTCGCAGCCGGCTCCAGGTCACCACCAGCGGCGGGTCGTCGCGCGGTGGCGGATCGTCCAGGGTCAGGCGCGCGTGGTCGATGCCGCAGTAGATGCTGCGGACACGGTCGGCCGACAGGCCGCGGGCGATCAGGTCATCGCGTGTCGATGGGCTGATGACCTCGAAAACCACGTTTTTGTAGAGCCACGCCAGGGGTCGCTCGGCCGCCCACACGTAGGTGGCCAGTACGGGGTTGGCCTCGCGGAAAACAGTGGCGCCGAACAGGTGCGGCACCACGGCCAGCACGGGTACGTCACCGGCGTACAGGGGCGTGTAGAAGGGGATCTTGTTGATGTCCTCGATGAGCAGGTCGTAATCGTGCCGGCGCAGCAGACCACGCACTACCCAGGGTAGGACGAAGTTGGCAACGGCCCAGTGGCCATGTCGATGGATGGTGATGCCGTCGATGGTCTCGCGAGCGGGCGCGTCGGCCCGACCGGACACGACCAGATCAACCTCGTGGCCGGCGACCACGGCGCGCTTGAGGATCTCGTGGAGATGAATCTCGGCGCCACCCCCCAGGGGGTCGCGGATATCGCGCCAGTTGACGGCCAGGATCTTCAAGCAGCATCCCCTATTTGGTTATGATGACCCCGATGGTCATCATCGTATACAGGGCCCACCGCTCTTCGCGATTCGCCTCCCGCCAACGGGCCAGGGCTCGTCCCACCGGCGGGATCGGGTCCGGGTACATGGGGAGCTTCAAGCCCAGCCGCGTCAGTGTCAACTTGCGAACGGCGCGGTACCACAGACCGGGCACCATCCAGTCGCCGTAGGTGCGCACCACGCGGCCGCCGGCATCGACCGCCACCTGTTCCAGTTCAGCCGGCGTGAACTGCGTTTCCCAGCCGGCGAACCAGCGACCCATGGCGATCAGGGTCTGCTTGCCGACCGTGTAGTAGTGCCAGGTCTGGGGCACGTCGACCAGCAGGTGGCCGCCGGGCTTGAGCACGCGCAGATCCTCGCGCAGCAGGGGCAGCGGATCACGGAAGTGTTCGAGCAGTCCCTGGTGAAAGACGATATCGAAACTGTCGTCCGGGAAGGGCTTGTCCAGGGCGTCGCCCCCGACGGGTTGAACGGCGACACCGGTCTCGGCGGCGACTTGGGCGGTCAGCGCCAGCGAGCCGGGCACGTAGTCGAGGGTCCAGACCTCGGCGCCGGCCTTGGCCAGGGCGACCGCGTCGCGACCCGAGCCCGCGCCCACTTCCAGGACCCGCTTGCCGGCGGGATCGCCCACCGCGAAGAGCTCGCGCACGATCCGTCCGTCGTTGCCGTAGACGTCCTCGAGGCTGAGACGGTCGGCCTCGTCCCAGAAATCCTGCCAGTGTCGGCGCTCGGACGATCTCACGACGGCTTCGTCTCCCCCGGTTCGGTCGGTGCGTCGGGCCGGGCGAGACGGGCGGCGCGATCCATCAGACCATTGATGAATTTGACCATTTTCTCGTCGCCGTAGAGCCGGGCCAGTTCGCAGGCTTCGTTCAGAACCACGTTGGTCGGCACATCCGGAGCGTAGCGCAGCTCGGCCAGGGCCAACCGGCAGATGGCGCGTTCGACCTGTCCCACCCGCGAGGGATCCCAGTTCTCCAGCAGGGCGTTGAGACTCTTGTCCAGGTCGTCGCGCTCACGCGCGATCAGGTCGGCCAACGGGCGCACGAAGTCGGCTGTTTCGGCCGAGGCATCCCGTCGCTCCAACTGGTCATCGACACAATCCTGCAGATCCCCGCCGCCCACCGCCGCAGCATAGAGGGCCTGAACCAGCAGCTCGCGTCCCTTACGTCGTTTTCCCAAGAGACTACCCTTCGTCTATCGTTTTCCAGAGATCGATCATCTCCAGAGCGGTCATGGCGGCATCGAACCCCTTGTTGCCGGCCTTGGTTCCCGCCCGCTCGATGGCCTGCTCCAAAGTGTCGGCGGTAATGATGCCATAGGCTACGGGCACGTCGGCGTCCAGGCTCACCTGGGCGATGCCCTTGGTGACTTCCGACGCGATGTACGCGAAGTGGGGCGTGTCGCCCTGGATCAGGCAGCCCAGACAGACGACCGCGGCGTAGCGCTTGGTGTCCACCAGACGCTTGGCGGCCATGGGAATCTCGAAGGCGCCCGGGACCCAGGCCGTATCGACGTTGTCCACGTCCACGCCATGACGACGCAGGCAGTCCACCGCGCCGTCGACCAGTTCGCCGACCACGAAGTCATTGAAACGGCTGGCCACGATCGCGATCCGGTGATCGCCCGCCGTGAAATCGCCGGTGAAGGTCTTGCCCATCACATCTCTCCTTCGACTTGGGTTTGGCCGGTGACATCACTCTCGAGATGTTCGAGCAGATGACCCAGCTTGTCCTTCTTGGTCTTCAGGTATTTCAGGTTCTTCTCGTTCGGCAACATTTCCAGCGGCACACGCGTGGACAATTCGAGGCCGTAGCCTTCGAGTCCCACGAGCTTGCGGGGATTGTTGGTCATCAGCTTGAGACGGCGCACGCCCAGGTCGCGCAGGATCTGGGCGCCGATGCCATAGTCGCGCAGATCATCGTCGAAGCCCAGGCGTTGGTTGGCCTCCACCGTGTCGGCGCCTTCGTCCTGCAACCGGTAGGCCTTGAGCTTGTTGATCAGGCCGATGCCGCGGCCCTCCTGACGCATGTAGAGCAGGACACCCTCGCCGACGCGCGCGATGGCCGACAGGGCCGCCTCGAGCTGTTCGCCGCAATCGCAGCGCAGGGAGTGGAAGAGATCGCCGGTCAGGCATTCGGAATGGACGCGCACCAGGGTGGGACGCTCGGGGTCGGGGTCACCCATGACCAGGGCCACGTGCTTGGCGTCGTCCACCGTCGTTTCGTAGGCCACCATCCTGAAGTCGCCGAAGCGCGTCGGCATGGGGACCTCGACGGCGCGGGTCACCAACTGCTCGTGGGCGCGACGGTAGGCGATCAGGTCGGCGATCGAGACCAGCTTCAGGCCGAAGTGATCGGCGATCTCCCGCAGACGGGGCAGTCGGGCCATGGACCCGTCATCGTCCATGATCTCGCAGAGCAGGCCCGCGGGCTGCAGGCCGGCGAGGGTACAGAAATCGACCACGGCCTCGGTGTGGCCGGCGCGCTTGAGCACGCCGCCGGGCATGGCTTCCAGGGGGAAGATATGTCCCGGACGGACCAGGTCGTGGGCATCGGCCTCGGGGTCGGCGAGGATCTTGATGGTGCGGGCGCGGTCACCCGCCGAGATACCGGTGGTCACACCCTCGGCCGCATCCACGGACACGGTGAAATGCGTCATCATGCGCGCCTCGTTGCGCGCCACCATGGGCGGCAGATCGAGTTCGCGGGCGTGCTCGCCCGTCACCGACACGCAGATCAGGCCGCGGCCCTCCTTGCTGATGAAGTTCACCGCCTCGGGCGTGACGTGGTCCGCGGCCATGATGAAGTCGCCCTCGTTCTCGCGGTCTTCGTCGTCGACCACAACCACGATCTCGCCGGCGCGAATGGCGGCGATGGCTTCCTCTATCGTGTCGAGCTTGACGTTGTCGGACATTCTCTCTCCATTCGAAACGGTCATCGACTGCGGCGGCGACGCCAACCGCGAGTCAGTATGCGATCCAGTGTCAAAGGGGCGGTCTTGTCACCCGCGGCGACGGCGCTCCGGGCCAGGGCTTCGCGAGCGCCGCCCTTGGCCAGGACATCGGCTTCGAGATTGACCCGCTCGCCCTTGCGGAGATCGCCGAAGCGGGTCTCGCCCAGGGTGTGCGGTATGAGGTTCACGGTGAAGGATCCCGTGTGGGGCTGTTCGTCGAGGGTGAGACTGACGCCGTTGACGGCCACCGACCCCTTGGGCAGCATCCAGCCGGCCAGTTCGGGCGGGTAGCCGATGGTCAGCATCAGTTGCTCACCGTTGCGTCGCGTGCCGGCGACGGTGCCCACGGCGTCCACGTGCCCCAGGACCAGATGGCCGCCTAGGCGATCGCCCGCGCGCAGGGCGGGTTCCAGGTGGACCCGACGACCGGCGCGCCAGCCGCCGATGGTAGTCACGCGCAGGGTCTCGGACACGGCATCGACGGTGACCCTGTCCCCCGTCAGATTCGTGACGGTGAGACAGACCCCGTCGGTGGCGAGGCTGTCGCCTACCGCCAGGTCTCCCGCGCACAGGGGCGCGCGCAGGGTCAGGTGCGTGATGTCGCCGCCGCGCTTCAACGACGTGACGGTCCCGATCTCGCGCACCAGTCCGGTGAACATCTCAGGCCTCCTGTCGGTGTTCGTCCGACCCGGCCAGGCGCATGCGCGTGGCTGCGAAGTCGAGTCGATCCCAGGTCAGGACGGCATCCGCACCCGCACGCAGGGCGCGTGTCAGGACAAAGTCACGAGCCGCGGGCAGGGTCGGCGCGACGGGCCAACCGGCCCCGTCGCCCAGCACCTTGGGCGCCACGAACTGCACCCAGCGATCCACGTGGCCGCCGGCGAGCATCGCGGCCGCGAGGGTCGGTCCGCCCTCGACCAACAACACGCACACGTTGCGGGCGTGGGCCCGGGCCAGCAGGTCGTCGAGATCCACATGGCCGTTGCTTTCGCGACAGGATACGACCTCGACGCCGGGTATGTCGGTGGGATTCGCGCCACAGAAAGCCAGGGCCCCTTCACGGCCCCAGGCCGCGACATGCGACAGGGACGTGTCGACGCAGGCGGGACGCGGGTCGTCCTTGGGCGTGGGCGGATCGAGCGGTGCGCGCCGGCCGTCCAGGCGGGGCCGGTCGGCGGCAACCGTGCCCGCCCCCACCAGCACCATGTCGCTCCAGCGCCGTAGACGGCCCACCTCGGTGAGCGCCTCGTCGCCGGTCAGGTAGAAGACTTCGCCGGCGGGATCGTCGGCCGGTGCGAAGCGGCCGTCCAGAGTCGTGGCGGTCTTTAGCAGAACGAAGGGACGCTTGAAACCATCGGTGACCACGAAGGGCCAGATCAATTTGAGACAACCACAGGCGAGAACGCCCAGGGTGACATCGATGCCGGCGGCCCGCACCACGTCGAGACCGCCACCGGCGACCGACGGGTTGGGATCGCGCACGCCGACGACCAATCCGGCAATGCCGCTGTCGGCGACTACCGGCGCGCAGGCGGACGTGCGGCCCTGGTGGTTGCAGGGTTCCAGGGTCACGTAGAGGGTGGCGCCACGGGCCCGATCACCGGCCTCTTCGAGGGCCACGATCTCGGCGTGGCGCGTACCCGGTCCACGATGGACACCCTGGCCGACGATCTCGCCGTCGCGCACGACTACCGCGCCCACCGGCGGGTTGGGCCAGGGGCGACCGATCAGGTCCTGTGCAGCCTTGTGGGCGATGGACATGAAGTGGGTATCTGAGACGCTGAACGCCATCGTCGTGCAACCGTATTCTGTTTCGGAGGGGAGCAACAGGAAGGCGCGCCACCGGACACGTCCGGCGTACGCGTGGTTCCCAACTTCTCCCATCCAGACTTTAACTGTCGGCACCGGAATTTCACCGATTCAGCCGATCCGACGCTGGGTCGGAAAGGGTCGCGGGCTGTAACCGCCGGTGGGGACTTTCACCCCGCCCTGAAGTTGCGATCGATCGGCGCGGTTTTCTCTCCACGCGATCCATAAAAACGTATAAGGCTGTCGGGGGTGTGTCAAGGACGTCTACCCCGATGCGGCTATTAATCTTCCGCGAACAGGGCCCTTGAAAATTCCTCGGGATCGAATTCGGCGAAGTCCTCGGCGGTCTCGCCCACCCCCACGTATTTCACCGGCAGCCCCAGGGTTTCGGCGATGGCCACGACGATACCGCCCTTGGCCGTGCCGTCCAGCTTGGTCAGGACGAGTCCGTCCACGGGTACGGTCTCGGCGAAAACCTTGGCCTGCTGCAGACCGTTCTGGCCCGTATTGGCGTCGACGACCAGCAGGGTTTCGGGGTCGCGATCGATCTTGCGGCGAATCACGCGGGCCACCTTGCCCAGTTCGTCCATCAGGCTGACCTTGGTATGCAGCCGACCGGCCGTATCCACGATGACCACGTCGGCGCCGCGGGATTCGGCCGCCGACAACGCGTCGAAGACCACGGCCGCCGCGTCGGCGCCCTGTCCCTGATGCACGCAATCCACACCCACGCGCTCGGCCCAGATCGAAAGCTGCTCGACGGCCGCGGCGCGGAAGGTATCCCCCGCGGCCAGCAGCACCGTTTGGCCCTCCTGCTTGAGGGCGTGGGCCAACTTGGCGATGGTCGTGGTCTTGCCGGTGCCGTTGACACCGACCACGAAGATCACCCGCAGGTTGGACTGGGCCTCGGGTTCGGCCGCGGGCTGCGGATCGGCCTTCGCCTTGCCCTTCTTCTTCTTGCCGCCCTCGTCGAGCGCCTCGTCCCAGGACTTGACCTTCACTTTGGGCTTGGCCTCGGTAAGGATCTGATGGATGTCGGCGCGAATCACCTCGACCACCGACTCGAGGCTGGCGTCGCCGCCTTCCTCCTTGAGCCGCGTCTCGATGTTGCGGGTGATGCGCGTGCTGGCCTTGACGCCCAGGTCGGCGCCGATGAGCATCTCCTCGATCTCGTCGAGGGTTTCGGTGTCCAGCTTGACACGGCCCGAGAACAGGCTCCCCAACCGGCCGAACAACCCGTCGCGCGTCTTGCGCAGACCCCTGCGCAGTTTATCGAAGGCACCGAACATCGCTTAGGCCTCCTGATCCTCTTCAACGAAGGTGATACTCGAGTGGGTGTATTCGAGGATCTCCGTACCGGATTCCGTGTCCGCGGATTCGTCGTCGAGGACGATCCGCATGGCCACGTCGCCACCGCCGGCGGCGGCGGCCATGACGGCCTTCTCCTCCTCGGTCTCGTCGATCTGACGGCGCCGCGTGGCGATAGCGCGACCCAGGTCGGCATCGTCCTCGCTGTCGGCCACGTCCTGGAAGCTGACCGAAACCAGGCTGCTGACACCCTCCTCCATCATGGTCACGCCGTAGAGATGGTTGGCGATTTCCATGGTGAGCTTGTTGTGGGTCACGACGAGGAACTGGGTATCGTTCGAGAACTCGCGCAACATGCGCACGAAGCGCTTGATGTTGGCGTCATCCAGGGGGGCGTCGGCCTCGTCCAACAGGCAGAAGGGCGACGGCTTGACCAGATACACAGCGAAGAGCAGCGACAACGCGGTCAGGCAGCGCTCGCCGCCCGACAGCAGGCGGATGTGGTCCACGCGCTTACCCTTGGGCTGGGCGAGAATGCGGATATTGGATTCCAGCGGATCGTCGGTATGCTCGATCTTCAGGTCGGCCCGCCCGCCCTCGAAGAGGGTCTGGAAGACGGCCACATAGTTGCGGCGCACGTCCTCGTAGGTCTCGCGGAAGAGGCGCCGCGCGGTGCGGTTGATCTTCTCGATGGTGGCGGTCAGGTCATCGCGCGCCTTCTCCACGTCGGCCTTCTGCTCATCGAGAAAACCGAGTCGCTCCTTCTTCTGTTCGAACTCCTCCACCGCCAGGTGGTTGACGGCGCCGAGGCTGTTCAGCTTGTTGCGTCCCTGGTCGAGCAGTTCGCGGGCCTGCTCGGGTTGGAAGACGTCCTCATCGAACTCCAGGGCCTTGGGCAGGGCGTCGCGATCGATGGAACGGACCAGTTCACGGAACCGACCCTTGTGTTGTTCTTCCACCCGCTCGGTCAGATTGCTGCACCGCACCTCGATCGTGGCGATCTCGGTCTCGGCCTCGTGGATCCGCTCACGGCAACCGCTGCGCTTGTCCTCGATCTCCTTGACCCGGTCGTGCCAGACGGCGGCCTCCTGATGCATGCCGGAGATGGCTTCGGCGCTGGCCTGGACCAGCAGACGGCGACGGTCGCGCTCGTCGATGCCGGTGCTCAACTGCTCCCGACGCGAGACGATCTCCTCCTCCATGCGCTCGAGTTCACTGCGCACGCTCGTGATCTCCTGGCGCAGCCGTTCCTCGCCGGCGGTCATCTCCGCCACCGATTCCTGCAGGTGGGACAGGGCCGTCTTCAGCTCCCGTCCCTCCCCCTGCTGACGCGACAGGTCCAGACGTCGTTCGGACATGTTCGCGCGGGCCGTGTCCCGGCCGGCTTCGCTGTCGGTCACGGCGCGACGCAGATCCTCGACGCGCACATGGCTGCTGTCACGCTGGCGTCCGCTCTCGTCCAGATGCCCGCGCATGCCGGCCTCGTGTTCGGCCAGCTCGCGCAGCGATTCGTCCACGCCATTGCGATCACGGGTCAGGGCCGACAGGCGCTGACCGGCCGCATCGATGCGCGAGCGCACCTCCGCTTCGTCCACATGCACCTTGCCCAGACGCTCGTCCAGCTGCGAGAGATCCTCGCGCCCGGTGGCGGCGGCCTGCTTGAGTTCTTCCTCGCGGCGGGCGGCGTCCTCCCCCTTGCCGTTGAGAGAAATGATCTCGGTGTCGATCCCGTCAAGATCCGCCTCGAGCTTGTCGAGCTTCTCGCCACGGCCGAGCAGGCTCACTTCCTCGCCCTTGCCGCGACCGCCCCGCACCAGGCCGTCGCTGGTGACCAGCAGACCGCCTCGCGAGACACAGATCATCGGCTTGGGGCCGCTGTGGGTCGCGGCGGCGGCCACTGCCGCGTTGTCGTCTTCGAACGCCCAGGCCGTATCCAGCAAGCCGCGCAGGTGGCGCGTTCGGCTGCCCGGGCCATCCACCAGTTCGCGCAGGGGACGTCCGCCTGACGGCGGCGGCCCGGTGTTACCGGCAACATCGTCGGCGCCGGTCAACAGGAAGCTGGCCCGACCCTTCTCGGCATCACGTACGGCGCCGACCAGATCCAGGGCCTTGCCCGCCCCCTCGACGACCACCGAATCGAGCATGTCGCCCAGCAGCACTTCCACCGCTTCGGTCCAACCTTCGCTCACCTGCAGGCTGTCGGCCAGGGTACCCAGGACACCGGGATCCGCGGCGCGGCTCTGCAAGACATCACGGGCGGCGGCGCTGTAGCCGTGGTAGCTGTCCTTGATGCGCTTGAGCAGTTCGTGCCGCGACCGCAGGGACTCGCGACGGGCTTCGCGCAGGGCGACCTCGTCGCGCAGTTGCCGGCGCTGGTCCTGGGTGTCCTGCAGGGTGCGCTCGAGCTCGGCCAGTTTGCCGAGCATATCGCGGCGTGACGACATCAGCTCTTCGCGACGAACGGACAGCTCTTCCAGTCGGGCCTCGCCCTCGCGTCGGGCCGCCTGCTGTTGCTCGCCTTCGGCTTCCATGGCGACGATACGTTCGCGACGATTCTCACGCCGGATCTCCAGCTCGCGCAGTTCGGCCTTGTGCCGGTTGTCGGTCTCGATGAACTCCATGTTGAGCTGGGCCGCCTTCTCCAGGGCGGTGCGATCCGCGTCGTAGCGGCTCTCGATCAGCTTCAGTTCTTCTTCGACGCCGGCCAGTGAATCGGTGAGCTCGCTCGACGTCCGCATGACATCGTCGCGACGCTCGGTCAGCGCGTGGATCTCGTTGTTGGTGGTCTCGCGGCGGGAACAGATATCGGCCACCGACTCGGTGTCCTCCTGCAACCGCTGCTTGTGGTCGGTGATCCGGTGTTCTAGCAGCAGCACCTTCTGCTCCACCTGCTTCAATTCCTGCTCGTGCGCCTGAAGCGATTCCTCGAGCCCGTGGCGTTCGGCCTCGCGCTCGTCCACGGCGGGACGGGTCGATTCGATCCGGGCGCGCAGTTCCGCGAGCTCGCCGGAGTCGGCCTCGGCCAAGGTCGCCAGTTCCTGCAGACTCGCGCGCAGTTCCTTTTCGCGGTTGTCCATGTCGCGCCAGGTGCGATCGGCCAGCAGCAGATCCAGAGCGCGGGTTTCGGCATAGAGGCGCCGGTAGCGGCGGGCCTTGCCCACCTGCCGGCTCAACGACCGCACTTCACGGGCGATCTCCTCGATAATGTCGTAAAGCCTCTGGAGATCCTGTTCGGTCTGCTTGAGCTTGCGCAGGGCTTCCTTGCGGCGGGCCTTGTAGCGGACGATGCCCGCACCCTCCTCGATGAGCAGGCGCACCTCGTCGGTATTGTCGCTCAGGACCCGGCCGATCTTCTCCTGCTCGATGACGCTGTAGGCGGTGTTGTTGACCCCGCTCTCGAAGAACAGGTCGCGCAGATCCTTCAGGCGAACGGGTGCGTTGTTCAGGAAATACTGGGAGAGACCGTCGCGGGTGACGCGACGCTTGACGGTGACCTCGTCGAACTCGATGGGCAGCTTGCGATCATTATTCGAAAAGGTCAGCGCCACTTCGCAAAGCCCCACGGGCTTCCGCTTGGCCGTCCCCTTGAAGATGATGTCCTCCATGCGTGCCCCACGCAGCTGCTTGGCCGACTGTTCGCCGAGCACCCAGCGGATCGCGTCCACGATGTTGCTCTTGCCGCAACCGTTGGGACCGAGAATGGAGGTTATGCCCTCGTCGAAGACCAGGGAGGTCTTGTCGACGAAGGATTTGAAGCCTTGGAGATCCACTCGCTTGAGTTTCACGTTGTCACCTTTGTGTTGCTCTCATCTGAGGCGCTGCGGCAGCGCAGATGCGTTTCCGTTCATCGTATTCCGGCGGTGCGTTTGGGCAGGGCCCAATCCGTATCCAGTCGATCGTAAAGCTCGGGCAGGGCCCCACGTGCTTCGGCCAACGTTGTAAAACTACCCGTGTAGATCCGGTACCATACCTTCTCGTCGATATCGCTCCAGCGGCGCACCAGACAATTGAAGCCCCGACGGTCCATCCACAGTAATTGTTCCTGCGCCAAGGCGCTGTCGGCCATGGAATAGACATGCAGGCAGTAGACACCTTCTTCGACGAGCGCTTGCCAGTCGACGCCGCCCGACGTAGTCACCGGATCGGGATCGTCGTCCATCCCGGTCTCGACCGGTTCGATCTGCCGGGCCGAAACGATCGGATCATCTCCTGCGGCGACGGTTTCGGCGTCACTCGGGTCTGCGAGCGTGACCTGGCCCTGCTCCTCGAAGACGGCCCCCGTGTCGGGGTGCGCTTCGTCGCGGATCGTGCTGTCGGTCGCCACGGTTAACGGGAGATCATCCCGCTGTTCGGGTATCACGATCGGCGTCTCGTCCTGGCGGGCCAGCTGCCCCAGAAACCAGCTGCCGAGCACCACGACCAACACGGTCATGGAGATGGCCAGGCGCCGAAAGATCGGCGAGGACCGTCGCGGCGCGGTCTCGTCGTCCTCGGGCTTATCGGCAACGCGCGTGACAACGGATCCGGACGTGGCGACACCGAACGCGATGGTCGCGTTTACGCCGGCGCCCAGATCGTTCGCGTCGCGTACCAGGGCCGCGGTCTCCTCGGGCGCAACCGCGGCGCGGTCCCAACACATTACGCGCACGGCATCCAGCCCGGACCAGAACGACCCACGATCACCCGCTGACGCACAAACGAGTACGGTATCGTAATCATCGAGAAGACGCTGCACCAGCGCGGCGGCTTCGTCCTTCTCCGCCCGCACCGGATGATAGGAACCGACGCCCATTATACGACCGGCCCGGGGTCCCCAGGGCAACGGCACGCTGGCCGCCTCGATCGAGAGACCGTAGCGGACTACGTCCACCCAGCCCTCGGTTTCCGATCGCCCCGCCCAGGCACTCAGGTCGGACCGCTGGTCGTCGCCGTCCACGACCACCACGCTACGATCCAGGGTCATCAGGCTACGGGCGCAGGCCAGGGCCGCCGCGGCGCGGGTGGTCGTACGCCGGGGCGCGTCCAGAAAGAGACACACCCTCGCGGCGTCATCACCCCGCAGAGTCTCGTCCACGAAATCGCGCAAACCCATGGCGGGCAGGCGCGTCCAGTCGGCGGGTCCGCCCGACAGGTCCAGATGCGAAGGATCCAGTCCCGCTTCGTGCAGGACGAGACCGCCGGGGCCACGGGCCAGGTCTGCGCTCATGCCCCCTCCTTCAACTCGCGCCATGCGTTGCGCAACGCTGTGGCCAGGCCCGCCAGATCCCGTGCGGTGACCGAACGCAGATCAAACGCCAGGCCGGACTGTCCGATGCGCGCCAGCACGGCGGGGTCGCCGCGCCGCAGCAACAGGTGGCACCGTTCGAGGTCCGCGTGGGGACCGCGCCACTGGAGCATGCGCGTGGGCAGCTCGGCTTCCGCGGAGCAACCGCCGCCCACCTGGGCGGTACCGGTCACGATCTCGGCGCCCCAGTCGTCGGGCGCGACGTCCGCAACCTCGGCCAACAACCGCTCGGCCAGGACCTGCAGGTCATCCACGGTGCGGGCCGCCAAGTGCAGGGTCGGCACCGCGTCAAGCTGATCACCGGCCAGGTAGTGGGTCAGCACGCCGTCGACGGCCGCCAGGGTCGTCTTGTCCACGCGCAGAACCCGGCGCATGGGATGTGTCCGCATGGCGTCGATCAGGTCGCGCCGGCCCAGGGCCATGCCCGCCTGTCCGCCACCGAACAACTTGTCGCCGCTGCAGGTGAGCAGATCGACGCCGGTAGCCACGTCGTCGGCCAGGGTGTGGTGCCCGTCCAGGCCGAAGGGTTGCAGATCGACCAGTTGGCCGCTGCCCGCGTCGTAGATCAGGGTGTGCCCGGTCTCGCGGCACAGGTCGGCCAGATCGCCCAGACTCGCCTCTTCGGCGAAGCCTTTAACCGCGAAGTTGCTGCGGTGCACTTTCAGGACCACCGCGCCGGGTGTCAGGGCCTGGCGATAATCATCGACCGACGTGCGGTTGGTGGTCCCCACCTCGACCAGTTCGCAGCCGGTCTCGTCCAAAATATCGTTCATGCGGAAGCTGCCGCCGATGGCGACCACCTCGCCGCGAGAGAGGATCACGCGCCCGGTCCCAGCCGTCGCCCGCACCGCCAGCCAAAAGGCCGAGGCGTTGTTGTTGACGATAAGCGCGTCCTCGGCGCCGGCCAGCAGGGCCAGTTTTTCCTCCACCTTGCGGCCGCGATGCCCGCGCCGGTTGGTTTCGAGGTCCATTTCCAGGTCGACGTTGTGCCGGGCGGCCTCGCTCAGCCACTCGACGGCCTGCTCGGGATAGAGCGATCGCCCCAGATTGGTGTGCACGAGCACGCCGGTGGCGTTGACCACGCGCTTCAGGGTCGGCCGGAGCAACTGGGCGTGGCGGGCCAGCACCTTGGCCACGAGCCCCCGGGTAAGATCATCCCGGGTGACGGATCCGTCGTCCTTGGCCTTGCGCAGACGGGTGCGCTCGGCGTCCACGAGCCGCTGCACCACGCGCGTGACCCACGGCCGGGCCGCGTCGGTCAGCAAGGGGGCGATCTCGGGATGTTCGAGCAGCTGTCCCACCGGTGGCAGGTGTCGCATGACGGAGTCGCTCATGTAGCCTTGGATCCTTCCGGGCCGAATTCCGGGGCATGCCGGATATGCAATACGATGACACGGCCCGGGCAGAGCCCCGACCGGTCGCCTAAGTTACCAGACGAGCGCCCCTCTGTCCAGCCGTCACCCGGCCGGGGTAAGCCAGGCTGGACAAGGTCTTTGCCTCCCTGTACGTTCAGCATCGAAACCACGGAGGAGAGACCATGAAACGGATGCCCCGCCCCCTCGCGATCGCCCTTGTCGCCACCCTGCTGCTGGCCCTCCTGGCGGGTTGCGCCGGCCACCGCGAACCCGTCCCGGACAATATCGGCTATCACCAGCTTCAGGAATCGTTCGGCGACCGGGATTTGACGCCCCTGGAGGGTCGCCGCATCCTGCTGGACCCCGGTCACGGGGGCTTTTTCCGCGGCGTGGTGGGCCAGGACGGCCTGGCCGAGGCCGACGTGAACCTGGGCGTGGCCCTCTGGCTGCGGGGGCTGCTCGAAGCCGCCGGCGCCGAGGTCCACATGACCCGTACCGCCGATACGGACTTCCTCTCCCCCGCGGATTCGTCCCTGTCGGTTGACCTGGCCGCGCGTTCGGCCCTCTGCGACACCCTCGCTCCGGATGTTTTCGTCTCCCTGCACCACAACAGCAACGCCCAGCTCGACCGGGACATGAACGAGACGCAGACCTACTACCCGGTGGGGCGCGAAGGCGCGGATTTGGACCTGGCGCGGTCGATCCATAAGCATCTGGTGCGGAATCTGGAGATCAGCCCGGCGAAGATCATGGCGGGGAATTTCAGTGTGCTGCGGAACGCGACGGTGCCGGCGGTGCTGGGGGAGCCTTCGATGCTGTCGAATCCCGGGGTGGAGAGGAAGTTGTCGGGGGCGCGGAAGCAGCGGTTGGAGGCGGAGGCTTATTTTCTGGGGTTGTTGGAGTATTTTGAGGGGGGGTCTCCATTATGGGTGGCTGAATACGATACGCTCTCGTTCAACGGTCGCATTCGTTCCTGGAGGTTCGTTCCAGATCGTCTCCACCCAAACAACTCACCTAGTCTCGATCCCACCAGCATCAAGGTGTTGTTACAAGGAGAGCAACAAGATTTTGACCTCGATTGGGATAACGGCATAGTCACGTTACACTTCATGATCGATTCTCAGTGGGATCGAACTTTCGAGTTGAAAGGACGGAATCTCGCTGGCCGCACCACTCAACGTTATGAATACACTCGGATTGGTCAGGACTATAGTTTTCCATACAAGACTCAAGTGGCTCTAGCTACCTGGGACAAAGATCGAGGAGACGTACTCGTTCATTGGTTTGATCCAAGCCACGGAAAAAGCCACGCCTACATACAGAGCAAAGGGAGTGTCCTACCGGGTATTCTCCTCAATACAACAGGGCGAGATGAAGGCGTCACACTCATCTCGAAAGAAGTCTGGCCAGAGGATCCGCACATTCAGTTTTATAAGGATAATGGAGAAAAGTCTCTCTCTTCCGATTGGTGTTATGACCACAGGTTCGCGGATGTGGGAAATTACTCCTGGTGTGTCCTCTCGGCACCAGATAGTACGCACACGATACCCGACGGTCGCTACGAAGCACGTGCTTTCCCTGGCTGCTATGACTGGTCAGACAACCGGAAACATGATTTATGCGGTCTATGGCCCGCGATTCCATTGGTCGAGAACCACCCCGCCTGGCTAGAAATCCGCGGCGCCCGCCCCATCCTAATCGACGCCACCCACCGCACCCCCTGGCAAGAACCTTGCGACCTCCCCCGCGACACCATAATCTGGCACCCCCTAGTCCCCGAACTCGTCGGCAAAACCATCGTCATCGACCCCCACGGCGGCGCCGCCAACTCTGACGGCACAGCCCCCATGGGTACTCCCGGCCGCGAACTCAACCTGCGTACCGCCGAACGCCTGGCCGCCCTGCTCCGAGGCGCCGGCGCCGAAGCCGTCCTCACCCGCGATGACCCGGGCTTCGTGCCACCCGAGGCCAAGATCCTCCAGGCCAACGAGGCCGACGCCGACCTCTTCATCACCATGCGCCGCGCCTCACCCGACGCGCCCGCCTGGTCGGTCACTCACCACTACGGCAGCCGCGGCGGCTCTGCCTGGGGCAAGCTGCTCGCACAAACCCTGGCCCGCTTCGCCACACCCGACACCGTCCCGGTCACCGAGTCCTACGCCTACCTCCTGCGCCACACGGCTTGCCCCGCCGTCGAGGTCTCCCTGCCCTTGCCGGCCGACCTCGACACCGAGGAAACCTGGCGCTCCCCCGCCTACCAGCAGTCGGTCGCATCAGCCCTCATGGCCGCCACCGCCGCCTGGTTCCAGGGCGAGGACCTATTGCTTTCGCTGACGGATCCCCGCACTTTCATTACCGAGCACTCGATCGCGCCGACCCTCCTGGATGGCTGCGACTGGATCCGCGTCGACGGCAACTGGCTGTGGCTGCCGCCGCGCGACGACACGACCCTCCCGGCCCTGCTCCCCCTGCCGGGCACCGACCACACTTTCGAGGTACGCCGGGGCGATCGCTGGGAACTGCTGATATCGAGCGTAACCGAAGGCCCCGAGCCAGGCGTGTGGCCCTTCTGGACCAGCGAAAAACAACCGCCCAACCCCTTCGCGACGACGGAGACCATCGATGAAGCCTCCGCTCAGTGAGCATACGGTCCCCGAAAAACCGACCTACCGTCGCAACCAGAAACGCAAGATGTGGGCGGCCGGCGGCGGCGCCGTACTGGTCATCCTGCTGATCATCCTCTTCGGACCCGACCGGGACGACATCAAACGGCGCTGGGAGTTCTCGGGCAAGGAAGGCCCCATGGAGCTCATGCCCGAACTGTCCATCGACGACGGCAGCGACAGCCGGCACCAGGAACGCCTCCGCAGCGAACAGAACCCCCCGACGCCCAACTACGAGATCTACGAAGCCGAAGGCGAGGAACCGGTGGAGGACATCGTCTCACCCGAACCGGACAACGCCACCGAGCCCGATGTCGTGACCGAGCCCGCGTGGGACGAGTTTGATACCGTCGAGCTCAAACTGCCCACCCAGACCAACCCCTGCTTCCATCTCGACCGTCAGGTCTATCCCCGCTACCCCGCCGACGCGAGCGAGACCGACCGCATGCGTTCGCTGATCACCGTCAAGGTGGCGTTCTTCGTGGGTCCCGACGGCAAGACCGGCGGCTCCTACGTGATGGACTCGGACGGAGGCCGCCCCTTCGACGACGTCGTCATCAAGGCCGTGGATCAGTGGATCTACAAACCGGACTTTGACGCCTGCGCGTCGCCCGACGGCTTCTGGAACGTGCTCACCGTGCTGTTCCGCAGCCCGGTCGAGCGCATCGGGCAATAGAAAACCCCGACCGTAGATCCGGCCGGGGTCTTCCGCTTATCTGTTCCCGCGCTACTGAACCTCGCCCAACAACTCATCGAAGACAGGACCCGGTATCTCGATGGTGGACAGCGAGTCCATCTCGACGGCGGTCAACGAGTCGATCTCGGCCAGGGCCTCGGCATAGAGATCCATGGGGAACGGGACGATCGCACCGTTGCGGTACATGTGCAGGGCCGAGAACATGTAATCGGTACCAGCCTCCATGTTGCCGCGGTTCTCCAGTCGCTCGCGCAGGGCGAGGGCCAGATCCTCGCGGCGGGTCATCCCCTGCTCGCCGAGGGTGTCCAGCACCAGCAGCGTGGCCAGGTAGGCCTGACGGGCGATGTCCGTGGCCTCGGGCGGCAGGTGCTCGTCCCGCCACTCGGTGGTGAAACCGGCGGGCCACTCGGGCGGATAGAGCGCGCTGTCGCTGGGAAAGACCGCCCGCTCCAGGATTATGCCGATCTCTCTGGCCAGTTCCGCCGAATCCCAGGAGCTCGTCCCCACCACCAGGGCGCCGGACCGATAGAAATCGAGCTGGGGCCCCAGCAAGCGCATCTGGCCCGCATCTGCAGGTACAAATATGACTTCCGGCAATGACTTGCCAATCTCCATCAAGGGATTTCGGAAATCGGTCAGCCCCACGTTGAAGGGCACCGCCGAAACCAGCTTACCGCCCAGATCGAGAATCTCGGTGGCAAACACCTCGTAGCTGCGTAGACCGGTCGGCGTATCCGGATACAGCACGGCGATACGCTCTTTCAACAGGACCTGCACCACCAATCGGGCCAGCAGACGGGCCTCGAACAAGCCGGTAACGTTGGGCTGGAAGATATTCGCCCCCAGTTCCCAGATGCGCTCGTTGGTGGCCGTCGGCGAGACGATGGGCACCCCCAACTGCTCGGCGGTCAAGGCGGCCGACACGGTGGGTGCGCTCAACAGGGCTCCCATGATGGCCATGGGCTTCTCCTGCTGCATGGTGCGGCGTACGGCGAACGAAGCCGCCACCGGGTCACCCTCGGTATCGTGGACCGACAGGGTGAACTGGCGCCACCCTTCGCGGTTGGCCCGGTCGCGAGCCAGCTTCACGCCGTCAAAGAAAGCGTTGCCGAGAACGGTATAGCGTCCGGTCAACGGACACACGACGCTCAGATGCATGGGGTCCACATCGCCGCTGAACACCGGTTCGGTGATCAGGGGCAACGCGACGTTCGGATCACGCAGCAGCTGTTCCGCCATGACCACCCATGGATCACCGGGCGTTTCTCCGCGCATGGCATCGACCAGCAGGCCGGCCTCGCGACCGCGCTCGTCGGCCAGGAGCGTCTGCAGCCACAGATAACCCAGCATGGGACGCAGTTCGGATGTCGCGTGAGCCTCACGCAGGACTTCCAGGTCATCCGCGGACAGCCCCCCGGAAAGACCGATCAGCTTGTCGGTGATCTCTTCCTTGTCGGCGGCCAGCCGAGCCAGGCCGTAGCGCTGGACCAGGGCATCGGCAGCGCGTGCATTATCCCCCTGGGCTTCCAGCAGATCGGCGCGCAGGCCGAGCAGGGAGTAGGCGCCGGGGGAATCGGGATAGGTCGTCAGATATTCGCCGCTCAGGCGCAGGGCCTCACCCGTCTCACCGACCCGGTGCGCGGATATCGACGCCATCTCGACCACGTGGGCCATCTGGGGAAAGCCCTGGTAGCGGTCCATGAGTTCGTAGCCCAGATAAAGCGTCGCGCGATCACGCTCGGCGGCGTGCTCCTCCTGCATGCGCCCGTAGAGACGCATGGCCAGAGCCTGATTGCTTTCGGTCAGGAGCGAGGATGGTTCATCCATGGGCGACGGTGCCTGACTACAGGACACGACCGTCAGGGACAGGCCGATGATCACCAGGGCCAGGGCCGGGATCCGCAACCGCATCTCTGTCATTCCACTTCCTCCACGACATCTTGGGACGGCGCGATGGTGAACGAACGGGTGGCCAGAACCAGCCCGTCGGGATCGAGAATCTTGACGACCCACTGTCCGGTCCAGCCCGGCAAGAGGTCCTTGCGCGACCAGGTCCGCCAGTCGGATGATCGAACGGGCAAACTCACCCGCGCCCGCGTCTCACCTTCGTGGTACCAGGCATGCACGATGTCCAGGGGCTGCTGTGCACCCGTCACCCGCGTATAGCACCATAGGCGATCCGTGCCCGCGGGAAAGGACTCGGCCACGTCGGTCGGCGTCCGGGTCTCGCGATCGAAACCCGCCGCCACAACGATCTCGACAACCGACAGAGCCGGTGTTTCGCCCTCGTCGGCAACCATGACGGACGGCACGGCGAGCATGAACGTCACCAGAATCGACAGCAGATATCGCATGGCAAACCTCCTGTTAGTGCTCTGTCAATCCAGGAATTCAAGGTTAGCAGCCCCACAAACGACCATCTGTTGCGTTGCGCTCACTTGAATTAGCCACAGCTAGTCCAGCGCTCGCGCGCCTTGCATCTGACCATTTGTGACCCTGCTAACCTTAAATTCCTGGAATGACAGAACTCTAGACTGCGTCTCGCGTGTATAACACAGCCGAGGAAGCGTGACAACGCTCCCTCGGTATGCATCGGCTGATGTGGGGTCGGCCTTAACAGACTGTTAACGGCTCAATTCGCGCAGTTCCTCGATGGACTGCGGCGTCTGGAAGTTTGGATTCCCCAGATTCTCCAGCATGTAGTTGACCTGATCGACAATCTCGGCGTCGGGATGATTACGGAGGATCCTGTTCAACAGGTTCCGCGCGGTGTACGTGTCGCCGTAGGTGTCGATATGCAGATTGGCTTCCATGAACAGCGCGACCGGCGCGTATTCGGAGTCGGGATAATCCAGCAGCAGGAGATCGTAGAGCTGGATCTTGCGGTCGAAGGTGTTAGCGATCATGGCCAACCGTATCAACTCCTCGGCCGTCCGCCCCTGCCCGGACCGATACTTTCCGAAATACTCGATGTTGGCTGAGGAGCGGTTCGCCGCGATGAAGTCCTCATTGGCACGCTTGCGCACGCTGGGCAGCAGGTCGTTGACGATGCGATCGCGAACCTCATCGACCGTCAGCTGACGGGAGGGCTCACGGTTGAGAATCTCCACGATGTGCCAATCACCATCGATGAGCTCGGGTGCGTGAAGTCCACGGTCCCAGTCGAAGACATGCTTGGCGAAAGCAGGACCGTTAGGGAGAGTCGGGATGAAACCCTTGAGAGAGAACCAGCCCAGATCCCCACCCTGAACAATCGACTTGGCATTGCGCGAGTATTTCGGCACCACATTGGCGAACAGCCCATCGTAACCACCGGCCATGATCTTCGCGTAGGCCTCCTCGGCCTCGGCCTGGGAGCCGCACTGGATGTGACGCGCCTTGACGGAGCCCTGGGTGTAATAGATCCGCTTGTTCTCCTCGTAGTAGTCCTGGATCTCGTCCGGTGTCGGCTCCAGGTCTCGCCAGAGCACCAGGGAGGCGTAAGCGTCGCGCATGGTCACCCGCCACTGGGAAATCAACTGCTGCGCAACGGCGGGATCCGCCTGGAGCCCCTCGTCCAGGGCGGTCTGCGCCAGTATGGTTTCAGAAATCATGAATTCGAGAATTCGGCGCTCCGAGTTTTCACCTTCGTAGGTTGATCTAAAGTTCTTGGGCATCTCCCGGAAACGGGTCTCGAGATCATGCTGGGTGATCTCCATGCCGTTCACGACGCAGATAACGGGCGACTCGTCCGGCATGCCATTGCCGAAGAGCTCTTTGGGAGCGCTCAGCTCTCCTTCATTCGTACTCTGACAAGACGTAAGGCCCGTCGCAAAGCTCACGGCAACCAGCAGCACGATCATGCGTTTGACGTTCACGGTATTCAGCATCTCTCGCTCTCCTCTAATTCGCACGGGGACCGAAGCCGGTTCTTCGGCCCCGGTGTAAGCCAATTTTATAGCAGGTCGTCCTCGCCGTTGCGTTCGAGATGACCCGTAATCTCCTTGATCCGTTGGGCCGCGTCGACCTTGCAGATCAGCAAGGCGTCTTCGGTGTCCACGACGATCAGGTCTTCCACGCCCAGCAGGGCCACGGTCTTGCCTGGCGCGAAGATCGTGTTGCCGCATCCGTCGCCCGCCAGCATCCGCACCTGGCCACGATTGGTGTCGCCCAGATCAGGCGCAAATTCGCTCCAGGCGTCCCAACTGCCCAGATCCGACCAGTCATAGCGGGCGGACATGACCTTGAAGCCGTCGAGCTTCTCCATCACCGCTACGTCCACCGAAACCGCCGGGCAGGTGTCGTAGGCCGTCGCCAGCCTGGGCGCAAAATCCACGGTGTCGTAGGCCGCCAAAGGCGCCGCCAACAAACGCGAAATCTCCGGCTCGTGCTTGGCCATCTCCTTGGCCAGATCGGCGCTGTGCCAGACGAAGATACCGCTGTTCCACAGAAACCGGCCCGAGTCCACATAGGACTGCGCCTTGGTGGCGTCGGGCTTCTCCACGAAACGCAGGCCGGCTGTTGCGTCGTCCCCGGTGGGAGCCGCAGCCACCTCGATGTAGCCGAAACCCGTCGATGGATGCCGCGGTGGGATGCCGAAGGTGATCACGCCGCCGTCGCTGTCGGCGAGGCGAAAAGCCGCGGCCAACTGCTCGCGAAAAACGTCGGGATCGGGTATCAGATGATCGGCCGGCAGCAACGCCACCGGGCCCTCGCCTGCCAGGCGGGCGGCAAGTCCCACGCCCAGGGCGGCGCAGGCTGCGGTGTTGCGTCCCACCGGTTCGGCCACGATCCGCTCGCGCGGCAACTCGGGCAACTCGGCGGCCGTGGCGTCGGCCTGGGCCTCGTTGGTGACGATCAGCACACGGTCGTCACCGACCAGGGGACGCACGCGTTCGAAGGTCTCCCTGAGCAGGGAACTGCCCTGACCCAATGGTAAAAGTTGTTTGGGACGCCTGGTACGACTGAGGGGCCAGAAGCGCGTGCCCCGGCCCCCAGCCATAATAACGCAGAATCCCGGCTTATCGGAGTCGACGGGCTTGCCCGACATGCGTTCCTCCCGGAAATGGGCTGGACGCGGTCAGGACTCGGCCTTGACCACCCAGACCTTGATGGGGACTTCCACCTCTTCGTGAAGCTGAACGGGAACGGTGTAAATCCCACACTGCTTGATAGGTTCCGTCAGCATGATCTGCTTGAGCTCGACCTTGTGGCCCAGATCGGCCAGAGCCTGGGCGATCTCCCGCTCGGAAACGGAGCCGTACAGCTTCTCATCATCGGACGCCTGAACCGAGATGGTGCAGGATATGTCCTTGAAGCCGACAGCGATTTCCTCGGCGGCGCGCTTGAGCTTGACGCTGCGCTGACCGTCCAGCCGGGCCTCTTCGACCAGCATGCGTCGATGGCGCTCATCGGCGACTACGGCCAAGCCCTTGGGGATCAGGTAATTCCGGGCATAGCCGCGCGACACGCTGATGGTGTCGCCGATCTCGCCCAGATGATCCACCTGTTGCTTGAGGATCACATCCATGGTTCCACTCTCTCTCTTGGTCTATGCACACCAGCCGCGGCGAACCGCGGCGGCCATGCCCCGCACGGCATCACGGCCTAGCGGAAGTATTCCTTGATGAACGGGATCAGCGCCAGATGCCGCGACCGCTTGACGGCGGTAGCCAACATGCGCTGATGCTTGGGACAGGTACCCGTATTCCGCCGGGGAGCGATCTTGCCCCGCTCGGTGGTCATCTTGCGCATCAGATCGATGTCCTTGTAGTCGACAGCGACCAGGCCCTCGGTGCAGAAGAAACACTTCTTCTTTTTTGCCGGGCGACGCTTCTTCTTCTTGCTGTCCCTCGGACTCTTCTTGCCCATTATCTCTCTCGCTTTCGCTTATTTCGATTCGCAGGTCCGGTGCTACTCGTCACCGGCGGGAGCCGGAGCGGCCTCGGTAGCCGGGGGTGCGACCGACCGGGTGGCCGCGGCGCGACGCTTGGCGCGGTTGGCCTCGTTGCGCTCCTTCCACTCCTCGTCAACGACCACCAAGTGCCTCAACACCTTGTGATCCAGGCGGAACTCCGTGTCCATCTTGTCGATGGCCGGTCCCTCGGACAGAAAGCGAAGATGCATGTAGTTGCCACGGGTCTCGTGCTGGATCTCGTAGGCCAGCTGACGAACGCCCCAGTGGTTGCGATCAGTGATCTCGCCGCCGGTCTCCTTGACCATGGACTCGATCTTCGCCACGCGAGCATCCATCTCGGACTCGGGCTCGTCGGCATGCAGCACAAAAACGATTTCGTACTTCTTCAATGGGTTCACCTCCCCTCGGACAGAACGACCCGAAATCTTTGCCGCCCGCTAGAGAAACGGCTGTTCCGGGTAGGGATGATTAGGGTGCGCGGTAGTGCCACGTCAGAGGGGCGCCGCCCACCGCCGTCCGGACATCGCGAGCCTCGGGCTCCGTGCCAGACGGATAGAATGCCGCCTACAGGCGACAATCGACTGGAAAGGATAAGACAAGTCGGGGTAAAAATCAACTATTCCGACGTCGGCGATGGCGCCTTGCGGTTAAAACGGCTTGCGGCCGCCTCGATCCCGTCCGCCAGAACGCAGTCCAGAGCATCACAGGCGTGTCCGATCAGATCCTCGCTCAGGGTCCATTCGCCCGCACCGAACTCCCCCAATACGTAATCGGCCCAATCCTCGGCTGGTACCGGATCCTCGCCTCCGCCCACCCCAAGCCTGAGCCGGGGAAAATCCTCCGTCGCCAGGGCCGACACCAGCGAGGCCAGACCATTGTGCCCGCCGGTCCCGCCACGCGCGCGCAGACGGGCCGCCCCCAGAGGCAGGGCGATATCGTCACAGACGATCAGGGGCGGCGCCAACCCGTCGGCGTCCTCCCCACCGAACGTCATCCCGCGTCGGTGGACCCAGCGCAACAGCGAGTCCCCGCTGCGATTCATGAAGAAGAAGGGCTTGATCAGGGCCACGTCGAGTGCGGCGATCCGCCCCTTGGCCACGGCACACGTGTCGGTGACCGGGCCGAAAACGAGCTTGTGACGTGCCGCGTAGGCATCCAGGGTCCTGAAGCCGATGTTGTGCCGCGTGCGCGCATAGTCCGGACCGGGATTGCCCAATCCCACCAAGATCCGCATGGTCTCCTCCCCTGGCGCTCCGGCCGGCTGCGTAGACATGAAACGAGGCGGCCCCGGGGGACCGCCTCGCTGGAAAGCTGAACGTCGCAGGCGCGTAACCCGCGTCAGTCCTCCTTGGGGCTCTCCTCGGAGGAGGCGTCGTCGTCGCCCTCGCCTTCTTCGCCCTCTTCGCCCTCGACGCCTTCGCCCTCTTCGTCCTCTTCCTCGACAACTTCCTCTTCGAAGGTGTTGAGGTTCAGCTTGAGGATGACGTCCTCTTCATCGGTGATCATGGTCCCGATCTCCAGCGTAATGTCCGACACGACGATCT
This sequence comes from uncultured Fibrobacteraceae bacterium, assembly GCA_964476155.1. GTDB lineage: Bacteria > Krumholzibacteriota > Krumholzibacteriia > LZORAL124-64-63 > LZORAL124-64-63 > JAHIYU01. The sequence goes on from CAYYYS010000001.1 coordinate 219,574, forward strand.
TGTCGCCGATCTCCAGTTCGCTGAAGTCGATGTTGATGATGTCGGGCACCTCACGGGGCAGACACTCGATCTCGATGGAACGGCGCACCACGTCCAACACGGCGTCGCCACCCTTGACGTGGCGGTTATCTCCGTGGATGTCCAGGGCCACTTCCATCACCAGGGGCTTGCCCAGCGGAATCGCGAACAGGTCGCAGTGGAAGATCTCGTCGGTGACCGGATGGGTCTGCATCTCACGCAACACGGCCACGAAGGACTCGTCGGTCCCGTCCATGGTCATGTTGAACAGGGGGTTCGAGCCACTGAACGCGGACATGACGCGACTGAACTCGACGGTGTCGAGTTCCACGTTGAGACTCTGCTCACGCTTGTCGCCATAGACGACGGCCGGTGTTCGGCCGACGGCGCGCGTCCGACGGTTCTCGTTCTTACCCGTGGTGGACCGCGGATAGACGGTCATCTTGATCAGGCCCATGGCAAATGCCTCCGGCAATGTGGTCGAAAACGCTTTCCGGGCGGGCGTTTGCAACGCCCCGCGCACCAATGCGGCTCCGGTCAGCGGACAATTCCTCTGTAACCAGAATCTTCCGAGTCTTCAGGACCGCTCAATTAAGCAGTTTGGAGGGAATTTGTCAAGAAACTGTCACCCGATTTGTGCATTGTTACAGCGGTTCGCTGCTGCTGGGCAAAAACAGCTTGCTGACGGTTTCCTCCAGATGGATACGCCGGATCGCATCGGCCAACAGTCCCGACATGTCCATGACCTTGACCCGGGGGCATTCCTGGAAGCGGTTGAACGGGATGGTATTGCTGACCACGATCTCGGTAATGGGCGATGAATCCAGCCGCGCCAGGGCCTGCCCAGAGAAAAGCGGGTGCGTACAGCAGACACTCACCGTGTTGGCGCCGGCCTCGAAACAGGCATGCCCCGCCTGGGTGATGGTCCCGGCCGTGTCGATCATGTCATCGAAGATGACCACCTCCTTGCCTTCCACGTCACCGATGAAATTCATCACCTCGGCTTCGTTGTCGCGGGGGCGGCGCTTGTCGATGATGGCCAGGGGCGCGCCGAGGCGCTTGGCGAAGGCCCGCGCCATCTTGATGCTGCCCACGTCCGGAGCGACGACCGCCATGTTTTCACGCGGCGTGTGTTGGAAGTGCTTCAGCAGCACGGGTGCGGAATAGAGATGGTCCAGCGGAATGTCGAAGAAGCCCTGGATCTGGGGGGCGTGCAGATCGATGGTCAGGACACGGTTGGCGCCCGCGGTGGTGATGAGGTTCGCCATCAGACGCGCGCCGATGGGCACGCGAGGCTGGTCCTTGCGGTCCTGGCGCGCGTATCCGAAATACGGGATGACCGCCGTGACCCGACGGCAGGAGGCACGCCGCACGGCATCCAGCATCAGCAACAGTTCCAGAATGTTCGCGGCCGGTGGGAATGTGGGCTGGATGACAAAGACATCCGTGCCACGGATATTCTCGAGGATCTTGATGTTGATTTCGCCATCCGAGAAACGGCTGCACTCGACTTCAAGCAGGGGGCGCTCGAGATGTGCCGCGATCTTCTCACCCATTTCCCGATGCGCGTTGCCACTGATCAGAACCAGATCATTCACCATCGTCAGGATCCTCCGGCCGGAAGGCAGGCTCGTTGTGACCAACCTGAGAGGCGTAATCTAGAACATGAAACCGGCGGGGTAAACACGAAAGATGGGTTGTCGGGAAGATGGCTGGGGCGGCAGGATTCGAACCTGCGAATGCAAGGACCAAAACCTTGTGTCTTACCACTTGACGACGCCCCAGCAGGCTGAATCCTATCGGTTCTCCTCAAAGGCCGAGTCGCTCGTCCCGTCACTCGACATGACCGGCATCTCGCCCCGCTCGACGTGTTGGAGCTCCTGCTTGTAGGCTGCGATGATCTGGTTCTCCATCCACTCACGGGTCGACATGTTGATGGGATGCGCGATGTCCTGGAAGGTGCCGTCCTTGCGACGACGGTTGGGCATCGCGACGAACATTCCGCTCGCCCCCTCGATGATCTTCAGCCCGCGAACCACGAAACAATTATCAAGAGTGATACTAGCGAACCCGCGTAGCTTGTCATCGTCCCTCAAGGTAATCCGGATCTCAGTGATTTCCAAAACTGCACCTCTCCGTAGTCGCCGTATGCGCTGGTCAAGATGGGTCAGCCGTCTTCCTTGACGACGACACCCGCGGTGTGGGGTTTCACGGCCCTGACGAACCAGCCGGGCTGTGTCACCTCGCTCCGCGCCTCCTCCAGTCGGCCACTGTCGCTGAATACTGCGAACGCGGCCGCTCCGCTGCCGGTCATCATGGCAACAGAGGCTAGTTCACGCAGCTCTGTAACCAGACGCTGCAGGACCGGGTGACTGGGTAGGACGACATCTTCCAATCGGTTGCCGCCAAACCAGGAACCCCTTGGGAAACGGGCGATTAAAGCCTCTATATGACGGATGTTAACCTTGGGGCTTCTTGTTGTCAATCCCATATTCAAATGTTCGTAAACATCAGACGTCTGCAACATGATGTCCGGCATGGCGATGAGGAATTCCCCCCTCTTTACCGACGTCAGGGGTTTCAGGTCGGTTCCACGGCCTCGCCCAAGCTGGGTTCCGCCACGAATAAAGAATGGCACATCGGACCCGAGTTGGGCTCCCAGGGCCTCGAGGGCTTCCGGGGGCAGTCGCGTCCCGGTCAGATGATCACAGGCCACGAGGGCCGCGGCGGCGTCGCTGCTGCCGCCGCCGAGACCGGCGCCGCAGGGAATAACCTTGGTCAACACGATGCTAAAATGACCGGACACGCCGGTCTCACGACAGAAGAGGCGCACGGCCTGATGGACAAGATTGCCCCCCCCCTCGGGAGCCGCGTCGAAGGGGTCGATGCTGAGACCGATACGCGGTGGACGCCCCCGCCACGAATCACGCAGCTCGACGGTCAGGCTGTCGAACAGATCGACCGCTTGCAGGATGGTCTCGACCTCGTGGTAGCCGTCCTCGCGCTTGCGCAGGACTTCGAGGTGCAGATTGACTTTGGCGGGGGCGTCAACGCGGACCTGGGGACGAACACCGCCCACCGCGCCGCCACCGGCGTGAGAATCATGCATGACGGGTGGCCTCCGAATTGGGGGACGAGTCGTTCGTGTTCTGTCGCCACAGGTCATGCCAGGGCGAGACTTCGCTTTCCGGTTTGCGCCAGGAATTCGTCAGGGCTCTCCAGGTGCGTTGCAGCGCATGACCAGGACCGCGGCTGGGCGCGGGGTGCCACCGACCGCAGGGGCGGCTCATCAGATCGTCCAGATCACCGACCAGGTCCACGCACGCAAGATCCCGCTCGCCGAGTCCCGCGGCCGCGGCGTGAGCCAGCACCGGCAACGACAGGGGATCGACACCGATCAGCCGGGCGACGGCTGCGTCCAGAGCGACCGGATCGCGTCCTGCCAGCAGCACGTTGCGCGGGCGCAACGGCGCCTCGGAACTTGGGTTGCCCGGCGTCAGGGTGGCGTCCACGAGAAAAACAGAATCCACGTCGACCGCGAAGGACTCCCCCGCGGCATCGAGCAGGGCCTGCGTCGGATCGCCGCCGGCGCGATCCCCGGGATTCATCGACGCCAGGGCTCGCAAGCAGTTCACCGATCCCAGGTGCGCTTGCAACGTCACCACCGGCAGATGCAAGGCGACCGAGGTATGAGACGTATACCGAGAGGTCGGGGTCTCTCCCCCGCCGGCTCTCACGGCGCACAGCGCCGCGGCCAGGTGCCAGGGCGCGGTCGATCGGCCCGGTCCCCGAGCGCCGTCGTCGCGACACGCCAGTACGGCGGTCCCGTCGTCGGGCGCGGGCACGAAACCGATCATGTCCAGGGCTCGCGCCGCATCGTCCCGCACTGTTTCGGGGCGGGTCCAGACAACGGCCAGGCGTGTCATCGGTCCTTTCATCATCCGCGCAGTCCGATCACCAGACAAGCCATCACAACCCAGCCGAGTACCGCCATCTGGATCCAGATATCCGTCAACAGGACCTCGTGTGGCCGGCCGCCCTGGTGCTCCTTGAATATGAGCACGAGATAGCGTCCCAGTCCCCAGATCACCAACGGCACCGTCAACAGCAGGTTCTGGGTCTGGAAGTGTTCCACGGTGCGGGGCGAGATCGTGTACATGATGTAGGCGGTGATGGTCGAAGCGAAGGTGCCGCCGATCAGGAGATTGAGGGTCAGTTCGTTGTAGTGGCGCAAAGAGGGCCGCGTCTCCTCCCCCGCCGGCATCACGTAGAGATATTCGGCGCGGCGCTTCGCAAAGCCCAGAAACAGGGCCAGCAGGAAGGTGCAGAGGATCAGCCAGTTGGACAGCGGGATATGCTCGACGGCCCCGCGCAGGACTTCGACGCTGGCCACCGCCCGCAGCACGAAGCCCAGGGCGATACCGACCACGTCGAGAATGACCATGCGCTTCAGGGCATGGGTATAGGCCACGTTGAGCAGCAGAAAGAGAGCCGCGACGACGGCAAAGCGCAACCCCAACAACAGGGCGCATCCCAACGCGGCGATCCCCAGGACCGCTGCGGCGATCTCGGCCGTGCGTACCTTGAACCGGCCCGAGGCGATGGGGCGGTTGCGCTTGTGGGGATGGCGTCGGTCGTGCTCGACATCCTTGATGTCGTTGAAAATGTAGACCGAGCTGGACAGCAGGCAGAAGACCAGGCAACCCGCGGCCGCCCGCCAAACCAGCGAAGGGTCCGACGTATGCTGGGAGAAGATGACACCCGCGAAGAGGATCAGGTTCTTTGTCCACTGGCGCGGGCGCAGACTCACGAAGAGGGGTTTAATGACGACCGGGCTCATGGTGTCTCGGTGTCGGAAACGTTGCCGTCGCGCCAGGTCTCGAGGATGCGGCACAGCACGTGTCCCAGGGTGATGTGGAGTTCCTGGATCGTAGCCGTGTCTGCGGCCGGGACGATCAGGGCGCCGTCCACGAGCCCGGCCAGGGTTCCGCCGTCCCGCCCCAGGAAACCATGTACGCGCATCTTCCGGTCTCGCGCCGCCGCGACGGCCTTAACGCAGTTGTCCGAATTCCCGGACGTGGAAATGACCAGCAATACATCGCCGGACGCGCCCAGTCCCGTCACCTGGCGTGCGAAGATGTCGGTGAACCCGTAATCGTTGCCCACCGCCGTGAGGATCGACGCGTTCGTGGTCAAGGCCAGCGCGGCGTAGGCGTCGCGATCGGCCTCGAAACGTCCCACGAGTTCGGCGGCGATGTGCTGGGCATCGGCGGCGCTGCCTCCGTTGCCGCATATCAGCAGCTTGTCGCCCGCGGACCAGGCGGCCGCCACGTCGTCGGCCAGGTCCAGCAAGGCGCCCATGTGCGTCTCACCCAGACGATCGACGGCATCCCGATGGGTCGTGAGGGCTTCGTGGTAAATGCGCGCGCCGAGAGATCGGTCGCTGTAGTCCGGGGACCCCATCATCACTCTCCCTGATCGTTCGATTCGTGCTGGTCCAGCCAAGCAATATAACGCCCCAGGGCGTCTTGCCAAGACGGGCGCGGCGGGCAGTCGGCGATTTCCAGATTTCGGCTCCTGAGGACCGAGCAGGCCGGTCGCGTCGCCGCCGTGGGAAAAGCCGTGGAGGGACAGGGACCGATACGCTCCTGATCGGCGACCAGGAGGCGCGCGATTTCGCGGGCGAACTCGTACCAGCTGCAAACACCCGCATTGGTGGCGTGAAACACGCCCGTCGGGCGAGCGATCAGCAACCGGTCCAGGACCCGCGCAAGATCCGGGGCATAGGTCGGTGAACCCGTCTGGTCGGTGACGACCGAAAGCGTCTCGCGCTCGCCCAGCAGACGTCGGATCGTCAGTACGAAATTGCGGGGGCCGGGTCCGAAGAGCCAGCTCGTGCGTACGATCTGCCACGGGGCGGTCATGACTTCGACCGCCGCCTCCCCGTCAGCTTTGGTACGGCCGTAGACGCTGAGGGGATTGCGCGGCGAGGTCTCGAGATATCCGTCCGGGTTTTCGCCGTCGAAAACATAATCCGTGCTCACATAGGTCAGGCCGGCCCCGGACGCATTGCAGGCGTCGGCCAAATTGGTGGTGGCGTCGGCGTTGACGGCCGCCGCTCGCTCGGCGTCGCTTTCTGCTCCGTCCACGTCGGTGTAGGCGGCGGTGTGGATCACCCAGTCCGGACTGTGGGCCGCAAAGAGCGCCGCCACGTCCGCGGTGCGGGTGAGATCGCCATCGGGCAGGTCGACGCCCACGACCTCGTGGGACTCGCCCACGGTCTCCACCACGGCCCGACCGAGCATTCCCGCGCTGCCGGTTATCAGAACCTTCACGTGTCTCCCTCCCGATCGGGCGCCGTGGCGCGAATGACCTGGTTGGACATGACGGGTGAAAAACCGCGCCCCAGTAAAAACCGCTGGCCGCGGGACAGGGCCCGCAGATCCACGGTGCCATGCTGACGTCGCCACCATTTGACGGCGGCCTGGCGACAGCGTAGCCGATCATCTTCCGGATCCACCTGTTCGCCGACCACGGCCGCGGCCAGATCGGCATCCACACCCTGCTGACGCAGCTTGTTCTCCAGATAGCGGCGCCCCACCGGTCGCGCACGCAGCGTATCGCGACACCAGGCCTCGGCAAACCGTCGATCCGAATGGACGCCCTCTTCGGCGAAGCGCTCCAGCACCGCCTCGACCGCCGTGGCGGGGTAGCCCTCGTCGATAAGCTTGCGCCTCAGGGAGCGACGCGTGCGCAGCCGCCGGCCCAACAGGGTGAACAGGCGCCGGGCGATGCGCTTGCGGGCGTCCGCCTCGCGCAGGTCGGCCAACAACGCCGCCGGCACGACCTCCCCCGCAACCGGAAGAGCCGGCGGCAGGGATTCCGCCGCCAGCTCCAGGGTTTCACCGTCGCTCAGGTTCAGACGCACGCCGTGTTCTATTTCATCCACCGAAACCAGCGTGGGCCCCTCGCCGACGTCCACATCCTAGCCTGTCGCCGAGGACTTGGTCGTGGCGGCCGTCTTGGCCTTGGCGGGTGTGGGCCCGGGCTCCGCGGCGCCGTCGGCCGCCTCGGCCTGCTTGGGCGCGTCCTTGATGCCGTACTTCACCAGCACCTTTTCCTCGATCCGCTTGTAGAGATCCTCGTTCTCGCGCAGGAAGTCGCGGACGTTCTCCTTGCCCTGCCCCAGACGTTCCTCGCCATAGCTGTACCAGGCGCCGGACTTCTGGATGATGCCGCCCTCGACGCCCAACTCGATCAGGTCGCCCTCCTTGGAGATGCCGTGACCGTAGAGGATGTCGAACTCGGCCTTCTTGAACGGCGCGGCCACCTTGTTTTTGACGACCTTCACGCGCACATGGTTGCCGACCACGTCCTCACCCTGGGTCAACGCGCCGATGCGACGAATGTCCAGCCGGACGGTGCTGTAGAACTTCAGGGCGTTGCCGCCGGTGGTGGTCTCGGGATTGCCGAACATGACACCGATCTTCATGCGCAGCTGGTTGGTGAAGATGACCATGGTGTTGGTCTTGGCGATGGCGCCGGTCAGCTTACGCAGCGCCTGGCTCATCAGACGGGCCTGCAGGCCGACGTGGGCATCGCCCATCTCGCCCTCGATCTCGGCCCGCGGCACCAGCGCGGCCACCGAATCGATCACGACGATGTCCACCGCGCCAGAGCGCACCAGCATTTCGGTGATCTCCAGAGCCTGCTCGCCCGTGTCGGGTTGCGACACCAGCATATTGTCGATATCCACACCGATCTTGCGGGCGTATATGGGGTCGAGCGCGTGTTCCGCATCTATGAAAGCCACCGTGCCGCCCGCCTTCTGCGCATTGGCCACGGCACTCAGGGCCAGGGTAGTCTTGCCGCTGCCTTCGGGACCGTAGATCTCGATCACGCGGCCGCGGGGCAGACCGCCGATGCCCAGGGCGATATCCAGGGTCAAACTGCCGGTGGAAACGGCCTCGATGCCGTCCACGACACTGTCTTCGCCCAGGAGCATGATGGCTCCCTTGCCGAACTGTTTCTCGATCTGGGCCCGCGTCAATTCCAGGGCCTTCGCTTTGTCCTGTCGCCTGTCCTTTGCCATCGTCATATCTCCTTGGGTGTGTGTCGGGTCCGGGAGGCTTCGAAGTGAAACATGCGCATACCTGCGTCGGAAGCCGGCTGCCGGACAGGTGCGGTCACCATACTACGCAGGACCGGTGCTCGCCAGAGGGAAAACCCGGCGCTCGGCATAGATCGGTCCCTGGGGAGTAAGGCGGCTCTCGATCAGGCGAAAATCCCGCACGTCGAGAGGCTGGCACAGCGGCGCGGCCACCGCCCGGATCGCCTCGCGATCGAGCCGGTCCAACGGACGTTTGATGCGGGCCAGGGTGAGATGCGCACGGAATCGCCGGTTGTCGTCTCGACCGTCCGGCAGACGCGCGTCGATCGCCTCGTTGACCGCCGCCGCCAAGGCCTCCAGGGCCCCGTCCCCGACCAACTGCAAAAAAAGGACCCGGGGACGATTCCAGTTGGGAAAGACACCCAGGTCGCCGGTGCCCAGGGTGAAGGGAGTGATGCGATCGGCGGCGTCGTTCAGCGCCTCGTCCAGCACGGGCAGGACATCGGCCGGTTGTTCACCCAGAAATCGTAATGTGATGTGGATGTTCTGCGGACGGACCCAGTTCAGGTCCCACATCCGGCGCCAGGTGTCGAGGCGGGTTGCCAGGTCCGCACGAAGACGCTCCCCCGGGTCGACGGCCACGAAGAGCCTCACCGCCGCACCTCGCCGCCCGATCCCGTGAAGGGATCATCGCCCCGGGCCACGGACCGGCGCAGGGCATCCAGGGCGAAGGCCACAGACAATTCCCGGTTGCGATAGCGATGCGGGCCGAACCGACAGCATCCCGCGAAGACGCCGTCTTCCGCAGCCAACCCGAGACAGACCGTGCCGACGGGTTTGTCCGGCGTTCCGCCGTCCGGGCCGGCGACACCGGTGATCGACAGGGCATAGTCGCTGCCGAAACGACCCCGGCAGCCGGCCGCCATCTCCCGGGCGGTCTCCAGACTCACGGCTCCGTGTGCCGCCAGGGTGGCGGGCGAAACGCCCAGGGCGCCGATCTTGATCTCGTTCGAATAGGTTAGCGCTCCACCCACGAAGCAGGCGGACGAACCCGCCGTCTCGGTCAGGGCGGCGCCCAGCAGTCCGCCGGTACAGGACTCGGCCACCGCAACGGTCCGGCCGGCAGCGATCAGGTCCGTCTGGACCACCTCGTTCAGGCCGCGGAGATCCCGCGCATAGACGTGATCGCCCAGGTCGGCGGCGAGCTTGTCGGCGAGTCCCGCGGGCAAGGCGTCGGCGTCGTCGCTCGCCACGACCTGCACGTCCACGCCCCAGCGTGTCAACCACCAGGACCAGTCCAGATCCGTATGCCGGGCGCGCAGGGATTCGGTCGCCCGGGCCAGGCCCGGTTCCGAAAAACGCACCGTGCGCATGAGCACGCTCGGCAACGATGCGCCCAACAGGCCGCGTTCGCCGAGCCGGTCGACCACGAGCGGCCAGAGCGCCCGGATCTCCTGGGGAACACCCGGCAACAGCACCAGGGCGCGCCCGCGTGCGTCGCCCACCATGGCCGGCGCGGTACCCAGGGGATTGATCAGAGCCTCGAAACCGTTGGGCAGCAGCCCCTGCTTGATCATGTTTTCGTGATACGGGAACCCGTTCGCCGCACATAGGGCGCGCAGATGATCGGCCACCGACACGGTCTCCGTCATGGCGACGCCGCCCCACGCTGCCACGGCTTCGGCGGTCAGATCGTCGCGGGTCGGACCGAGTCCACCGGTTAGGATCACCAGGGCGCCCGTGGGTGCCGCGGTGAGCGCGGCATCGATACGGTCGGCACGGTCGGGCACCACCTGCACCGCATCGACCGGAACACCGTGTGCGGCCAGGCGTCGCTGCAAAAAACCGGAATTGGTATCGACGGTGCGGCCGTTGAGGAGTTCGTCTCCCACGGCGACGAGCCAGGCCCGACACCGCGTTACCATCCGGTTACCGCCAAAGTCGCGCGCAGGAAGATATTGGCGTAGACGCCGGCGAGCAGGTCGTCGACGGTGATGCCCCACCCTCCGGGCAGACTCTCGGCGCGACGCACGGGGAAGGGTTTGGCGATATCGAAGACTCGGAACCAGAAAAAGCCCACCAGCCAGCCGACCCAGCCCGTGCTGATGCCGAGATAGGTCACCAACATGCCGGCGACCTCGTCGCTCACCACCTTGCGGGGGTCCTTGCCGTGGCGTCGCTCCATCCAGGTGGATGTGGGAATGGCGATGGCCGTGACCGTCACCAGCAGAATCAGCTGGGTGCGCAGACACACCGGCGAAACGAGACCCCAGATGACGGCAAAGACCAGGCTGGCCGCGGTTGCAGGTGCGAAGGGGGTGCAACCGGTGCCGCCGAAGGTGGCGAAGATATGGATCAGCAGGCTTTTCAAGCAGTCATCTCCCTGGAAAGCGAGAGGTCGGCAGAGAACACGAGCAGGGTAAGTCATGATGCCGATGCGGTCAACGCGTGGCGGGAGGCAGCAGAGTCAGGAGAGCATCAAGCGTAGCCGACACGCCTTCGCCGGTCAGGGCGCAGGCCGAAACGGCGGGGCCACCCCGACCGTTGAGCAAACGGTCCATGTCGGCCGTGGGAACGGCGTCCGGCAGATCGCGGTGGTTGTATTGCAGCACCAGGGGAAACGTCGCCGGTGACACGCCGCACGCGACGAGATGGGTGCCGAGTTCATCGAGCAGGACGAGGTTGGCGTCCTGCCGGGCAATCCGTCCGTCGGCGACGAAGACCACGCCGTGGGCCCCCCGCAGCAGATTCAGACGTTCAGCGACGCGCGCCAGGCGACCCGGCACGGCCACCAGGTGGAGGAGACCGTCGTAGCGGGTCAAGGGCAGGAACTCGCAACGATCTTCGGGGAACGCGGTATCGATCACCGTCAGGTCGGTCAACCGGTTCTCGGCCTCGGCCAACCGCAATAGATTGGACGTCTTGCCCGACAACCCCGGCCCGTAATAGACGAGACGGCGGATCGGCTCCGTGTTTGCGTCGGTGTTGAGTCTGACCATCACCTACTCCCAGAACACGTCGTCGTCCGCAACCGGGGGGTGCGGCAACGTCGGTGCTGTTCCCGCCATCCCGAAGAGGTCGTTCAGCGCTTCGCACATGAGAGTCGCGGGTTCAGCCACCAAACGATAGGCCAGGCCCGCCGGCAGGCGCTGTTCGCATCGAACCAGCAGCAGCAGACCGAACTTCAGGGGACGAGCGTAGATCCGGTTCCGTTCATCCTGGACGAAGACGGGCTCGCCGGTGCTGTCGTCCTGAGCCATCCGGGCCGCCACGGTCACCGCTGAAACCAGCCGGCTCAGAGTGGAATCCGTATCCGGTTTGAGCCCCTCCCCGTGACGCGTCACGAGCCCACCACCACTGGTCGCCAGGATTACGCCGCTCACACCGTTACGCGCCACGAGCGCCTCGGCGGCGGTGGACATACGGCGATACACGTCGTCCTGGATGGGTGTGACGGTTTTCGCCATGGGCTCCCTCACGGCAACAGGAACATGGGAACGCGCCGAGCGGACGCGCCCTTGGGGTCTCCATCGTGGTATCGGCTGGTATCAGAAGGACTTGAAGTCAGAAGTCCCTGCGGAACTGGAAGGCGCGCTGGAGAGTCGCCTCGTCCGTGTAGGCCAGGGCGCCCCCCACGGGGATACCCGTGGCGAGACGCGTCACTTTGAGGTCCGTTGCCGCGAACAGGCGCTGGATGTACAGGGCGGTGGCTTCGCCTTCCACGCTGGCGTCCAGGGCCAGGATCAGCTCGGTGACATCGTCCTCGGCCACACGGCGCAAGAGCCGGTCGAAGGGCAGATCCTCGACGCGTACGCCGTCCAGGGGCGACAGGAGTTTGCCCAATACGAAGTAACGACCGCGAAAGAAGCCGGCCTTTTCGAACGAGAGGATATCCACGGGCGAAGCGGTGACACAGAGCAGGCTCGGCTCACGACTCGGTGATCGGCAGATGGCACAGGGCTCGTCTTCGGTGATGGCCCCGCACCGGCTGCAGTTGCGCACCTTTTCGCGGGCCTCGGAGATGGCTTCGGCCAGTTCGGCCGGCACGTCGTTCTCGCGTTGGATCAGTTCCACGGCGATACGCGTGGCCGACTTGCGTCCCAGGCCGGGCAGACGCCCCAACGCGCGCACCAGCCGCTCGAGGGCGGGCGACTGGAACTCGCCGCCGTCTCGGAGCGTCCGGGTTTGCTTCGCGGAGGGTGTGGAGTGATCCAAGAGGTTACATCCCGGGCATGCCAGGCAGGTTCATGCCGCCGGTAACCGACCCCATGTCCTGCTCGACCATCTCGTCGACCTTGCGCACGGCCTCATTCACGGCCGACAACACCAGGTCCTGCAGGAATTCCACGTCCTCGGGGTCGAGAATCTCGGGCTTGATCGCCAGGGCGGTCAGTTCGTGCTTGCCGGTCATGGAGGCGCTCACCTGGCCGCCAGCCACCTCGACGGTCACGGACTTCTTGGCCAGCTCCTCCTGGGCCACGGCCATCTTCTTTTGCATTTCCTGGGCCTGTTTCATCAGGGCGCGGATGTCCATATCGTCTCCTTCTCCCCCCGTCGAACGGGAGTCTCTATTCGTCCTCGTTACCGGTCGATTCTCGGGGGCGTTGCCAGTCCTCGCGCTCGCCGTCGGGAACAGCCTCGGCATCCAGCATGCGGACCAGGTCGCCCAGGGCGGCGTCCTTGCCACAGGCCTTGCGCAGCGCTTCGTCCTCGGTGGGCGCCACGGTACGCCGCAAGGCCTCACGATGCTCGGCGCGCGCCGTGTCCTCGCCGCTGACCACGCTCAGGACAAGATCCTTGCCAAGGTGCTTGCGGGACGCCTCCTGCAGAACCTCGAGTGACTGCTCGACCTGTTTGAGCTGGAAGGTCTTCTCGGCAGGAAAGCTGATCACTACGCGGTTGCCCTCGTCCGAAGGCATTCCCTCCAGGATACAGGCGCCCAGGGCGGGATAGCGTGAGAGCAGACCTTCCACCAGGCCCGACCAGCCAGAAACGGTGCTGGCCGCGGCCACCTTGTAGGCTTCGGGGCCTGTGGGCGCGGGAGACTCGTCAGCCGTCGAAATGGGTGCAGCTTGGTGCTCGGCTGGAGCCAACGTCGCGGACGGTGCCGCTTCGCGGGCCTGCGATGCGCCGCCGGGAGTGTTCGCCGTGCGCTTGAGGCCGTCGCTCGGTGAGCCGGATGCACCACCGCCAAAGGAGGATCCGGTGAGCGATTCAAGTCGCCGTACGAGGTCCGACAGCAGCACGCGCGACTCCATGAGTGTCAGTTCCACCAGCATGGCCTCCAGCAACACGCGTGGCTGGGTGCTGCGGTGGATACGTTCGAAGCCGTGGCCGGCACGGTCGAGCAACGCCAGCAGATCCTGGACCGCGAAGCGCTTGCTCTGCTCCAGGAGGACCTGTAACTGATCCTCGGGCAAGAGGATGCCGCCGGCCAGTTCGGGATCGACCCGCAGCAACAACAGGTGGCGCAGGTTGTTGACCAGATCGCGGGCGAAATCGTCGAGGTTCTGTCCGCTCGAAGCGGAGGTCTCGGCAACCTGCAGGGCGCGCGCGGGGTCGTGGGCCAGGATCGCCTCGTTCAACTCGGTAAAGACGTCTGCACGCACAAGTCCGAAGAGATCGATGACGGCCTGCTCGTCGACGTCATCGTCGCAGGCGGCCAGGATCTGGTCGAGGATACTCAGAGCGTCGCGCATGGAGCCCTCGGCCTGGGCCACGATCAGGCGCAGGGCGCCCGCGTCCAGGGACTTGCCCTCGGCCGCGACGATCTCGTTCACACGTCCCGACAACTCTTCGCGCGACAACAACCGGAAATCGAAGCGCTGGCAACGCGAAAGGATGGTGCGCGGGATGCGATTGGGTTCGGTCGTGGCGAAGAAGAAGAAAACGCGCGACGGGGGTTCTTCGAGGATCTTCAGCAGGGCGTTGAAAGCGCCCTTCGAGAGCATGTGGACCTCATCGATGATAAACACCCGGTTGGCGCCCTGGCTCGGCGTGTACTGGGCCATGTCGCGCAGTTCGCGGATGTTGTCGACGCCCGTATGGGACGCGGCGTCGATCTCCAGAACATCCAGGTAGGTGCCGGCGGCGATACCTTTGCAGATCTCGCAGCAACCACAGGGTTCGTCCGTCGCGCCCTCGTGACAGTTGAGGGCCTTGGCGAGCAGACGCGCCACGGTGGTCTTGCCGCAGCCGCGCGAACCGGAGAAAAGATAGGCGTGGGAGAGCTTGTCCTTGCGCAAGGCAGCACGCAGGGTCTGGGTCACATGCTCCTGCCCCACCACTTCGGTGAACGTCGAGGGACGATACTTGCGGGCCAGGGCGTGGTAGGACATGGCTCCCTGTGGTGCTGAATGTGAGAAGGTGGGCCAGGCTGACGATGCACACGTCGACTTCCGCGTACAGCTGCTACTTTCCAGTCCTGACTGAGTTAGCTCGCCGGCGTCGCAACGGGCCTGACCCATCGTATCGTATCTATGGTGGTGGAGATGAGCGGGCTCGAACCGCCGACCCCCACGTTGCGAACGTGGTGCTCTCCCAGCTGAGCTACATCCCCACCTTAAGTCTGTTTCGAATCAGTCGCGACTCATTATCCACTCGAATCGATGGCGGAGAGGCAGGGATTCGAACCCTGGGAACACCTAAGTGTTCAACGGTTTTCGAGACCGCCCCGTTCAACCACTCCGGCACCTCTCCCACATATCGAGCGAACTGGCGGAGAGTCAGGGATTCGAACCCTGGGTACCTTGCGGTACACACGATTTCCAGTCGTGCCGATTCGACCGCTCTCGCAACTCTCCGCCCGTTTCGTCGCGCGCGCAATATAGCATGGGTATGCCCTAAAATCAACATACGGCGACGTTTCCGACTCAAGAGTCGCGAAGACGGCGGAAAAAAGCGCGCAGCAGTTCGGCGGACTCCGCCTCGAGGATGCCGCCAACCACCTCGAAGTCCAGATTGTAGGGGTTGTCCACCAGCAGCCGGCTTTTCGAAACCAAGGCGCCCGCACGAGGATCCGGCGCCCCGTAAACGATCCGACGGGGGCGTCCCAGCATGATGGCGCCGGTGCACATGGTGCAGGGCTCCAGGGTCGAATAGAGAGTGCAGTCGTCGAGACGCCAGTCGCCCAGGGTAGAAGACGCCGCGCCAAGGGCCAGGATTTCCGCGTGAGCGGTGGGATCGGTCGAGACCTCGACCTGATTGCGTCCCTTGCCGACCAAACAACCATCGCGAACGACCACTGCACCAACCGGCACATCGCCGGCCTCCGCGGCCAGACGGGCCTCATCGAGGGCGATCCGCATCCACTGCTCGTGGGTCGCAAAGTGGTTTTCGACCGGACTCATGGCGGTCTCCTCCATAAAAAACCCGCGCAAGGCGGGCGTAACGAAGCGGCGCGCCGGACTCTATCATGCGCTCCGTGCCCCGGCAAGACTGACGGCTACTGGTGAATCCCCCAAAAGAAGGCCCCGCCGCTTCAATGCGACGGGGCCTCGAGATGGTACGCCCAGGAGGATTCGAACCCCCAACCTCCTGGTCCGTAGCCAGACGCTCTATCCAGTTGAGCTATGGGCGCACCTTTATTCCGAACCAACGAGTCTGGCGGAGAGGGAGGGATTCGAACCCTCGGTGAGTTTCCCCACACACGCTTAGCAGGCGTGCGCCTTCAGCCACTCGGCCACCTCTCCCCGATTCGATCTGGCGGAGGGCGAGGGACTCGAACCCCCAAGGGATCTCTCCCGGCGGTTTTCAAGACCGCTGCCTTACCAATTAGGACTAGCCCTCCAGCTTTCCGTGCCAGGGGCCCCGCCGGACGGCTGCGCCATGTGCTGGTCCTATGAACCAGTGCTAGCCTGATTATCCAGCGTCAGCCTACCCCGATCGTCCGGCTCTAAACCGGCTCACAGTCGTGATTACCGACGGGCCAGCACGTTACTTGTTACCCCTCAGTTTGTCAAGAAACCCTTTAACGCCGTTCTCGATCTGTTCGCTCAACCGATCCTTGGCCGGCGCCATATCCAACATGACATTAGGACTCGACGCGCGACCCGTCATGATGAGATTCAGGGCGATCCGACCATCGTCTCCCCGCAGGGCCTCGGCCAGCATGGTCAAGTTACCCAGGTCCGGTTCGAATCCGGTCGGGAATTTGACGTTGAGGCTCATGTCTATCCCCCCGTTCAGCCCCAACCAACCATCTCCGCGCCAGTCGGTGTCATGGCCGTCGAGCACCAGCCCGTCAATGATCACCTTGCCGTCGCGCACGTACAATTTATGCACAAGATGGCGAAAACGAATGTTCTTCAGGTCCTGACGATCGCCGAGATAGGGCGTGATCTCGTCTAGCCAGGATGAGGCGTGGATGATGCCGTCGCTCAGGGCGACATCTCCGGCCAGCCCTAGACTGTCGCGCATGTCCTCGGCCGAACCCAGGACGAGATTGCCGGCCATCTCCAGGTCGGCGTTGCCCTCCACGTAGGGGGACGCCATCGGCGCGACCGCGTCCAGGATCGTACGGGCCGGCACGTCGCGACAGATCAACGTGAAGCTGCAGAGGGCGTGCTCCTGATCCAGATCCCCGAACTGGGCGGCGCCGTCAATGTGACCGTCCCCGACCACCAGCCGGACGTCCTGCAACTCGGCTGCGGCGCCCGCGAGGTCGAGTTTCGCCGAGCCACGCCAGGGGATCGTCTGTTCGGGCGGAATGGTCTCAAGGTCCCGCACCTCGATCTGGGCGCTGATTCCCGCGGCCAGGTCACGATAGCGCGCGCCCTGGGGCAGCGGCCACGGCAGGTCGAAAGCACCCGCGGCCTGGACATCGTCCACCGACAGGGGCGCATCCGCGAGCCAGGCGGTCAGTTCGGGTGTCAATTGAGGCGTCACTTCGGGCAGCCCACGACGGAGCGCGTCGAGATCCAGGCCGGTCAGACACCACTCGCCAAGCAGTCTTTCACCGATCATTGTACGGGCGACCGACCCCGTCGCGGTGACGGTAAGCCCGTTCCAGGTCAGATGACGCAATTTCAGGAGTAATCCATCGGCGGCCGGGGGGATCTCGATGGTCCCGGTCAGATCCAGGTCGTTGAAGACCTGGGTACCCGCCCCGCTGAATCCCTCCAGGCTCAGCGAGGCAATCCGCGAACGCAGGTCCAGCCTGGACGGTTCGGGATCGGACGACGGATACGGACGATTGCCGGCGAATGCACTCAACCTCTCCAGCAGAAGCGTCGCGTCGCCGATGCTCACGTTCTGGTGCCAGCCTTCGATCCGGATCTGCCGCCCCAGGGACGCGTCCCGCCAGAGGATCCTGCCGTTTGACACCTCCAGCCCGGCAACGAAAAGCGCCACGGGCACGGGCGCGGTCGACAAGGCGTCAGCCGTCTCACCGGATGTACCGGGTCCACCAAATGCCGCCGGTTCCGCGGCCTCCACGCGGGTAACCAACTCGATATCCGGCTCGACCAGATGTACCTTGCCCACCTCGAGCCTCCGGCTGAGCAAGGGCCCCCAGGCGAGGGACACTTCCAGGCGCCGGAAACGTGCAGCATAGCTTTCCACGTCGACTTCGGTACCCGTCCTGGCCGTAAGGGCCGCTCCGGTACCGACCACGGCACCATCCGACAGCACCAATCGCAGCGAAGGCCATACGTCGACCTCGGCGCTTACGAAACCCGCAGTGCCGCCCGTGGCGACCTCGATACGCTGGGCGATGATTCCCGCCAACTTGTCGGCCGGCACGAAAAACCGCACCGCTGCCAGGACCACCACGAACACCAGAACGATCGCGCCGATGACACGCACCAACCGCCGCAAAGTCTTGGACATGCGATTCCTCCAAACTCAAGTGGCCGAAACGATACGGGCCCCACCCACGACGTGATCATGGTCATAGAGAACCAGGAACTGCCCGGGCGCCACCGCCCGGGCCGGGCCGGCCAGTTCGATTTCCAGCCGATCCTGTCGGCTCTCCCACCCCGCGACCGGAACACCCTGATGGCGGTAGCGGATCTGCGCCGCGATCTCGATGAATGAGTCGCCGGCGGGGCCCCGATCGGGGAAGGACGGTGCCGTCCGCCGGAACCGGTCGCAAACGACCCGGGTGACATCCAGATCGCCTCGGGGGCCTACGAGCAGGCTGTTCTCGTCAGGGCGCAAGGCCAGAACGTACAGGGGATGCGGCGCGGCCACGCCCAGGCCCCGGCGCTGCCCCACCGTGTAGTGGATCAGCCCTTGATGGCGGCCCAGCACATGTCCATTGGCGTCCACGATGTCGCCGGGCTCGTCACCGCCCACTCCCGCAAAGAGAAAGGTGCGGTCGTCGTCGGGTACGAAGCAGATTTCCTGGCTGTCCGGACGCGAAGCCGCGGCGATTCCCAGTTCCGCGGCGGCCGCCCGCACCTGGGTCTTGTCGTACCAACCCAGAGGAAACACGCAGCGGCCGAGGGTCGCCTGGTCCAGGCCGTGCAGAAAATAGGACTGGTCCTTGTCGGCATCCAGACCGCGCAGCAAGCGGATTTCCCCGCCGGCCCTTTGCGTCCGGGCGTAGTGCCCGGTTGCGATCAGATCCGCACCGAGTTCGTCGGCCCGCCTGGCGAGTTGCGGAAAACGAACCGTCGTATTGCAGTTCACGCAGGGGTTCGGGGTTCGTCCGTCCAGGTAGGACCGTACGAAAGGATCGATGACGTGTTCGCGGAAAATATCCTCGACGCCGCTTACCCAGTGACGGACTCCGAAACGAGCCGCCAGGCGTCGGGCCTCCTCGATGGCGTCCAGGGAACAGCAGGATCGATTGTCGTCACCGCCGTATTCACCCTCGGCCGTGCAAAAATTCTTGAAGGTGACACAGTGGACGTCACAGTCGAGATGGGCCAGCAGGGCCAGGGCGACGCTGCTGTCGACACCACCGCTGACGCCGAGCAGGACACGGGTGCCCGGTGGTGCCGCTCCTCTGAGTTCCGCGGGCACGGGCAGCGGGAAGCTCATGGCCTACCTCATCGGGGTGGTCGGAATCATGACCCCTGGACGGCGGTCTTGGTGGTCAGGTTCTCGGGGATCTTGGCCTCCATCAGTTCCCGCATGACCCGGATGTTCTCGACGGAACGCTCGTGGATCTCGCCGTCCTTGTCGTACTCGGCCGCCAGTTCCCACTCGGTAATGGCCTCACGGTAGATCTTCGACTCGGCGAACATGATCGCCAGGTTGAAGTGGGCCAGGGCGCTCTCGGGGTGAACCTCCAGGACGGCCCTGAACTGCTCGAGGGCAGGCTCGTACTGACGCTTGCGGAAGTAGAGGGATCCCAGGTTGCACCGGGCCTTCTCGTCATCGGGACGCAGGGCGATGGCACGCTTGTAGTTCTCGGTGGCCTTGATCATCGCCTGGCGGGCCTCGGGCGTGCGGCCGTCGCAGATGTCGTCCCAGATAAGCCCGGCGTTGACAATGGCTTCAACGAAAGTGGAATCCATGTCCATGGCCGTGCCGAAGAACACCAACGCCGAATCGAGCAGGGCGTTGACACCGGACAGCGATCCTTCACCGGGAGCCGTCTCTTCGCCGCCGGAGCGCTTGTAATAGAGATTCCCCAGTTCGTACCAGGCGTACTTGGTATCCGGCGTGCCGGTGGCGGAGAATGTCCGCAACGCGCTCTCCCGATCCTCGACAGGCAGTTCGCGGTATTCGGCCAGAACGAGCTCCAGTTCCGTGGGCTCCACGCTCTCATGACATCCCGTCAACACGGTCAGCGATGACAGCAGGACCAGCAGGACCGTTAGGCTTATCAAGGTGTTCTTGCGTGCGCCGTTCATGGAATCACTCCTCGGAATCTGAATTGACCGCCGCCACCAGCGGACAGCTGATACGATTACCACCATTTTTCGAGACCGGCCACCGAGACCGTAAACCGCCAGACACGATCGCGGATGCCGTTGGTACCCAATTCTCCGATCCAGGCGTAGGACAGGGCGAGATCCAGATGCCCACTCTGTTCGCGGAAAGAGAACCCGGTGCCGGCGCTGATCCGTCGCTCGATCACTTCGTCACCGTCGACCAGATAGGGCCATCTCTGCATGGAGAAGCCCAGCCGCAGGGGACGGTTGCCATGGCCCGCGCGTCGCGCGAAGGCCTCGGAACGATCGAAGCCGACCCCGAAGCGCCAGGCATCGACCATGACGGCTTCCCAGTCGGCCCGTCCCGTGAGGCAGCTGAAGGGCTGATGCTCGAGCTCCGCGCCGAAACGCCAGCGCTCGGATAGGTTCACCGCTGCGCCCAGGCCCCAGACCCCGGGCATTGAAACGGTATACTCCTGCACCACGTTGCCGGGAATCCCCTGCATGTCATGTGTGCGCGTTATGTCCCAGTCGTGCGGGGTCGTATAAGTGGCCCCCACCGCCAGGCCGGGCACCGGATCGACGAGAACCGACCAGGTGGACGACAAACCGCCGATCTCCTCTTCCAGGGTCTCCGACGTGGTCAGGAAGTAGTTGAGCCCCGCCGGGGTCGTGGGCTCATCGAAGATGATGTTCATACGTTCACGGATGATACCCGCCACGATATTGAGGCTGGCGCCGACCGACAGGGCGTCGCTGACCTGCCAGGACAACCCGAGCGGGACCTGGAACTGGGTTCCTTCCCGCGTGAAAAACTCGGTCCCCGGATAGGCGATGTTGGGAGCGAGCGGATCGTCCGGATCGGGCAACAGAAAAATACGCTCGCTGGACGTGTCGTATTGGGTCCCCCGCAAGGCGTGGAATCCGGCACTCAGGATCAGCCGGCCGTTCACGAACGGCGCCGCGGCCCGCAGGGTCGGCGTCAACACGCGGCTGGTGGTCCGTGAGCCGGACGCATCCTCGCTCGACCTGCGTTCACCGTAGCCGCTGATAACGACGGCCATCTTGCGTAGCCCGGTCAGGCCGGCGAGGTTGTGAAACGAGGGAACCAGCGTGTCGCGTTCGACGAGACCCCAGCCGCCGCGCCCATCGATGCGCGCGTCGCTCGAGCGGACGTCACCGCCGATGTTGGTCAGGGCAAAGGGACTCTGGGCCGTCACCGGCGCGACGATTGCGAACAGGAGCACGGACGCCAGCAGAACCGGCCACGCTCGCAGGAGCGGCATGCGGAGTAGCGTACTCATTTCGCACCTCCGCTGAAGGGCGTGTAAGTGATCTCGAGATGCGGAGCCAAAACCAGTTCGTCGGTCCCCTTGAAGACGTAACGCGAGTAGTAGAAGTCCGGGGAATAGGCCGCTGTCGCCTGGTAACTGGTGAACGTCTCACCCGCCGTGATTAGGAAAACCAGGTCCGTATCGAGCACGCCGTTGATCATGCGCTGGACCGTGGACGTCACATCCCAGCCGACCCAAACGGTCTCGTTGATCTGCATGGTTTCGTAGTCCACCGAGTACTGTCCGGTCACCCCGTTCACCCCACTCTCATCGTCCGACAAGGCCTGCAGGGTTATGGAGTCGATACCGTCAACGAGTGTCCGCGGGACCTCGTGCACGGCCAGCGACTGTCGCTGCCCCATGGTGTGATCGAAATCCAGGGCCAGCCGGATGACCGCCCGGTTGACGAAAACATCCTCGGGGAATGCCGTGGTGTCGAAGGCGAAATAAGGCGAGATGCGTTGGTGTGTCTGGAGGACGATGTCCGTATCCAGATTCACCGAAGGGTCCGGCATCGCGTGCAGCGTGGAGACATCCGCGATGGGTGCCAGGACGATGGTCTCGTCGAAAACCTGGGCGATCTCGTCGGCGTCGACGTACTCGACGTAGAAGGCAATGGCGAGGGTGGGGCCGACCGTGGTGTCCTCGGCTTCCCGTTCAATCTCGCCATACGCGCTGTCGTCCATGTCCACCGAGGCGTATCCGATGATCCCCTCGGCGGATCCCTCACCCTCACGGATGATGATCCCGTTGTGACCGTTCTCCACCCAGTCGATCACCACGGCCGGGCCCAGGTCGAGAAAAACGACCGCACCCGAATCGTCCTGGTCGATGATCAGGGAGCCTATCCCCGGTTCGGCGGCCGGATAGACGGACGTGTCGAGAGGCTCGGAAAGATTATGGACCCGGTAGTTCTTGTCGAACTCGTCCTGTTTCTCTTCCTCGCTCTCGGGCGGCTCGTAGAACTGCAGGCGGTAGAGCGTGAGCGTCACGGATGCGATGATGTCCTCGTCCAGGACCACGCCGTCGGGCAACGTGTCGGCCAGGGCCGAAAAATCGTACTGCGCGAGAATCGACGACGAGTCCGGACCGCTGCTCCCGAAATAGAGGGCGCCTGTCTGGTCGAAAGCCACCTCATCGTCCGTTAGCCCGATGTGCCCCTTGACCACGGGCAGGGTCAGGATATCGGTCGATGGAGCGGTCACCTGCAGGTCGGTGTCCAATCCCGCGCCGACGGGGTTGGCCTCATCGCTGGTACAGCCCGCCAGGGCCACGGCGACCGCCAGGGCGATTGTCGTGACCAGCAAGGCTCTTCGGTATCTCGGGGTCTCTGGCATCCGTACTCCTCGTGTCGAAATTGATTCGTGCCCGACGCGCAAACGCGCTGTCACGAATCTGTCGTATGCAACCGACGCGTCGCGCAGCCGATACGCCAACCGACGCATACTAGGGTGCGTCGGGTCGATCGTCAAGACGCGCACCCTCGGGGCTCTCGCCCTCGGCGATCCGCGCCGACATGCTCACATGGGAGAAACCGCTTTCCTTGATCATATCCATCAATCGCACAACGTGTCCGAATTCAGTGTGCGTATCCGACCTCATAACGATGTTGTCGTCGCTCCCCTCGGCCAGGCGCTGCCGCAGGGCGGGCACGATTTCGGCCTCGGCCAACTGCTGATCGTCCAGATAGATCTCACCATCGCTGGTCAGGTAGATGACGGCCGGCCCCGCCAGGACGGGTTCGGCCGTGGTGGAGCTGGGCAGGTCCAGCTTGATGGCCGGCTGGTGCTTGAACGTGGACGTGACCAGGAAAAAGATCAACAGCAGGAACATCACGTCAATGAGCGACGTGACGTTGATGATCAGCCGATTGCCCTTGCGGGGCGGCGCGAACTGCATCTCAGACCTCCCCGCCCGCGGCGGTCTGCTCCCTGCGCAGGGTCCGCGTGCGCAGGTAGTCGAGGGTCTGGGAGGCGTAACGTTCCAGGTCGAAGATGATGGCGTTGGCCCGTCCCTGCAGCCAGTGGTACGCCACCAGTGTGGGAATGCCGATGATCAGGCCGGCCGCCGTCGTCACCATGGCCTCGGAAATTCCGCTCGAGAGGTGCTCGGGGTTGCCGAGCCCCAACTCCGATACCGTGGCGAAGACCCGAATCATGCCGGTGACGGTGCCGAGCAGCCCCAGCAGGGGCGCCACGGCGGCCACTATCTCCAGGATGTTCAGGTTGCGCACGAGTTTGACCGCCTCCTGGCGCCCGGTTTCCTGCAGGACGTCGCGCACGATCTGCCATTCATCGTCGGCATGGTCCAGGCCGGCCCGCACCACGGTGGCGAAGGGACCCGGATTGCGATCGGTGATCGCGTAGGCAATGTCGTGATTGTCGCTCGCGGGCAGGGTCGCCACGGCTTCGACCACTTCAGGGAAGATGATCCTGCTCTGCCGCAGCGCGATCAGGCGTTCCAGGAAAACAGTCAGCCCCACGAGAGAGCAGATCCCCAGGGGGATCATCATCACGTTGCCGGCGCGGATCAATTCCCACATCTCGATTCATCCTTCGGTTGTCTGGGCGGGAGTGGCCGCGTGCGTCGAGAACATCGTTCGACGGAGACGCTGCGGATCACCGCGCAGAATAAATCAGCTTAATCGACAAAACAAGTTCGGGGTCCGGGAAGTGGCCCGGCAGCGGCGCCAGGGGTGCGGTGGCCCTCATGGCCGCCACGCTCGCCCGGTGCAACGACTCGTGTCCTTCCTCTTCGACGATCTCCAGTTCGCTGAGCGTGCCGTCCGGTTGGACCACCATCTTTATAACCGTCACGCCGTCGATCACACCCAGGTGCGTATAGGCATAGGGCGGAATCCAGTTGGGCAGGAAGTCGCGCTTGAACTGCTCGAGCCAGGGCCCGAAGTCCCACTCCATGGTACTCAGTCCGAAATCGCCGAACTGGATCAAATCGCCGGCGTCGAGACTCACCGCTTGTTGATCGTAGACGAACCCGCGATCACCCGGCGTGCCGGTGCGTCGGTCCAGTATCGAGGGCGCGGCCTGGGCCAGGATGTCGGCCAACTCCGCGGCGGTGAGACTCTGGGCGTCGTCCGTATCTTCGCCGGCCTGGTCCCGGACGTCGTCGGCTTGGGCGACATCCTCTCCCTCGCGTACGTCCGGCCGTGGACCGGGACGCGGCTGGACACCGCCCGGCTCCCCACCCCCATCGCCCGCCTCGCCGGTCGTACCGGTCGTACCGGTCGGCACCGGCATCACGGCCACGCCACCGGGGCTGCCGCCGGTGTCCTGGTTGATGGCCACCTGGGACAACTCTCCGGTTTCCGCGGCCCGGGGAGGTGCATTTTCCTCGCCACCGGTTATGGTGTCGGCAGCCCGACTGTTGCGCATCGCCAAAAAATCGGGTTCCGCGGGAGGCTCGGGGATTTCCTGTCTTTCCGGCACGGACGTGTAGGTCCGCGGCGTGTCGAGGGCTTCCAGTTCCGCGTCGTCCACCAGGACGACGGTCACCACGGGCGCGGGGTCTTCGTCCGTCTTCACATTGGACGCGCCTATCATATCCGTGTCCCAGGTCAATACGACCAGCAACACGTGCAGGAGCAACGCGGCCAGAAAAGCGCGGATCATTGAGCGACGCTGGTGCACTGTTCTCCTTGACTCTCGGAGTCTAACGGGATTTTCTAGCCGAACAGGCATGAAAGGTAACACAATGTACGGTCAAGTCCCGTTTGAAAACCACCCGGTCGACCCGGCGCGCCTCACCGAATTCATCGAGAGGCTCAAAGCCGGATTCGGTGACAAGATAAGCCTCGGTGCCCACCTGAGCCGCTGGACGACCTTCCGGATCGGCGGACCGGCCCTGGCGTTGTGCCGCATGCATACGCCCGACGATGCGCGACGGTTCCTGGATAACGCGCGGGAATACGAAATCCCTGCGGTTTTCCTGGGGGGCGGCAGCAACGTTTTGGCCGACGACACGGGCTTTCATGGCTTGGTGTTGCAGACGGCCATGTCCAACTTGATCGTACGCGGCGACGCCCTCACCGTCGGCGCCGGACTGGATTTCGACGCCCTGGTTACGGCTTCGCTCGAGGCGGGTCTGACCGGGCTGGAGTTCGCATCGGGCATACCGGGCAGTGTGGGCGGTGCGCTCGTCGGCAACGCGGGATGCTATGGCCACGAAATCAGCGAGTTTCTCGTGGAGGCCACCGTACTGCGCGCCGACGGCACGGTGGAAACGATCGGCGCCGACGACTTCGAGTTCACCTACCGTCACTCCGTCTTCAAGACCCGCGAAGACCTGGTGCTTGAAGCCGTTTTCAAATTGACGAGCGGCGATACATCCGCAGCCGGTGAGACCCGCGCACGGATCATGGCCGAGCGGCAGCGTAAACACCCGGTCGACCTGCCCTGCGCCGGCAGCTACTTCAAAAACCTGCCCCCCGAGAGTCCGGGCGAAAAACGCCGCGCCGCCGGTTCGCTGTTGGACCGGGCCGGGGCCCTGGCCATGCGCGAAGGCGATGCCGGCGTCTTCGAGCGCCACGCCAACATCATCGTCAACCTCGGCGCCGCCACCAGCCGGGACGTTCTGGGGCTGGCGGAGCGCATGAAAACCGCCGTCGCGGACCGGTTCGGCGTGGACTTGACCGCGGAAGTCCGTCATCTGGGTCGGTACGGCTGGTAAATGGGACCCGATTTTGGCGTATTATCGAAAAATCAGGGTTTCATATTGACACCAACTGCCCAACACCTGAAATTATAAATGATTGGACAAACAGTCACGCTGAATGGGAGTTGACCTATGCCTCGGACGCTCTTCGTGTTCTTCTTTTGCCTTTTCGCCATGGGGGCCGTCACGGCGCTCGCCCAGGATACGAACGACGAAACCGAAAAGTCGTTCAACCTCCTGCATACCTCCATCGAGGAACAGGAGGCCATCAGGCAGGAGGAAGAGAACATCCCCACTTACGAGCCGGTCATACCGGAACGTAATCTGGAGGTCACCCTGACGCTCGGGTTCTGGCAGCTCAACAAGCAACTGCTCGCCCACGACAAAATCATCTACAAGTACACGGACAAGAACACCTTCTTCGGCGACATATCCCTGCAGGGACAATCAGCATTTCATCCCCAGCTGAGGGTCAACTACAACCTCATGCCCTGGTTCGCGCTCGAACCGGTGTTGGGGTTCTCCGTCTCCGAATACGTTGCCAGGGTCAGCAACCCCTTGTCCCTTTCGAATCAGGCCTTCGGCGAGGATGACAACGTGCCGATGCCCATCGAGGAAATCGGCGAGTTCGACGCGGAGAACCGCTCCTGCATTACGATCAGCAGCGGCCTGAACGCGGTCTTCTATCCGCTGGACTACGGCAACTTCGGCAAGGGTCGCTGGCACCCGTTCGTCCAGGGCGGCATGCACCATACCTGGATGATCCTCAACTCCGACTACACGGACGCCGCGTCCAAGATGTGGGACATGTCGGGGGGTCTCGGCTTCCGGTTCATCGCGGACGACATGATCAGTATCCGCGTGGAAGCCATGTACCATCACATGACCGTCGGCTTCGATCCCGACACCGAGTTCGTGGTACGCAACGATGGCACGACCTTCGTACCCATCACGGAGTGGGTTGACGGACAGGGCCAGGTCGATGTCGAGGACTTCGCAACCAATACGCTGAATACCATCAGCTGGGCAGTCGGCTTCACCGCCGATTTCTAACCGACCCGCACACGGCATCGGGCGGCGGTCATGTGACCGCCGCCTTTTTTTACAGTGTGTTAGACCTGCATAAAAATGTGCATGGTCTCCTTCCGGAAACCGAGCGCCTCCGCCAGATCCACGCGCGTAACAAGCCGCCGACCGTCCAGGGCCGCCACGGTCCGGGCCACGCGGGCCGATCTGATAAGCGCCCGTATGGACAGTCCCAGGGAGCGTTTCGCCTCGTCCAGGAAATCCGCGCCCCGTGTATCCAGCCAGCTGCGACAGGCCACCAGATCCGCCTGTCTCGTCGCGTGCCTATCGCGTCCCAGTCGTTGCCGGGTGTCCGCCACCTGACACGATGCGTCCCGCCAGGTCGACTCGATCCGCCCGATATCATCAGTGCCGGCCCGCAGGGACCAGTCCCCCCCCTCCTCCATTTCCGCGAACAGGTCCAACCGGTCCAGCAACGGACCGGACAGACGGCTCACATAGCGTCTTCGCAACGTTACAGGACACCGGCACGCCCGGACACGGCTACCGAAATAGCCACAGCGACAGGGGTTCATGGCGCCCAGGAACTGGAAGTCCGCGGGCCAGAAGCGGGAGCCCGGTCCACGTGCCACGGCCACCTGTCCCTCTTCCAGCGGTTCGCGCAAAGCGTCGAGAGCGGCCGGCGTGAACTCGGGGAGCTCATCCAGAAAGAGTATGCCGTTGTGGGCCAGGGTCACTTCGCCGGCGCGCAGGCCGGGACCACCGCCGATCAGTCCCGCGCGTGTCACCGTATGATGGGGTGCCCGAAACGGCCTCTGTCCGTCGAGATGATGCCTGCGCAGAAGCCCTGCCGCTCCCTGGATTCGCGTCACGTCCACAGCCTCTTTACGGGAGCACGGCGGTTGCAGGGCGCCGATGGTGCGACTCAGCCTCGTCTTGCCGGTGCCTGGCGGTCCCACGAGCAGCGTATCGTGACGACCGGCCGCGGCGATGATCGCCAGACGTCGCGCCTCCGGAGACGTCAGGGCAAAGAAAGCCGGGATCTCGACCGGGACGGCAGGGAGCGGTCCAGGCGTGAAATCGTCCTTGGCTTCCTGTAGACCCGACCCCGTATGCAGCCAGGCAGCCACGTCGCTGACCCGTTCGGCGCCGAATACACGTATGCCCGGTACTAGCCGCGCCTCCCAGGCCTGCCCGGTAGGCACCACGAAAACCTCGGCCCCCCGGGACACGGCGGCCATGACTATCGAGAGCAGTCCACGGACCGGTCTCAGCTCTCCGGTCAGGGACAGTTCTCCCAACAGCACGGCCTCACGGCGCTCACGGGGTGGTCGGGGATGATCCTCGGCACAGGCGTTGACGCCGACCGCAATGGCCAGATCCACCGCCGCGCCCTGCTTCTTGATGTCCGCCGGCGCCAGGTTGACCGTCACGCGTCCCTTCGGCCACGGCATCCCGCAGTTGCGCATGGCGGACAGGACCCGCTCCCGGCTTTCCCGCAAGATCGTGCCCGGCAAACCGACGATCTGGAACGTCGGCAGACCACGGCGGGCATCCACCTCCACGGTCACCTCGTAGCCATCGATGCCACAGACAGCCCCACTTCGTATTCGCTCGACCATACGACTCCCCCCGGTGTGATGGATCCTCACGAGCGGGAATCATGCCGGGGCGCCAACAGGCGGCTAAGTCCGCAATACGTAATGCCAGGCGCCCATGCGCAGAATCGACCGCCATCAGCCTGTCAACGGGAGGAGACGTGAAGCCGGTCGGCCGCACGCCGCGGGAATCGGGTAGGGCGAGGCCTCGCGACCTCACCCTCCCAAACCACCGTACGGTTGGATCCGCTCACCAGGCTTTAGAGACAATGGACGCCTTACCCGGCACGACCGCCTCGTATGCGGTTCCTGTTCGTCGGGCCAGTGTTTTGCCTGCGGCTTCCTTCAGACCCCACCTCACGGTGGCAGCCCTTGCCGTTCAGCTAACAGTTCCCCCTGTCGGGTCTGTAGAGGACTTCCACCTCCGAGTGAGTGCGCCCTGCCGGGCGCACACCAAAAATACGGAGGTTCTCTAAAGAACCTCCGTATCGCTACATAACAGGCGGTCCACTCAATGATTGAGTCGAACCGAGCTAGCAGTCTTTAGAGATCGCAGGGACGAACCGTCTTGCGACCATTGGCAACCGCGCGCTTCTCGGCTTCCTTGATCAGATACTTGACCTTGTTGTCCAGAGCCTCGTAGAAGTCGCCCGAGACGTTGCACTGCGTGACGGTTTCCTTGGTCTTGCTTTTGCTGATGATCATGTCTGCCTCATTTCCTCCTGAAAAGTGACGTGCGGGGTAGTGTCATCGTGACCAGAGGTGCATTGTGGCGAATTCGACCGTCCGTGTCAACGGTGTTTCATCTACCCGCTTGGCCCCAAGGCGACGAATCTCGCTTGTTTGCGGCTCACAATCGCCTCGACAGGCTTGCCCGTCAAGCTTAGAATTCCTGGGTTGTCCGGACATCCGGACCGTAACGACGCAATTGCCCGAGGAGGATTCATGTCCAACGAGCGCATCACGAGCTACCTGACCGAACACCTCGACCAGCATGTCGCACAGTTGTGCGACTGGCTGCGCATACCCAGCATAAGCTCCGTTTCCGACCACGACGGCGACACGCTGCGCGCGGCCGAGTTCATCGCCGACGAACTGCGCGATCTGGGTCTGGCGGTCGAACTGATCGAGACCGACGGTCATCCCCTGGTCTACGCGCAGACCGAGCAGAAGCCTGACCGCAAGACCCTCCTCTTCTACGGCCACTACGACGTGCAACCGACCGATCCGCTGGACCTGTGGCAGTCCCCGCCCTTCTCGCCGCGCATCGAGGACGGCGTCATCTACGCCCGCGGCGCCTGCGACGACAAGGGGCAGGTCTATTGTCACGTGAAGGCCATGGAGGCCTACGTCAAGCAGGGTGTCGAACCGGCGGTGAACGTCAAGTTCATCATCGAAGGCGAAGAGGAATGCGGCGGCCCGGCCGTCTACCGCTTCACCGAGCAGAACGCGGAGAAGCTGGCCTGCGACGCCGTCGTGATCAGCGATACGAGCCTTTACAACGCCGAAACGCCGGCCGTCTGCTACAGCCTGAAAGGGCTGACCTACATGCAGATAGACGTGAAGGGTCCCGGCGCCGATCTGCATTCGGGCAGCTATGGCGGCACGGTCCAGAATCCGGGCAACGCGCTCGCCGAAATCGTCGCCTCCCTGAAAGACACCGACGGCCGTGTGCTCATCCCCGGTTTCTATGACGACGTCCTGGACCTGGACGACGCCGAGCGGGAAGCCTTCGCGTCGCTCAACTACACCGACGACGTCCTGCGCAAGGAAACCGGCGCTTCCGGTCCTTTCGGCGAAGCCGGCTTCACGACACTCGAACGTATGTGGGCGCGCCCGACCTGCGACGTGAACGGCCTGTGGAGCGGCTACAGCGGCGAGGGCGCCAAGACCATCGTGCCGTCGCTGGCCGGCGCCAAGGTGAGCATGCGTCTGGTTCCGAATCAGGTCCCGGCGAAGATCGCCGAACTCTTCGAGAAGCACGTGATGGACGTGGCGCCCGCGGGTGTCGAAGTGAAGGTCACCTATCTGCACGGCGCCCAGGCGGTGATGGTACCGCGGGATTCGGAAATGATGCAGGCTGGTTTCCGGGCCATGGAACGGGGCTTCGGCAAGCGGCCGGTCTTCATCCGCGAGGGCGGCTCGATTCCCATCGTGGGCACGTTCCAGGACTGCCTGAAATCGCCGGTGCTGCTGCTGGGCTACGGCCTGCCCGACGACAACATCCACTCCCCCAACGAAAAATTTCACATCGTGAATTTCGAACGGGGGATTTTGACCACGGCCGCCCTGCTGGAGGAAGCGGCGCGTTGATATTGACAACGGGAGGCAAGCTGATTAGATTCTCGCCTCCACAGGCGTCCCCTTCGTCTAACGGTTAGGACACCGGCTTTTCAAGCCGGCAATACGGGTTCGATTCCCGTAGGGGATGCCAACTTCACACCGTCCCTAGCAGCGACCCGCCGCGTTCCTCGGCAATGCATTTCCTCATCACTCACCATCACACACATAGATCACACTTGGTTGCCTGTCATAATTATCGGATTACATGCAGACGGAGGCCGCATTCCACATCAAAATTGGGGTACCACGTGGTACCGTGAGTGTGGATAAGTGCCACCCAAATTAAGCCCGCGAAGCCGGCGAAAACAGGCTTACCAACGGCACCGTCACCAGGGAGACCACCATGCCGATCGTCCCCGCCTCGGGCGACGGCCGTCCCGCGACATACATCCCCACGCACACACCCAGCCCCAGAACCGAAGCCGCGATGGCGCCGGCGCGCCCAGCCCGCTTGGTGAACAATCCCCACAGGAACGGCCCCAGGAAGACCGAGCCGATCGCGCCCCACGACACGCCCAGGATCGCCACGATGGTCGCCGGCCGAAAATAGGCCAGCACAACCGAAACCACCACGAAAGCCACGCTCGCCACACGCATCAGGCCGGTCAGCCGTGCGTCGCTCGAGTCGCGATTCAGGAAACCGGCGTACAGGTCCTTCACGACCGCCGAGCTGGAGATCAGCACGAGGGCCGCCAGCGTGGACATGCTCGCCGACAGGATCAGCAGCAGCATGAGCACCGACAGGGATTCGGGCACCACGCGCGCCAACAGCTCGGGCATCAGGGCGTCGAAGACCGGCTTGCCGTCGGTGAAGGCCGTCGGTGAGGTTTCGGGGCTCAGGAACAGACGCGCCGCCGCGCCGGTGAAGTAGGCCACGCCGCCGATCAGCAGCGCGAAGCAGGTCGAGGCCACCATGCCGATGCGGATCGCCCGGCGGTCCTTGATGGCGTAGAACTTCTGCACCAGTTGGGGCATGCCCAGGGGAGCCACGCTGGTCAGGAAGATCAGGCAGAACAGGGGCCACGGGCCCGGCGGGCCTACGGGAGCGGTCAATTTGGGATTTATAGCCGCGAGTTGCTCGGTGATCGTGGGCAAGCCTCCCCCCGCCTTGAGGGTAAAGCCCAGCAGAATCGCCACGCCCGCCAGCATGATGATGCCGAACGCCACGTCCACCATGGCCATCGACTTGTAGCCGCCGAGCGCCAGATAGAGGGCCGTAAAGCCGCCCATCAGCACCAGCGCCAGCGTGTAGTCGATGGCGAAGTTGGCCTGGAACAGATACGACAAGCCCATGAACACGGCCGACGAGTACGGGATGAAGAAGATGAACACGGCCACCGACGCGAAGAGCTTGAGAAAGCGACTGTCGTAGCGCTTTTCGAAGTACTCGGCCATCGTCGCCACCTGATAGTCCACGGACATGCGCTTGATGCGGTGGCCGAGCACGCCCCACACGAAGAGCACGCCGAACAGGGCGTTGCATAGGGCGATCCACAGCCCCGAATAGCCAAAGCCCCAGCCGATCTTGCCGGCGAAGCCGATGAACAACACAGCCGAGAAATAGGCCGTGGCGTAGGTGAAAGCCGTCATCCAGGGGCCGACGTTACCGCCGCCCAGGAAGAAGTCGTTGAACGAGCGGGTGCGTCGCAATCCGGCGATCCCCACGCCGATGATCATCAGCGCGTAGGCGGCGATCACGAATGTCTTGACGGTCATCTTCCCATCTCCAGGGTCAGAAGCTCAGGACGGTTTCCCAGAACACTTCGTGCGCGGGATCGGCGTCGGGGCCGAAGGCCGCGCCGGGGTCCAGCAAGGCTGCGTATAGGCCGAGCGTTACGCCGTCGGTGTATTGGTAGCGGGCGCGGAGTTGGTAGTAGTCGCCGATGTCGTCGGCGCCGGTGGTCTGGTGTGCGGTCAGGCGCGCATAGGAGACGCGCGTGTTCAAACGGGCCGTCGGCTTCAGGTCCAGGCCGATTGTCGGCATGACCAGGTTGCCGTAGACCACTTCGCCGATGACGCTGCTGGCATCGGCATACGCGGGATCGTAGCCGGACATGGCGTTGCCGGGTCCGAGATTCAGGTAGACCCAGGCCAGCAGGTCGCCGTATCGGGGCCAGCCGCCGTAGAAGACATCCCATCGTTCGCCGGTATCGACCGTGGCGGGGTCGTCGCCGCTAAGTCCGACAAATGCACCGAAGATACGCGCTCCGGCCGGTGCGCCTGGGGGGGCGAAGCCGAGTTCGGCCGAGCAGCCCCAGGCTTCGTGGGTGACGCCCGGAGCGAGTTCGCCGCGCTGCAGGCCACCCTCGAAATCATAGTCGAAGGTCCCGCCGAATCCGCCGGCAAGCCGCGCGCCGTAGAGCCGAACATCCTTGCCGATGAACTGGTCGTCGCGCCGTAGCGCATACAGTTCGTGACTCGTGTCGCCGCCGGTACGATGAGTCAGATACAGACCCGTGAGCGTCAAGTCGTCTCCCGCCCCGTCGGCGCGGGCGTTTTCCTGATCCTTGAAGTAGAGAAACTCGGCCGTCAAGCCGCGCGTCACCTGGAGCGTGAGGCGCGCGCCGTCAAGATAGTTGGCCGTGGACGCCAGTTGGGACTGGCCGTCGAACAACACGAACCCGCTGCCGCGAACCAGAGTCTGGCGACCGATCCGTGCGTCGAGGGGCAGGCCGAAAACGTCCGCCAATTCGATCCAGGCTTCGTCGACGAAAACCTTGGCGCTCTTGTTGTCGGCTTCCCAGCGGTCCGGGAACTCGACGCCCGTTACACCGGCACCCCAGTTCTGATTGGCCAGACGCACGAAGGCCCGCACGTCCCGCGGCAGGTCGATCCGGGCGAAGAGACGGGTCCGATTGCGAAAGGTGGACCAGCGGTCGCCGTCGGCGCCGTCGTCCAGGTCCCACATGTTCTCCAGGCTGTAGCCCCGCACGCGCAGGTCGCCACCGAAGGTGACGGCGGCCTCGTCGGTCGCGACGGCGGCAACCGTCGTACCGAACAGGCCGACCAGAAGCAGACCGACAAGCATCGTCGCAATACGCCAGATCAAGAGCGAGCCTCCTCGCAGCAAAATCCACAACCGGTCGGGCATGCCCATCACGCAACGACCTGGAACGACCCAGGAAAGGCTAGGCTCCACGCGGCCATATGCCAACTTTTTTCCCCTCAGAAGGGTGGATGTAAAAACAACAGCGACCGGCGTTTCTTGGTCCCCCCTACCGGAGGCTTATGCTATAGTCGAGAGGCTCACGCGCCGCGTGTCGGTGCCATGACACATACTGAACCGGGACATCCTGATGACCGATGAAGACCTCCGCCACGACGATTCCGAGGAAATATCCGACGAATTCGCGAAACTCCTCTCCGAACAGGAACCTGCCGCCGCCGAGCAGGTCCCCGAACCCAAGGCCGGCAACCAGATCACCGGCACCCTGATCCAGATCGGTGATACCGAATGCTTCGTCGACTACGGCGGACGGAGCGAGTTGCCGATCTCGACGATCGACCTGAGCGACGACGAAGGCGTCTTGCAGAGCAAGGTGGGTGATACGATCACCGCCTATGTGACGGGCAAGGGCGCCGACATGAAGCTGTCCATGAAGCTGCGCGCCCAGGGCAAGGACACGACGGTGATCGAGGAGGCTCTGGCCAGCGGAGTGCCCCTGACCGGTTCCGTCAAGGAGACCAACAAGGGCGGCTTCGTCATCATGATCGGCGAGCACCGGGCTTTCTGCCCCGTCTCCCAGATCGACGACAGCTTCGTGGACAACCCCGGCGAATGGGTGGGCAAAACCCTCGAGTTCCGGGTCATCGAGTTCTCCGAGGGCGGCCGGCGTCTGGTCGTCTCCCGTCGCGTAATCATGCGCGAGGAAAAGGAACGCCGGGCCGGGGAAACCCGCAAGACCCTGGGCATCGGCAACGTGGTCGACGGCAAGGTCGTACGTCTGATGCCTTACGGCGCGTTCGTGGACATCGGCGGCGTGGAGGGCCTGATCCACGTCTCGGAAATGAGCCACCAGCGTGTGGGCGACCCCAGCGACATCCTGAACGAAGGCCAGGACATCACCGTCAAGATCATGGACATCCAGAACCTCGGCCAGGGACGCAACGAGCGCGTCAGCCTGTCGCTGCGGGCGCTCGAGAGCGATCCCTGGGACGGTGTCGAGAACAAGCTGAAGATGGGTGAATGGTACGAAGGCGTGATCACGGGACTGGCGGACTTCGGCGCCTTCGTGGAGCTGATACCGGGCGTACGCGGGCTGATCCACGTTTCGGCGCTGGCCGAAGAACGGGTCTACCATCCCAGCGATGTGGTCCAGGAAGGCCAGCAGGTATCGGTGCGCATCGTGGAGATCGATATCCAGCGCAAGCGTATCTCCCTGGCCCTGACGGGATAGACGATCGACCGGCGGGGGGCCTATTCGGCCTCCCGCTCCTCTCTTATTTTTCGTACGGCCGCGACGATTCGCTCGGCGGCGAAATCCACTTCCTCGGCCGTGTTGTTCCGCCCCAGACAGATCCGCAGACTCGCCGACGCCTCTTGCCCGGACAACCCGAGTGCGCGCAGCACCCGTGACGGTTTGCCGTCACCCGCGGAACAGGCCGATCCGGTCGACAGGGCCAGGACGGAGAGTTCCCGCAGCAGACCGG
The DNA here is from genome assembly GCA_964476155.1 of uncultured Fibrobacteraceae bacterium. Classification (GTDB taxonomy): domain Bacteria; phylum Krumholzibacteriota; class Krumholzibacteriia; order LZORAL124-64-63; family LZORAL124-64-63; genus JAHIYU01. Next base: position 255,149 of record CAYYYS010000001.1, read on the forward strand.
CCGCGTCGACACCGGTGAACGTGAGGTTGAGACTCCCCGGCAACCGTCGCCGGACGTGTCCGTTCAGGCGAACATCCGGCAGATCAGCGGTGATATGTCCGAGAAGATCATCCCCCAGTTCGCACAGGCGAACCGCATCGGCATCCCGTCTTGCGAGAGCCAGACGGCAGGCTTCGCCGAGCCCCACGATGCCGGGAACGTTCAAGGTCCCCGCGCGACGATCCCCTTCCTGCCCCCCACCGGTGGTCTGGCCGCGCAACCGCACGCCCCGACGGCCCGCGCGCACATACAACGCACCGACACCCTTGGGCCCGTAGAATTTATGTGCGGACAGGGACAGCAGGTCCACGTGATCGGCGGTGACGTTCAGGGGGACGCGGCCCACCGCCTGGGCGGCGTCCGTATGGAAAGGCACGCCGTACTCCGCGCAAAGGGCGCCGATCTCGGCCCACCGCTGGAGCGTGCCGATCTCGTTCTGGGCCGCCACGATCGTGACCAGGGTTGTCTCGGGGGTTAAAGCTTCGGCAAGGTCTTCGAGACTCAGGATGCCGTCACGCCCGCAGGCCACCTCGATGATCTCCCAACCCTGGCGTTCCAGATCGGCCGCGGGGCGCAGCACCGCATCGTGCTCGAGATTCGAGGTTACGATACGCCCGGGACGTCCGTGGTTGGCCGCCAGCCCCTTCATGGCCAGGTTGTTGGCTTCGGTCGCGCCGGACGTGAATACGATCTCGCGCGCTTCGCAACCCAGCAGTTCGGCCACTTGCCCGCGCGCTGCATCGACCAGGGTAGCCGCCGCCCAGCCAAAAGCGTGGGTGCTGCCCGGGTTGCCGAAATGATCCCGCAGCGCCCGGTTCATCACCTCGATCACGGACGGATCCACGGGCGTGGTGGCGTGGTGATCAAGATAGACGGGCGTACGCAACGACCTCTCCCGGCTCAGCTCAAGGCAAGCATGCGCTCGATGGGACGCAGGGCTTTCACGCGCAGGGCCTCGTCAACGACGAGCTCCGGCGTGCCGTCTCGCATGCAGAGGTAGAGTTTCTCGACCGTATTGAGTCTCATATAGGGGCACTCGTTGCAGTTGCAGGTCTCGTCGGCGCCCGGTACCGCGATGAACGACTTGTCCGCGTTTTCCTTGCGCATCTGGTGGATGATGCCCGGCTCGGTGAGCACGATGATCTCACGAGCAGATGATTCCCGTGCGAATTTCAGGATGGCACTTGTCGAGCCGATGTGGTCGGCGTGCTGGAGCAGGGCTTCGGTACACTCGGGGTGGGCAGCCACCACGGCATCCGGATGAGCGACCTTCAACTCGACGAGCTTGCGCTCGTTGAACTGCTCGTGCACCTCGCAACTCCCCGGCCACATGACGAGATCCCGACCCAGCTGCCCCTGCACCCAGGCTCCCAGATGCCGATCGGGGGCGAACACCACGGGCTGATCCTCGGGGATCGAGGCCACAACATCCACTGCGTTGCTCGACGTGCAGATGATGTCGCTCATGGCCTTGGTCTCGATCGAACAGTTGATATAGCTGACCACGGCATGGCCGGGATGTTTCGCCAGGAAGGCCGCGAATTCGTCGGCCGGACATCCATCCGCCAGGCTGCAGCCCGCCGCCAGGTCCGGCAGGAGCACCCGGCGGTCGGGATTGATGATCTTGGCGGTCTCGGCCATGAAATGAACGCCGGCGAAGACGATCACTTCGGCGTCGGTGTTGGCCGCCTGTCGGCTCAGGGCGAGACTGTCACCCACGAAATCGGCCAGATCCTGGATATCGGCATTCTGGTAGTAATGGGCCAGAATCACGGCATTGAGATCGTGTCGCAGATCGTCAATTGCCGCGAAAAGGTCCAGATCCGGGTCGATGGCTGGTCGATCGTGATCGCTCATGCTCTCTTATCCCGTTGGTGGTGGAAGGAACTCCCGTGTCCGCCTCAAAAGCATAAGGAATAGTCGTCCAGGCGGCTCCGAACGGCAAGTCCTTATGGACATCGTCTGCTCAGATGCTTAATATTCATGAGTTGCCGTGTGCGGCTGCGCGTCCTGTGGAGGTCTGTCCAGAGCGGAACGCAGCGCCGACCGAGTTCGCAATCGAGGATTCCGGGCTCGAAAAAACCCAGCGACCCCACCCCATACGAGGGACCGTAAGACGATGATCAAGACCCACAGGTTCTATTGCACTTCGCTGCCCAGACACCTCTTGCCGCTGCTGATCGTCGGAGCGATGGCTCTGGCCCTGTCCGGCTGTAGCGACGATGAGACCGGAGGCTCAGTCACTCAGATACCCTTCCCGGAGCCCGATGATATCACCTGGGTGTTTTCCATCTGGGGTAGTGGAGCCGACGATGTCTTCATGGTGGGCAATCCGGGCTTCGTTCTCCATTACGATGGGACCGACTGGACCCGAACGGATCTCACGGAAGAGACTCTGACCAGCGTCTGGGGTACGGCCGCCAACGACGTGTACGTCTGTGGTCACCACGGCGTGCTCTTCCACTACGATGGCGCCAACTGGAGCAGTCAGGACTCAGGCACCGAGGAGAATCTCTACGACATCGGCGAGGGGCCCTACGGCGACCTCTACACGGTCGGCTACGCCGCCACACTCAAGAAGCGCAGCGACGGCAGCTGGGTCTCGACCCAGCGCCAGGCCTATCGCGAATACCCCGACCCGGATGACGAGCCGGAGGATCTTGCTCCCGCGGACACCTTGAATTTCTGGGATGGGATAGAGACCCTGACGGTGGTCTCGCCTTACGTCATCGGCGGCAACGCCGCCGTCGCTCTCATGGAAAACAACACCACGGAGTTCTCTCATGAATGGGCGTGGGGAGAGGTCGAGGACCAGTACTTCAGCCTTTTCACTGCAAGCACAAACTCGGCCGTTGTCGAGGACAACTATCTGGCCACGGCGACCGGCAAGGTCCTCAGGCTGACCACGACCTTCGACGGTCTCCAACTGGTTCAGTTGCGCAACGAACAGAGCATCCCCAACTATCCCGCGACTTACCCGTCCCCTTTGACCGACCTGTGGCTCGACGCCGACAACGACGTGCTGTACATGACCACGAGCTACGGTCAGATAACCATAATGAACCAGGACGGCTCATTCCCGGAGACCCTGTTCGCCGATTCGGGCTATCTGTCGACGATCTGGGGCACGAGTGGCACCAACATCTACGCCGCAGGCTATGGCGGTGTCGTGTTGCACTATGACGGCAGCGACTGGACATCTGTCGATGTTCCCCTGCCCGAACAGGCCGTCAAAGCGTCTCCCGCCCACGATAAATTCGGTCGACCGCTTCGCTAGGCGGCCGCCTTCATCTGGGGCCCATCCTATTCGCGGGATGGGCCCGGCTTCACAAAGACACTTACAGGAGGAACCCCATGAACCGGTCGACACGCCTGTCCGGAGTCGTGTTCTGCTTCATGCTGTCCGTGATGCTCATCACGGTACCGGCGCTGGCCTACGAGCCCAACCCCACCGATCCTCGGGACCAAGTACCCGATGACTACAAATGGGATTACACACACATCTTCACGTCCGTGGAAGCCTGGGAAACCGAGCTGGCCGCCGTGGAGGAACTGGTGCCCGGCCTCGCCGCCTACGAGGGTCGTCTCGGCGAGTCGGCCGACGTGCTCTTCGAGGCCATGACCGCGGTCGAAGAAACCATCCTGCGCCTGTACAAGCTGTACGGCTACACGCAGCTGCGCCTCGACCCCGAGCTCTCCAATGCCGAAAACCAGATGATGCAGGGCAAAGTGGGCTTCCTCTTCCAGGGCTTCGGCAGCACCGTGTCCTACATGGAACCCGAACTGCTCGAGATCCCCAAGGACACGATCGACGGTTTCCTGGCCTCGCGTGACGACCTGAAGATCTATCAGTACTACTTCGACGACATGTTCCGCATGAAGGCGCACAGCCTGAGCGCCGCAGAGGAGCGCATCCTCTCGATGGCCGGCCAGGTCCGCGGCGGAACCGCCACGGTTTCGTCCAAGCTGCGCGACATCGACATGGCCTTCCCCGAGATCATCACCGAAGACGGCACCATGGAGCCCCTGACCCTGGCCGGTTTCGGAAAGGCCCGCTCCAGCAAGTCGTATCCCGTGCGCAAGCAGGCCGCCACGGCCTTCTTCAACACCTTCCGCCAGTTCGAGAACACCCTGGCCGCGACCCTAGACGGCGTCGTCAAGTCGCACCTGCTGACCAAGGAGCTTCGGGGCTACGAGAGCTGTCTCGAGGCTTCGCTCAAGGGCGACAACATCAGCACCGCCACCTACCGCATGCTGATCGACACCATCAACGCCAACCTCGAGCGCACCCTGCACAAGTATGTGGACCTGCGTCGCAAGGTCATGGGCATCGATGGACCGCTGGAGTTCTCCAACCTCTACAACCCCATGCTCGAGGGCATCGAAATCGAGTATACCTATGAGGAGTGCATGGACCTCATGATGGAGGGCCTGAAGCCTCTGGGTAAGACCTATATGAAGGATCTGGCGGTGGGTATCGATCCGGCCAACGGCTGGATCGACGTATATCCCAACGAGAACAAGCGCACCGGCGCCTACAGCTCCGGCATCGTGGCCAAGGAAGTGCATCCCTACGTACTGCACAACTTCGACAACACGCTCGACGCCGTCTTCACCACGGCCCACGAGTACGGCCACGCGCTGCACACCTTCTACTCGACGGGCAACCAGCCCTTCGTGTACGCGGATTACACGACCTTCCTGGCGGAAATCGCCTCCACGTGTAACGAGGAAATCCTGCTGAGCTACATGCTCAAGAAGGAGAAGGACCCCGCCAAGAAGTTGATGCTCCTGAACAAGCGCCTGGAGAACATCCGCCTGACGATCTTCCGTCAGACGCTCTTCGCCGAGTTCGAGCTGCGCTTCCACGAGTACGCGGAAGAGGACAACACCCTGACGGCCGACTTCCTGAACGGCCTGTACAAGGACCTGATCACCAAGTACTACGGCCCCAGTTATGAGATGGGCGAGAACGACGAAGTGGAATGGGCGTTTATCCCCCACTTCAACTACAACTTCTACGTCTTCACCTACGCAACGGGCCTGACCAGCGGCATCTCCCTGGCCAGCAACATCATGGACAAGGGCCAGAAGGCCGCCGACCGGTACATCGACGAGATGCTCAAGGGCGGCTCGAGCGCGCCTCCGCTGGAGCTGCTCAAGAACGCCGGTGTGGATCTGGAAAAGCCCGATCCGATCCTGACCATGCTGGATCTCTTCGAGAATACGATCGAGGAGTTCGACAAGCTCTGGACCAAGACCTACGGCAAGTAGTCCAGACGCGACAGATAAGCAAAGGGGCCGCGCGAATGAGCGGCCCCTTTGTCGTATATGGTGAGCCGCCGGGGACTCGAACCCCGTACCATCTGCTTAAAAGGCAGATGCTCTACCTGATGAGCTAGCGGCTCGATGTGTATTATTTACCGGGCATGAAATCGTCCGGCCTAGCAGCCGGACGACTTCAAGATACCACCTGCGCCCAAAATATCAACCGCACCTTGGGGTGTTATGATCAGGTGGAGATACCCTCCGGCGTCCAGATCATTTCATCGCGCCCACGTCCCACCGACACGCCGATAATATGCGTGCCCAGTTCCTGTTCGAGGAACTCCAGGTACTGACGCGCGCGGGCCGGCAGATCGGTCAGCGACCGGCAGCCGGTCGTGGGTTTCTCCCAGCCGGGAAACTCCCGGTAGATCGGTTTGCACCGCGCCAGATCACCGGCCCGGACGGGTAACGTGCTGCGTTCGGCACCGTCATACTCATAGGCGGTGGCCGCGTTTATCGATGACATGCCGTCGAGAACGTCCAGCTTGGTGATGACCACGCCGGTCATGCCGTTGACATCAACCGAGTAACGGGCCGCCACCAAGTCGAACCAGCCGCAACGGCGGGCCCGGCCGGTGGTGGCACCGAATTCGCCGCCCAGCCGGCGTAGATCCTCCCCCTCCTCGGCCAGCAGTTCGCTGGGGAAGGGACCGTTGCCTACGCGCGTGCAATAGGCCTTGAAGATACCCACGATCTCACCGAGACGGTGAGGCGGCAGGCCGGTGCCGGTCATGGCGCCGCCGATGGTGGCGTTGCTGGAGGTCACATAGGGATAGGATCCGTGATCGATATCGAGCAGCGTACCTTGGGCGCCTTCGAACAGAACCGACTCGGTGCCGCGTCGTATGCCGGCCAAGGCCTCGTAGCTGTCGACGATCATCGGGCCGAGGGTCTTGGCCAGTACGACCAGTTCCTGGGCGATACCGGAGGCGGGCAGGGGCTCCGCGTCGTACAAGGCAGACAGCCGCTCATTGGCCTCGAGCACCTTCTCGATGACCATCCGTTCCAGGTTTTCGTTGGGCTGCAGCAGATCGCCCATGCGCAGGCCCGTGCGGGCCACTTTGTCCACATAGCAGGGACCGATACCGCGTCCCGTCGTTCCGATGCTCTTGCGCTTGAGCTGGCTCTCGCCCGCCTCGTCGATGCGCTTGTGATAGGGCAACAGCAACTGGGCCGACGCCGACACGAACATCCGCCCGCGTACTTTGACACCGATCTCCTCGAGGGTGAGGATCTCGTCGCGCAGGGCCCAGGGATCGATAACCATGCCGTTGCCCAGAAAGCCCTTTACATCCTTGCGCAACAGGCCGGACGGGACCAGGTGCAGAACGATCTTTTCGTCGCCGCGCATGATGGTGTGCCCGGCGTTGGCGCCGCCCTGATAGCGAACGACCCAGTCGACGCCTTCACCGAAGGCATCGACGATCTTGCCCTTGCCCTCGTCTCCCCACTGGCCGCCGATGATCACGCGATTATCCACGTTCGTCTCCAGTCGCCGGGCCATTTAGCCTGGCCGTTCCGCACCAAAAAAAACGAGCCTCGTCTCAGAGACCGTCGGGTTGCCGGGTTATCCAGATGATCCGCCTCAGCGGTTGTCGAACATGGCCTTCAGTTCACCCCAGGAGGCTTCCACGAAGAAACTGGTCGAGGAGCAGTCCCCGTCGACACCGGGGTTGCTGGACTCTCGAATCACGCCGTTGTCGGGGTGACCGTTGCCGTTAACATCACCGATCTCGGCGCCATTGTTGCATCCGTCGCCATCGGAGTCGAGACCGGCCAGTTCGCTGTTCCAGGTGTTGTTGCCGATGGCGGGATCGTTGAAGTCGAGTCCGAAGGGGTTGAGAGCCGGGTCGCTCGGAGTCGGCGACGAGGCCTCCTGGTGACAGTTGGCGCAGGAGTAGAACACATGCAACGGCAACTGCAACTCAAGCTCGGTGGTCGCCCAAGTGGGCGTCGCGAGCACAAGCAGCAGTATCAAGACGCCAATTCGTCCTGTTGTTTGCCGGATGCTCATTATCCTCCTGTCCTGTACATGATAGCACCTGCCGGGAACGGGTGTCAACATCCCCCCGTCAAGTTTCCAGCAAGGCCGCGACCCAGGCCTTCATGTCGTCGGTCCCTTCCCTGAGCACCGCCGAAGTCGGAAAGAAGGGCGTGTCCGGCTGCAGCGTCAGACCGTTGACGATCTGCTGGTAGTGGGCCGCCCGTTTGTTGCGCCCGACCTTATCCACTTTCGTAACCACTATGGCATGAGGAAGTTCAGCCTCATGCAGCCAGTCGGTCATGCGTCGATCGTCGTCCGTCGGCTTGTGACGCGCATCAAGCAACTGAAAGACTGCCAGCGGTCGATCCCCCACGAAGAGATACGATCTCATCAGACGCGACCAGGCTTCGCGCTGGGTCTTGCTGACTTTTGCAAAGCCGTAGCCCGGCAAGTCCACCAGATAATATGTACTATCGACCAAAAAATAGTTCAATAAACGAGTTTTTCCGGGTTTTCCGCTGGTCTTGGCCATCCCCTTCCGATTCAGGAAGAGGTTGATCAGGGAGGACTTGCCGCAATTGCTGCGCCCCACGAAGGCGAACTCGGGCCGAATCGGGTCGGGTCGCGAAGCGAGATCGGGCGCGCTGGTCACAAATTCCACGTCCACGATGGCCCTCCTTCCTGATCAGTGGGCCGCGCGGGGCGCCGACTCGTCGCCGGTCGCTTCGCGTTGTGACGGTCGGTCCGGTCGCCGGTCCTCGCTGATCAGGGCGATCTCCAGGACCTGGTCCATGCGCTCAACCAGGTGAACTTCCAGATTGCGTCGAATCACTTGCGGCAGCTCCTGATAGTCCTTCTCGTTTTCGCGGGGAATGATCAGCACTTGGCACCCGGCACGCACCGCAGCCACGGCTTTCTCGGGCAAACCGCCGATCCCCAGCACCTTGCCGCGCAGCGTGACCTCGCCGGTCATGGCGACCTCCCGGCGTACCTTGACGTCGGCCAACAGGGACACGATGGCCGTCGCCATGGCGATGCCCGCGCTGGGGCCGTCCTTGGGCACGGCGCCCTCGGGAACATGGATGTGGAGATCATTGTGCTTCATGAAATCCTCGGGCAGCCGATCGCAGCGCGTGCGCGCGAAGCTCAGCGCGGTCTCGGCGGACTCCTTCATGACGTCCTTGAGATTGCCGGTGAGCTTGAGCTTGCCGCCGCCCGGCATGTTCGTCACCTCGATCTGCAGGATCTCGCCGCCGACCGAGGTCCAGGCCAGACCGGTCACGACACCGATCTCGTGCTCGCCCTCGATCTGCTGGCGCCGGTACTTGGGAATGCCCAGATAGGTGGGCACGTTACGGGGTGTGACCCGTCCCGGGAACTTGCCGTGCTCGGACTTTTGCTTGGCGACCTTGCGACATATGGCCGCGATCTCACGTTCCATCTGGCGGACGCCGGCTTCGCGGGTGTAGCCGTCGATCATGGCGGACAAGGCCTTGTCGCTGAAACCCTGCTTCCACTTGGCGACGCCGTTGCGCTTCATCTGGCGCGGCACCAGGAAGTCCCGGGCGATGGCCAACTTCTCGTGGTCCAGATATCCCGGCAAACGAATGATCTCCATGCGATCCTCGAGGGCCGGCGGGATCGAGTGCAGCGAGTTGGCCGTGGTGATGAACATGACCTCGCTCAGGTCGAAATCCACCTCGAGGTAGTGGTCGCTGAAGGTGGTGTTCTGCTCGGGATCGAGCACTTCCAGCAGGGCCGAGCTGGGATCACCGCGGAAGTCCTGTCCCATCTTGTCGATCTCGTCGAGCAGAAAGACAGGGTTCTTGGTGCCCGCCTTGCGCAGCGAGTCGATCACCCGTCCCGGCTTACTGCCGATGTAGGTGCGGCGATGACCGCGAATCTCGGCCTCGTCACGCACGCCGCCGAGCGACAGGCGCACGAACTTGCGGTTCATGGCGTTGGCGATGCTGCGGCCGAGGCTCGTCTTGCCCACGCCCGGCGGCCCCACCAGGCAGAGGATCGAGCCGTGCATGCGCTTGGTCAGCTTCAACACGGCAAGGTACTCAAGGATTCGTTCCTTGACCTTCTCCAGACCGAAATGGTCCTCGTCGAGCTGGCGCCGGGCTTTCTTGGTGTCGAGACGGTCACGCGACCGATCGGACCAGGGCAGCGACAGGAGCGTGTCCAGGTAGGTGCGCACCACGGCCGCTTCGGGTGACATGGCGGGCATTTTCGAGAGACGGTTCATCTCGCGTTCGGCGGCCTCGCGGGCCTCCTCGGTCAGGTCGGTCTTGGCGAGACGTTCATGGTACTCCTCGACCTCGCTGTCCTCGTCGGCCGTGTAGCCCAATTCCTTGCGGATGGCGCGCAACTGTTCGTTCAGGTAGAAGTCGCGCTGGTTCTTCTGGACCTGGCTCTGGACTTCGGTGTCGATGCGCTGCTCGATCTCGAGGATCTCCAGCTCGTCGGCCAGGATCTGGTTGATACGACGCATGCGGCCGAGCAGGCTGGACTCCTCCAGCAGCTCCTGCTTCAGGGGGACCTTGCCCACGATGTAGGCGCAGATGCTGTCGGTCATGCGTTCGATCTCGGACATGTTCAGCACCGACAGGAGCACCTCGTCGGGCAGACGCTTGTTCAGACGCACGTACTCCTTGAAGCGCTCCTTGATCGAGCGGCTCAGGGCTTCGATCTCCGGACTATCGTCGACGGTTTCGGGCAAGGTCGTGACCATGACTTCGCCGTAGTCCTCGGCCTCGATGAATTCGGTCACCGCCACCCGCGCCACGCCTTCGACCAGGATCTTCAACGTGTCGTCGGGGGTCCGGATGATCTGCAGGATCTTGATGACCGTGCCCACGCCGTACAGGTCGGCCGGAGTCGGTTCCTCGACTTCCGTCTCGTGCTGGGCGATGACGCAGATGAACTTGTCCCGTTCCATGGCGGCCTCGAGGGCGGCCACCGAGCGGGAGCGGCCCACCAGCAGCGGCGTCACCATATACGGAAAGACCACGATGTCCCGCAGCGGCAGCAGCGGGAGCTGGTCGGGGAAGTCGGCGCCTTCGCCATTAAGCGTTTCATGCTCGTCGGTCATTGTGCTCCTAGTGCTTTGTCTAACCCGTCTCTTGAAAACCTGGGCGGGGTTCGTGTTCACGAAACCCCGCCCAGGCAGAAGTCGATCCTCGTCAGGCGCCCTTGATGTCCTGGTCGGTTGCTTCGTTGACGATCTGGGCTTCGGCCAGACCGGCAACGACATCGCCGGTGATGACGACCTGTTGCGCGTTCTCCATGGACGGCACGTGATACATGACATCACGCATGACGTCCTCGAGGATTGAGCGCAGGCCGCGGGCACCGGTCTTGCGTTCGATGGCCCGGTCGGCCACCGCTTCGATGGCATCGGGTGTGAAAACCAGTTCCACGCCCTCCATGTCCAGCAGCTTCTGGTACTGCTTGGTCAGGGCGTTGCGGGGCTCCTGCAGGATGCGGATCATCGCGTCGCGGTCCAGTTCCTCCAACGAGGCCAGGACCGGCATACGGCCGACCAGCTCGGGGATCAGGCCGTACTTGACCAGATCCTCGGGCTCGGTCAGGGCCAGGACCTGGTCGTCGGTGACGGCAAGACCCTCGTTCTCTTCGCGATCGAAACCGAGCACGTTCTGGCCGATCCGACGCTTGACGATATCCGTGAGGCCCCCGAAGGCGCCGCCGCAGATGAACAGGATGTTGCGCGTGTTGACCTCGATGTACTTTTGCTGGGGATGCTTCCGTCCGCCCTGGGGCGGCACGTTGGCCACAGTCCCTTCGAGGATCTTGAGCAGCGCCTGCTGCACGCCTTCGCCCGACACGTCGCGAGTGATGGACGGGTTGCTGCTCTTGCGCGTGATCTTGTCGATCTCGTCGATGTAGACAATGCCCTGCTCGGCGGCCTGGGCGTTGTAGTCCGACGCCTGCAGCAACCGCACCAGGATGTTCTCCACGTCCTCACCCACGTAACCGGCCTCGGTCAGCGTGGTGGCGTCGGCGATGGCGAAGGGAACGTTCAGGAAGCGCGCGAGGGTCTGGGCCAACAGGGTCTTGCCCGTACCGGTATTGCCCACCAGCAGGATGTTGCTCTTTTCGACCTCCACGTCGTCACCCACGCGGCGCTGGTTGATGCGCTTGTAGTGGTTGTAGACGGCGACGGCCAGGCTGATCTTGGCTTCGTCCTGCTGGATCACGTATTCGTCCAGGTAGTCCTTGATCTCCTGCGGCTTGGCATAGGTCTGCAGCGACTCGGGGGCTTCGTCGAGAAGCTCTCCCTCGAGAATGTCGTTGCAGAGCTTGATGCACTCGCTGCAGATGTAGACGTTGGACGGCCCCGCCACGAGTTTCGCGACCTCGTCCTGGCCACGGGCGCAGAACGAGCATTTGATCATCTGGGGCGACCCGGTCTGTCGGCGCTTCATGCGGTCCCTCCATATGGTGCGCGCTGTCTATCAGCTGTCGGTATCGATCTCGGAACGTTTTTCGATGACCTTGTCGACGATGCCGTAGGCCTCGGCGTCGGTGGCGGACATGAAAAAGTCCCGGTCGCTGTCCTTGGCGATCTTGGCCACGGTCTGGCCGGTATGCTTGGCCATCATATCGTAGAGCTTGTCCCGCAGGTACAGGATTTCCTTGGTGTAGATCTCGATCATGCTGGCCTGACCCTGGCTGCCGCCCAGCGGCTGGTGGATCATGACCCGCGAGTTGATCAGGGCCGAGCGCTTGCCTTCCGCGCCGGCCAGCAGCAGGACGGCGCCCATGCTGGCGGCCTGACCCATGCAGATCGTGGCCACATCATTTGAAATGTACTGCATCGTATCGTATATCGCCAAACCGGCCGAGATGCTCCCGCCCGGGCTGTTGATGTACAGATAGATGTCCCGATCAGGATCCTCGGCCTGCAGGAACAGGAGTTGGGCGATGATCAGGTTCGACACCGTGTCGTCGATGGCCGTACCCAGAAAAATGATCCTGTCCTTGAGCAGACGGGAAAAAATGTCGTAGGCGCGTTCGCCGTGACTGGTCTGGTCCACGACGTAGGGGATCAGCATGCGAGACTCCTTCCGGAACTATGTCCTCCGTGGCCGCCGCCGAACAGTGAGACACCGTCGACGCCGATGTGTTCCTTCCGACTACGCGACGCGGGCTCAGGCCTCGACGTACTTGGCGCGCGAGCGTAGGAAATCGAATGCGAGATCGTCGCCGATCTCGTGCGAGATGCGTTCTTCGTCGCCGTTACTCTTAACGTATTCACGGTAGCCGTCCACGGGGAAGCCGCTGCTCTTGGCAACCTCGGCGATCTTGGCTTCGATCTGCTCCTCGGTCACCTCGATGCCCTCCTGACGGCGAATCGATTCGAGAATGACCATGGCCTTGATGGACCGTTCGGCCTGGGGGCGCCCCGTCTCACGGAGCTTCGCCGCCTGCTCGTCGCTCACCGGCTGGCCGGAGTGGGCGCTGCGCTGTTTCATCTGCTCGACGCTCGAATCCAGATAGCGGTCGACCAGCGAAGGCGGCAGGTCCAGGGCATTGCGCTCGATCAGCAGGTTGACGATCTCCTCGCGAGCCTCGTAGTCGACCTTTTTCTTCTCCTCGGCGAGCAGTTCGTCGCGGATGTGGCCGCGCAGCTCCAGGAGGGTCTGCCCTTCCTGGAGTGAGGCGGCGAAAGCGTCGTCGATCACGGGGACGGCCTTTTCCAGAACGTCCTTCACCTCGATTTGGTAGGTGACCGTCGACCCCCGCAATTCCTCATTGGTGTAGTCGTCGGGATAGGTGACGGTGACATCCCGTTCGTCGCCGGTCTTGGCGGCGACCATGGCCTCGTCGAATTCGGCGAAGTTGCCTTCGGCGCCGATCTCGAACGTGTAGTCCTTGGCTGCCTTTTCCTCGTCGGGTTCGCCGTCGGCGTCACGCGGCGTGATGTCCACCTTGAGCTGGTCGCCGGACTCGGCCTCGCGCTCCACGTGGTTCCACACGGCGCGGCTGTCGCCGAGACGCTGGAGCATTTCCTCCACCGCACCTTCGGACAGGGCGGCCTCGCGGGGCGTCAGAGGCAAGTCGTCGTAGTCCTTGGCCTCGAGTTCGGGGCGGATTTCCACGGACAGGCTGACCTTGACGGGTTCGTCGTCCTTCATGCTCAGATCGGCCATGACGGGATCGGTCACGGGCACGAACTTGTGCTCCAGCATGGCGGCCTGATAGGCGCGAGGGACGACCGCTTCGAGGGTGTCCATGCGCACTTCGCCGCCCAGGTCCTTCTCGACCATTTCCAGAGGGACCTTGCCCTTGCGGAAACCGGGACGTACGTGCTGCTTGCGGGCGAGCCGCAGGTTCTTCTGATATTCGCCATCGAAGTAGATCCGGTCGATCTCGACGGCCAGAACGCGCTTCCAGGACTCGGGCGCGTCGATGGTTGTCTTGAAAGGGGTCTCAGCAGTGTTGCTGCCGGGCTCTGTCGTCATCTCGGTATACCTCGGTTTGTCTTGCGGGCGGTGCGAACCACTGCGCCCGATATGGTGCGAGAGGGGGGACTCGAACCCCCACGGTTTCCCACAGGAACCTAAATCCTGCGCGTCTGCCAGTTCCGCCACTCTCGCGTCATGGCGAAACGAACCGCCGCCCACATCTGGATGGGGTTCAGGTCCGCCACGGAGAAAGGACTTGCAGGAACCGGGCCAATATAGCCCGGTCTCTATTGACGGTCAAGCGGCGCCCAGAGGGTAAATGGGGCCGAAAATCGCCTATTTGATCTTACGATAGATGGTCCGTGATGCGATCCCGAGGATACGGGCCGCCGTTTCCTTGTCTCCATCGCAACTATCCAGGGTCGCCTGGATCAGTTCCATCTCCGCATCCCGCAATGGCGTGCCGATCGAGACGGTGACCGCACCGCCGGAACGACGGCCCGCACGGACCGCCTTCGGCAGCAATTCCGCGCCGATCACGTCGGTTCGACACAGGACAGCCGCCCGTTCCACGCAATTCTCGAGTTCGCGCACATTGCCGGGCCAGTCGTGGCGGGCCAGGACCTCGCGGGCTTCACGGGTGAAACCCTTGATGTCCTTGTGGTTCTTCTCACACACCTGCTCCAGGAAGGTGTGCGCCAGCAGTTCGACGTCGCCGGTGCGCAGCCGCAGGGGCGGCAGCTCGATGTTGATGACGTTCAAGCGATAGAACAGATCTTCACGGAAAGTGCCCTCGGCCACCATCTGCTCCAGATCGGCGTTGGTGGCGGCGATGACGCGCACATCCGCCTTGATGGGCGTGTTACTGCCCAATCGTTCGAACTCCCCCACCTGCAGCACGCGGAGCAGCTTGACCTGGACCGCCGGGGGCATCTCCCCCACCTCGTCCAGAAAGAGCGTCCCTCGATGGGCCGTCTCGAAGCGCCCCTGCCGACGAGTCGTGGCGCCGGTGAAGGCCCCTCGCTCGTAACCAAAGAGTTCGGCCTCGAGCAGGGCTTCGGGTATGGCCGCGCAGCTCAGCTTGACCAACGTGCGCCCCGCCCGCTCGCTCCAGCGATGCATGGAGTTGGCCAGCACTTCCTTGCCGGTGCCGCTCTCGCCGGTCAACAGGATGGTGCTGCTGCTCGGCGCCACCTGGCGAGCGGTTTCGATGGTGTGGCGCATGATCTCGCTCCCGGCCACCATGCTCGCGCGCGCGTCCCCCTCCTTGAGAAGGCGTCTCAGCTGGACGTTCTCCGCCAACAACTCCTGTTTTTCCAAGGCCTTGCGGACGACGTTGAGGGTCGTGGTCGTGGTAAAGGGCTTCTCGATAAAATCATAGGCCCCCATCTTCATGGCCTCCACGGCCGTCTCGATGGTGCCGTGCCCGGTAATGATGACCACTTCGGTGGTCGGCGAGACGACCTTGGCGGCCTTCAGCAGTTCCACGCCGTTCATCTTGGGCATCATGAGGTCGGACAGGACCAACGGAACGTCCTCGCTCCGCAGAATCTCCAAGCCCTCCTCCCCGTTGCCGGCCGTGAGTGTGCGATAGTCGTTGCGGGTGAGTAGACGTGAAAGGGCCTGGCAAAGCTCGGGTTCGTCGTCGACGATCAGGATGGTCGACTGGCCCGGTTCGATGGCGGCTTCCATGGACATGACGGCTTCCTCCGGCCGTTGGGGGAACGGTACGGAGGACAATCTGTCACCACGATGACATTTCGTCAAGGGCCGATTGACAAATAATCTAATAAATGCCGTCTCTCTGTTCCTAAACTACGTCGGCTCCCGGCCAATTACGACCGAATATCTGACGCTCGCCAGCCGCGCGCTCCAGATCCTCGCGGAATTGGGGATCGGCAATGTCGATGAGCGCTCGGGCCCGCTCACGCACGTTCTTGCCGTAGAGATCGACGGACCCATGCTCGGTGACCACGTAGTGGACATCGGCGCGGGTCGTGACCACGCCGGCGCCCTCACTCAGCACCGGCACGATACGCGACACCTTGCCGTCGCGCGCGGTGGACGGCAGGGCCGACACCGGCCGGCCGCCCTTGCTCATGGCGGCGCCACGCATGAAATCGACCTGTCCCCCGAAGCCGGAGTAGATGTACTGGCCGAGGGAGTCGGCGCAGACCTGGCCCGTCAAATCGACCTGCAGGGCCGCATTGACCGCCACCATCTGGTCGTTGCGGGCGATGTTCACCGGGTGGTTGACGTAGTCGGTGGGATGGAACTCGATCATGGCGTTGTCGTGAACGAAGTCGTAGAGCGTCTGGTCCCCCAGAATGAACCCCGCGATCACCTTGCCCGGGTGGAAATTCTTCTTCTCGCAGTTGACGATACCGGCCTCGATGAGATCCAACAGGCCGTTGCTGAACATCTCCGTGTGCACACCCAGATCGGATTTGCCCTGCAGACAGCGGATCAGCGAGTCGGGAATACCGCCGATGCCCAGTTGCAGACAGTCGCCGTCCTGGATGATGCCGGCCACGTGGCAACCGATCTTCTGCTGCACGTCGTCCAGCCTGGCGCCCGCGTAGGGATCCAAGGGACGGTCGACCTCGACGGCGGCGTGGAGTTTTGAAACGTGAATGAAGCTGTCGCCCAGGGTGCGCGGCATCATCCGATTCACTTCGCCCACGATGAGCGTCGACGCCAGGGCCGCGCACTTGGTCACGCCCACCTCGATGCCGAAGCTGCAGAAGCCGTGCTCGTCGGGAGGTGATACCTGGACGAAAGCCACGTCGGGCCGGTGGGTCGTGCGGAAGAGATCGGGAACCTGGTGCAGGTGGACCGGCACATAGTCGGCGCGCCCCTCGTTGACGGCGTGCCGCACGTTCGGTCCCACGAACATGGCGTTGCAGCGAAAGTGGCCCGCCATCTCGGGCGCCACGTACTCGGCGGGACCGGTCGTGAGGATGTGAATGATCTCCACGTCCTCCAGTTCGGGGCCCCGTGTCACCAGAGCGTCCATGAGTTCCTTGGGGACGGCGCATCCCGCACCGAGGTAGACCCGGTCACCGGACTTGACCACCTTGACCGCCTCTGCGGCCGTGGTGCGCTTGGCGCGGTAGCCTTCCATCCAGGTCATGACTGACCTCCCAGGCCGCGACGCAGGGCCGCGTCCGCGGCGGCAGCCGCGTCGAGCCCCAGCTCGGCGATACGAGTGGCATAGGGCAGGACGGCGTTGCTCAGCGCATGGGTGGCCGTTCGCGCCACCAGACTGGGTACGTTGGGAACGCAGAAATGGGTGACACCATGGCGGATATAGGTGGGGTCGCTGAGACGCGTGGGCCGACTGGTCTCGAAGCAGCCGCCCTGATCGATGGACAGGTCGATGATGACGCTGCCGTCGCGCAGATTCTCCACCTGCTTGCTGTCTACAACCACGGGCGAATGGGCTGTATGGCCGCGGACGGCCCCGACCACCACGTCGGCGAAGGCCAGCACCTTGGCCAGGGTGTAGGGGTTGGTCATGTAGGTGGTGACATTGCCTTCGAAATGCCAGTGCAGTTGGCGGAGCAGATCATAGTCCACGTCCAGCAGGCTGACGCGGGTGCCGCAGCCGAGCAGGGCGCGCGCTGCATTGCAACCGGCGATGCCGCCCCCCAGCACGACCGCCTCGGCCGGAGGAACCGCGGGCAGTCCCCCGAGCAGGATGCCCAGACCACCGTGGTCGGTCTGCAGGTAGCGGGCCGCGATCTGCGGCACCATGCGACCGGCGATGCACGACATGCTCGCCAGGACCGGCGCGGTGCCGTCGTCCTGTTCGATGGCGGCGTAGTCCACGGCGCGACAGCCGCGTTCCTGGACGGCGTCGCGCAGTTCGCCCCCCCGATTGGGCAGGTGCAGGTAGGCCATCAGGATCTGGTCCTCGCGCAGCCAGTCGTATTCCCGTTCCACAGGATACTGCACCTTGATGATGAGGTCTCCCCGACCGTAAACTTCCTCGGCCCCATGCGCGATGACAGCACCCTCGGCGCGATACGCTTCGTCCGAAAAACCGCTGCCGGCGCCGGCGCCCTGCTCGACATGCACCTCGTGGCCGAATTGCACGAGGGTGTGTACGGCCGCAGGTGACAGGCCAACGCGTTTCTCGTCGTCGTCCCGTTCGCGGGGAATGCCGATGATCATGACCGGAACCTCCGGATGTGACACCGCCCCCGGCAGCGACCGGGGGCGGTTTCCTGAGACAATCGCGCCACGACTATTCGCCGTTGCGCACGAAATCGAATCCCCGCTTTAGCGCGGTGATGTTCATATCCACCAGGTTCTTTTTCTTCACGACCGCACGGAGGGTCGCCTCCACGAAGTCGAGTTCAAAAGCTCCGGTGGCGGCGCACAGGGCCCCCAGCATCACCACGTTGGCGACCTTGGGCGTACCGACCGCGTCGGCGATCTCCGTGGCCGGGATCATGACGCAGTTGAGACGCTCGGCGTCGGGCCTGCCCTCGACGATCCCCGAGTCGACGAGGATGGTGCCCCCGTCCACGACATCCTGCTCGAAGGCCTCCAGTGACGGCTGGTTCATGACGACCAGCACGTTGGGCTGGTCCACCAGCGGGGTGCCGATGCGGCCCTCGGAGATGTTGACCGAGCAGTTGGCCGTGCCGCCACGCATCTCCGGTCCGTAGGACGGGATCCAACTGGCGTGCAGCTTGCCGCGCATGCCCACCTGGGCCATGAAGAGGCCCAGGGTCAGAATGCCCTGCCCACCGAAACCGGCGAACTTGCATTGCAGACTCTTCGCCAGCTTGACGGACTCGTCCGCCTCCTCGACGCCGCCGGCGCTGAAATAGGCATCGACTTTCTCGGGCACAAATGGATCGACCGGACGATACCAGTCGTTTTCCCGCTCGCCGGCCTCGTCCTTGTAGACGCCCAGGGGGAAGACCTCGGTCATCTCGCTGAGGAGCCAGTCGCGTGCGTCAGGACTGTCCATCTTCCAGCCCGTGGGACAGACCGAAAGGATTTCCACGAAGCTGTAGCCGCGGTTTTCCACCTGGTTGGTCAGGGCCTTCCGGATGGCCTTGCGGGCCTTCATGATATGCTTCGAGGTACCGATGGCCACACGCTCGACGTAGCTCGCGGCCGGCAGGGTGGCCATGATTTCCGCCATGCGGATGGGATTGCCGTGCTGGCTCTCGATGCGACCGCGCGGCGTGGTGGTCGTCTTCTGGCCGATCATGGTGGTCGGGGCCATCTGGCCGCCGGTCATGCCGTAGATGGCGTTGTTGACGAAGAAGACCGTGATGTTCTCGCCCCGGTTGGCGGCGTGGAGGGTCTCGGCCGTACCGATCGCCGCCAGGTCGCCGTCGCCCTGGTAGGAGATGACGATCGAGTCCGGGTTGGCCCGCTTGATGCCGGTCGCGACGGCCGGCGCGCGGCCGTGGGCCGCCTGGAAGTTCCCGCAGTCGAAGTAGTAGTAGCCGAAGACGGAGCAGCCCACGGGCGAGACGAAAACCGTCCGCTCGTTGATACCCAGATCATCCATGGCCTCGGCGATCATCTTGTGGACGTTGCCGTGTCCGCAACCGGGGCAATAGTGGGTGGTCGCCTTGTGGGGACCGCCCTTGCGCTCGAACCGGTCATAGAAGGAAGTCGGCTTCTCGAAGGTCTTCATGACTGGCCTCCTTCCAGAATCTTGTCGTATTCGGCGTGCAGTTCTTCGCCGCCCGGCACCATACCGCCACAGCGGCCATAGAAATGGACCGGTGCCTTGCCGTTGACCGCCAATCGAACGTCCTCAACCATCTGGCCGGTGCTCAGCTCGACGGCCAGGAACTGGACGTCGCGTTCGGCGTGTTTGGCGATGATCTGGCTGGGATACGGCCATAAAGTGATTGGGCGCAGCAGACCAATCTTTTTGCCTGCGGCCCGCGCCTGGTCGATGGTCGAGTACACGATGCGGGAGAGGATGCCGTAGGCCACGATGATCAGGTCGGCATCGTCGCACAGATACTCCTCATAGCGCACCTCGTTCTTCTCGATCTCCTTGTACTTGGCATCGAGCTTGAGGTTGTGAGCCTCCAGATCCACGGCCTCGAGGTAGATGGAGCTGATCAGGTTCTTGTGGGTCGCGGCGTCGCCACGGGCGCACCATTCGGTATGGTCGTAGGGAACCTCTTTCGCTTCGGGCACCGCGACCGGCTCCATCATCTGGCCGGTGAAGCCGTCGGCCATCAGGCAGGCCGGGGTGCGGTACTTGTCGGCCAGGTCGAAGGCGAGCATGGTGAGGTCACACATTTCCTGGGCGCAGTTGGGCGCGAAGGCGATCAACCGGTAGTTGCCGTGGCCGCCGCCCTTGGTCACCTGGAAATAGTCGGCCTGCTCGGGCGCGATGTTGCCCAGTCCGGGACCGCCGCGCACCACGTTGACGACCACGCAGGGCAATTCGGCGCCGGCGAGATAGCTCATGCCCTCCTGCTTCAAGGAGAAGCCGGGGCTCGAGGAGGCGGTCATGGTGCGAATGCCCATGCCCGCGGTACCGTAGACCATGTTGATGGCCGAAATTTCGCTCTCGGCCTGGATGAACGTGCCGCCAAGGGCCGGGAAGTGCAGGGCCGCGGCATGCGCGATCTCGCTGGCCGGCGTGATGGGGTACCCGTAGTACGCCCGGCAGCCGGCCTGCAAGGCGCCGACGATAATCGCATCGTTGCCCTTAATGAACTGTCTCGACATATCCGGTCTCCTGCGGAAAGAGGGTCACGGTTTCTCGACGCGAATGGCGGCCGGCTCGGGACACGCGTAAAAACACAGGCCGCAGCCGGTGCAATCGTGACCGAGATAATAAGCCGGGTGGTAACTGGAACCGTTGAGCTTGTCGCTGATGCTGATGACGGACTTGGGGCAAACGTCGATGCAGAGCTTGCAGCCTTTGCACAGTTCCCCGTTGATCTCGATGAAGGGGTCAGCCTTCTGGAGAGTATCGCTCATTCTTCCCTCCTGAAGCAGTTTGGGTTCAACTACTTGGCAAACATAGTCAACGGTCTACGTGGGCGAAAGCTGATTCCCGCCGAGGATGTCCCGTCAGCAATCCTTGAATTCCGGCTTGCGTTTTTCCATGAATGCCCGGCAGCCCTCCTTGGCGTCCTCCAGGCCGCCGACAGTACCGAATATCCCCGCTTCGAGACGGCAACCGGCGTCCAGGGACATGTTCATTCCCTCGCCCACGGCTTTCAGGGCGTAGCGGAGGGTGGCCTTCGAGCGCGTCGCGATCGCCGCGGCCGTGTTGCGAGCCGCTTCGATGAGTTTGTCCGGCGCAAAGACCATGTTCACCAGACCGATGCGGGCCGCCTCGGCGGCGTCGATCATGCCACCGGTCAGGATGAGTTCCGAGGCCATGCCGCGACCCACGAGACGCGGCAGGCGTTGCGTCCCGCCATAACCCGGAATCAGGCCCAGGCCGACTTCGGGCAGACCCAGTTTGGCGTTCTCCGCCGCATAGCGGAAGGTACAGGCCATGGCCAGTTCGCAACCGCCGCCCAGGGCGAAGCCGTTCACCGCGGCGATGACCGGCTTGCCGAGATTCTCGATGGTCCACATGAGGGACTGGCCGCGTTCCGACATTCGTTCCAGTTCGGGTCCCGACGCATCGGCCAATTCGCCGATGTCGGCTCCGGCTACGAAGGCCATCTCCCCCGCGCCCGTCAGAATGACGACGCGTGCGTCGTCATTGCGGCGCAGCGCGCCGAAGCAGGCGTAGAGTTCGTCGATCACGGTGGCGTTCAGGGCGTTCATCTTGTCGGGACGGTTGATCGTGACCACGGCGATGCCGTCGGCCACCTCCAGCAGGATGGTCTCGTAGGCCATGAAATCTCCTTGTAATAGTCGGGACAATGCGGATCGCGTCGCGATGCGGGGATAGTACCAAACACATGCCGGGATGAACACCAGGAATCGGTGGGAAACCAGGTAGTTATTCTTGGGCGAACCCTCAGCGCACCAGGGTTACAACACCGCTGACGGTTTCTCCGCCCGCCCGCACCAGGTAGACGTAGGGACCGGACGGGAGGGTGCGCCCCTCTTCGTCACATCCACGCCAGAGACGGGTTTGCGGACCTGCCGACTGCCATTCGTCGGCGACGGTCCGCACCAGAGCGCCGTCGACCGTGTAGATCGACAGGCTGACCCGTGACGGCACCGCCAGATCGAAACCGATGGTCACGGCCGGGTTGAAGGGGTTGGGGCTGCAGTGGATATCCGACAACAGCGAACGTTGGGGAGGTGTTTCGGGAGGGATCGTCGACGTATCGTCGCGGGTCAGCAACACCAGGTGTCCGACGGCATCGCCGATCAGGATTTCGTCCCCGGCCGTTGACGGGGCGAAGTCCCCGATACAGACCGCGTTGACGGCGCCCCGGGCGTCGGTCCAGATGGTCTCGCCCAGCCACACGTCCCCGTCGTGTCGAACCAGGTAGACGCGTCCGCTGTCGTCGACGCCTACGATCTCGGCCTCGGGTGTCTCGGGCAGGACGTCACCGACCGCCATGTCCCAGATGTTCCGGGGATCCGTCTCGTTCTCACCGACAAAGACGATCTGCCAAGAGTGACCACCGTAGCCGTCAGGGCGGGAGACCATGATCGAGTTGCTGTACCGCGACCCGTAGACGATCTCGTTGCCGGAGGTCGTGGCATCGACATCGGCGACCGCGCAGACCCAGCCGGCGTTGTACATGTCATTCCATACTTCGACCGCAGGCCAGTTGGGGGGTGGGACGCCGGCCTCGTGCAACTGATAGGTGGGCCCCATCTCCGTCGTGACGATGAACTCGGCCCCCGCGTGGGAGACGTCGAACTCGCCCGCCGCGGAATCCATGCCCACCTCGGCGCTGTAGACGATGAAGTCGTGCCAGAGCAGGCCGTCGTGATGAAAGACGGTGCCGGTGGAGAAATCCATGACACCCTCGTAGATCAGGAAGATTTCCTCGCCGGGGTTAGAGGGACGGTAGTCGCCGATGCGGGCTCCCCAGGCGTTGCCGACATAGCCTTCAAAGTCGGCGATGCGGTCGCTCGTCCAACCGCCCAGGCCATCGCTGCTGAGGACTTCCAGATGCAGCGCCGACATGACGGCCACCTCGTCGCCCGGCGCGTCGGCGATCAGTTCGCCGGCCTCGACAGTGGGGCGATCGATGGGGCCGATGCTCGGGTCATCGGCGTCCAGCAGGATCGTGCGGGGCCAGGGCGCTGAACCCGGCAGGGCCAGATGGACACTTCCGGCCGGATCCAACACCACGACTTCGACACCCGCGTGAAGCGGTGCCAGTTCACCCGTGTCGAGGGCATTGACCGCGCCGAAGCCGGTGCCGACCGTCTGGGCGGTGAAGGTCGTGGCCGCTGCAGCGGTCACCATCGAGAGCAGTGATACAACGCATAGAAAAGGACGCATGAAGAGCCTCGCGGGAAAAGAAATGTCGACCCACAATTATACATCATTTCAACCCTGCGTGGGTGCTTCACGGGTTGACCGTCCAGTCATCGCTGCTGTAATCTACCCTGTCGGTTTTCAACATTTCATGAACCAACGAAGAGGCACGACATGTCCGAGACCTTCGAGGACAAGCTCCAGCGTCTGAACGAACTGCGCGAACAGGCTCTTTTGGGCGGCGGACAGAAGCGCATCGACAAGATCCACGGCAAGGGTCGCCTGACCGCCCGCGAGCGCATCCACCTGTTGCTGGACGAGGGTTCCTTCATGGAGACGGGCGTCTTCGTGACCCATCGCGAGCCGTCCCTGGCGGATGAGAAACCAGTCGGCGACGGTCTCGTCACCGGCGTGGGACGCATCGATGGTCGACAGGTCTACCTCTTCGCCCAGGACTTCACCGTCTTCGGCGGGAGCATGAGCGAGACCAACGCCCAGAAGATCTGCCGCCTGATGGACCTGGCCCTGGAGAACGGCTGTCCCGTGATCGGGCTGAACGACAGCGGAGGCGCGCGGATTCAGGAGGGCGTCAAGTCCCTGGCGGGCTATGCGGAGGTTTTCTGGCGCAACACCATGGCCTCGGGCGTCGTGCCGCAGATCTCCGCCATCCTCGGCCCCTGTGCCGGCGGCGCCGTGTACTCCCCCGCCATCACCGACTTCACGCTGATGGTGGACAAGACCAGCTACATGTTCGTAACCGGCCCCAACGTCATCAAGATGGTCACCAACGAGGACGTGACCTTCGAAGAACTCGGCGGCGCGGACACCCATTCGACCAAGAGCGGCGTCGCGCATTTAATGGCCGCCAGCGACCAGGACTGTCTGCTGCTGACCCGGCGCCTGTTGGGCTACCTGCCCCAGAACAACCTGGAAGAACCGCCGGTGCGGGCCACCGAGGAGGCACCTGACCGGCTGGAACCCAAACTGAACCAGGTCGTGCCGGACGACCCGCGCAAGCCCTACGACATGCACGACGTGATCGAACTCGTGGTGGATGAAGGCGAGTTCCTGGAGATCCAGCCCCGCTACGCCATGAACATCATCTGCGGCTACGCGCGGCTCGACGGCCACCCGGTGGGCGTAATCGCCAACCAGCCCAAGGTGAACGCCGGCGTGCTGGATATCGATTCGTCCCAGAAGGCGGCCCGCTTTATCCGCACCTGCGACTGCTTCAACGTGCCGTTGGTGACCTTCGAGGACGTGCCCGGTTTCCTGCCCGGCACCGGCCAGGAATTCGGCGGCATCATCAAGCACGGCGCCAAGCTGCTCTACGCCTACTGCGAGGCGACCGTGCCCAAGCTGACTGTGATCACACGCAAGGCCTACGGCGGCGCCTACGACGTGATGAGCAGCAAGCATATCCGCGGCGACTGGAACGTGGCCTGGCCCACGGCCGAGTTGGCGGTCATGGGCCCCGAGGGCGCCGTGAACGTCCTGCACCGCGAGAAGCTGGCCAATGCCGACGATCCCGACGCTCTGCGCAAGGAACTGGTGGACGATTTCACCGCCCGCTTCGCCAACCCGTACATCGCCGCCGGGCTGGGTTATCTGGACGACGTGATCGAGCCGGCCGCAACCCGCAAGGAGCTGATCCGGGCCTTGCGCAACCTGCGCAACAAGAAGCAGGTGCTGCCGGCGAAGAAGCACGGCAATATTCCCCTCTAGGAGAAGCAACGATGAGCAAGACCATCAAGAAGGTGCTGGTGGCCAACCGCGGCGAGATCGCCGTACGGGTGATCATCGGTTTGCGAGAGGCGGGCGTGACGGCCGTGGCCGTGTACAGCGAGCCCGACCGCACCGCCCTGCACGTGATGCTGGCCGACGAGGCCTATCCCATCGGACCCGCGCCCGCCGCCGAGAGCTACCTGGTCGGCGAACGGATCATCGAGACCGCCAAGGCCTGCGGCGCCGACGCGATCCATCCCGGTTACGGTTTTCTCAGCGAGAACGCGGCCTTTTCGTGGGCCTGCGATGCGGCCGGGATCATCTTTATCGGCCCGACCGGAGACTCCATCGAACTGATGGGCGACAAGCTGTCGGCGCGGCGCCTGATGATGGACAGCGGCGTGCCGGTGATCCCGGGCACCGAGGATGCGGTGAGCGATCCGGACAAGGCGGTTGCCGAAGCCAAGAAGATCGGCTACCCGGTCCTGCTCAAGGCGTCCGCGGGCGGCGGCGGCAAGGGCATGCGCGTGGTGCGCGAGGAGAGCGAGATCGCGTCGGCCCTGCGGCAGACCCGGGGCGAAGCCAAGTCGGCCTTCGGTAACGACGCGGTGTTCATTGAGCGCTACGTGGAGAATCCGAAACACATCGAAGTGCAGGTGCTCGGCGACGGGAAAGGGCACGCCATCCACGTCTTCGAACGGGAGTGCTCGGTGCAGCGACGGCACCAGAAGGTGATCGAGGAATCGCCGTCCCCCAGCCTCACGCCGAAGTTGCGCGAAGACATCTGCGCTGCCGCGGTGCGCACGGCCGAATCGGTCGACTATCTCGGCGCCGGCACCGTGGAGTTCATCCTATCGGATCAGGGCGAGTTCTTTTTCCTCGAGATGAACACGCGGCTACAGGTGGAGCACCCCATCACCGAGATGGTCACGGGCACCGATCTCGTCCGCGCCCAGCTCCAGATCGCCGAGGGACGCGGCATCCCCTACACGCAGGACGAGCTGAGCCAGCGCGGCTGGGCCATCGAGTTCCGCGTCTACGCCGAGGACCCCAGCCACAACTTCGCGCCGAGTATCGGACGGATCATCACGTACAACCCGCCGTCGGGTCCCGGCGTACGGCTGGACACGGGCATCTACCAGGGCTTCAACGTCCCCATCCACTACGACCCGCTGCTGGCCAAGCTGGTGGTTTGGGGCGAGGACCGCGCGCAGGCCATCGCCCGCGGCCAGCGCGCCCTGCACACCTTTATCCTGCACGGCCCCGGTCACAACCTGCCCTTCCATTCCTGGGCGCTGGCCCAACCGGAATTCGTGGACGGGACCTACACCACCGACTTCGTCGGCGAACGCTTCGATCCCGAGACCTACCGCGCACCCCTGTCCGAGGATAGCCTGCGGGCCTTGATCGCCGCTGCCGCCCTCTACGAAGAGAACCGGCGCTCGGCCCCCGTCGTGACCGGAGCCGACGACACCGACCATTCCAACTGGCGTCGCAACGCCCTTCGCCGCATGACGCGCAGCGAGTAGGAGACAGCATGTGGATGAAGAAGAAGTACATCATGCATATCGCCGGCGAGCAGATCACGGCCGTGCTGGCCCGCGACGGCGACCGGGTCGCCGTACAGATCGATGACGGCGACCTGCGCGAAATCGACGCCGAGACCCTGCACGGGGGCGGCGCCATCTCCCTGCGCAACGCGGGCCATATGCACCTGGTGGACCTCACGCACCGTGAGGCGCCGGGCGCCGTGGCGGCCAGCGTGGACGGGCGCGCGGTGGACCTGACCGTCATGGACGAACTGCGGGCCATGGCCCTCGAATCGCGCGGCGAGGCGGGCGGAAGCGGTGCGGTCAACGCCGAGATTCCGGGTCTGGTCGTGGAGGTCTTCGTGGAGACGGGGCAGGCTGTGGCCAAGGGCGACACCCTGTTGGTGCTCGAGGCCATGAAGATGCAGAACGAAATCGCCGCGCCCATCGACGGGACGGTCGGTGATGTGCTGGTCGAGGCCGGGCAGTCGGTGAATGCCGGGGACGGGTTGTTGCGGATCGAGGTGGTGGAAGGCTAGAACCAGATGACGGCGCTCAGGCGCCAAGTCACCCACCGGCTGCTCGTGAACCACCCGGAAGTGGAAGATTCCGACGCATGGCCGTCGACCAGTGCTTGCGTTGCCACGTCATAGTTAAGCGATGTGTATTTGTAACGCTCCCTGATCCATCCCAGCCAGTACCCGAGTTCCAACGACAGCGTATTCGTCACCTTGATCATCGGCCGCAACCCTACGAGTACAAGCCAGGCATCGGTGCGCGACTCCGTATCGACTACGACCGACGTTTCGTCGTTCAAGAGCGATAGGCCCGAGCTCTCAGATCTACGCCACTGATAAATCGCCCCAAAATCCAGAGCGCATGTGAGGCGTTGCCACGACTGTAGATGGCGTCCGGCAATCATACGCACCCAACCCGTGCGATACATGCTCTCGAAGCCACGATTCGTGTCGACCATACTCTCTTCTCGACGCGTGTAATTATCATAGAAGGACCAGTTCGGGCTCCCGGACAGTATAAATTCCCAGTCCGCCCCGCTTAGATACCGGACCGACACCCCCTTGTACCATTCCGGGAGATAGATGCTTCCACTCCATGTCGACGGCATGTAGAGCGACATCATACCGCCGTCATAGCCGACACCCCAATGCGGCTTGTCCGCGGCAACGCAGGCGGACGACCCGACCAACACAATGACCAGCAGTCCACTAACGGTGAATCGAAACAATTCTCTTTGGAAGTATTTCATGATCAGAACCAAAAGATGAAACTCAGGCTACCCAATCCCGACCAGCCATAGGAATCGAACGACTGGCGTTCCGTGGTAGTGAGCCTGTATTCCTCCACCACGCCTTCCGCATCGATTTCCCTCTCCATTCTATCCCCGCGTGCCGATTCCCACTCGAACTCAAGACCGAACCGCGCCTCAAAGGACATCGCGGATGTGATGTCAAAGCTGGGGCGCAGGTCCAGGGTAAGGCTCCAACGCTCTTCGAATTCATCATCGATCGTGATACGGGTGTACTCGCTGTATTCGTTGTAAGTCCGCCGGTAGCTCCTGGAATCCGCCCACTTGTACCTGAGACCGAGATCGAGCATCAAGCGGAGATCATCATGCCGCATCAGGGGCCGCCCCAAAATCATGCGCACCCAACCTGACTCCCGGGACTCGTTATCCGGGATGTCCTCAATCGCGTCTTCCAGATCGATTCCGTCGCCCCAGTCCAGACTACGGGTCTCGGTGCGCATATCCTCGGGTGCGGCCGAAAGACCCAACTCCCAGTTGGCTCCCAGCCAGCGTCTAATCGTGAGGCCGCCATTATAGGAATCGTACTTGTCGTAGCCGATACCCCAGGTCTTGTCGTGCGACTCCGCCGTACAGAGCGAGGACGTCAGCAGGACGATGACGGCGATGACCAACAAAAACCTGTGCCGGAACATGATATGGACTCCCTCATGGATCGATAGCGGTCAGCCGCGGCCCCAAGGCCGCGGCAATATAGGTCACATCATTGGGTTTTTGTCAGCTGGTCCGGGTTCAGTCCCTCCAGCTCGGGCAAGACGAAGAGCCCGTCCTTGCGCATCAGCACCCCGTCGAAACGAATCTCCCCGCCGCCCCACTCAGGTGTCTGGATGTTGACCAGATCCCAGTGAACTGCCGACTTGTTGCCGTTGTCGGTGGCCGGGTAGGACTGGCCCGGTGTGAGGTGGAAGGAGCCGCCGATCTTCTCGTCGAAAAGCGTATCCAGCATGGGCGCGTTTATGGAAGGGTTGACGCCCAGGGCGAACTCGCCGAAGTGGCGCGCGCCCTCGTCGGTGTCGAGGATCTCGTTGAGCTTCACGTCGTCGCCGTCGCAGGTGGCGCCGACGATCTTCCCGTCCTTGCATTCGAAGCGGATGTTCTTGAAGAGGATGCTGTTGCGCATGGACGCCGCGTTGTAGGTGATCACACCGTTGACCGAATCGCGCACCGGGCAGGAGTAGACCTCGCCATCGGGCACGTTGCGGTGGCCGTCGCACTTGACCGCGCCGATGTCCTTGATGCTGAAGCTGAGGTCGGTGCCGGGGCCGGTGAGCTCCACTTTGTCGGTCTTTTCGAGGAGCGCCACCAGGGGATCCATGGCCTGGCTCATACGGGCGTAATCGAAGCCGCACACCCTGTAGTAGTAGTCCTCGAATTCCTCGGTGGACGTCTCGGCCTGGATGGCCATGCTCGGGTTGGGGTAACGCAGGACGACCCACTTCTTTTCGCGGACGCGCAGGCCGTGGATCTCCTCCCAGTAGGCCTTGGTGTACCATTTCATGCGATCGGCATCGACGTCCTTGTGGTCGAAGGGATTGCTGCTGCCGCGGATGGAAATGAAGCAGTCGCTGTCAGCCATGATGCGCTTGTGGAACTCGGCCCAGCGTTTGAACTGGTCCTCGTCGGCATGCTTGACGAAGTGGCGCGATACGTCCTCGTCGTTGTAGTACCAGAACGGGACGCCGCCGGCCGCGGTGGCGGCGCGGACGAGCTGACGACCAAGGTCCAGGGTCTCGATACCCTTCAGTTCTATATAGACGACTTCGCCCGGCTGTACATTGACGCTGTAGCCCACCAGCTGTTCAGCCAGGGCGACGTGACGTGGATCGAGCATGGTTCCTCCAGGGAATAGCTGTGGGTTCAGGGACCTTGGAAATATAGGGCCGCACGCCCCCGCCGTAAACGATTTCCGGTTTGGTATGCGGGACCACTCGTTTATCTTGAGAGCAACCGTGGACCCACGAGCCTGGAGGCCTTCATGGACCTGAACGAACTGTCGATCCCCCCCGGACTGGCCGGACATCTGGATCATATCGGTATCGCCGTGACCAACCTCGAAGAGGCGATCACACTTTACAGTGGCCTGCTCGGCCTGGAACTGGAGCGTACCGAGGAACTCCCCCGCGAAAAGGTGCGCGTGGCCTTCCTCAAGGTGTCGCGCCACAGCCCGGTGGGACACGTGGAACTGCTCGAGCCCCTGGACGACGACTGCAACATCGCCCGGTTCATCGCCAAGAAAGGTCCCGGCCTGCACCATGTGGCCTTCGCGGCCGACGACATGGGACTCGCCCTGAAGACCTGTCGTGAGGCGGGCCGGAAACTGATCAATGAGGAACCGCTCTCCGGAGCCGGCGGGAAACAGATCGTCTTCCTGCATCCCAAATCCACCGGCTCGGTTCTCGTGGAGATCTGCTCCGGGGATCACTAGTGCTCTGTCAAACAGGAAATTGGGGGTTGTCTATTCGTCCAAAGTGAACAGGCCCGTGTCCCGCCAGTCACCCTTGCCGCGAACCGGCTTCAATTCAGGCGTCTCGCCCTCCCAGTTCAGATAGGCGGGGATGTAGCCGGCGCTGAAGAGCAGACCGACCTGGCCGGCGGCGCCGCTGCCCGTCCAGAGCGCCTGGGTGCCGCTGTCCGGGCATCCCTCCATGGCGGCGCAGCTGTTGAGGCCGGCGGGATCGAGGGAGAAGGTCACGTTCTTGGGCTCACCCAGCAGCCGGATGCGCCAGCGCGCCAGCTTGGCGTCGCCGTCGACGAACTTGACGCCCGTATACTTGCCCACGTACATGCAGCCCTTCTCACGACCGGCATTGATGGACTGCTCGGGCAGTTCGATCTCCATGATCTCCCACTCGGCCCCATCGACGCGGAGTTGCAGTTCCCAGCCGCCCACACTCAGATACTGTTGTCCCACATAGGTCACACGCTCGACCCCCGACAGAACGGCGTAGAGATCGATGATCACGCCCGCCTTCGGCATGGGCTCGCTCTGTTTGACGTGCTCGTACTCCGGCCCCTCGGTGAACGTGAGGCGGATATCGCCGTTATGGCCGCCCCAGGTGCTGGCGTTGGCGACGACAGCCCATGAGACCAACAGGATACAGATCATGAATAACCCGGTCAGGCGCGGCATCTTCGAGTCCTCCTCCATCGACACTGTTGACGATTGCAAAAGCCGGTGTACACATGATGGACCCGGCGGGTTCCCCCGTCAAATCCGGAGGGGGCCGCGGCGGTCAACTGCCCGTGCTGGCGTAGCGACGGATTCCCCGGGTCCAGACAAGGTAGCCCACACTAAAAGTGATCAGCCCGACCAGGGGGGTCAACAGGGCCGTGCGCTGGAAGTCGGGGCCGCCCACGAACCAGGTGGCCGGATAGAAGGCCACCCACGCGAAAGGCAGCACGAAGGTCAGGAAGATGCGGACCAGGGGGCTGAAGATGGTCACCGGATAGCGGCTGAAGCGGATGATGTTGTAGACCGGCGGCGCCAGGCCCATGCGATCCTCCATCCAGAACGACACTGAAGTCAGGGTCAGGAAGACGCCGATGTACACCATGCACGCGGCCACCGACAAGATCAGCAGCAACAGCACGTCCACCGCGCCCAGGGAGAGCCCCAGACCGAGGCCCGCGTAGATCATCACCGCCGTACCCAGGACGAGCTCGTTGAGACCGCCCAGGCCGAAGGAACTGAAGAAGACCTGGGCCAGGGGGTTCACCGGCCGCAGCAGGATCCGATCGAATTCGCCCTCGATGATGTAGCGCTCACTGAAATGGTACATGTTGACGCTGACCAGATTGAACAGGCCCAGGGGCAGCAGGCTGAAGCCGTAGATGAACAGGACCTGCTCGTAGGTCCAGCCCTGGAGCGAAGTGATCTTGCTGAAGAGAACCGTGAGGACCGAGAGCTGGATCCCCAGGGAGACCAGATTGGCCGACAAGTCGACAATGAAGTCGGAACGGTAGACCATGCGCGACTTGAGAAATTGCGCGAAGTACGCACCGTAAATGTTTACATGACGCCACGGTTCGCGCGCCCGTCGCTGCCATGTGTCGTCCAGGCGGGACAGGCGGAGGGTTTTGTCCAGGGGACTCATCTCAGCCTCCCTGCAACGTGACATGGCGCACCGAACGGTTCCACGTCCAGCGGCCCAGGAGGAAAAGCGCGACGGCCCAGCCCGCCTGCAGCGTGAGGGCGGCGACCAGGTCGGGCCCCTGGCGCAGACCCAGGAATATCGTCACGGGGATGTAGCTGATGGCCTGGAACGGAAGCCAGGTCACGACCGTCTGCACCCACTCGGGGAAGAACGTGAAGGGGATCAGCACGCCCGTCAGAAACTCCATCATCACCATCTTGGCGCGGATGACGCCGAAGACGTTCTGCAGATGGAAGGCCAGGCAGCCGACCAGAAAATTGATCTGCGAGTTGACCAACAGGGCCAACACGAAACTGAGCACTGTCCAGCCGTAAAGAGACGGATCGGCGGGCCCGGTGAATCCGAAGAGCGGCACGACCACGATCGTGATCGGCAGCGTGAACATGAGGAAGCGGAAGGCGGCCTCCCCCATCGCCTCGCTCAACATCATCGTCTGCACGTGCAGGGGCTTGATGAGTTGCACGGCGATCTGGCCCTCTATCACCTGATGCGACAGGGTGCGATCGATGTTGTTGAAATAGAAGCTGCGGCCGATCCAGCTGACGATCACGTAGGTGATCATTTGGCTGAGCGTGAGCCCGCCGATGGTGGCGGCGTCCTCGGGGCGGCTGGCGTACAGGGCCGTGAACAGGAAGTAGTTTCCGGCCACGAAAATAGTGTAGGACACGACCCCCGTGTAGTAGCGCAGGCGGTAGGCCAGGAACTTCAGGAAGGCCAGGCGCACGAAATGGCCGTAGAGGCCCACGGTGGCCTCGAAGCCACGGTGCCAGCGCTTGAGTTCCACGGGAGCGACGACGGTGTCAACGGACATGGTCACCCGCTTCCGGTCCCCCACGACGATAGATTTCGCGGACAATCGCCTCGATGCTCTGCTCCTCCAGACGCAGGTCGTGAACCGGGCGCGTGTTGACCAGGGTCTTGATGACCTCGGCTGCCCGCACCTCGTTGCGGCTGAACTCCAGGGTGTGCAACAGGCCTTCGCCCGACTTCCAATCAACGGGGAGGTCGCCGATGTCGGTGACCAGATCGTCTCGCGTTGCGGCTGCGCGCAGTTCCACGTGCAGCTGAACGCGGTTACCCACGCGATCGCGCAGGTGTGCCAGTTCGCCGTCGTACACGGCCACGCCATGGTCGATGATGATCACGCGACGGCAGAGCTGCTGGATGTCGCCCAGATCGTGGGTGGTCAGCAGGATGGTGGTGCCGAGATTCTCACGGATGTCGCGCAGGAAGGTGCGCACGCTTTCCTTGGCGACCACGTCCAGGCCGATGGTGGGTTCGTCCAGAAATAGCAGCCGCGGGCTGTGCAGCAGGGCCGCCGCCAGATCGCAACGCATGCGCTGGCCGAGCGACAACTTGCGCACCGGCTGGTGCATGAATTCGTCGAGACCGAGCAGTTCGGTCAACAGGCCGATCTGGCGCGTGTAATCGGCGCCGTCGACCTCGTAGATCTTCTTGAGCAGACCGAAGGACTCCACCACCGCCAGATCCCACCAGAGCTGGGTGCGCTGGCCGAAGACGGCGCCGATATGCCGCGTGTAGTGCCGACGATCCCGATACGGCACCAGGCCGCCCACGTCCACCGAACCAGAGGTGGGCGTGAGAATACCGGTGAGCATCTTGATGGTGGTGGACTTGCCGGCACCGTTGGCGCCGATGTAGCCGACCATCTCGCCCGGGGCGATGTCGAAGGTGATCTTGTTCACCGCGCGCAGCGTCCCGCGTCGCGGACGCACCAGATCGACCACGCCTCCCCACACGCCCTCGCGACGCTTGGTGGTGACGTAATCGCGGCACAGGTCACGGACCCTGATCAGGGCGTCCACGTGTCGTCTCCGTTCAGTCTCCGCTCGGGAGGTCGGTGTTCGCGTGGCCCGGGGGCTCGTCCTGATCGAGATCGTCGACGAACGTCTTGATCTCCATTTCGGTCTTGCGGAGCTTGTCGCGACAGGCGTCCACCAGGGTCACCGCGCGCTTCACTTCCGAAGAGAGATCGTCGATGTCGATCTCGTCGGCTTCGAGGCGGGACAGGATGCCCTCCACCTCGGTGATGGCCTCGCCGAAGCTCGGCGTCTTTTCCTTCTTGGGTGTCACCCTATCCTCCTCATGACGTTTCGGATTCGGTCTCGATTCCTTCCACGATACTCGTGACGCGTCCACCCCGCAGCCTCGTAGTCAGACGGTCTCCGGGCCCGACGGACGCGGCGTCGCGCAGGACACGGCCGTCGGGTCCACTGGTCAGGCTGTACCCGCGGGCGATGAGCCGCCGGGGGTCGAGCAGGTCGGCCTTCTCGGCCAGATGATCCAGGCGGCGGACTCGCGTAGCAACGGTGGACGCAGCGGCACGTACGATGCGGTCGCGCATTTCGACAAAGCGTTCATGGCGGGCCGGCCACCCGGCCAGCAGACGCCGGGGCGTCAGGCGGCTCGTCACCCCATCGACCTCGCTGCTCCGGCGGGCCACAACGGCTGTCGCGGCGCGCGTCAGGTCGGCGACGATACGGTCCCGGCGATCGCTCGCGCGCGACAGACCGAGAGCTGAGCGGGCCAGGATCCGGTCGCGCAGACGCACGAGCTCGGTAGCCCGCTCGCTCACCCGCGATTGGACGCCGAGACGCAACGCACCGGACAGGTCGCGCAACCGGCGCCGGCGCTTTTCCAGGAGAGCGCGGACAGCTTCGCCGACGGTCCGGCCCAGATCCAGGGCGGTGCGCTCGGCCGTCTCGACCCGGGCGACAAGGTCCTGGGCCGCTGCGGTGGGTGTCTTGCAGGCGTGGTGGGCGACCGTGTCGGCGATGCTGTGATCGATCTCGTGGCCGATGGCCGTGATCACGGGTACCTGGCAGCGCGCGATACACTCGGCCACCTGCTGGTGGTCGAACCAGGACAGATCCGCCTTCGAGCCACCGCCGCGCGTGACGACGATCACGTCGAGGCCGGCGCGGGCCATGCCCGTCACGGCGCCGATGACCTGGGACACCATGGCGTCCCCCATCATGCGGCAATCGGCGCGGGTGACCCGGAACCCGTAGCCGGACTCGCGAAGACTCGTCAGAAAATCGCGCTCGGCGGCGCTGCCTCCCGACGTCACCAGCCCCACACGCAGAGGCAGCGCGGGAATCGACAGCCGGGCATTGAGCTCGAGCAAACCGTGTTCCTGGAGATAGGCGAGCACCCGACGACGGCGCGCCTCGAGCTGACCCAGGGTGTAGGTGGTGTCGACACCCACGATCTTGAGCTGCAGTTTGCCGAAGGGCGGGTAGAAGTCGACAACGCACTGGAGACAGACCTCGAGCTTGTCGGCCAGGCGGAAGTCGGGATCGCTGCCGTCGAGATAGCGCTGCAGGCCGAACTTGCGGCGGTCCCATTCCAGCAATGCGACCGGTATGGAGACCGCGGCGTCCCGTCCGGTGCCGTGCAACTCGAAGTAGACATGTTTGCGGCGGGCCGCATCCGCGGGGAGACGCTGCACTTCGCCGCGCACCCAGACGGCGCCGGGGAAACCGCCCTGCAGGACCGCGCGGATCTCCTCGTTGAGTTCGGAGACCGAATAGACGCGGCGCTCGTCCTTGTCCACGGCAGAGAAGAGATCGTACATGGCGGCTCCAGGCTGGTACTCTGTCAGCCCTCGACTTTGGAGTTGGCGAGTTCACAAGCAGCCATCTGCTGCGTTGCACTCGCTTGAATTAGCCACGGCTAGTCCGGCGCTCGCGCGCCTTGCATCCGACCACTTGTGAACTCGCCAACTCCAAAGTCGAGGATTGACAGAATACTATGATCAGAGTGAGCGACGATTCCAGTCGCCCCGCACGAACCAGACCGTGATGCCCACGGCATAGACGAAGAACCAGACCAGCACGCCGATCCAGGCCCCGTTCAAGCCCAGTCCCAGGTAGATGCCGAAGAACCAGGCGCCCGGCAGGAACAACAGCCACGCGGTAACGACGTCGACGATCATGACGACCCGCGTTTCGCCGGCGCCCTTCAGGGCCCCGGCCAGGGTCAAGCCCACGGCGTCGAAGATCTGCACCAGACCCATCATACGCAGAATGGGCGTGCCGGCCCTAATCAAATCCGGGTCGGTGGCGAAGAGGCTCATCAACCAGGCGGGCGCGAGCAGGAAAATAACGCTGAACAGGCCCATCAATACTACGCTGAGACTCACGCCGCCCCAGCCCGCGCGTACGGCGCCGCGCGGGTCTCCCGCCCCCAGGCTCTGCCCCACCAGGGTCTGCACCGCGAGGCCCACGCCGATGGCCGGCATGAAACTCAGGGCCGCGATACGGAACACGACGTTGCCGGCCGCGACCGCGATGGTGGAAATCCGGCCCAGAATGGCGAAGAACACGAGCACCGCCATCAGTGCGCCCAGGACCTGGACCGCCGCCGGCCAGGCAACCCGGGTCATGGCCCCCAGCAGCCGCGAATTCCAGTTGGTGCGACTGAGGAAACGGAAGCGGTGTCGAACGGACGGCCGCATCATGATGACGAGGAACGCCAACACGGCGAGGAAACTGGCGATGACGCTGGCCAGGGCCGCGCCGGTCACGCCCAGGGCCGGCGCGCCCAGCTTGCCGAAGATCAGCACCCAGTTGAGCAGGACATTGATCACGTTCATACCCACGCCCACCAGCATGCCGATACGCGTCCAGCCGATACCGTCGTAGACCGCGCGCAACACGAAGGTGAGCATGGAGGGCACCGCACCCAGCACGCGCCAGCGGAGATACTCGCCACCGAGACGGTGAACTTCCGGGTCGCGGGCCACCAGTCCCATCCAGGTTTCGGGCTGCCAGAGGCCGAGTAAGGTTACCAGGACACCCAGCACGATGGTCGCGGCTCCGGCGGTGCCGAGCACTTCGCCAACCTCGTCGTCACGGTTGGCGCCAACACGGTGGGCGGTGAAGGTCTGGGTCGGCACATCGAGAGCCTTCAGGGTGCTGGCGACGGCGGAGAACATGAGGGTGGCGACGCCCACGGCCGCCAGGGACGCGGCGCCGAGTTGGCCGACCATCAGCGTGTCCACGAGCCCCATGAGGGTCTGGGACACGTTGGCGGTGACCACGGGCATGGCGAGAAAGAGAATCCGGCGGGCAAGCACCCGCCGGGTCAGCGATCCGAGTGCGGTGGTCATCAGCCCGCCAGGAGTTCGACCGCGCGAGCCATGAGCCTGGCGCCGAAACCGGTGGCGCCCTTGGGGCAGAGCGCGTCGGCCGTCGCGGCCCAGGCCGGGCCGGCGATGTCCAGGTGCGCCCAGGCCGTCTTTTCGTCCACGAACTCCTCGAGGAAGGCCGCGGCCGAACTGGCGCCCGCGTTGCGACTGCCGATGTTCTGGATGTCGGCGATGGGACTCTCGATCTCCCTGTGGTGCTCCTCGATCAGCGGCAGGGGCCAGACCCGTTCGAAGGTCTCGCCGCCGGCCTGGCGCAAGGTATCGCCCAATTTACCGTCATTGGCGAAGAGACCGGCGAACTCGTGCCCCAGGGCGACGACGCAGGACCCGGTGAGGGTCGCCGCGTCGACCATCCAGTCGGGTTTGCGTTTGCCGGCGTAGTGGAGGGCGTCGGCCAGGATGAGGCGGCCCTCGGCGTCGGTGTTGAGGACCTCGACGGTCTTGCCCGAAGCCATCGAGAGCACGTCGCCCGGACGGATGGCGTCACCGTCGGGCATGTTCTCCACCGTGGGTATGACCACCAGCAGGCGCACCGGCAGATGCAGCCTGGCCACGATCATCGCCGCGCCCAGCACGGCGGCCGCGCCGCCCATGTCGCTCTTCATCTCGTGCATGTTCGGGGACGGTTTGATGGAAATGCCGCCCGTGTCGAAGGTGACGCCCTTGCCGACCAGGGCCGCCAACGGCAACTTGCCGCGCACGCCGCGGGGCTTGAATTCCATGACGATCAGCTTCGATGCCTGGCGGCTGCCCTGTCCCACGCCCAGGATGCCGCCCATGCCCAGCTTGCGCAGCTTGGGTTCGCCGAGGACTGTGCAGGTCAGACCCTCGCGACGGGCCAGGGTGCGGGCCTCGCGGCTCAGGGCAGTCGGGGTGAGCTTGTTGGCGGGACGGTTGACCAGATCGCGGGCGTAGAGCGTGCCGGCCGCGTAGACCTCGCCGGCGACCAGGCCCTTGCGGGCTTCGCGACCATGGGCCGCGTCGGGGACAAGCAGTTTCCAGGCGCGGGGGGACGGCTTGGCGTCCTTGCCCGTCTTGACCTTTTCGGTGCCGGCACGGAAGAGGGACAACTCGGCGCCCTCGACGCAACAGCGGGACACGGCTTCGGCGGTCAGGGCGCTCAGGTCTTGCCAGGGCAGGGCCAGGACACAGCTGCGGGCGCCGATCGCCCGGGCGCGCCGGGAGGCTCCGCCCAGGGCGCGACGCAGGGACTGGGGACTCACGTCGTCTGCTTTGCCCAGGCCGACCGCCAGCACCCATTTGGCCGCGGTACCACCGCCGGGAAGCAGATGCAGCTTGCCGGCCGTGCCGTCGAAAATCTTGCCGTCGGCCAGGGCCTTCAGCCCACCGAGGGATTTATCCAGATCGCGCCACGGCTTCAACTGCGGGCGACCCTTGTCCAGCCCTGTAATTCCGACGACGAGCAGATCCGCTCGCGCACTTGACGGCTTGACCGAGCCCGTACTCCAACGCATGGCCTGATACTCCTTGTAGAAGCTGGCGGGATGGGGATGTCTCTTCATACGGTGGGGCATTGTAACAAAGTCACGTCCCGACGCCACCCTAATAATCCAATCTCAACAACCCGGTCGTCATCCCGGTCTTGTCGGCCACCATCGCATCGCCTATGCTCACACGACGATTACAAACACGGTTGTTCAGCGTGCAAATTTACCAGAGACGAGATCCCATGACCGGCACCTCCCCGAACACGTTTCGCCCCTGGCGCTGGGCCTTGCACTGGCAGATCGTCATGGCCCTGATCCTCGGTCTGTCCGCCGGACTGGCCGCGGGCGAACGGACCGTGATCGGCGTGCAACCCCTGGCCGTCTTCAATTTCCTGGGCACCCTCTTCCTGCGGGCTCTCAAGATGGTGATCGTGCCCCTGCTGGCCGGCTC
The DNA here is from genome assembly GCA_964476155.1 of uncultured Fibrobacteraceae bacterium. Taxonomy (GTDB): domain Bacteria; phylum Krumholzibacteriota; class Krumholzibacteriia; order LZORAL124-64-63; family LZORAL124-64-63; genus JAHIYU01. The sequence goes on from CAYYYS010000001.1 coordinate 294,144, forward strand.
GATCATCACCGGCGTGGCCGGACTCGGCTCGGCCCGCACCCTGGGTCGCCTGTTCAGTCGGACCTTCGGCTGGTATCTGAGCACGAGTCTGCTGGCCATCTTCATCGGCCTGCTGCTGGTCAACGTAATCCAACCGGGTCTGGACGACGGCGTGCCCGTGGGCGAGCGCATGGGCCTGGTCGCCGAGACGACCGAGGTCGGCGAAGAGCTTTCCGGCCGCGGCGCGAGCGACCTGGTGGGCATCATCCTGCGCATGATTCCCGAGAACCCCGTGGCCGCCGCCAGTAGCGGCCAGATGCTGCCGATGATCGTTTTCTGTATGCTCTTCGGCGCGGCCCTGACCATGTTGCCCGAGGAGAAACGCGGCACCCAGATACGATTCTGGGAAGGGCTCTTCGCGGTAATGATGACCATTACCGGCTGGGTGATCCGCTTCACACCGATCGGCGTCTTCGGCCTGATCGCCCGCATCGCCGCCACCAGCGGCGTGGAGGCCTTCGCGTCGCTGGTGCGTTTCGCGGTGACGGTGCTTTTGGCCCTGATGATCCACTCGCTGATCATGCTGCCGCTGCTGCTGCGCCTGGTGGGCCGCATCGATCCGCGCCGCCACGCACGCGTCATGGCGCCGGCCCTGATGACCGCGTTTACCACCCGCAGCAGCTCGGCCACCCTGCCGCTGACCATGAAGTGCGTGCGCAAGGGCGCCGGCGTAAGCAACCGGGTCACCAGTTTCGTGCTACCCCTGGGAGCCACGGTCAACATGGACGGCACCGCGCTCTACGAGTGCATCTGCGCCCTGTTCATCGCCCAGGCCTACGACATCACCCTGGGGCCGGTGGACCAGTTCCTGGTGGTAGTCACCGCCCTGCTCGCCAGTATCGGCGCGGCGGGGATCCCGTCGGCGGGCCTGGTCATGATCTCGATCATCCTGTCGACGGTGGGGTTGCCCCTGGAAGGCGTGGCCCTGATCCTGGCGGTCGATCCCCTGCTCGACATGTGTCGGACCGCCGTGAACATCTTCAGCGATTCCTGCGGCGCGGTCGTCATCGCGCGCCGTGAGGGTGAAACCGACCTCTACCCCGAGTCTCAGGAGTAAACCATGTCCGACGAGTACCGTGACGACGGGGCCTTCCCCCCCGATCCCGATCCGTACAACGGCGACGAGAGCCCACCGACTCCGCCCGTGGCGCCCACGGAAAACCTGCCGCCCTGGGAAGACCGGACCGCCTTCTCGTGGTTGGCCGGCTTCGTGAACACGGTCCCGCGCGTGATGACGGCGCCGGGTCGGTTCTTCACCGACCACCCGACACGGCGAGGGTTCTGGGGACCGGTCACGTTCGGCGTGCTGATGGGCGTCATCGTGGCGATCGCCGAATGGATCTGGTCGCGGGCCTTTTCCGGCTTCGTGGATACCCTCTACGAACTGCTCGGCGAAGACTACGAAGTCTCGGCGATGGAAGACGCGCTCATCACCTTCTTCGAGAGCTTCGGCGTGTTCGCCAGCCCGTTCCGCGCGCTGGTCATGCTCTTCCTGGTGGCGGGGGTCGTGCATCTGGCCTTGATGCTGATCGCGTCCGACACCCAAAAGGGTTTCGAGGCCACGTTGCGCGCGACCGCCTACGCCCAAGCGGCATCCATCCTCGCGCTGATCCCGTTCTGCGGGAGCTACATCGGCATCCTCTGGACCATGTCGATCGCGGTGATCGGCATCCGCACGATCCACGGCATCGGTACCGGGCAAGCGCTCCTCGCCGTATTCGGCCCCATGGTGCTCTGCTGTTGCGGTTGTACGGGAATAATCGTTCTGACCGCCATGATCGCGGCGTCATGAAGCTGACCCGGGAGCGAGATCCCCTGCCGCGTCTGTTGGCCTTCGTGTATGCCCCGATCGCGTTCGTGGCCTGGTGGCTGATCGAGCACCAGATCATGTTCGGTCTGGATCGCGTGCCCTGTCCCCTGCTCGAGCATGCCGGCGTTGCCTGTCCCACGTGCGGCGGCACGCGCGCGGGTCTGGCCCTGGGCCGGCTCGATGTGGTCGGCGCACTGGTGGAGAACCCGCTGATCACGATCGGGCTGCTGGTGCTGGGGCTGTGGTTCATCTACGCGGTGATCGCCACGACGCTGTCTGGGTTGCGCGTGACCGTGAAGGTCGGCAAAGGCGAAGGACGCCTGATCCGTCTGCTCGTGACGGCCCTGATCATCGGCACCTGGGTCTACGAGGTCAAGCGGCACACGAGTTAGCGGCGTCGAAAATCGGGCTCCGGCACGTCGCAGCCGATCGCCTGCAGTCGGGCCCGGGCCATGGCATAGAACTCGCGGGCCGACACGCGCGCGAATCCCAACTTCACATCGTCCAGTTTCTCTCCGTTCAAGAACCGCCAATGGTGCAACAGGGTGGGGACCCGCCCCCGGCTCTCGGTCTGGATCAGGCGCCGGTGACTGCTGCTCAGCGAGGTGGACGGCGCGTTGTTCTTGGCGGCGAAGCGGATCAGGTCGAGGATATCCTCTCCCGCGACCAGCGGGGCATCATTGCGCTCGAGCCAGAGTTCCTGGATGGTTTCGGCCAGGGCCAGATCGACACCCTTGCTGGTGAAGCGGGCCAAGTGCTTGTCGTACGTATCGAGGGCGTCCATGACGAAGGCGCCGAGCATGGCGTCGAAACCGTGTTCGGCGCCGATGCGGATCATGGCCAGATCGTCGCACACGCCCTCACCGACCCGACGGCGGAAATAGGCCTGATCGTATTGCGGATAACTCCACTCGCGCCCCTCATCGTCCGGCATGATCACGCCCAGCCGCTGCAGCTCGTCGATCGTCTCGTCGTCCCAGGGCTCGCGTCCGGTGTCGACGATACCGGTCAGGCGAAACCGTTCGCGATCCACGATACGGATTTCGCCCCCGCCCAGGACATAGGGCTTGCCCGCGAAGTCTCGCCCGTTCCAGGCGACGGTCATGCGACGATGGGCTTCGTCGTCCATGAAGCCGGCCAGGACGAAACCGCGCAGGAAGTCGCGCGTGTCCACCTCGACGCCGCTCAGAAAACCGACGCCGAGCAGGGGGCCGTCGATGGTCTCCAGGCTCATCCGATCGGTATCCAGACGGGCCAGGACGTGGTCGCGAACCGTTTCCACCAGCCGGGAGCGGCGCTCGCGCACCGCGTCGCCGCGCAGGTCCGGCCAGCTCTTTTCCAGTTCGGTCAACACACGTTCGAATGTGGCTTCGCGGAAGATCAGGGGCGACCCGAACTCGTCGGTGAACCAACCGTGACCGTTCTGGGCGCGACCCACCACCGATTGGGGCAACAGCAGACTCAGCACATCGGCGGGCGCGTCGAAACGCTGGGCCATGAGGTAGGCGAAGTCGTCGTGGCAGAGCTTGTGGAAGAGATCCTCGTTGCCGCGGATGGTCAGATAATGCAGGGCGCGGCCCTGACGCTCGCGTCCGGAGCGTGAGCCCTTGCGTCGGTCGTCGTGGCGGTCGCCCTTGCGGCTGCCCAGACGGTCGAGGATGGCCAACACGCGCTCGGCGGCGCGGCGTGATTTGCGGAAGCGTCCCTTTTTACCCATGGGGCTATACTAAGGGTCCGCGCAGGAATAACTACCTATTTTCGCGCCCAGATTTGGGTTGGCTTCGGTTCGGATGATTGAGCTAAACCGCAGGCGTAGCTATGCTACGTCGATGATTTCGTGATTGAGTCCGGGCCGAAGACGACCCGAAGATGGGATGCGAAAGTGGGTAGTTATTCCTGCACGGACCCTTACCCCGCGGCGGGCGACTCGATAGGATGATATTGCGGATCAGCCCAACTCCTTGATCACGTGACGGGCGACAACCAGGCGCTGGATCTCACTGGCGCCCTCGTAGATCCGGGTCACACGCACGTCGCGATAGTAGCGCTCCACGTCGTATTCCCTCATGTAACCGTAGCCGCCGTGGATCTGCAGCGCTTCGTCGGCGGCGAAGCTGGCGGCCTCGGTGGCCAGTAGCTTGGCCATGGCCGCTTCCTTGGTGAACGGCACGCCGGCATCCTTGAGCGTCGCGGCGTGCATGGCGGTCAGGCGCGCCGCATGCAATTGCGTAGCCATGTCGGCGATCTTGTTGCGGATCACGTCGAGATTCCAGAGACGCTTGCCGAAGGCTTCCCGCTGTCCGGCGTAGCGTACCGCCGCCTCGAGACAGGCGCGGCCGATGCCCAGGGCCTGGAAGGCGATGCCGATCCGGCCGCCGTCGAGCGCCTTCATGGCGATCTTGAAACCGTCCCCCTCCTGTCCGAGGAGATGGGTCGCGGGTATGCGGGTGTCTTCCAGGTCGATCACCACGGTGTCGCTGGCGCGCAGACCCATCTTGTCTTCCTTCTTGCCGATGCTCAGGCCCGGCGTGTCACGATCGACCAGGAAGGCGTGCATGTCGTCGTAGCCGGAGGTGCCGGGGGTCCGGGCCAGCACCATGAAGAACTGGGCGCGCGAGCCGTTGGTGACGAAGATCTTCGAACCGTCGAGCACGTAGTCGTCGCCGTCGCGCCGGGCGGTGGACGAGAGCGCCACGGCATCGCTGCCGGCATTGGGCTCGGTCACACAGAAGGCCGCGATCTCGCCCGCGGCCATGCGCGGCAGGATCGCCGCCTTGATCGCCTCGTCGCCGAACATGGCTAGGGGGTAGCTGCCCACGCTGTTGTGGACGCAGATCATGACCGCTACGCCGGCGCTGGCCGCCGAGATCTCTTCGACGACCAGGCCGTAGGTCACGGTGTCCACGCCGAGTCCGCCGTACCGTTCCGGAAAGGACAGACCGAAGAAGCCGTTGGCCTTCATTTTATCGATCAGGTCGTCGGGCATGGTGCTGTCATGGTCCATCTGCTCGGCGATGGGTGCGATCTCCTTGGCCGCGAAGTCGCGGACCATGTCGCGGAACATCTTCTGTTGCTCGGTCAGTCCGAAATCCATCGTCATCCCTTCATCACGACGCCGGACGCGGGTGCGCCCGGCGTCCGACATGTCTCCAACCGTGTCACCGCAGCCGATGACCGCTGATCACCATCCGTTGCGCCTCGCTCGTCCCCTCGTAGATCGACGTGATCCGCGCATCGCGGAAATTGCGCTCCACGGGGAACTCCTTGCTGTAACCGTTACCGCCGAAGACCTGCACCGCCTCGTTGGCGATCCAGTTGGCCGCCTCGCTGGCGAAGAGTTTGGCCATGGCTGATTCCTCGGAATAGCGCACGCCCTGGTCCTTGAGGTTGGCCGCCCGCAACGTCAGCAGCCTGGCCGCTTCGTAGCGGGTCGCCATGTCGGCGATCTTCCACTGGATCGCCTGGAACTTGGCGATGGGCCGACCGAACTGTTCGCGCTGCTTGGCGTACTCGATCGACGACTCGAGGGCCGCCTTGGCGATCCCCAGGGCCTGCGACGCGATACCGATCCGTCCGCCGTCGAGGGTCGACATGGCCACCTTGAAGCCGGCGCCGTCGGGGCCGAGCTGCTGATCGGCGGGGATGCGCACGTTGTCCAGTGCGAGCTGGGCGGTGTCCGAAGCGCGGATACCCAGCTTCTTCTCCTTGCTGACCACGGCGAAGCCTTCACGATCAGTCTCCACGATGAACGCCAGAATGCCTTTGTACTTCAACTCGGGATCGGTCTGCGCGAACACGATGAGCGTGTCGGCATTGGCGCCGTTGGTGATGAAGTTCTTCATCCCGTTCAGGACCCACTCATCACCGTCACGCTTCGCGCGGGTCATCTGATTGGCCGCATCGGTGCCGGCGTCGGGCTCGCTGAGACAGTAGGCGCCCAGCTTCTCCCCTCGCGCCAACGGAGCGAGAAACTTCATCTTCTGCTCTTCGGTCCCGTAGGTCTCCAGCGGCCAACACACCAGGGAGTTGTTCACCGACATGACCACACCGGTCGACGCGCAGGCCGCCGAGATTTCCTCCATGGCCAGCACATAGCTGACCATGTCGAGACCGGCGCCGCCGTATTGCTCCGGCACGTTGATGCCCATGAAGCCCAGTTCGCCCAGCTTCTTCACCGCCTCGGCGGGGAACGTCTCGTTCCGGTCCCACTCGGCCGCGTAAGGCGCCAGTTCCTTCTGGGCGAAGTCGCGCGCCGCGTCGCGGATCATGCGTTGCTGTTCGGTCAATTGGAAATCCAAGTCCGACCTCCGTCAGCTGTAGTCGTAAAAACCCATACCGCTCTTGCGTCCGAGATGGCCGGCGTCGACCATTCTGCGGAGAAGCGGACAGGGGCGGTACTTGCTGTCGCCGAAGCCCTCGTAGAGGACCTCCATGATGTCCAGGCAGATGTCCAGACCGATAAAGTCGGCCAGGGCCAGCGGTCCCATGGGATGAGCCATGCCCAGCTTCATGACCGTATCGATGGCGTCCTTGTCCGCCACACCCTCCATGAGGCAGTAGACGGCCTCGTTGATCATGGGCATCAGGATGCGGTTGGCGATGAAGCCCGGATAGTCCTGGACCGTCACGGGCACCTTGCCCAGGTCCTTGCTGATCTGCAGGATTTTCGCGAGAACCTCAGGGTCGGTCGCCTGGCCGGTGATCACTTCGATCAGCTTCATCATGGGCACCGGATTCATGAAGTGCATGCCGATGCACTTCTCCGGCCGCTTCGTGCAGGCCGCGATCTTGGTGATGGAAATGCTCGACGTATTCGACGCGAGGATGGCGTCCGGTCCGCAGACCTCGTCCAGCTTCTCGAAGATGGCTTTCTTGACCTCGAAGCTCTCAAAGACCGCCTCGATGGCCAGGTCGGCGTCGGCCGCGGCGTCAAGCGACTCGGCGGTGCTGATGCGACCCAGCGTGGCGACCTTGTCGTCCTCGGAAATCTTCTCCTTCTTGACCATCCGGCTGAGATTCTTGTCGATCGTGGCCACGGCCTTTTCCAGCACGTCGGCGTTCAGATCGATCAAGGTCACGTCGTGCCCGTTCTGGGCGCATACGTGCACGATGCCGTTGCCCATGGTCCCGCCGCCAACGACTGCCACCTTCATGTCCATCCTCCATTCTTACGTGTATCCGGCTGTTTCCGCGTCACTTGCAAGATCTATGGTCGACTGATGGCCATGGCCACGGCGTCGCCGCCCCCCAGGCACAGAGCCACCAGGCCGTCGTTGACGCCCCGGTCCTCCATGGCATGGATCAAGGTCACCAGGCAGCGTGTGCCCGAAGCGCCGATGGGATGACCCAGGGCGATGGCGCCGCCGTTCACGTTCACCTTTTCGGGCGCCAACTCGAGCTGATCGGCCACCGCGACCGCCTGGGCCGCGAACGCCTCGTTCAGCTCGTAGAGTCCGTAGTCGTCCTTGGTCTTGCCGGCCTTGGCCCAGACATTCTTCACCGCGCCGACCGGCGCCATCATCACCCACTCGGGGTCGACCGCGCCGGTACCGTAGGCTTCGATGACGGCCATGACCGTCAGGCCGTTGTCACGGGCGAAGGATTCGCTGCACACCAGCACCACCGCCGCGCCGTCGTTGATGGTCGAGGCGTTGCCGGGCGTGACCGTGCCGCCGTCGCGCTTGAAGGCGGGGCGCAAGCGGCCCAGCTTCTCGGCCGTGGTGCCGGCGCGCGGTCCCTCGTCCGTGTCGATCACCACGGGATCGCCCTTGCGCTGGGGGATCTCGACGGGAACGATCTCGGCCTTGAACTTGCCGTCGGCGATGGCGGCCGCGGCCTTGTTCTGGCTGTCGGCGGCGTACGCGTCCTGCTGCTCGCGGGACACGGTGTACTTCTCGACGACCAGTTCGGCGGTCATGCCCATGTGGTAATCGTTGTATACGTCCCATAGTCCGTCGTGGACCATCAGGTCGGTGACCTGGCGATGGCCGAGCCGCATGCCGTCGCGGCCGTCGAACAGGGCGTAGGGAATGCGGCTCATGTTCTCCATGCCGCCGGCCACGGCGCAGTGGATGTCACCCGCCTTGATGGCCTGGGCCGCCGCCATGACCGTCCGCAGCCCCGAGCCACAGACCTTGTTCAGGGTGTAGGCACTGACGCTGCTGGGGATGCCGGCAAAGATGGCGGCCTGGCGCGCCGGGTTCTGACCCAACCCCGCCTGGACCACGCTGCCCATGATGACCTCGTCGATCTTGGCCGGGTTCACGCCCGTGCTTTCGAGCAGACCCTTGATGGCCGCGGCGCCCAACTGGGTCGTCTTGACCGATTTCAATCCGCCCTGAAACTTGCCGATGGGCGTGCGGACGGCTCCGACGATGACGACTCTCTCACTCATGAAACGGCCTTTCGCTTCGTGTCAATTCTCGGTCAACCTTCAAGAACATTGCGGGCGATGACCATGCGCTGAATCTCGCTGGTCCCCTCCCCGATCGTGCACAGTTTGGCGTCCCGGTACATGCGTTCCACCGGATATTCGCGACAGAACCCGTAGCCGCCCAGGACCTGGATGGCGTCGTAGGTGACCTTCATGGCCATCTCGCTGGCAAAAAGCTTGGCCTTGGCCGACATGTCACCGAAGGGCTCGTGAGCGTCCTCGAGGCGACAGGCCTCGAAGATGAGTAGTTTCGCCGCGTCGATCTGGGTGCTCATGTCCGCCAGCATGAACCCCACGGCCTGCTGCCTGGCGATGGGCTTGCCGAACTGGATGCGCTCCTTGGCGTAATCGCGGGCCACGGCAAAGGCGCCCTCGGCGATGCCCAGCGCCAGCGCGGCGATGGAGATGCGGCCGCCGTCCAGCGTTTCGAGGAAGTAACGGAAACCCGCGCCCTCCTCGCCCAGCAGGGCGTCGGCGGGCAGGCGCACGTTGTCCATGACCAGGGGCGCCGTGTCCGAGGCGCGCATGCCCAGCTTGTCTTCCTTCTTTTCCACGGTGAAGCCCGGAGCGTCGGTTGGCACGATGAAGGCGGAAATGCCCTGGCCGACTGAGACGTCCGGGTTGGTGACGGCGGTGATCACCAGCGCGCCCGCGTAGTGGGCGTTGGTGATCCACTGCTTGGTGCCGTTGAGAACCCATTCGTCGCCGTCGCGCACGGCGGTGGACTGGGTGCCGCCCGCGTCGCTGCCGGCTGCGGCCTCGGTCAGACCGAACGAGAGCAGGAATTCGCCCTGGCAGGCCGGCTTGAGCCAACGCTCTTTTTGCTCGGGCGTGCCGTACTTCCAGATGGGCCAGCAGCCCAGGCTGTTGTGGGCGGCGACGGTCAGGCCATGGCTGCCGCATACCTTGGCCAGTTCCGCGACTACCAGCGCGTAGGAGACGGTGTCCATGTGCGTGCCCCCGTCTTCGGTCGGCACGGTCAGGCCCATCAGGCCGAGTTGTCCCATCTCCTTGACGGTGGCCTCGGGAAACTCGCCGGTCTCGTCGATCGCCGCCGCGATGGGCGCGAGCTTGCTGCGCGCGAAATCGCGGGTCATGCCCCGGATCATCTTCTGGTTTTCGTTCAGGACCATCGTTCCTCCGCATGTGGACGGGCGGACCCGCCAAAGGGCTGAATGAGGGATGACAAAAAGGGATGTGAGGGATCCCCGGCAGAGCAGCGGGAAACGGCCCCCACGAAGGCGAGGAGAATATCGCAACCGATTCGTATTGTGAAGGAATTTCTGCCCGCATAAGCAATTGTGACACCGATATAAGGGAACGGGCGCCCCGGTCGGAGCGCCCGGATACAGGACATATTTACGCCGGTTCAACCTTAATGGTAGTCGGTCTTGACCGCCCCCCAGCTGCTGTGCTCGGACGCCACGAGTCCCTCACACACATTGACCTCCCCCGGTGTCGGCGGGCAGCCCGTGCCCATCGGTTCCTGGCTGCCGCCGTAGGGGTTCAGTCCGTCGCAGAGCACCCACTCGTTTTCGGGCAGGAAGCGGGACAGCGTGCGGTCGTCGACGCCCGCGTGGCTGGGATAGATCAGGGCGTCTACCAGAGTGGCGCCGGCTTCCATCGGGTGGCCCAAATAGAGCTCCAACATGTCGCCGGCGTTGTTGAGACTCAGTCCCGTGGCCGACAGGCCCTGTTCCGCCTGCCAGATTACCGCGTCGCTGCCGTGGAAGAGTGCGGTCTCTCCGTCCGCGAGCAGGCCCGAGAACCCGATCTGGGGGCTGTCGCCCAGGGCGTCGCGTAGGTAGTAGTCGGCCAGGTCCACGACTCCGGGGCCGGTGTTGATGATCTCCACCCATTCGTCACCGCGGCTGCTTATCTCGCCGTCGTCATCCCAGTCTGTGGCGGGGTCGGGCAGGACTTCGGAGATGAGGACGGCGGCGCCGGCCGTGGTGATCAGGTCGGCCAGGGTCGGCATTGCGAATTGGCTCATGATCATAATAAAGACTAGTCGCAAGAGCTTCGAAGACATGTCGTGTCCAGTTCCGGGAGGAGGTTCAGTGAAGCGAATGCGCCGCCTCTAGCATTGGATGTACCAGGTTATAAAAAGATGCGTAGGGACGGCTGGAGTGATCAGAGGGCTGATTGACGAGTTGAGGCATCCAGAGTTCCGTCACCCGCCGGAAACGTCGCGCTCCTGATACGTTCACGACAGGATCCACCTTAAAACAACCTGCCCCTTTCCAAAACCCATCTGGCCAACATTTCATAGAGCATGAAGCCATGGCGGCTCGTCAGTTCATGGCGATGAGCCAGCACCAGTCATGATCATCGATCACTCTTGTCCTAAACAAATCCTAAATTGAGCGATTCCCCCTGTCCCGCCGCGTCCACTCCGATCCCGCCGGCA
>CAYYYS010000002.1:0-141863 GCA_964476155.1 uncultured Fibrobacteraceae bacterium
CGGGTCGGGCAGACCGATGCCGGCGGGGATCTACCTGCTGCGGGCGGAGTCTTCCAATGCCGCCTGGACGGGGCGGGGGGTGTTGCTGCGGTGATTCGGCTGCCTATCCCCCCTCCAGAAATATCTCACATTCCACAATCCCCCCTGGCTTTATCCGCGGCTGGAGATATGTCGCTAATCGGTGGGTGACGAAGCACTACAGGTTCGTCGTCGTCGACTGGAGCACGTGTCCCCATGAGGTAGTCACCGTCGCGGGTGACGTCTGGATCAAAAACAACTGGCCTCGGATCGTGAGATTAAGCAAAAGGTGCAGCTATCAAACCCCGCGCAAGCTGCTGCCCGACCAGGAAAACAAGACATGGAGTGAAATCAAGTCCATGTATCAATAGGTTCGCGGCGATGGATGAGGGGCCGTTTCACTCCGGTGGGACGGCCTCTTCGTCCTGCGAAATGCACAAAGACATGGAAGCCAACAGCCACTCTGAAGATCTTTTTCACACCCCGCACCTGTCCCTTTCCAAAACTCGTCCGCCATCACCCTGTGCCATTCAAGGAGTTACGGCGCCTTGCCGATAAGCTCCAATTATGCTGAAAATCATCCTACTTGTGGGGTACTGGCTCCGAACGCAAAGCTGCGGCTGGCAGTGATCGACTCGGCCGGACCGGCCGGTGCGACGTTGCAGCTACTTGAGGATGCGCGCGAGCAGATGGGGCTGCCGGAGGTCGAGGTCACCGACGACATGCCGCCGTCCGCGGCTCGGCAGGCCGCCGCGCGCTGTTGGGCTTTGCTACTGGTGCGGGTCTACGAATGCCTGGCGCTGTTGTACCCCAGGTGCGGCGAGCCGATGCGGATCATCGCGTTCGTGCTCGATCCGCCGGTGATCGAGCGGATCCTCGATCACATCGGCGAACCGACTACGCCGCCGATGATTCTGCCGGCGCGATCGCCGCCGCAGGCCGAGATGGATTTCGACCAGGTGGCCGGATCCGCTGAATGGCCGGAGATGGATCAGGCGGCGGGGGAAGTCGACGATACCTGGGGCTGAATTCCGAAGTAGGCGAATGACCAGTCGGTGTGCGCGGGAGGGGGGCTTGGCGGCGGATGGGCCGGTGTGCCATTGTCTGGTTCGATTCGGCGTTTAATGGGCCGTTTTCGGTGTTTCGGCGGGAATTCGGATGGCGGAGAATAGACGCGGCGGACAATTGGTGGTAGAATCGATTGCGTGATTCGGAAGAGTGGTTGTGAGGAGGGTGGACTATGCGTTTGAATTTACTATCACCCGGTAGACGTATGTTCTTCATGTTCGTGTTTGTTCCTGTGTTCTCGATGATGGTGCTGCCCGTATCCGCTGAGGAGGGGCCGACCTATTCGATAAGAACGTTCTCTCGTACAGTGGGGCTCGACCCTGTAGTCGGCCAGCCCTGGCGGGAACATCGCGGGGCCGACCTCCTGGATCCTTCCGGGGAAGGGGACGAGCCTTTTTTTATCGATCCAGGACCCGGTCCGGATGTACAGGTCGAGGCGCCGGACGTACTACTGATTCCCGCAGTGGACGCCGATGCTGCGGAAGTGGATGCCATCAGCGCCTCATACGATGTCCCGTTGGACCATTTCTACCTCGCCTTCTCAGTTGATTTCCTTCGATCGGAGGGCGTGGAGGGCGATGCGCCATTCAACGTCAAGCAGCAGTGGGAGATGAACCATCCGGAAGGCGACATATTTTTCGCTCTTCCCGAGATGAAGATCGGGCACGCAATACCTGTTCCCGCAAACTTGCACATCGATGCTGCGGGCGTGGGCAATACGCACTCCTTTTCTCCTCTCTACCGAAGCAATCAGACCAAGTTCGATCTCGGTCCGCGGGTAGCGCCCGACCAGGCGTGGTTAGACGAGGAGTTGTATGACGATATCGACGCATTTGACTTTCACTCGTTTATGTCGTCCGCCATTCCCTTTCCCGACAAACCGCTCTACCTTTCGGTGGATGAGCAGACAGCGCTGAACAATGCCGCCAATCTCCCCGCAGTGACCGGCGGCGACATTCTCGTCTGTGAGACGGCCGGGATATTCATGTGGGCGCCGTCGTGGGACCTGGGCCTGATGACCACTGACGACATCGACGCCCTCGTCGTCTTCGGCGATCAGAATCTTGAATACGACCCGAGCGATGTCATTCTCTTCTCGCTCCACCCTGATTCGCCGACCCTCGCCATCAACGGCTTTTCAGCAGCAGATGTTCTCGTAGCCCATTGGCAGGCGCCGCCCACACTCTTCGCTTCGGCCGCCCATCTCGGTCTCCGGGCTGAAGACGACCTCGATGCACTGGCGCCGGTTTTCGAGGAAGCCCCTTTCCTAGCCAACTCGTCGATCCCGGTTTCGAGATCGACCCTGAATATTCGAAGCTACCCGAATCCATTCAATCCGATGACCACCCTGTCCTATTCAGTCGAATCGAAAGAGCGAGGCAACTCTCTTGTCCGTCTGGAGATCTTTGACATCACGGGGCGGCGGGTGCGCACCCTTGTGGACGAGCAGCTTCCTGCCGGAAATTACACCAGTTCCTGGGATGGAACGACTGCGTCCGGCTCCTCTGTCGCTTCCGGGGTTTTCTACGGCAGGCTCCTCATCGATGACCGAATGGCAACGAGCAAGATGGTCCTCATTCGATAGTGCAGCCGGGCATTGGGGCCGTCGCAGATTCTGCCGGCACGCTCACCGCCGCAGGCCGAGATTGTGTCTGATTCGGGTGGAAATGAGGACCTAACGGCAGTTGGCAGCGGTTCTATGGGAAGAGATTGTGGAATGGGGGGGGCCGGTTCGTCGAAGTCTGGTTGAATCGTCGATTTTTCGTACCTGCCTGCTGGCTCTGGGACTGTTCTCCCCAGGCCTATACCCACGACATCTTCCGCATCACCCTGCTGTGGGTGGCACCCTATCCGGCTTCGAGCTCCGTACCCATTCCGTCCGAAACGTACGAGGTGCTGCTGGTTGTCGTGCGGATCAGCGTGACCGAAACCGAGTCCCTGACCTGGAGCACCCTCAAGACGCTATATCGGTAAGGCGATTATTTGATTGCGTTTTATCCGCTAGACGTGTACCTTGGAACCGCAATTGATAATGGCTATTAAATTCTCCGGCTGAGCCAGAGACGGCTTCATTACGTTGCAGCCCCTAGCGAAGCGTCGCAGGGGTGTTCGAGGCATAAAGGTCCATCGGAACTAGCCGGTGCCCCCGAATGCCTGTGTTATGCCGGAAATCCGGCAAGAAGCGAGTTTGTGGAAATGAAGAAGATCTACGTCGGAAACCTGCCCTTCACCGCCACCGAAGACGAAGTGCGCGACCTGTTTGGTGCGCATGGTGAGGTCCACTCCGTGGCCCTGATCAACGACCGTGACACGGGCCGGCCCCGTGGCTTCGGCTTCGTCGAGATGGACGACGCTCCGGCCGCCGCCGCCATCAGTGCCATCAACGGTACCTCGATGGGTGGTCGCGACCTGAACGTGAACGAGGCCCGCGAGCGGCCCCGGCGCGACAACCGCGGCTCGGGTTGGTAGACGACCCGGACGAATCTGTCCGAACAGATGGACCCCGCTTCTTCGGAGGCGGGGTCTTTTTTATTATTTGCGCTTTACCGGAAGCCCGTATACCTTGATCCCGCATTGACAGTGAATATTGATTCTTAGATTTTACGATCCGAGTCCAATTTCAGGTCAGTGCAACCTCTCGCGAATCGTCGCAGGGGTATTTCGAGGCCTGAAGGTCCACCGGAAGAAGCCGGTGCCCCCGAAGGCCTGAGTTTGCCGGAAACCCGGCAAGAAGTGAGTTTGTGGAACATGAAGAAGATCTACGTCGGAAACCTGCCTTTCACCGCCACCGAAGACGAAGTGCGCGACCTGTTTGGCGCCCATGGTGAGGTCCACTCCGTGGCCCTGATCAACGACCGCGACACGGGCCGCCCCCGTGGCTTCGGTTTCGTCGAGATGGACGATGCCGCTTGCGCCGCCGCCATCAGTGCCCTCAACGGCACCAACATGGGTGGCCGCGACCTGAACGTGAACGAGGCCCGTGACAAGCCCCGTCGCGACAACCGTGGCTCGGGTTGGTAGACGACTCGGACTAATTGTCCGGTAAGTTGGACCCCGCCTCTTCGGAGGTGGGGTTTTTATTTTTACCCGTGTAAACGACGGCCAGACCGTCAGTCCTCACGGCTTTCCAACCGCTTCTTCGCCGCCCGCTGCAAATCCAACAACGTCTCGGGCTGATCCACACCCAGCCGCATCGTCTCATCCTCAACCAGCTCGCGTTGCGTCTTCGGCGTCTCGTCCGGCGTCCACTCGCCGCGCACCAGCGCCTTCACCTGCTCGCGATCGAAACGCCATTGCCCGCCGATCTGCGCGCCGGGCATTTCGCCGCGCTTGACCATCCGTTGGATGGTTCGCTCGGAGACCTGGAGGAGTTCGGCTGTTTGTTGGAGGGTGAGTATTTCGGGGTAGTCGCTCTGCATCATGGTCACCTCCTGCTTGGGTGATCACAATATAGCATAGTTGTCGCACAGTGTCGCCTATTGTCGCGCTGTGTCCTACTTGAGCGCTTCCGTCTTAGCCGCCCAGAAATCCCGATCAAATCGGAAACAAGCATGCACATCTTCAGGCAACGTTGACTTCCCATCGATAATCAACGACGTCACGTTCTTCGCCACGCCCGGCCCCATCATGAACCCCTGCCCACACATCCCCACCGCCAGCATCAACCCGTCGACACCCTTGACCCGATCGATAATCGGCACGCCGTCGGGCGTCATCGGATAGCACCCCCTCCACACACGACGGATCAGCAGGTTCTTCAGCCGTGGAATCAATGAGATCATACGATTAGCAAGGATCGGCAAAAACTCCGACAACGACTCGCGGTTGGTGCCCGGGAAGAGCTCGCGCGGCGTGTAGCAGAAGATGATCTGCCCTTCGTGGTTCTGGCCGAAGTAGAAGTTGGCCGTCTTGCCTTCGGGGCCGGGGCGCATGTCCACCACGAGCGGCTTGAGGAAAGGCGCGACCGGCGCGCTGATGCCCGCTTCGTGCACGTCGGGAATGACGGGGATCTTCAGGTTGAGCAGCTTGCCGTGCTCGGCGGCGTCGGCGCCGGTGGCCAGGATGATTTCGCCGCCGTGGTAGTCACCGAGATCGGTCTTCACGCCGATGACCTTGTCGCCGTCGCGCAGGTAGCCGATGACGCGCTCGTTGAAGTGGAACTCCGCGCCGTTGTTCTGGGCCTCGCGCTGGAAGGCGACAGGTGCCAGCAGGGGGGATACCTGACCGTCGTTGGGGCTATAGGTGCCGCCGCGCAGGCCGTCGCGGGTGATGCCGGGGCAGAGCTCGGCCACGCGGTCGGCGTCGACCCAGTCGATCTCCAGGCCGTGGGATTTTTGGATGGGCAGGATGCCCTTGAACAGCCCTTCCATCGGCTCGTCGAAGACGGGGAAGCAGTAGCCGCCGGTTTTCCAGCCCACGCTGAACCCGTATTCCTCTTCCCAACCCGTGAAGATCTTGAGGCTCTCGCCGCAGGTCATGATCTTGCCGGGGTCGGAGTGGGTGGCGCGTACGCCGCCGATGGCGGCCTTGTTGTCGCCCTGGCCCGCGGCGGGGCGGCATTCGAGGACCAGCACCTTGAGGCCGGCCTGGGCCAGGAAGCAGGCGGTGGGGGTGCCGACGCTGCCGGCGCCCACGACGATCGCGTCGTATGTCTTGTCAGCGGCCACTTCAGTCACCGTCCTTTTTCTGGACAGACCCGGTAACGAAGTCGCCCAGGTGCACCTCGGCCACCAGCGGCCGGAGCGTCGGCTGGGTCACCTCGGACGCGTCGATGCCTTCCTCGCGGTAGATGCGCATGATCAGTTCGGTGCAGGTCTTGCCGCCGCAACCGCCCATGCCCGCGCGGACCACGGCCTTGAGCTGGTTCATGTCGCGCACGCCGTCGCTGATGGCCGCCACGATCTCGCTTTTTCTCACGCGTTCGCAGCGACACACGATGGGGTCGGCCTCGGGCGCCTCGCCGGTGACCGGTTCGCCCTGCAGCGGTTCGCGGATGCGGAAGCCCGCGACGACGAGTTTGTCCGCGTCGGGCACTTCGAGCATGAGTAGTTTGCGCCGGTCCTGGTCCTCGCGCTTGCGGACGGCGATGACCTTGCCGGTGCCCACCACGTTGCCTTCCATGTCGGTGGTGACGACCGGGTCGCCGAAGGGGATGGCCGTGTCCGCGAACTCGAAGGGCAGTGTGAGCAGCGCGGTCTCGCCGGTGGGGTCGTAATCGTTGTGCACCAGGTTGATGGCCAGGCCGGGGCAGACGACCACGCAACGACTGCATCCCTCGCACAGACCCGCGAACTCGGGCTTGGCCAGGATCGAGCCGGGCATGCCGATCAGGTCGTGCGGACAGGCATCGACACACGGGTTGCAGGGGATCTCCTGGACGCAGCGCAGCAGGGGGTAGACCGGCGTGTCGATTGTCGGTGCTTCGTACGGGGCCGGCTCGCCGCCGTGGTGTTTGAGGATGTCGCCGAAGCTCTCCCAGTCGCTGGGGATGGGCACGTCGAAGCCCAGTTCGCGGGCCAGCTTGCGGCCGGTGATCTTGCCCGAGAAGATGGCGGCCGAGGCCTCGGCGATCTCGTTGGTGTCGCCGGCGGCCAGCACCTTCATGCCGTACTCGCGGGCCTTGACCAGCAGTTCGTCGACGGGCGACAGGCCCACCGCGACGAGCACCGTGTCCACGTCGAACGAACGTTCGGTGCCGGCAATGGGCTGGAACTTGTCGTCGATGGCCGCGGTGATCACGCGCTCGACCTTTTCGTCGCCCTCGCAGCGCAGGACCGTGTGTCGGGTCCAGACGGGCACGCCCAGGCGTCTGATCTTGTCATCGTGCACCTTGTAGCCGCCGCACTTGGGCAGGGCTTCGACCAGGCCGACCACGTCGATGCCCGCCTGCAGGGCGTGGTAGGCGCCGATCAGGCCCACGTTGCCGCCGCCGATGATGAAGAGTTTCTCGGCGCAGCGGATCAGGTCGCGGTTGACGAGGGTCTGGAAGGCGCCGGCGCCGTAGACGCCGGTCAGGTCGCAGCCGGGGAACGCCAGGCTCTTTTCGCGGGCGCCGCAGGTGATGAGCGTGGCCTGCGGGGTGACCAGTCGGTAACCCTGCGGTCCGGCGACGCCGAACTTGCCGTCGACGAACACGCCGACCACAGTCGAGTCCAGCCAGATGTCGACCGACGGCAGGGCGGCCACTTCGTCGGCCAATTTGGTGCCGATGTCCACGCCGCGCATACCGGCGTAACAGTCGGCCACCGAGCCGAAGAAGTTGTGGGTCTGCAGGCCGAGCTTGCCGCCCAGTTCCTGCTTGTCGTCGACGATCAGGCATGCGATGCCCAGGCGCCCGAGTTCAATGGCGGCGCACACGCCGGCGGGGCCGCCGCCGATGATCAGCACCTGGACTTCGGTGTCGGTCACGTCGGGGCTGAAGGCTGACGATTCGACCGCGCCCAGTGTGGGGTGGTCCTCGCAGCTCTGCACCTGCATGCCCGCGGTTACCGGCACCATGCACGACTTCACGGGGCGACCGTCGGCCACCACGGTGCATTGGCTGCACTGGCCGTTGACGCAGTAGATCCCCTGCGCGCCGTCGTCCTTGTGGTGGTGTCCGAAGATCGAGATACCCGCCGCGTACAGCGCCGACGAGATGACTTCGCCCTCGCGCGCCGTCAGCGTTTCGCCGTTGAAGGTGAAGTCGATGGGGTCGCCGGCCAGCGGCGGCATGATGGGATGGGAGTTGATGCGGTGGTTGCTCATCGCTCCACCTCCTCGGTAAACGCGAAAGTGGCGGCGGGCTCGGCGTAACGTCCCGCCAGCCAGGCTCCCTGTCGCGTGATCAGCTTGAGTTGCGCCAGGTCGGTCGGTGTGGTGCGGATGGGCGCTGCGCCGGCAGCCTTGAGGCGATCGACGAGAGCCCGGCGCTCTTCGTGTGCGATGCGGAAGTGGAAGGTCGGGGCGGCGGCGGTCTCTGCGCCAGCCAACTCATCCAGTGTGACGACGGGCACGTCGCTCCCGGGCTTGAAGCCGGGATCGAGGGCGATGACCCGTTTCGCGTCGCCGACCTGCTGGTCGGTCAGGGCCAGGCGTACTTTCAAACCCTGGCCGCGCAGTATCGCGCCGGCGTCGGCCAGCACGTCGCGCAGGCGCCAGTCGGCCACGTGTCCCGTGAGCAGGCGGTCAAGTTCGACCAGGCCGCCGAGCCAGAGGGCGTCGTCCGCGGTGTCGCTCGTGTCGAAGAGGGCGGCGATGTCGTCGGGGACCCGTGGCGTCAGTTCGGGGCGCATGGCCAGCCAATCGATGACCGTCAGGGCGCGGTCGAGGCCGCGTTCGGTCGTGAAGTCCACGGGGCAGGGCTCGGTCAGGGGCGTGGCGTCGCGGTCGGCGCGGAAAGCGGCCACGGTTTCGTCGGGTCCGGCGGGGCCGGGGCGCGGTTTCACGTAGCGGATGCGGTCGTCGCCCAATCCGGCGATCGCGGCCAGGTCGTTGGCCACGGCGGCCTGCTCTTCGCCGAGGTGGCCGCCTTCGCCATAGGGACAGGAGTCGCGGTCGCGGCACACGAGCTGCACGCCGTCGGCGCCGCGGGCCAGGCAGGTGAGCATATCGTCCACGCTCACGCGGCCCACGCAACTGATGGAGATCACGTCGTCGCGTGCGGTGAAGTGCGAGCGGTCGCAGGCGTAGGTGGTGACCTTGCCGCGCTGGTCGGCCCAACCGCACAGGTCCTCGTCCGCCCAGCCGCGCTGGATGATGGCGCCGGTGGGGCAGGCCCCCGCGCAGATGCCGCAGCCGGTGCAGGTCTCGCGCGAGATGTCGGCCAGGAAGTTGCCGTCGCGGGTGGCGAAGACGCGCGGGATGTCGAAGGGGCAGGCCTGTTCGCAGGCGCCGCAGCCGCGGCACAGGTCGGTCTGCACGGCGCAAAGCGGCACGTAAAAGGAGCGGTTCCAGATGCCGAGCTTGCCGCCGGTGCGCGTGTATTCGATCTCGCCGGTGGGGCAGATGTCCGCGCAGGCCAGACAACCCACGCAGTCCTCGCCCACGTCGTCGGGACGGGGGCCGACGGTCTTGTCGGTGCCGCGGCCCAGGGGCGCCAGGGCCTGCACGCTCAACTCGTCGCACACGCGCACGCACAAGCCGCATTGGATGCACTTGTCGGCGTCGACCTTGGGCGGGAAGGGCGTTTCGTCGACGCCTTCGGCTCGGGCGATGGCCTTGATCTCTTCGGACTCCGGACAGCGCGCCAGGTACAGCTCCAGCAGGGTGCGCCGTGTCTCGTGCACGCGCTTCGACAACGTCGAAACCTGCAGCCCCGGCTCGACCGGATAGAGGCACGACGTGACCAGGCCAGTCCAGCCGTTCCAGTCGGCGTGCGAGATCTCCACCACGCACATACGGCACGCGCCGCTGGGGTCGAGGGAGGGATGGTCGCACAGGGTCGGCACCGGCACGCCCCGACGCCGCGCGGCGTCGAGCACCATGGTGCCCGGCTCCACCGCGATGGGCTGCCCGTTGATCGTGATGTCAAACTTGTCGCTCATATTCCCTACCTGGAAATGATGACGTCATCGGGACACGAGGCCTGGCAGAGTCCGCAACTCGTGCAGATGTCCACGTCGATCGTATGCATGCCCTTTTTCTCACCGGTGATCGCGTCCACGGGGCAGACCTTGACGCAGGCGCCGCAGCCGTTGCAGGTGTCGAGCACCTCGAAGATGATCAGCTCGCGACACACGCCCGCCGGGCAGCGTTTGTCGGTGATGTGCGCCTCGTACTCGTCGCGGAAGTGGGCGAGGGTCGAGCGTACCGGGTTGGCCGCGCTCTTGCCCAGGCCGCACAGGGAGCCGTCGTCCAGCACGTCAAAGAGTTTTTCGAGGGCGGGCAGGTCGGCGGGTGCGCCCTCGCCCTTGCAGATCCGCTCGAGGATGGCCAGCATCTGGTCCAGTCCCAGCCGGCAGGCGGCGCACTTGCCGCAGGATTCGTGGGCCAGGAACTCCGTGAAGTAGCGGGCCACATCGACCATGCATGTATGCTCGTCCATGACGATCATGCCGCCCGAGCCCATCATCGAGCCGGCTTTGCTCAGCGCATCGAAATCGACGGGGATGTCGAGCAGGGACGCCGGCACGCAGCCGCCGCTCGGACCGCCGGTCTGCACGGCTTTGAACGCTTTCCCGTCGCGGATACCGCCGCCGATGTCGTAGACGATTTCGCGCAGGGTCATGCCCATGGGCACCTCGACCAGGCCCGTGTTCACGACCTTGCCGACCAGCGAGAAGATCTTGGTGCCCTTCGAGCGGTCGGTGCCGACAGCGGCGAAGGCACTCGCGCCTTCGCTCACGATCAGCGGCACGTTGGCGAACGTCTCCACGTTGTTCAGGACGGTGGGGCTGTCGTACAACCCGCTGGTGCTGGTGTGCACGTATTTGGCGCGGGGTTCGCCGATCTCGCCCTCGATCGACTTCATCAGCGCCGTCGATTCGCCGCAGACGAACGAGCCGCCGCCGCGGCTCACCTTGATGTCGTACGAGAAGCCCGAGCCGAGGATGTCGTCGCCCAGCAGACCCGCCGCGCGCGCCTGGTCCAGGGCGATGGTCAGGTGCTCGACCGCCACCGGATACTCGGCCCGCACGTACACGTAGCCTTCGGCCTGGGACTGACCGCCGGCCACCGCGTAGGCGCCGATGATCATGCCTTCGATCACGCTGTGGGGGTTGCCCTCGAGCAGGGAGCAGTCCATGAACGCGCCGGGGTCACCCTCGTCGGCGTTGCACAGGATGAACTTGCGCTTGGCCGGCACCTTGCGTGCCGACGCCCACTTGCGCGCCGCCTGAAAACCGCCGCCCCCGCGACCGCGTAGCCCCGCCGTCTTGACCTCGTCGATGACCTGTTCGGGCGTCATGTCGACCAGCGCCTTGGCCAGCGCACCGTAGCCGCCGCCGGCCACGTAGTCGTCGATGCTGAGGGGATCGATCAGGGCGTTCCGCTGCATCAGTGAGCGCGTTTGGCGGGCGTAGAAGGGGATGTCCTGTTCGCCGGCGATCTTGGCGTTGGTCGCCGGGTCTTCGTACAGCAACCGTTCGACCACACCGCCGTTCTCGATGGTCTGTTCGATGATCTCCGCGGCGTCGGCCGGCTTGATCTTCTGGTAGAGCACGCCCTGGGGGCGGACGATGCAGATCAGCCCCCGCTCGCAGAACCCGTGGCACCCGTTCTGCTGGATGCGGACCTTGTCCCCGAGTCCGCGCTCGGCGATAACCGCCTCGAACGCGTCGACCATGGCGTCGGCGCCCAGGGCGCGACACCCGCTGCCGGCGCAGAGGGAGATGACGGCCGTGTCGGTGGCGGCGGCCGCTTGCAGCCGGTCGCGCCAGGATTGCAGGGCGGCGGGATCGGCGACGGGTTCGATATCGAGGGTGGCGCTCGGCGCCGCGGCGACTTTGTCGACCGGCCCGCTCTCGCAGCACGTCTTGACGGCGCGGCTCAGCTTGCGCGGCTTCATCTCGCCATGGCATTCGCCGTCCATGACCACGACCGGTCCGAGGGCACAGGCGCCCACGCAGTGGACCGTGTCGAGGGTGACTTCCTGGTCGGCGGTCGTGCCGCCGGGGGCCACGCCGAGTTCGTCGGCCAGCTGGTTGACCAGACGCTCGGCGCCGCGCACGTGACAGGCCGTGCCCATGCACACGTCGATACGGTGCTTGCCGCGCGGTTCGACCGAGAAGGCTTTGTAGAAGGACACCGCCGAGTGGACCTTGGTGCGCGGGACGCCCAGACGGTCGGACACCAGATCGACAGCTTCGTCGGGCACGTGGTTCAGGGCGGCCTGCACGTCCTGCAGGACCATGATCAGGCTGGCGGCGTCCTGGGGGTAGCGGCCGAGAACCTCTTCAATGACGGCAAGTTGCGGGGTCATCGTGTCTCCCGGGAAATGCGGTCGTCGGATGTCCGGGAAGGGGGCCGATCAAAGCGTACGTCGACCATCCTCCGGGGGTCCGGATGCCTGTCATTGAATGGTGCTAAGCGGGTGGGACGCACGCAACTCAAAACTTCCGGTGCACGGGCGACTTGATCATGATTATAATTATTCAAATGATCACTTCGGGAGCGGGGGACGGCCTTCTGAAGCTGAAAAATATGCTATCATGACAGTATCTGCCCGTGTGTTCGTGACTTTTTCGGGGGGATGACTTCATGAGCCGCACTCACGTCCTTCGGCGAATTCGAACTGCAGGTGAGCTGGAGCGCCATGCCGGTATCCCGCGATGACCGGCCGGGAACCGTGCCCGTCCGGTTTCGTGTCCCAACCTGAGGCCGGGCATCTTACGCCGTATTGGCCATTCGTCGTTGGACGCTGTGCGGTTGGGGTGTAGAGTCGCCCCACGATTCCCTGTGAACCCCGGCCGGAGGACCGCCATGCCCCTGATGCTATCCCGAAACGACGTCGATGCCGTGCTCTCGATGGACGCCTGCCTCGCCGCCGTGGAGACGGCTTTCGCCGAGCTAACCCGCGGCAACGCCGACATGCCGCAGCGCGCGGTGATCCGCGTCCCTGAGCACAAGGGATTGTTCCTGGGGATGCCCGCCTATATCGGCGGCGATGACGAAGTGCTCGGCCTGAAGGTCGTGACCGTCTATCCCGACAACCCCGGCAAGGGGATGCCGACGATTTTCGGCACCTTGATGCTCTGCGATCCGACGACCGGCAAAGCCGTCGCCATCATGGACGCCGGCTACCTGACCGCCGTGCGCACCGGCGCCGCCAGCGGCGTGGCCACGAAATATCTGGCGCGTGAGGACAGCAAGGTGTGCACGATCTTCGGCGCGGGGGGACAGGCCCGCAAGCAGATCGAGGCGGTACACCTGGTACGGCCCCTCGACAAGATCTACGTCCTGGACATGGTCGACGCGACGCGCGACGCCTTCGTGGCCGACATGAGCACCCTGCTCGGCGTGCCGGTCGAAGCGGTCGACGACGCCGAGGCCGCGGTCAAGGCCGCCGACATCGTGATCACCGCCAGCAGTTCCCACGATCCGGTCTTTGACGGCGACTGGCTGCGTCCCGGCACCCACGTCAACAACATCGGTTCCCACTCGCCCGACGCACGCGAACTCGACACCCGCACCGTCCTGCGTGCGAAGTTCGTGGCCGACCTCAAGGAGGCCAACCTGGCCGAGGCCGGGGACATCCTCATTCCCATCGAAGAGGGTGCGGTCACCGAGGATCATATCTACGCCAGCCTCGGCGAGATCGTCGTGGGGGCGAAGCCCGGACGTGCAAACGACGAAGAGATCACGGTTTTCAAATCCTGTGGACTGGCCATCCAGGACATGTCCTCTGCGCGTGTGGTTTTCGAAGCGGCGAAGGTCGCTGGTGTGGGGCAGGAAATAGAGCTCTGATCCCGGTTCCAGTCGGAGTGAGTACAAGAACGCGCGACCCGGTGAGGTCGCGCGTTCTTGTTCATGCCGATCGGGTCAAGACCCGTCGTCGGCCGTGACACGCAGCAGCGCGTCCGCGAGGAACTGCCCGGGGTGGTCGCTCCCGAAGTCCCAGACCATGGCCTTGCCGGTCCCCGGAGTCACGCCCGCACCCACATCGCCCGAGATCGTCGAGACGGTGTAGGTCCAGTTGGCGCCGCCGTCGACCGACACGTCCAGATCAACCGTCAAGGACGGGCTGTCGGGGTCGACCAGATCGTAGGTGATGTCCACAAGGCCGGATCCGTCGGTACGCTGGACGAACTGGACGTTCGACACCTCCGGGGCCTGGGGGGCGGCCGACATGCCGCTCACGATCAGCGCGTAGGTCTGCGGCCCGCTCGTCAGCGTTCCCTTGTGGGAGACGATCACGCGGTACTGGCCCGTCGTCGGTGTCGCCACTTCCACCTTTTCCACGTTGTCGCGGATGTTGTCGCCGGTCGTCGCGGCGACGGTGTAGCCGACCGGGTTCAGGATCCAGGGCTCGTACTCGAACGCGTCGCTCACCCGCTCGACACGCAGATCCAGGTCGTTGACCAGCATGATGTCGGGGGGATCGAGGGACCAGGCCGGCGGTGTGCCGGGAGGATCGGTCCAGCAGATGGTGGCCGTCAACGGTTCGGTGCCCGGATTCCACACCACCAGCGTATCGCGTTCGCCCTGGGCGAGGGATGTTTCGGTAATGCGTTGGGGCGACGTTACGTCGGCGTCGATCACATCGGCCGCCGTCTGCGCGTTCAGCAGACCCCAGCCGTAACTGTAGTCGGGGCCGTCGTTGGTGCCGGCCTCGTCGGCGGTGTGGATGGCCAGGGCTTTCAGGGTCGCCGCCAGGGCCGTCTGCGCGCCGTGCGTGTCACGATACATCTGGGCCAGCAAGTGGATGGCGCCGGCCGCGTTGGGGCCGGACATCGACGTGCCGCTGAAGCTGGCGTAGCTGGTGTCCGACTCCGAGTAGGTGCTGTACAGGCCGATGCCGTTGGCCACCAGGTCGGGCTTGATGCGGCCGTCGTCGGTGGGGCCGTAGCCGCTGAACGTACTCATGACCACGTCCGAGGGCTGGGTCCAGCCGCCGGGTACGTCGTCCACGGCGCCGACGGTCAGCACGTTCTTGCAGTTGCCGCGGTAGGGGATGGTGTCGAAGCCGTTGGTGGCCTCGCCGTCGAACTCGCGCAGATCGGTGCTCCAGGCCCAGTCGCTGATGCCCGGGTCCCAGAAGTAGTGGCCGGGTTCCTCCGCTCCCGGCCCGTAGTCGTTGCGGTCGTTGCCGGCCGACTTGACGATCAGGTAGTAGGGCGCGTCGTAGGCGATCTGGTCCCACTCCTGGTTGGCGCCCGTGTAGCTGCCGAAGCCGGCGTCCTCGACGGTGCTCACGTCGACATCGCCGTACCAGTACCAGGCCGACTCGGTACTGCTCCAGCGCCAGCCGGCGACGTACGCGTAGCTGTGGTTGGAGACCAGCAGGCCGCCCGCAGCGGCGGTGGCCATCTCCGGCTCGTCGTCGGTCCAGTCGTAGCTGTCCAGATAGGCGGCGTAGCTCATGCCCTTGGCGTTGGGATCGACACCCGCCGCCACCAGAATGCCGCCCACGTGCGTGGCGTGGTAATGGACATCGGGCGAAGCGTCGATGACCGTGACCCGTCCGCCGAACTCCTGGTGGGAGGTCAGGACGGCGCCCGCGTCCCAGATGCCCAGTTCGCCGGCGGTGTTGGCTCCGGTGAGATCGTAGCCGCTGCCGCCGCCCGGCCACAGGTGGTCGACGCCCACGCTCTGGGCGGCGATCAGGTTCGTGGTGCCCACGAAGATCGGTCGTCCGTGCGCGTCGATACCGATCAGGGCCAGCGAGAGATCGCGGTTCAGGGCGGCCTGGGGGCCGCTGTCCCGGGTGAGTAGGTCCTCGTACAGGGGCGTGCGCCGCGCCGCGGATCGCGCGACCAGTTCCTCGGCCAGTCGTTCGAGGCCGGGCACGTTCGTGCCGGCGACGGGACGGGCCCGCTCGGCGGCGAACAGGGTGCCGGCCAGCAGGATCGGAATCATCAGGGCGACCGTGAAGCCGCGTCGTGTCGTGTATATGAAGCGCATCGCGGTCCTCCTATCGCACCAGGGTTAAACGGGTCACTTTATCGTCGGCGTCGTTGATGTGCAGCCGCGCGAAATAGGCGCCGCTGGCTACCGGAGCGCCGTTGTCGTCGCGCCCCAGCCACCGGACATCATGGTTGCCGGCGGGCCAGTCACCCGCAGCCAACCGTGAAATCTCCCGGCCCCGCATGTCGAAGATCGACAGCTCGATGACGGCGTCGGCCTTTAAGCTGAAGTGGATGCTTGTGCTGGGATTGAAGGGATTGGGGATGGCCGGTCCCAGCTGATCGACCAGTATGGGCGGAGTCGATGTGCCGCTGTCCAGGATCGTGAAGACACCGCTGCTGTCGTCGTCGGACCAGCCGAAGCGATCGGCGGCCGCGACCACCAGACGGCCCTCGGTCGTGGTGAGATCCGCGACGGTCCATATGTACTCGTAAGAGCCGCCGGGATCCGGCTGGATCGTGATTTCGTCCAGGAGAAAGGCGCCGTCCAGCAGGCGGAGCGTGATCGGTGTCGCGGCTCCGTCCCAGCTCTGTTCGTCGATGGCCCACTGGAGTGTTTCGGCCGCGGTGCCGACGAAGAACTCACCGCCGACGGGGTAGTCGACGGCGATCACGGGGGGGCGGCTGTCCAGCGTGTCGGCGACCGAAACGGCCGAGGCACTGAGCGCCGAAGCCGTGATCGGCAACGCCGTCAACACGGCGGTCGCGATCACCGCCGTCGCGATCTTGGGGACCCGGTCTCGCATTATGCGGGTAGTCGGCATGGTCAACTCCTTATTCTGCACGAAACAACGACACGATCCAGGCGGGATGGAAACGCACCCTAAGGGGAGTATTTGGCCAAAACGTAAACCTTACTCATAAAGCTAAGTACAAGCCGTTTCGGTGGCATCTTATGGTGTGCAAGAGTCATGCGGGTTAAGGTGAACCATTCCAGTGGGAACGTGTTAGTGTCTCGCGGCACGACAATGGTCGGTCGCCTCCGAAGCGAAGGGAAGAGAACGATGATTACAGGGAAAAAACGAGTTGCAATTAAAGATGACACGGCTCGTCTGTAGTGTGGATTTCTGAGGGTAGGTTTTTGAGTGAAGGCGTTGATTAGATTAATTCTCACATTGGTGATCGCTTTTTTGGCGCTGTGCAATGGCGCCTCGTTCGCCTGGGATCCCAACGGCGATCTCGAGGACTGGCATAGCGAAGCCCGCGAAGAGCCCGTCGCCGACGGCCCCGAAATTCGCGATCCCTTATTCGAATTCATGGTGAATCTGGTCGAAGGCGATTCCCTCGGCGTGTGGTCTCGCGATGATATCCTGACGTACATCACCGCGTCGGGCCGCCCGAGCAAACTGCCCGTAGAGCGTCTGGTCAGCGTTAGCAGGAACATCGTTCCCCTGGAAGAAGCGGAGCGGGCGTTTCACTTTCCCGCCCGACGCGCGTTACGCCTCGAACTCAAGGCCGACCTCCGTCTGCCCTTGCCCTACAGCATTCTCGGCTATCATCCCGGCACCCTGCACGTTTCGCGAGTCGTGGAGACGGTCGAATGGGACCTGTTGAGCGCCACCTTGCGTCTATCCGATGAAGGCGACGATCCGGCCCGGATCTGGGCTCCGTCGATCAAGGCTCTCGGTATAAAAACCGGACACGTCGTCCTGGACGTGGACGGCTGGATCGACCGTCTACTGGGCAAAAAACTCGACGACACCTGGATAGAAGGCTTCGTGGTAGCTCGCGTCTCCGGTGCGCCCGACCCCCAAGACAACGGCATCAACGGCTTGGTCCTAGGCCGCTCCCGAAAGAACCGCCCCTTGAGCGGCGCCTTCGACTTCCGCAACGACAAGGTGCTCCCCAACGGACGCCCTGTCGCCCGTGCAATCGCCCGCTACTGCCGACACTGGGTCGCACCCGCAGCTGAACCTGGGCCTGAAGTCTGGTCCTGGTCACCCTGATCACATCGACCAACCCAACACCAGGTGATTTATGCGACGGGTGGATAGGGAGGTACGCGCGCCATTTCCGGGGGCGCACGCCGAATCCCTTCAGGGGATCCGACGCGCTCGATTACTACGCCCCGGCAATGGCGCGCGTACCTCCCTTTCCACATGTGACAGGGTATCTCCCTGGTGTTAGGTTGGTTGCATGAGTGATCAGGAGCAGCTGGATAGCTTTCAGGCCCGTGTTGTCGGGCGCGTTCAAGGTGTCGGATTTCGTTGGTATGTGCAGCAAGCGGCTACTCAACTCGGTCTTACGGGAACTGTGCGTAATATGCGGGATGGTCGTGTGGAGGTTTGGGCAGAGGGGTCGCAGGATATCCTTGTCGAGTTGGTCGGCAGGGTTGCGAAGGGGCCCACTCATGGTCGTGTCGACAAGCTCTTGATCAGTTGGAGTGCCGCTACCGGTCGGTGGGTCGATTTCACCATCATCACTTAGGAACGCGATGGACGATGGCAAGTACCTGGTGGCCGTGGATGTGGACGGCACTTTGCTCAATACTGAGTTCGACGACGTGGTTGCGCCGCGTGAGCGAAAGGCGGTCAGCCGTCTGCGCGAGGCCGGGCATGTCTTGGCGCTCTGTACCGGGCGGAATCGTCATTCGGTGGCCCATGTGATCGCGACGGCGGACGGGGTGCTGGACGGTGTGCCGCGTATTCTGCTCAACGGCGCCCAGGTTTTCGACGGGGGATCGGGTCGTGTGCTGCGCGAGGCCGGTCTGCCCCCGGAAATGCTCGCCGCGCTGGTGACGCTCTTTCGCGAACACGGTGTTTTGCCGGGGATGTTCACCGACGACGATGTGGGCGGCGGCTTGACCATCGAGAACCAGCCGCCCAACAGTGTGCTCGGAAATTATCTGCGGCGGCGGGGGGAGAAGGTCGGCGCGGTGCGGGTCGTCGACGATCTGCTCGACCATTTGCCCGACTCGGCCCTGGAGATCGGCACCATCGACGAAAAGGACAAGGTCATGGCGCTGACCGCTGCGGTGCGCCGGACTTTCGGCGACGCGGTGCAGATCATCAATACCGAAACGTTATTGGCCCGCGATGCGTATATGTGGATCGAGGTCTACGCCGCCGATTGCACCAAGGGCAGCGGCCTGTCGCTGCTGGCGCGGGAACTCGCGGTGCCGAAAGAACGCATCGTGGCAATCGGCGACAACTACAACGATCTTGATATGTTCACGGCGGCGGGGCATCGTGTGGCCATGGGCAACGCGCCGGAAGCGGTGCGGGCGGCGGCCGATCGCGTCGCACCCGATGTCGCCGAGCACGGCGCGGCGGTGGTGATCGAGGAGATCACCGCGGGCCTCTACCCGAAGCCTTGATCAAGTAACGCGACCCGAAGATCAACCCGAAGGGACATGACATGCGCTCAGCCATCACCGTCGCCGCCATCCTGCTGATCGGCGGGCTCGTCCTCGCCCAGGGCATGCGCGATTCGTCCTCGGTCGTGTCCGTGACCGCTCCGCAGACCGTCCACGCCAATGTGGGAGAGACGGTCGAACTCACCGTGAACATCGATATCGACAAGCGCTGGCACCTCTATGCCCACGGCGACACGGTCTACTACGGCATCTCGGTCACCGGTCTGGACACCTTGCCCCTGGCCGCCGTGAAGGTGGCGTATCCCAAGGGACACCAGGGCAAGTTCCTCGGCAACAAGGTGCAGCTGCTCGAAGGTGCCGAGACCCTGACGATCAGCGGCGTGCTCATGTCCCCGCTCGACGAGCCGCTCAAATTCGAGCTCGAATGCCAGGCCTGCGACGCCAAGTCCTGCCTGGCGCCCGCCTGGATCCCCTTCCAAACGGTGGTCCTGCCCAGGGAGTGACCTCATGCCCCTGAGCGTAGTGACGGTTCTCGCCCTCCTGCTCTGTGCCTTCCCGGCCCTGGCCCAGGATTGGGACAGCTTCGAGTTTTCCGCTGTCGAGCTCGCCGACGGTTTGTGGCATGTGCGCGGCGCCGGCGGCAACGTGGTGATGTGCGCCGGCGAGGACGGAGTCCTGTTGGTGGATGCCGACTACGAACAGCTGGGGAAGAAGCTGGTGGCGTTCGTGAAGGCCGAGACCGGCGGTGGCGTCGACTACGTCGTCTCGACCCATTGGCACTTCGACCATACCGGCGGCAACGAGGCCCTAGCCAACAGCGGCGCCGTGCTTATCGCCCATCAGAACGTGCGGCGACGCATGGCCGTCGAGACGCGTATTGAGCTGCTCGACCACACGCAACCGGCGGCGCCGGCGGCAGCCCTGCCGACGGTCACTTTTTCCGACTCGCTGGTCATGCACCTGAACGATGAGCAGATCGTTTTCTTTCACACCCCCAATGCCCACACCGACGGCGACGTGATCGTGGTGTTCCGCAACGCCGATGTCATCCACACCGGCGATATCATGTTCAACTGCGGCTATCCCTTCATCGACACCTCCTGTGGCGGTGACATCGACGGCATGATCACCGCGGTCGAGATGATGATCGGCCTTTGCAGTGACGAGACCACGGTCGTACCCGGCCATGGCCCTGTCTGCGGACGCGCCGACCTCGAAACCTACCTCGGCATCTTGACGGGGTACAGGGACGCGGTTGCGCCCCTGAAAGCGGAGGGATTGTCGCTGGATGAGGTGAAGGCCGCGGCCGCTACCGCCGATATCGACGCGGTGTACGGCGCGATCATGTTCCCACCGGACCTGTTCACGGCCATGGTCTACGCCACCGCAGGTGACTGAGCCGATCAGCGCTCGTACAGTGTTTTCACGCGGCCCCACGTCGAAGATTCATTGGCGACGATCGCATTCGCGTAGCGCCACTTGATCTGCGTCAGGGTCACGTTTTCGGTGCGCGTGACAGGCGATATTTCTTCCAGGCCTTCGATGGTGTAGAGGGGGTCCTCGTTGGCCCTCGGCATTTCCCTGACGTAGAAGATGACCAGAGTGGGGATCGAGATGGAGAACATCTCTCCATGGAGCACCATGTAGAGATCGTATAGGGTGCTCTGCGTATTCGGAAAAAGCGGGTGCTCCGGCGGTACCTGAGTCCTTTCCGCCAACGGTACGAGCGTGTGAATGGTGATGGACGTGATCGGCGCCATGAGCATGCCGGTGTCGGGGTCTTCGAACACGCGACCGGAGAACAGGTTCGCCGTGGATATGAGATCCAGATCCCGGGACAATAGATCTTCCGGATACGGAGGAAATGGTGTGTTGACGAAACGATACGTATCGCTCAGCAGGTATTCGTAGGCCGATTCGTCCATCAGCGTCATCGCCACCGACCAGGCGTCGACAACCGCGCCGGGCGTGTCCTGGCTCCTGGTGACCGAGGGCGAGAGCATCGCGATCACCATCACCAGACAGATGACGGCGACGCGCTGGGTATACGTAACGAGGCTCATGGATACGACGATCATGGATCCCTCTCCTCGTAAAGGCTGTCGATAATGGCATACTCCACCGCCGCAATTCTAGAAGAGGGGCCGTGGAGATACAAGAAGGAAGGTCCTGTACGTAACCCGATCGCGGACGCAGCCGATCAGCGCCCGTACATCGCCTTGACCTGCCCGAACGTGAAGGACGCGTTGGGCACACCGCCATCATCGACGAAAAGCTGAAAGGCGCAGGCCGCGCCCGCATACCCGTCCACCACGAAGTAGAAATCACCCTGTTGTGCGATGGTCGACTCGGCGCCGTTGTCGGTGACCTCGATGCAGTCCAGGTTTTCGTCACAGCCACCGAGAATGGCCAGGTCCAGGTCGCAGACGCTCTCGAGCCGCACATTGAAGCGGCGCGGTGTCGCCAGGTTGAGATGATAGACGACTTCGCCGCCCGATTCCTCCCAGTCGCTGCAGCCATAGTAGGTGACGTTGTTGGGCAGGCCCGTGTTGTCGCCGGCGTAGACGCCGTCGAGTTCGACTTCGGTCATGCTGCTGCAATCGAGCTGGGCGTGGCAGGCCGTTGCTCCGATCAAGAGCAGGGAAACTGCCAGGATCTTTGGCATATTGCACATCGACATCGGCCTTTGTTGGTGGTGGACAAAATGCAACTCCTTGTCATCTGTTAAGATGCAAGGGGGCTTTAGACAACGGTGTCGGACTGATACAAGAATCGTGCAAGGTCGTGATTATCGATACAGGGTTTTGACATACCCCCAGGTCATGTCCTCGTTGCCATGCCTCATCAATACCGAAAAAGCAACGGGGCGCCACGCGGCCGGTCTGCACGCGGGCGCCACCGGCAGCTACTGATCGCGCTGTCCCAGCAACTGCCAGCGCCAGTAGAGCGAGCCGTCCCAGTCTTCGGTCTTGACCGCGACCGCGTAGACGATCTGGCGGCCGTCCGCGCTGATCTTGCGACCGTTCTTCAGGTTGAGCACGAAGCCGTAGCGGATCACCGCGCGCCAGACTTCGGTCTCGTCCGACCAGGTGACCTCGTCGGCGTCGACGGGCTCCCAGTCCTCGAGAATCTTGAGACTATTGAAGGCGATACTCGCCACCGCGGGGGCATCCTGTCCCGCACTGTTCTTCTGGTCGACGCCGGAGAACATGCGACGGGTTGACGCCAGATCGTCATCACGCTCATAGGCCACCTTGAGCGGATCGTCGAACATGAAGCGGTAATCCGGGTGCAGCAGGTTCGTGTAGGCCTCGATCGACATGCTTTCGTACGCGTCTTGCAGCGCGACGAGCACGATGCCGGGCGCGGGCCGGACGACCGGATCGTCCGGCGCGAACGGGAGGTCCGTGGCGCAGCCGGTGAAGAGGGCCATCACCGGGATAGTGGACAGGATGATGATGAGGATGCGGACGCTGTAGCGTTTGTACATGACGGACCTCCCGGTCTTGTGGGGTATAAAAAAGCACCCGGGTCGGCTCCCGTCGTGAGAGGCCGACCCGGGTCATATGGTCCTGGTGAGCCGGCGATTCCCCGTCGCAAGCGGTCCAGACTGATGTCGATGCATGAACGTAGGGAAAGGGGCCAGCTAGCGCCAGCTTGCTAGATCTCCTTCCAGGAATAAACCACCGAGCCTGATCGTTTCATACTGTCGTTTCCACCATAAACCAATGCGGACGGTTGGTCCTGATGTTCAGAAAGCGTCTTCCATTGATTCAATCCTCTCAGGGAGTCCGTCGCCAGAGTCGTGCCTGATTTGACTTCCAGTGGAATCAGCTGTCCTTCCTTTTCAATCAGGAAATCAACCTCTGTACCCGTGGAGTCGCGCCAGAACCAAAGATCTGGAATCGTGCCGTGATGCAGGTAGTTCTTGATCAACTCCGAATGGACAAAACTCTCAAAAACGGCTCCCCGCTGGGGATGATTCCGCAGCTCTTCATTCGACCGAATGCGCAAGAGGAAACAAAGCAATCCCGTGTCCAGGAAATGTAACTTGGGACTCTTGACCAAACGTTTGTTGAAGTTGCGATGGTGAGGCCGGAGTAGACGGATTATGAAGCTGGTTTCCAAAATGGATAGCCAGCTTTTTGCGGTGGGATGGGTGATGCCGCAGTCGCCCGCCAATGAGGAATAGTTGACCAACTGACCGGATCGACCGGCACATAATCCGAGGAATCGACCAAATGATTCCCAATCGCTGACCTTCAGGACTTCCTGGACATCCCGTTCGACATAGGTTCGGACATAGTTGGCCAGCCAGTCCCCGGGGGGAAGGCCACGATCGTGGATACGAGGGTATCCACCCTTGAACAGGGCGGTTAACAAGTCAGGCCTTTGCTGGGTGTTTGGTTTCGGCACGGAAAGCCCGATTGTATCCAGATCCAGAGGCGGACGGCCCTGCAACTCGGCCTGGGACAAGGGTAACAGGTGCAGGATGGCCACTCGGCCGGCCAGCGACTGCTTGATGGATCTCATGAGCAGGAAGTTGTGTGATCCGGTCAGTATGAATTGGCCACATTGTCCGGTTTCATCGACGATTACTTGAATGTATGAGAACAAATCGGGCACCCGCTGTGCTTCGTCGATTATCATGCCCTGGGGATGTTGGCGCAGGAATTCCCGGGGATCTTCCCGGGCGTATTCCCTTTGTTGAGGGTCTTCCAGGTTGGCGTAGCCCAGATCGGGGAATGCCAGTTTGGCCAAGGTTGTTTTACCGGATTGACGGGGGCCGGTCAGGGTGACAACCGGGTAGTCTTGGGCCTGTTTCTGCAATACTGGCAGTAGGGTTCGCTGGATCATCTCAAACCTCCGGGGAGGCTGAAGGGCGTTTATGCCTGTTTTTTAGCAGTATAACAAGGGGGCTTGCATATAGTAAACCGCATTTTCATTCTGTGTCGTCCTGGCAGCGATAATAGATATGCCTATCGCAGAGAAGGAGGCCGGCTTGCGCCGGCCCCCTTCTTGTCGAATCCGCGGATGGTTCTAGATCTGCGAAAAGATCTGATCGAACGCCTCACGCATACCGGCCTTCAACTTCCCTACGTCCTCGGTCGACCACTTGTCCTCGTCCTCGCGGATGAAGGTGGTCAGGTCGACGCGGTTGTCGAAGCGGCCCAGTGACAGATGGTAGGTCTGGCCGTGGGCGTTGACCGTGATGGTGTTGGGGACTTCCGACGTGTTCAGCAGGTGATCGACATCGTCGCAGCCGTAGTCGTTCATCATGACCTCGATGGGCACGCCGTGGTGCAGGATCGAGCCCGGGTCGTTGGGGTCGGTGCGCGCGTCGTTCTTGCGGCGGGACTCCTCGGGGGAGACCCAGATATACAGGATACTCGACTTCTCCAGCATCTCGGGGCACAGCATCCGCAACGAGTACTGGTAGCCCCAGGGATCAGGCAGGGGCATATCCGAGCCGTCGCGGCCGCCGCGTGCGAACTCCACCACGACGGTTTTACCGTCGAGGGTCTCGGGCACTTCGGCCACTTTGTCGTCCAGCAGCTTCTTGGCTTCGGGGTCGAGGTTCTCGATCAGCTTGGCGCGCGAATCGCCGTCCAGGCCGCGCCAGAACGCGGAGGCGCCGACCTTCTCGCGACAGGCGTCGTAGCGCTCCATCAGCCAGGTCGTCGGGCAGTTGGGCGCGGGACGGTTCTTGTTCACCAGGTCGTGGTAGTCCTCGTTGAGCAGCTCCATGAGCGTTCCCCAGTCCAGGGGATCCTTCATGGGCAGGTCGCCCGAATCGAAGAAGACCGGTTCGTGACCCAGGGCGGCGAGTTCCTCGCTCGTGCGCCGCATCATGTGGACGTAGGGGTAGTCGTCGAGCTGCACCGTCTGACCGATGCCGAACTGTTCGTGGCATTCGTCGGGCGACAGGCTCGCCAGGTAGCGACGCGCTTCGGATTTGCCCGACGCGGGCAGGGCGCAGAGCAGCAGGATGTCGATATGCTTGGCCATCGTCTCATTCTCCTTGCAGGTCGTTTACGTCTTGTCGGACTCAACGGGACAGGAAGACTATACCGACACGCCGTCCGGATCAAGAGGTGAAGCTCTCAGGGCGATATCCTGTTCGGCCGGAATGGCCACGGGCCAGCGTCCCCGCAGTTTTGTCCAACTGGTTGCGAACCACCAGCCGATGTGCGTGAACACCCAGTAGAGCACGGGCAGCGAACTGACGATCAGGACCGCGCTCGAGGCCAGGCCGCCGATACTGGACAGGGCCAGGTTTTCCCAGATGTCCTTGCCCTCGGCGTCGGTCAGACGGATGAGCAGGGGCAGCAGGCCGGCGATGGTCGTGCCGCTGGTCAGCAGGATCGAGCGCAGCTGGATGCGTGTGCCCTCGCAGATGGCTTTGCGGAGCATCTCCTGACGCTCGTGACCGGGCAGACGCCACAGGTTGACGCCGCCGAAGCGTGAACTCTTTGGTAACAGGGGACCCCAAAGGCCGGCGTCGTTGATCATCTCGCGCAGCTGCAGTCGGAAGCGGTTGATCAGCAGGATCGCGTTGTTGACCACGATGCCGAAGAGCAGCACCAGCCCGATCCGCGCCGACGAATCGAATTGCGAATCGGTCTGCCAGAAGATGGCCATCACGCCGCTCATGGCCATCGGCAGGGACAGGAGCACCAGCAGCGGCAGGGCCACGCTCTCGAACAGCGCGGCCAGGGTCATGAAGATGAAGACGGCGGTCAGCCACAGCATGCTGTTGAGCTGCTCTTCCTCTTCGCGGCTCATCTGCTGGCCGGAGACGTCTTCCGCCGTGTAGCCGTAGGGCAACTCGATGCCGGCCAGGATGTCCTTGATGAACTTCTGCCGCATCTTGTCGGTGCCGATGTACTCCCAGTTCAGCTGCATAGAGTACTGCTGGTCGCGCCGGTTGATCGACGTGATCACCGGGCGTTGCACCAGCTCCACCACATCGGCCAGACGAACCTGCTGGCCGCCGCGCGTGGTCATGGTCTTGCTGATGATCTGGTCGTACTGGATGTCGTCGGCGTTGGCGAACTGCAATTGCAGGCGCTGGTCGACACCTTCGACGAGCATGTGCCACGGGTATTCGATACCCAACATTCGCCGCAGGTAGCCCACCACTTCCATCACGGTCAGCTGGCGGTTGGCCAGCGCGTTGCGATCGATCAGGATCAGGGTCTCGTCCGTGTCGGAGCGGTCGAAACGATCGCCGCCGGTCAAGCGCACGTTGCGCACCCGGCGATTACGCGACAGACGGACCATGGTGACGTCGGTGATCGCCTCGAGTTCCTTCGAATTGTATCCTGTGATGCGGAGGTTGGAATTGCCGCCGCCGCCGCCGCGTCCGCCCTTCATGTACGGATCACCGAACCCGTTGATCCATATGAACATGCCGCCCAGCTCCTCGGCCAGCATGATCAACCGGTTGCGGTACAGTTCGGGGTATTCTGTGCGCAGCATCTCCTCTTCGAATTCGATCTGCATGTAGGCGCGGTTGTCCCAGGAGGTCGTCTTCATGGTGACGCCGTCGGGAATGGGGTCGATCTCCCGCTCAAAGTTCTTCATGGTTTCGCTGGCCAGAATCACGTCTGTGCCGACCGGTCGCTCCAGGTAGACCACGAGGGTTTCGCGGTCCTGCTGGCGCCAGAAACCGCCCATGTTCACTTCGTTGCGGTAAAGATGGATGCCGCCCCAGATCACGCCGATCACCAGCAGGGTCGGGTACCACCAGAAGCGCAGGTGTAGGGCCGTGAAGCGTTCCACGTAGC
The DNA here is from genome assembly GCA_964476155.1 of uncultured Fibrobacteraceae bacterium. GTDB lineage: Bacteria > Krumholzibacteriota > Krumholzibacteriia > LZORAL124-64-63 > LZORAL124-64-63 > JAHIYU01. Next base: position 26,736 of record CAYYYS010000002.1, read on the forward strand.
TCGCGAAGAGCCCCACCATGAGCATCATGCCCAGGGCGCCGACGAACCAGGGCCAGATGTCCGTGGCCGCGCGCCAGTCCTTGACCAGCGCCAGGGCGACGAAGCCCATGCCGCCGAGAATCACCGAGACCATCGCCCAGCGCCAGAACAGGGCCCAGCCCGTGTGCTCCTTCATGTCGCCGTTGTCGCGCTCCATCTCCTCTTCGGTCAGCTTGCGCAGGGCAACCGGTATCCAGCCGAACGCCACGAAGACCGACGCCAGCATGGCGATGCCCACCGCGATGGCCAGCGGCGCATAATAGATGGCCAGCCGGTCGCTCAGATAGATGAAGCTCAGGAAGGCCACGACGGTGGTCAGAGTGGTGGCGGTAATGGGGAAGGCAACTTCCTTGGTGCCGTTGATCAGGGCGCGCTTGGCGTCGCGGTGCTTGCGGCGCGTGACGCGACGGTGGATGGCGTCGAGTACCAGGATGCTGTTGTCCAGCAGCATGCCGAAACTCACGGTCAGCCCGCTGATGGTGATGAAGTTCACCGACACGCCGAAGAAGTAGAACATCGACAGGCAGATCACGATGGCCAGCAGGATCGAGCTGACCACGATGGCCGTGAAGCGTATGCGTCGCAGGGCCGCCGCGAGCAGCAGGAACAGCAGCAGTAGGATGATCAGCGAACGCCAGACCAGTTCCTCCACCTTGTCCTGCAGGTCCTTGCCGTTGTCCGTGTCGATCTCGAATTCCACGTCGAACGGGAGCGAGGCCTGGATTTCGGGCAGGGCTTTGCGGATGTTGCGGCTCACGGTGATGGCGTTGGTGCCGCTACGCTTGGCGATCGATGCCTGAATCACGTTGTCGCCGTTGATGCGCACGAAGTAGGTGGGGTCGTCGAAGCTGCGGGCCAGATCGGCGATGCGGTCCAGCGTGATGGGTTGGCCCCCCACGTTGGCCACGATGGTATTCATGATCTTCCGCGCAGTGACCGAGTCCTGCACGCTGACCGCGAACTCGCGACCCCGTTCGCGGACCGAGCCCGCGGGGACGATCTCGTCGAGGGCGTTGATCTGATCGGCGACCGTGTCGGCGTGGATGCCGAAGCGCTCCATGGCCTCGTGGTCGAGCAGGATCTTCATCAGGGGCAGCGCGCCGCCCTGCAGTTCCACGTCGGCCACGCCCGAAATCGCCAGCAGACGCGCCTGCAGCCACGACTCGGCCTTGTCCCGCAGGTCGTTGGCGCTCAAAGGCGAGATGAGGCTGACGGTCATGAAATCGTCGGTGCGGAATTCTTCGGGTACATGAGGTACCACACGCGGCTGGCCGGCGGTGGCCGGCAGTTCACGGCGCACCGAACCCAGTTGCTCGGCCAGGTCGAGCTGGGCGAACTCCAGGTCTATCTCACGGCGAAACTCGATGGTCACCGAACTGTAGCCGGGCCGCGAGCGGGACACGATGTTCTCCACGCCGTAGACCTTGCGCGCGGCTTCCTCGATGGGGATGGTGATCGAGCGCAGCATGGCCGCCGGCGAGGCGCCGTTCCAGCTCGTGGTGATCGACAGCGATGGCAACTCCGTCTCGGGCATGGCCTCGATCTCGAGACGCGGCAAGGCGTAGATGCCCGTGATCACCAGGGCGGTGAACAGCATCCAGGTGGCCACGGGATGGTCGACGAAAGCCTTGATCACGCCGCGGTCCCCCCGTCGAAATCGCGCTCCAGCACCTTGTGCAGGATCTCGTAGATCACCGGTGTCAGGAAGAGCGTCAGCAGCGTGGCGATGCTCAGTCCGCCCAGGATGGTCATGGCCAGGGGACGCTGGATCTGCTCGCCGGTGCCGATGCCGATGGCCATGGGCACCATGGCCAGCACGGTGGTCAGGGTGGTCATGATGATGGGCCGGAAGCGCAGGCGGCTCGCCTCCATGATCGCCGCACGTCCGCCCAGACCCTCGCCGCGCAGGCGGCGGATCGTCGATACCTTGACGATGGCGTCGTTCACGGCGATGCCGAGCAGGGCCACCAGACCGATCAACGAGATGATGTTGACCGTGTGGCCGCTCAGGAACAGGGTGAGCGCCGCGCCGAGCACGCCGACGGGCAACACCGCCGAGATGATCAACGGGTCGAGGAAGGATTCGAACTGGGCGGCCAGGATCATGTAGACCAGCAGCGCCGACAGCAGCAGCGCCCAGCCCAGGTCGCGGAACGAGTTGTTGATCTCCTCCTGCTCGCCGCCGGCCACGAAGCCCGTGCCGGACGGGGTCTGCAGATCGCCCAGGACGGTGTTCACGTCCTCCCAGAGCTTGCTCAGTTTGCGCCCGGCCACGTCGCCGCTGATGGAGATTTGGCGCCGCTGATTGCGGCGTACGACCTCGCGCACCGGCCGGCCCTCGCTCAGGACCACGAAGCTGCCCAGGGGCGCGGTCTTGCCGTTACCGATGTCGATCGGCGAGGCCAGGACGCCGTCCAGGTTGCGTCGTTCGTCCAGCGGCAGCCGCACCGCGATATCCACGCGCTGCTCGACCTCGTTGAACGTGGTCGCGACCACGCCCTGGATACGCGCCTGCAGTTCGCGGGCGAGCAGGTCGGGGTTGATGCCGTGACGCAGGGCTTCCTCGCGGTCGATGTTCACTTCGACGGTGGGATTGCCCAGCACGCGGTCCATTTCCAGGTCGGTCAGACCTTCGACCAGGGTCAGCTCCGTCATCAGCTGCTCGGCCACGGACAGGGCGTCCTCGGGCCGCTCGGCCACCACGCCCAGGTTGAACGGGGACTCGCCGCTGGCCAGGATTTCCTGCAGGCCGATGCCCTCGTCGCGGAAGGCACTCACGGCGCCTTCCAGTTGGGTGAGATGGACGCGCAGCATTTCCTTGATGCGTGCCATGCGCTCGGCCCCTTCGCGGGACGGGTGCAACAGCACGCGGATGCGCACCGTGTTGGCGGCGGTGTATTCCTTCAGGGCCGCCAGGGTGCGTTCGGTCTGTCCCACCTGGGCAAAGACCGTATTCACTTCGGGCAGGTCGGCCAGGAGCGCCGACAGGTCGGCGGCCGTGGCCTGGGTCGATTCCAGGGGCGTGCCGTTGGGCAGTTCCAGCGACAGGGTGAAGTCGCCGCTGGTGCGCTCGGGCAGGAAGGAGCGGGGCAGGTCCAGGGCAATGAAGGTCGCGCCGGCCATCGTCAGCAGCAGAGCCGTCAGGAACAGGCCCTTGTGGGCCATGACCCGCACCAGCGCGCGGTGATAAACGGCATAGAGACTGGAGAAGAGCAGGTCGGAGAGCTTGAAGACACCGCGCGGCTTTTCCTGGCCCGCGCGCAGGAAACGCGCCGACAGGGTGGGCTGCAACAGCAGGGCCGTGCCCACCGACAACAGCAGGGAGATGGTGACCGTCAACGCCTGGTCGCGGAAGAATTCGCCGGCGATGCCCGGCACGTAGATCACCGGGAAGAACACGGCGACGGTGGTCAGGGTCGCCGCGATCACCGGCGAAGCCACCTCGCGCGCGGCCCGGGCGCAGACCACGGCGATGGCCTCGTCCTCGGCCTTGTCGGCCAGGTGCCGCTTGATGTTCTCCAGCACCACGATGGCGTTGTCCACGAGCATACCTGCAGCCAACGACAAACCACCTAGGGACATGAGGTTGATGTTGACGTCGAACAGGTGCATGAAGGCGAAGGTCGCGACGATGCTGATGGGGATCGAGAGGCTCACCACGAAGGGGCTGCGCCAGTCGCGCAGGAAAAAGAAGAGCACCAGGAACGCCAGGCCCGCGCCCCAGAGCAGCGAGTCGGTCAGACCGCGGAAGCTCTCCTGCACATAGTCGGCGTCACGGTAGACGAAGCTGTAGCCGAAGCCGGCGTACTGGCCCTTGACCACTTCGAGGATGACGTCCATCTCCTCGGTGACGTCGATGGTGTTGGCGCCGACCTCTTTGTACAGCAGCATCGAGACGACTTCGTCCTCGCCCAGCAGCGTGGCGCCTTCGGGTTCCTTGACCGTGTCCAGGACCTCGGCCACGTCTTCGATCGTGATGATGCCGGAACGTTCGGTCGGAATCTCGGTGCGCCGGATGTCGTCGAGGGTTTCGAACTCGCCGAGGATGCGCAACGGCAGCTGCAGTGGTCCCTTGCGGATGCGTCCGCCGGGGAAGCTCACGTTGGACAGGGCCAGGGCGGTCTGGAGGTCCTGCATGGTCAGGCCGTACAGGCGCAGCTTGCCGAAGTCGGGGCGGACCAGGATTTCCCGGTCGCGGCCGCCGATCACTTCGGCCTGACTGACACCGTCGATCTGTTCGAGGGCCGGCTTGGCGACCTCCTCGCAGAACTCGGTCATGTCGGCCATGTTGCCGTCGCCCTCGATGACCAGGATGGCGATAGGGCGCGCGCCCGGATCCCACCTGAGGATCAAGGGACGTTCGGCGTTGTCGGGGAAATCCTCCCGTGTGGACACCTGGTCCACGGCTTCGCGCAGATGGAGGTTGGCGAACTCCATGTCCGTACCCCACTCGTACTGCACGGTGATGGTCGATACGCCTTCGCGCGTGCGCGAGATGACCTGCCGTACGCCGGCCAGGCCCGTGATCCGCTCCTCGAGCGGCTGGGTCACCAGGCGCGCCAGGTCGTCGGCCGGCACTTCCGTGTAGTTGGTGATCACGGTCAGGTTGGGCGTGTTGATGCTGGGCAGCAGATCGACCGGCAGGCGGTCGAAGGACTGGATACCGATGACGACCAGGCCCGCAAAGAGCATCAGGACGGCCACCGGACGTTGGACCGCACCTTTGATCATCGATCAGTCTCCTCGGTGGCGAAAGCCCAGCGGTCGCTCGCGGTCACGGTCTTGCGAATTTTCAGCTTGGCCTCGTGGGCCAGGGTCAGATGGTCGCTGACCACGACCGATTCGCCGTCGGCCAGCGAACCGCCGCTGTGGACCTTGAGGATCTCGATCCACTCGCTGTTCTCCAGTCCCGTGTCCACATAGAGCCACTGGGCGCGCGGTTCGTCGGTCACCTTGAAGACCAGGGGGCGGTCGTCACGGATCAGGACGGCGTCGCGCGGCACCATCAGGCGGTTCTCGTGGATGCGCGCGGCCACTTCGGCGCGCACGAACATGCCCGGTCGGTAGCGTCCTTCGTGATTCGGGAAACGGATGAGGCATTCGCAGGTGCGACTGGCTTCGTCCAGGACGGGACTGATCACGTCCACGACCGCCTGGATGGTGTCGTCCACCGCCGGCACGGCCACCAGGGCGGCGCGACCCTCGGTGAGGTTGCCCAGGTCGGCCTCCAGGACGTTGACCACGGCCTCGAGTTCGGTGTCGTCGGTGACGTGGCAGAGGGCCTGACCCACACTCAGGATCTCGCCCTTGACCGCCACCAGTCCGCTGACGATGCCGGCGAAGGGCGCGCGGATCTTGGTGTACTCGAGATTGAGCCGGGCGCGTTCCTCGGCGATGCGGGCGTCGGCCAGACCGGTCCGCTGGGCGAAGGTGTCCTGGCGGAAGGCGCCCTGCTTGAGCGACGCGAGTTCGAGGTCCAGCAGACGGGCCTGGAACTGCTCCTCGGTGATCTCGCGTCGACTACGCAGGGCCATCAGGGCGTCGCGCTGTTCCACGAAGGCGTCCAGCGCCGCCTGGTCGGCCACCTGTTCCTCGCCTTCGGCGGCGATCTCGCTCAGGGCCTGGATGTGTCGGTAGCGGCTCTCTTCCAGGGCCAGCACGTATTCGCGATCATCGATTTGGGCCAGCAATTGGCCGGCGCGGACCCGTTGACCGTTGCGCACGCGCACCGACACGAGTTCACCGCCCAGCTTGCCGCGGACTTCCACGCGCTGGGTGGTTCGCAGGACACCGTCGGCGTAGACCGGTTGGACGAGCTTGCCGTTACGGACCAACCCCGCGTTGACCTTGATGGCCTTTTCCTTCTTGGCCTTGGTTGCGGTGGTATCGGCGGCCGACGTGTCGGCCGCGGTGCTGTCGGCGGCGGTTCCGTCGCCGTCACCGTTCTGGCCGCAGCCGGAGAAAAAGAGCGCCGTCACCAGCGCCAGGGCGGCGAGCGTGGCAAATCGCTTCATCGCTGACGTCTCCATTCGGAATCGGGTTGCCCGTCGGTCATCCGCCACGGAGAGTGGGGATGTCAACGGATTGCATACGCTATGACTTCAACCGGTGTTGCATATTCCAGATCTTCACTGTCGTCGCCGGTGCCGTCGAGGGCGTCACGGGCGTCCTGATAACCACTGACCACGAGCAGGCGCGACGCGTCCAGCATGATCACCCGGTCGCGTTTCCCGTCCCCGGGACCGCGCAAAGAGACCTGGCGATCGAAGTGGCCGTCGGCATCGAAGACATCCCAGGTTTGCAGCACGCCGGCGGGTTGGTCGTGTACGCCGCGGCTGGACAATATCCAGACTTCCTGCTCATGAAACTCCATGCGGAGGATATCGGGTTCGTGCTTGGCGAAGGTCTGCACGACGCCGAAGCGTTGATAGCGGCGATGGGATTTCCACCCCGTGTCCAGCCGCTCGAGATGGTCAGGCGATCGAGGCCAGGACTCGTAGGCGCGGCCGAAGGTCTGCAGCGCGACGCCGTCCGGTGCGAAAACGGTGATTTCGTAGTCGTTTCGTGATGACGCCACGTAGACGCGGCCGTCCGGTCCCACATTCCAGTGACCTTCGCCCGGGAAGAAGACATCGACTTCATTGAACTCGCTCGACGAGAAATCGACTTCGTCGTTCGCACCGAAATACTCCGTGCGTTCGAGGCCGTCCGACCCGTAGAGCGAGATGAAGTTGCGGCGCAGGCGGCCGGTGTCCGTGCGGGTCATGTGCGCACCCGAGAGGATCAGGCCGCCGTCGACGGCACGGGCGCCGCTCAGGAAATCGCGTCCGCCGGTGGTGGGATCGCCGGGCAGGATGGTGCCGGCGGGCACGCCGTCGGGCGTCAGCAGAATGATGGCTCCGGGAAAGCGCTGCACCACGCCGAGTTCGCCGTCGGTGGTCAGCATCAGATCGCCCGCGCGGCGGAATTCGCCCGGTCCCTCGCCCTCGCGTCCGATCGATCGCAGCAGGTCGCCCGCGGAGGAGAGTACGAGCACTTCGTTGAGCTGGGTGTCCAGCAGATAGATGTTGGCGTCCGGACCGATCACGGCCTGCACGACGAGGCCGAAGAACAGGTCGTCGTTCTCTTCGCCGCGTCGCCACAGCTCCTCGAGGTCATACGTGACGATACCGTTGGGCGGTTCGGCGGGATTGGCGATGCGCGGCGGCACGTCCGAGGCGAGGGCGACCGGTGCGATCAGCAGGGTCGCGAGCAGTGAGAGTCGGACACAGGTTGCCGCTATAGTCAGAGAGCGATTCATGGATGTAACTCCGGATGATGGGGATTTTCGTTATTTCAGCCGCTGGTGGCCCAGTCTACATGAGACCGGGCCACCGGTCGACGGCCAAACGCGCCGAAGCCACCATCCCTACGTTAATTTTAGTTAACGTATAATGCGGCAATACACCACTTCCATGGGCTCGGCTTCCTCGCCGTCGCCCTCCACGCCCATCGACGACATCAGGGTGTTGCGGAAGTTGTGGATCAGGACGGCCCGCTCGTCGTCGATCAGATAGAGCAGGTCCTCCTGGCCGTCTCCCGGGGCCATGATCCTGGCCTGATGCGTGAATACGCCCTCGGCGTCGAAGGTGTCGTAGACCATCAGCACGCCGTCGTCCAGATCGCGTGAGCCGCGGCCGGTCTGCACCCAGACGACGCCGTCGTCGAAGGCCCGGATGCCGCTGATGTCCGGTTCGACGTCCGTGATGGTGATCTGGGGCATGACGGGATAGTTGCGTCCCTGGGCCTCGAGCAGGGCCTGGGCGCGGGCGGAATCCGCTTCGTCGCGCGGCAAGGGCTCGTAGGCGCGGGCGAAGGTGCGGAGCAGCGTGCCGTCGGCCCGGAAGACCTGAATCGTGTAGTCGTTGCGCGCGGGCGCGACCACGACGGTGCCGTCGCCGGCCACGTCGAAACGGGTCCAGATAAAGTCCACGGCGACCTCGTCGAGCATCATGTTCGCGAAGTTCATCTGGGCCGTCTTGACGGTGTACTCGGCGACCATGGTCCCGGTCGTCGTATGGCTGCGCAGGTAATAGGTCTGATCGAGCATGCCTTGGGCGAAAGCCTGGTCGACACCGGCCAGGACGATGTTGTTACCCGCACACTTTCCCCTGACCAGTACGGAGAAACCGCCTTCGCTTGTATTGAGGGGGAAGGTGCCGGCGGGGTTCCCCTGGCGGTCGATCTGCACGATCTTGCCGGGAAAGACCTGCATCAGGCCGATCTTCTTTCCGGGCAGGAAGATCATGTCGTTGGGCCGACGCGATTCGCCGGGGCCGTCGCCCTCGCGGCTGAGCGTGGCGAGGCGTTCGCCGGTGGGCGAGAACACGGCGATTTCCGAAAGCTGATTGTCGAGCAGGTACAGGTTGCCGTCCTCGTCGGCCAGGGCCTGCATGATGACACCGAAGAGGTTCTCGTCGTCATCCAGACCACCGGCCCGCCATTGCACGTCGAGGGTGTAATCGACGATGCCGTCGCGCGGCTCCCCGCCGTTGTCCGTGTGGGGCACGGACGCCATGATCAGTGTTGGTGTGATCATGAGCAGCAGAATCGTCTTAAGCATATGAGATGTCCTCATGGTCTTGACTCCAGGGTTGAAGAGGCTGTAAAATGGGCCTTGATTGATCAAGTGCCCTACGGCTTGTGCCGTGTTTGGTTGCTTGCCGTGACATGATCATGGCGGAGGATCTGCATGAAGAAAACATACTTCTGTCCCCACTGTAATGCCGTCTTGAATCCCAACGAGAAGGTCATCTTCATCGTTGACGACGGTGAGCGTAAAGGCCTGATCCTGCTCAGCGCCAAACCGGGGGATTACCGCCTGATCGCGGACCAGAACTTCGCTCTGAAGAAAGGTCGTGCGGCGACCTTCAGCTGCCCGGTCTGCTCCCAATCGCTGACCTCGGCCGTGAACGACAAGTTCGTGGAGATCAAGCTGGATCAGGGAGGGAGCGCCCTCAGCACCGTGGAATTCAGCCGGGTCTTCGGCGAGCACGCCACCTTCATCATCGATGGCCGGGAAATGGCCTCTTACGGCGAGGACGCCGATGAAATGGGTGACGTGAACTTCTTCGGTTCTATTTAATAGTGCTCTATCAACCTATCCTCAAGATCATAGGTTAACAGAACACTAGTCGGCCAACCACTCCATCAATTGTTTTACCGCATCGTCGTCCGGTGTGAAGAAGCGCGTGTCCGTCACCGCACCGGGGAACGCGTTGGCCAGATCCACGGCATCGGTGGCGTCGTCCAGGGACGCGAAGAGCAGGGGCCGGTCCGGGAAGCGGTCGCGCAACCAGGATACGGCCGTGCGGGCGGCGGCGCGGGTCCCGTCGTCCCAAACTCCGGCCTGAACGGCCGGGAGAGACGGCCCGGCCGCAATGGCCGCCGTCGCTTCTTTCAACCGAGCTGACAACGCGCTGATTATTCCCGCTACGTTTTGTCCGCCGGCGTCCAGCAACACGAGCAGCGGCGCGGTGCCGTCCTGCGCCCACCCCGGAGACAGGGCCAGCGGCACCTGCAACAGCAGGCCGTCGTCGGACGGACAGGCCACCGTGATGTCGCCCGCGGCGGGCAGGATGGTGCCCGTCTCGGCGTGACGCGCCAGAAGCGATTCCACGTCCGCGATGGTGGTTGCCATGGGGGCCGGATAGGTGCGGAGATCGCGGCGTCTCATTTCCTCCTGTACCAGACCCAGCCGCCACTCGATGCTCGCCCGCTCCTGTTTGGAGAGAGGCTTGGTGCGATCCCGCGTCCGCGACAGCCACATGCCGCGAAAACGCAACACGCCGGTTTCCCAGTCCAGGGTTTCGCCGTCGTCCCGGGTCAGCGTGGCCGTCAGCCGGTAGGGCCCGTCGGGCATGGCGGACAGGTCGGCGCCGCGTTTCCAGACGTTGAGGCCAGGTTTGATTTCGACCTCTTCGCCCTCGCCACCCGCGCTGACTGTCGTTGCCCCGGCCGGGTCGGTGACATCGGTGGTCAGGACAGCGCGACCGGCGTGATCACTCCAGGCCGACAGCTCGATCATCAGGATCTTGTCGCCCACGACCGCATTGCGGATGCGGCCGGAGAGGCGCGGTGTGGAGTCGTCGCGCAGACTCATGCGGATGGGGCGGAAACGGTGCCAGGGCGTTTGTGCGTTGGCCATGCCGGGATCGGGGATCAGTTGGTTGAAGCGACCCGGCCCGGTGTGCCCGATATTCACGCCGAAGAGCCTGTCGGCGGGCAGCCCATAGGGCGACAGGTAGCTCCAGGGGATGTGGGCTGCGATGGTGAGCTCGTCGGGAGCCACACCCGCGTGGAATGCGGGGGCCAGTTCGACTACGCGCTGGTGCAGGGGGCGTCCCGGCAGCCCGAGCATGCGGCCGGCCGGATGGCCGTCGTGCGATCCGAAGCCGAAACGCCAGGCGCTGCGCGTGTCGAAGCTGCGCAACGAGTCGGGGACGCTGAGGGTCACGAGCAGTTCGCCGCCGCGGGTGGTCGTCGGTCGGATCACTTCGGCGGGACCGGTGGCGCGCACGTGGAAACCGTCGTCGTCGAATTTCATGGCCAGGGCGATGGTCCGGCGGCTCGTCTTGTCCTCGAGCAGCCCCAGATTGCTCCATTCACCATCGGTGAAACGGAATACGTGGGCGCCGGCGTCGGCCAGCAGCTTGTCGACCAGGTCGACGATAAGGCGCTTGTAGGCGGGCGTCCCGCGCAGAGGCTTCAGGTCCTCGTCCGACTCCAGGGTGCGCACGTCGTCATATCCGAGTTCGACGGCCTGCCGCAGGGAGGTCATCGCGCCCCCGACGTCGCCCTCGAGCGTTGCGACGCAGGCCTGGTTGTAATGCAGCACGGGGTTGCCCGGCTGGAAACGCATCATCTCCTTGATCAGGATACGACACATCTCGTAGTCGCCCTGGGCCAGATTGCGTTCCAGGGCTTCGCGCATCCGCTGCATATCGTTTCCGCCGCCCACGGGCGCGGCGCCGGCGCCGGCGCAGAGAGCCGTCAACAACAGGCCGGCCAGAAAAATCGAGATGAAGCGGGACGACGAACGGGAAAGGGCCGCGGTCTCAGACCGTTGCGTCGGCAGGAAAGGCGATGGCCATCGTATCACGTGCAATCATCAACTCCTCATTGGTGGGAACGATCATGATCGTCACCCGCGAAGACATCTTGCTGATGATGGCCTCGTCGCGCCGCGTGGCGTTCTTGAACGGATCAAGCACCGCGCCGATGATACCCAGGCCGCGACAGGCCCATTCCCGCACCAGCGAATCGTTCTCGCCCACGCCCGCCGCGAACGTGATCGCGTCCACGTGGCCTAGGGCCACCGCGTAGGCTCCGATGTATTTGCGGATCTGATAACAATACACTTCCAACGCGAGTCGCGCACGGTCGTTCCCGTTGGCGTACTCGCGTTCCACGTCGCGCAGGTCGCTCGACACGCCGCTGATGCCCAGCAGGCCGCTTTTCTTGTTGAGGAGCTGGCCGACCTCGGCGCTGCTCATGCCCAGATTCGTTTCCAGGTAGCCGACAATCGCCGGATCGATGTCGCCCGATCGCGTACCCATCACCAGGCCTTCCAGAGGCGTGAAGCCCATGGACGTGGCGACGGACTTGCCGCCCGCAACGGCGGCGATCGAGGCCCCGTTGCCCAGGTGGCAGGTGATCAGGTTCAGCTCGGACGGGTCGCGCACCAGGATCTCGGCCGCGCGCAACGTGACATAGCGATGGCTGGTGCCGTGGAAGCCGTAGCGCCGGATGCCGTGCTTTTCGTAAAGCTCGTAGGGCAGGGGATAGGTATACGCGGAGTCGGGCATGGTCTGGTGGAACGCGGTGTCGAAGACGCCGACCATGGGTACGTCGGGCAGCACGGCGCGTGTCGCCTCGATACCCATGATGTTGGGCGGGTTGTGCAGGGGCGCCAGGGGGGCGCAGGCGTTCAACGCCTTCATCACCTCGTCGTCGATCATCACACTGTTCGCGAAAGCCTCACCGGCATGGACGACGCGATGGCCCACCGCGGCGATCTCGTCGAAGCTCTTGACGACCCCGTGACCGGTATGGGCCACGGCGTCCAGCAGCAGCTTGATGGCCGCCTGGTGATCGGGGACGGGACAGGTCTCGTCGACATCGTCATGCTCGGGCCGCGAGTAGACATGATGGCTATCGTCCAGGCCGATGCGCTCGACCAGACCCTTGGCCAGCACGCGCTCGGTCTCCATCGCCAGGAGCTGGTACTTGAGCGAACTGCTGCCGCAGTTGATCACCAGGACGTTGGTCACCGCTCCGACCCTCCGCTCTGCAGGGCGGTGATGGCCGCCACGTTCACGATGTCGTCCACGCTGCAGCCGCGGGACAGGTCGTTGATGGGTTTGGCCATGCCCTGCATGACCGGTCCGACCGCTTCGGCGCCGGCCAGTCGCTGGACGAGTTTGTAGGCGATGTTGCCGGCGTCGAGGTCGGGAAAGACCAGAACGTTTGCGTGGCCCGCCACGTCGCTGCCGGGCGCCTTGTGTTCGCCGACGCCGGGGACCAGGGCCGCGTCGGCCTGCAGGGTGCCGTCGACGGCGAGGTCGGGCGCTTTTTCCTTCAGGATGTTGCAGGCCTCGTCCACCTTGTCGACGCTCTCGCCGGCGCCGCTGCCCTTGGTGGAGTAGCTGAGCATGGCCACGCGCGGTTCGAAGCCGCAGAGGGCCTGGCCGGTGGCGGCCGAGGCCACGGCGATGTCGGCCAGCTGGGCGGCGTCGGGGTCGGGATTCACGGCACAGTCGGCGAAAACGATCATGCCGTCGGTGCCCAGTTCCCAGTCGGGATTTACCATCACGAAGCAGCTCGAAACGATGCTGCAACCCGGTGCGGTGCCGATGGCCTGGAAACCCGCGCGCAGGACGTTGCCCGTGCTGTTGACCGCGCCGGCGACCATGCCGTCGGCCAGACCCTTGTCGACCATCAGGGCGCCGCAGAACAGGGGGTCGGCGACCGCCTCGAGGGCTTCTTCCCGGGTCAGTCCCTTGTGCTTGCGCTTTGCGAAGAGAGTGGCGGCCAGCGCCTCGCGGTCGGGGTGCGCGGCGGGATCGACAATGGCGATACCCTCGGCGGACAGGCCCAGCGTGCTCATGCGAGACTGGATGTCGGCCGCGTCGCCCAGCAGAAAGACCCCCGCGATACCCTCGTCGCGCAGGATCGCGGCGGCCCGCAACATGCGCTCATCACCGCTTTCGGGCAGGACGATCGTGCGGTGGAGATCGGCGGCTTTGCGGCGCAGTCGGCTGATGAATTCCATGACCTGGTCTCTCTCTGCGAAAGGGGCTTTATTCCCCGCTAAAGTGGCCCGTTTCACCAGTGAAGTCAAACGCGATACGGACGCTGTAACAGCAAAAAACCGACTTATCCATGATATAGAAGCAAGACGGGGACCACTGGTCGTGGTCCCCGTCTCAAAGTTGTTTCCCGTGGGTTCAGTCCTGCTGAGATTGAGGCTCGGAAACGAGAGACTGTTCGATCTCCGGCATCCTGTCCAGCAGGTCCTGCAGGGTGAAACCCTCCCAGAATTCCTGAAGTTTGGCTTCGAGCAATTCCCAGATACCGCGAGTGGTGCAGGACGCCGAGCGATCGCAGATATCCGGCGTCGGTACGCACTCCACCAGGGGGGTGCTGCCTTCCAGGGTGCGGAAGACCTCCCAGAGGGAGATGTCCTGGGGCTCGCGGATCAGGTAGTAGCCGCCGCGCACGCCCTTGCGGCTGCCGATCAGTTCGGCCCGGCGCAACGAGGCGACAAGTTGCTCCAGATATTTGCGGCTGATCTCCTGGGATTCGGCTATGGCGCTCAGGGGTACGGGATTGCCGTCGTAGGTTTCGGCAATCTGCAACAGCGCACGGAGTCCGTACCTGACTTTGGTGGTGATCTTCACGCGGGAGCCATCCTTTTCAGATGATAAAGACGGTCAACAGACTGCTTATACATATACTAAACACCCGGCGCTGACAAGCTTCATGGACGGGCATTTGGTCCTGCCGACAGCTTATTTAACGATTTCCGCCACGTCCTCGATGAGCTGCGGCGGCAGATGCAGCGGCAGCGTCGTGGCCCGTTTGCGGTCGATGTCGTTGTAGACGCGTTCCACCTGAACCGGCTCCAACTCCAGCACCGACGCGGCTTCCGCGGCGGACACAGTGTGGTTCTTGGCCCACAGCAGCAGATCCATCTCGGCGTAGGGCAGCACGAAGTAGAACTCGTCCTGGCCCTGGGGCAGGGAATAGGTGTCGGTGGTCGGGATGACCGAGCAGATCTCGTCGGGCAGGCCGAGATGCTTTGCGAGCGCGTAGACCTGCGTCTTGTAGAGGTGGGCGATGGGTTTGACGTCCGCCGACCCGTCACCGTTTTTCACAAAGAAACCCTGGTCGTACTCGAGACGGTTGGGCGTGCCCATCACGGCGTAGTTCAGCCGGTCGGCGTGGAAATATTCCATGGTCTTGCGGATGCGCTGCTTGAAGTTGGTCGCGGCGACGATCTGCAGATACGCCTTCACCGGCAGTCGTTCTTCGAACATGTTCCCGTCGGGATCCTGCACCACCAGCCGGTAGACGTTCATGCGGTCGGAATCCATCAGGTCCGACGGCAGCACGATCTTCGACTTCCAACCCTCGCCGTACTCGGGGAAGACCTCTTTATAAGCCGCGTCCCGCCAGCGGTAGCAGCCGACGGCCTCCAGGGCCGGGGCGATCTCCTCGACGGCGTACTCGATGCCGAGGTGGTCGGCCAGCTGCGCGCCCAGCGAGCGGCTCGCTTTCGACGAGTCGCGTTCGGGCAACAACAGACCGAAGACCTTCTTGGGACCCAGCGCCGCCACGGTCAGCGCCGCGGTCACGCTGCTGTCGATACCGCCGCTCATGGCGATCACGGCGCCGCGTCGCAGCATGCGACGGGAGACGAGTTCGCGGAGGCGGGGCTTGATGGCTTCGACGGTGGCGTCGAGGTCCAGGTCCAGGACGTTGCGGTCGAACATGGGTATTTCCTTGCTTGAGGCTTGATGGTCGTTTTTGTGACGTGAGGGTACTCACGGTTCAGGTAGGTGTCGACCGGTTTTTGGGGAACTGGATGTGGGATTCTATGTCTCTAAGCGCGTGAAGGATCAGCGGCTCCGTTTTTAGGACGGCATATCCTCCACCCACCCAACGCTTTCATGATTGACCAGTACCTCGTCGATCCTCATGATGTAACTTCACGTATTGATCGACTCCGACCCGACTATCGGATTAGTACATGATGGACCGATACGATATCTGCAGCGACTCGAGGATGATCATGCCGATCCCCAGGCGAGTCTTGTTTGCCCTGTTTTCCATGCTGCTCCTGTTGCCGGGCTGTGTACCCGAGCCCCTCGAACCCGATCCCATCGGTCCCACCGACGGCTGGTGCATTTTCCATCCGCTGCCCGGCGGTTACGATCTCAACGCTGTTTGGGGCGATACGCCGACCGATGTGTGGGCGGTAGGCGATCACGGGGTCATCGTGCACTCGGACGGCGCGTCGCTCCGGCGGGTAGACAGCCCGACATCCCACACCCTGGAAACCCTGGGCGGGTGGTCGGCGAGCGACGTCTACGCTGGAGGCGATAACGCTCTCTTCCATTTCGACGGCCACGTCTGGGATGTCGATACCCGCTTTCCCGACAAGACGATCCTGGACCTGTTGTGCGCGCCTGATGGGCGGCTCTATATCGCCGGCTCCATGGGCGTGAGATACCGTGACGGGAGTGATTGGCACCAACTCGCCGGACCGACGGACAGTAGTGTCGTCGTCTGGCTTGGACCCGACGACCGTGTTCGCGTTGGTGATGAATCACAGATCTGGATCGTCGAGAACGGTCTGGCGTCGGTCGAACAGGTCTTTCCCGGTGAGTCCGTCCGCTTCGGCGATGGTGGACTGGTGGCCGTCGAACAGGACGACGGCATCGTGGACCGTATCCTCGGGTACAGTCCCGGAGACGGCTGGACAGAGCAACTCGACACGCATACGTCGATGAGGGCGTTGCTCGACATGGACGGGGTCGTCAGATCCTTCAACGGCGGTATTTATCTCGACGGTGACCTGATCTGGTCGAACAGTTCCGGCCGCTGGATCTATGGGCTCGCCAGTTGCGACGGTGGCATCCTCGCCTGCGGCTACGGTGGCACGCTCATGTACGGCAAGTCGGGTGCCGACGGATTCACTTGGCAAGAGACGGCCGAGGGGCTGGGTTTCCGACACTTCAACGATTTCAGCGGCACCGGGTGCGACGACATCTGGGCCGCTGAATGGTGGGGGCGGGTCCTGCATTTCGATGGTGAAGTCTGGGCTCGCGAAAATACTCCTCTTCCTGCGAATCACAGCGTTTCACGTATCCAGGTTTTCGGGGACGGCTGGGTCGCGGCCAGGGGCGGGGGCAAGCTCTCGCTACGTGATCCAGACGGCCACTGGATGTGGATGGACCAGCCCGAAGCTGATATCAACCGGTTCCATGCCATTGCACCCGATAGCATATTTGTCGCGTGCGCTTCGGAATACCTATTCTGGGACGGAACCGTCTGGACTTCGGTTGGGATAGCTCCCGGTTCTGTCAGAAGCATAACCGCAACTCCGTCCGGTTTGCTGTATGCCCTGGTGACGGGTATTCCGAGTACTTTGCAGATCTGGTCGGGCACAGCGTTCACGACGGTTCTCGAACTTCCCGGCTTCGCCGCTCGGCGTATGAGTACGTCGCGGTCGGACGAGACGCTGTGGCTGGGCGGTTACGCGACCGGCTCCGTCAATCGCTCGATCATCTACCGTTACGATGATGGTGAACTCGTCGATATGTCGGCCGGCGGCGAAGTGCCGAAGTATTTCACCGATATGACGATACTCCGTCCGGATGACGTGTTCGTCCTGGCGTCGGATCGGGTGTGGCGTCTATACGACGGTGTCTGGACCCAAGAGTTCGGGTTACCTGAAGGTGAGAGCTACTATGCCATATGGAGTCATCCCGACTGTGGGGTTTTTGTTGAAGGATACCCCCTCTTCTTCAAGGAATACTAAAGGAGTCGATCTGCCGTGACGGTCCAACGTTCAACCCTATCGATCGTGATGACGTGCCTGATGGTCCTATCGGCCGTTCCGCTGCAGGCCGGGACAGCCCGCGTGCTCGCCCTCGGGGGTGACAGCGGGTATTTCACCGCTGCGTCCAACGTGTTGCGCTGGTACGGAAGTCTCGAAGATCATCCGGACCAGGTGACGCTCGAATTCGGGGATCTCGTCCGGGGTCAAGAGGACGCGCTGAGCGAGCAGGGGCGGATCGGCCACGGCGGCGGCGTGCACCTGCGTCTCACCGAGGACGGACGCTGGGGGACGGCTGCCTTCTATTTTCAGGACCACCTGCCCAAGGAGCCCCTCGAAGGGGCCTTCACGGCGTTGTGGAGCCGCGGCTTCGGGCCGGTGCAGATCGGATTCGGCGGACGGTTCACGACCTATGGCGAGTCCCGAGTGAGTACCGAAACCGGTGACAGGATCGACGCCCAGTACATCCACCAGTTCGGCTTCGGCGCCGCCGGCAATCTCCGAGACGGAGTGCGCACGGAGATCGCCGGCGAGATCATCAACAACCGCACCGAACTCAGTGGTTCGCTCTACGAACTCTATGCGGACAACTGGACCTCGTTCGGCTTCCGGGCGCGAGCATTCGTGGAGATCGCCCCGGAGCTGACCATGGTTCCGGTGATCGAACATACCCGTGACCAGCGAGGTCTTTATGCCGAGTTTTTGGCGGGCCCCGCCGACCGCGATGCCTATGTCACATCCTTCGGAATAGGCATGGGTATGCGTCCCGATCGTGATACCCATTTCATGATCAGTGGCGAATACCGTTATGGCAGCGAAGATCTGCGCCTGCACACCGTGGATCACCTGGGCCCGGTTTGGGAGACCAGTGACCGAACTTTTTTCCAGATCAGGGGGCGTGCCAGTGTCGAGACCGTGGTTTTGCCCTGGCTCATTGCTCGGGCCGCCATCCAGTATGTACGAGTTCGCGATGACATCCATCGTTTTGCGCCCCCGGACGATTCCGGTGACGTGTCCCATACCGAGACCCGTCGTTATGCGGGGGGTGTCGCGCCGCTGAGTCTGGGTGTGGGGTTGCGACATGGTAATCTGATGGCCGATTTCGCCTACAATGATACATCACCGGTGAATCCTGGGTTGGCGGGCGAGGGGCTGTTCCTGGGTGATGGTGGGAGTTATTCGGCCTTTTCGCTGGGGTGGGTTTTCTAAGACTGCGGAGGGTTTATCCACACCATGGCCCCCCTGGTGACCCCAAATTTGCATTAATATCAGCCCGCCACTAGAAACAACCCGAAACCATGTGATATAATGATACCTCATGAGGCGCCATGTCCCCGGCGCCCATGGGGGAGAAACCATGTCTCGTCATCGCGCACTACCGATCCTGGCCGCTCTGGCCCTGGTTCTAGCTGCAACCGCCGCCTTCCCATCGGCCTACGGCTCCGTGCGCCTCCTGGATCCCCATCCCCGGATCGCCGCTCCGGCCACCTTCGTCCCCTTCTATATAGCCGACGAATCCCATGTGGTCCTCGAAGTCCTCGACGCCGACGGCAACCCCGTCATCCGTCTTGCCGACGCTGTTTATGCGGCCGGCCGCCACGTCATTCGCTGGCGCGGCGAAGATGGTCTGGGCAACCGTCTCGCACCCGGCCTCTACACCGTGCGCCTGCACGTCGGCCAATCGGTCCGCACCATCGCTCTGCCCCTGGTCGGATAAACGCCCACTCCCGCTGGACAGTCCGCCCCCCCGGCCCTATTCTATGCCCCAAAACAGAACGAAATAAACGCAACAGGGGGAGATGTGATGACCCCACAAGACAGACGAGACTTCCTGAAGACGATGCCCCTCGCGGAACTGCACCGCCACTTCGACGGCTCGATCCGTCCGGCCACCCTTTGGGAGCTATCGAAGAAATACTACTCGGCCGTGCCGGATCTGGACTTCGAGGCCTTCCGTCACTACCTCGAGTGGGACGACGCCCAGGACAAGTCGCTCATCGACTACCTCGACAAGTTTCACGTCCCGCTGCAGTACACCCAGTTCTACGACTCGATCATGCGCATCGCCTACGAGATCGCCGAAGACGCCTACGCTGACGGTGTGCGCGTGCTCGAACTGCGCATCAACCCGCTGATTCACCGCCGCGCCGGTCTGACCTCGCGGCAGGTGCTGCACGCCACCCGCAAGGGCCTGGTGCGCTTCGCCAAGGAGCACCCCGATTTTCGCAGCGGCATCATCGTGATCGCCATGCGCAGTCACGGCGGCAACATGGCCAAGATCCTGCTGCGCGAGATTCTCGGCGAGAAGGAAGAGTTCCATTCGCAGGTGGGCGTGATCGGTTTCGATATCGCCGGACCCGAGGCGCCCTTCCCGCCGATACTCTTCGGCGAGGCCTATGACCTGGCCCACCGGATGGGTCTGAACAAGACCGTCCACGCGGGCGAGAGCGAGGGGCCCGAGCGTATCTGGGAAGCGCTCGACCACCTCGGCCCCGCCCGCATCGGCCACGGGACATCGGCCGGCGAGGATCCCGTGTTACTGAAGCGATTGGCCCGAGACGGCGTGGTCCTCGAAGTCTGCCTGAGCTCCAACTTGCAGACCGGCGCCGTTGCCGACTTGCGCAATCACCCGCTGCCGCGCTTCTTGGACGCCGGCATCAAGGTGGCCATGTGTACCGACAACCCGACCGTCTCGTCCACCACCCTGTCGCGCGAATACGAGCTGGCCATGGACCTGTTCGGCTTATCCGAGAGCGATGTGATGGCCCTGGCGCGCTCGTCCTGCGAGGGCACATTCCTCGGTGGCGGCTGCCTCTGTTACGATGACCTCAAGGCCCCTGAAACGGAAGTGAACCGATGACACGCAAGAAGAAGATCGCGATCCTCACCGGCGGCGGCGACGTGCCGGGACTCAACGCCTGCATCAAGCAGGTCGTCTGGCGCGCCATTCAAGAGGGATACGAAGTCCTGGGTCTGCGCCGGGGCTGGGAAGCCCTGTCCGGCTACAAGATCGGCGATCCCGAGTGGAACGCGCCCTGGCTGATGCCCTTGGGCTGGGACGACGTGCGCACCAAGGATCGCCACGGCGGCACCTTCCTGCACTCGTCGCGCACCAACCCGGCCAAGGTCCGCGAGGCCGACATCTTCGATCACGTGAAGCAGCCGGGCATGGAGTATCCCGTGGACATCACCGACCACGTAGTCGCGGCGCTCGAGGATATGGAGGTCGACGCCCTGATTCCCATCGGCGGCGACGACACCCTGAGTTACGCGGCGCGCCTGCACGAGACGGGCTTTCCCATCATGGCCGTGCCCAAGACCATGGACAACGACGTCTACGGCACTGACTACTGCATCGGCTTCAGCACCGCGATCACCGGTTCGGTGGATGCCATCACGCAGCTGCGGACCCCCGTCGGCAGCCACGAGCGGATCGGTGTGATCGAACTCTTCGGCCGCAACAGCGGTGAGACGGCCCTGATCGTCAGTTATCTCGCGGGCGTCCACCGCTCGATCATCTCGGAGGTTCCCTTCAACATGGAGCATCTCGCCGAGATGATGAAGCAGGACAAGATGGACAATCCGAGCAACTACGCGCTGATGACCATCAGCGAAGGCGCCACCGAGTTGGACGGAGATATCCACCAGACCGGCGAGGCGGACGCTTACGGCCACCAGAAGCTTGGCGGCATCGGCAAGCACACGGCCGACTCCCTCAATACCCTCACCGGCTCGGACATGATGTTCCAGTCCCTGGCCTATCTCATGCGCTGCGGCGCCCCGGACGCACTGGACCGCATGGTCGCCATGAACTTCGCCAACCTGGCCATGGATTTCCTCATCGCGGGCAAGTCCGGCTACATGACCGGGCTGCAGGACGGCAAGTACATCGCGGTCCCCCTGCATTCGATCATGGGGGGGGTCAAGCGGGTGGATGTTGAGCGGTTTTATGACGTTGAGCAGTATCGGCCCAACGTGAAGAATGTTTCGGGATTGCCCATGTTCCTCACTTGATCGGGGCAACGAACCTGTGCACATACATGGCCTTGACCGGGGCGCAACCCCGCCACTTCCTGTGGCGGGGTTGCTTGGCCTCCGGGTCCTTCCGCCATCCATGGCTCCAGGGCCCTGCGGACACCCGGTCAAGGCCATGTATGTGCACATGTTCGTTCGATCAGGTGAGGAGCATGGGTAGTCCGAGACATTCACGATGGGGCATGAGCCAAGGTCATAGAACCGGAACATGACGCTAGCCCACCACCGAACGAGGGAGTATCCTGCAAGACGCTGGGTTTCCGTTTCGTACCGGGGGCTGCACGTAGGTGTGTGGGACACTTCGTGGGGCGTCTGGAGCGGCCTAAAGCCGCGGAAGCCGAGCGCACCGGCGGCCTCGAAGCCGCCGGTAAGCGTCCCCACGAAGTGTCCCACACACCTACGTGCAGGTTCGGGAGTACGAATTGGAGACAAAACGTTTTGCAGGATTACTCCTAGCGTTCGTCGTGTTGGCCTTGGGCGCCATGTCCCTGTGGTCCTATGTCACCGACGACACGTGGATCCATCTGCGGTATGCGCAGAACCTGCTTGAGCGTGGTGAATACGCTTTCAACCCGGGCGATCCGACATACGGGTCCACATCGCCCCTGTGGGTCTTCAGCCTTGTCTTCTTGTTGAAGCTCGGACTGGCGCCGCTGGTGGCGGCACGGGTGCTGGGACTGATCGTCGGTGCGGCGAAGCTGGTCGTGGCCGATCGCTTGCTGGTGCGCTTTCCCCTGCCGGGCGGCTGGCGTCCCTGGCTGCTGCTGCTCATCGCCCTCGATGCCTGGTTCCTGCGCTGGACCCTGTCCGGCATGGAGACGCCGCTGGCCGAGTTGTTGATGCTCGTCCTGCTTGGTCCGGTCGCCGCCAGCGGGCCGATCGCCTGGTTGGCCTGGGGTGTTACCTGGGGTCTGGGGTCGCTGGCGCGTCCGGAGATCGCGTTGCTGGCGCCGTGTGCCTTGCCGTGGCTGCTCTGGTTACAACGGCGACGTCATCCCGAGCGATCGATTCTCGCGTCGCTGGCCAAGGTGGCGCTGGGTTGGCTGATGGTCGTGGGCCCCTGGCTGGTCTACGCCCAGTCGGTTTTCGGACGCGTGATTCCGGGTACTGCCGCCGCCAAGTGTTACCCCTTGCAACTCACCCCGTCCGAAGTGATCGACTACCTCGCGCGCACCATCCAGCAGCTCGCGGCCGTGCAGGGCGTGTTGTGGATCGCGTTCGTGGTGGTGGCTGTGGGGTTCTGGCTCGATCGTCGGCGCGGCTTGGCCGGGGGTGACGGCAAGACCTTCGGGCCGCGCGCGTTGGCGCTCGGCGCGATCGCGGCCACCTGGCTGGTGGTGCTGGTCGGCGGTTATTCGGTCAAGCAGGTGTGGACCATTTCGCGTTATGTGTCGCCCCTGTTGGCGCCTCTGCTCCTGGCCTTGGCCGCGCTGGGGGGCGCCATGCTGCGGCGACAGGGGAGTCGTAACCGTTTCGGCCGGTGGGCGGCGGGGATCGCGGTCGTGCTGACGCTACTGATCAACGCCGGTCTGCTGGCGGTGAAGGTGCGTCCCTACGCGACCGTCTTCAGTCGCGGTGTTCACGATTGCTACTACGCCACCGGTGAGTGGTTGCGCGACAGCACGCCGCCCGATGCGGTGATCGCGGCGCTGGACATCGGCGCCATCGGCTATGCGTCGGAGCGTCGCATTCTCGACCTGGCGGGACTGGTGAGTCCCGACGCCCGCGCGCTGGGTCTGGAGATGGGATTCGAGGAGATGGTGGCTAGCCGGCGCTGGCTGGATCTCGGCACGCCCGACTACTTCTTCGACCGGACCGAAGGTCCGCCCCGCTGGGCCGGACAAACGTTCAACGGCGTGCGCTTCGAGTTGCTGGACACCTGCGGAATCAACGGGGTCGGCTTGGCCGAAGCCGGGGTCTGGACCTACGCTCTCTACCGACTGGACCGGGACCCTATTCGCTGACCAACCGGACCTGGGGCGATCGCCTCGTCGGGGTCACCGTGTACAAATCGCTCTTGGGCTCGAACTCGTCGGCGGGCTTGCGCTTGACCACGAAGACGGTCACGTCGTCGCTCCAGGGGGCGTCGTGACCGTAGGCGCGAACCGTCTGCAGGAGTCGGGCGACGATTTCCTCCGCCGGTTCGTTCAGCATCCCCTGCACGAGGGCGACCAGGCGCTCGTTGCCGAACTCGTTGTCGCTGTCCGGCACGTCCTCCCGCTCGATCAACCCGTCCGAGAACATGACCAGCACCTCGCCGGGGCGGATGTTGGCGAAGCTGCGCTTGTACACGGCGTCGTTCAGCGGGCCGAGGACCGGGCCGTTGCTGGGCAGCTCGAAGACGCGGCCGTCGGCGGCGAAGAGCAGGGGCGGGCAGTGACCGCCGTTGACGAAGGACAGGTTGCCCGTCTCCTCCAGTTCCCCATAGAAGAGCGAGACGAAGCGGCTCACCAGACCACTCTGGTGGATGACGCGATTGAGCTGCTGCATGGTGGTGCTGATCTTGCGCTGCTCGGCGGCGCCCATGCGCAGGCCGGTGATCACGTCGCGCGCCTGCAGGGCGGCGGGCAGGCCGTGGCCGCTGGCGTCGCCCAGGGCCAGGCTGATCACGCCGTCCTCGACGAATTGCGCGTCGTAGACGTCACCACCCACCTCCTCGGCGGGGATCGAGACGGCGGCGAATTCGAATCCCGGCAGTTCGGGCAGGGTGCGCGGCAACAGGCTCTGCTGGATCTGGCGGGCCTGGCGCAGCTTCGATTCCAGGTTGCCCTGGCGCAGCTTGAGGCCGACCGAGGTGCGGATGGTCTGCAGGATCAGATGGAGGTCGTCCACGTCATCCTGCTTGCGGATGCCGAAGCTCATGATATAGGCGGGCTCGACGCCGACCATCACTGCGGCGATGTCGAAATGGCTGAACTGGGCTTCGAGGTCGGGATCGAAACCGGGTGTCTCTGGCGTGATCATCACGATGCGTTCCTGCACCAGTTCGCGCATCAGCGGATAGCTTTTGGAAACGGTCTTGCCGGTGATGGTGTCGCCGAATTCGCCCACGCTGTCGATCAGGGTATATTCGCCTTCGCCTTCGCGGTAGAGCCGTCCGCTCTCGATACCGGACTCGGTCCAGTTCTCCACGATCTCGCGCAGGATCTCGCGCATCATGTCCTCGGCGCCGCTGGACGAATCGATCCGTCGCAGAACGTCTTCCATGTTGCGGTATATCTTCTTGACCATCTCACCCTCCCGTTTGTGGCCCACAGCATGAGCGTGGCGCGCCGTGGCTGCAACTCCAAAACCGTGAAAAATTCGCGAAGTCGGGAAACACCGGTTCCCCAATTCGTATGATGTCAGTTGAGCGGGCCGTCCGCTTCCGTTACCTTGAAACGGATATCTTGATCCCGACACAACCGACAGGGGAGACGTGGTGGACACCAACGACCGCATCGATGGCTTGATGAAGGCCGGGGAACAACTGCGCGCGGAGATCGGCAAGGTCATCGTGGGGCAGGATCGCGTGATCGAGGAACTGCTCGTGGCGCTCTTCGCGGGCGGGCATGTTCTGCTCGAGGGCGTGCCGGGGCTGGCCAAGACGCTGCTGATCAGCACGCTGGCGCGGGTCCTGGACCTGTCCTTTTCGCGGATCCAGTTTACGCCGGACCTGATGCCCAGCGATATCACCGGCTCGGAGATCCTCGAGAACGACACGGCCACCGGGCAGCGCGCCTTCCGCTTCATCCAGGGGCCCGTCTTCGCCAACGTGGTGCTGGCCGACGAGATCAACCGCACGCCGCCCAAGACCCAGGCCGCCCTGTTGCAGGCCATGCAGGAAAGGCTGGTCACCGCCGGCGGGTCCACGCATGAATTGCCGCCGCCGTTCTTCGTGCTGGCCACCCAGAACCCCATCGAGCAGGAGGGGACCTATCCGCTGCCCGAGGCCCAGCTCGACCGCTTCATGTTCAACGTGCTGATCGATTACCCCGCGCTGGACGAGGAAGTGGCCATCATCGAGCACACCACCGGCGTGCATGAGGTCGACCCGCACAAGGTGCTCGGCGCGGATGAAGTGCTCGGATTCCAGGATGCGGTCCACCGCGTGCCGGTGGCCGAGAACATAACGCGTCACGCCGTCGATCTGGCCCGCGCCACACGCGTGGGCACGCCCGACGCGGTCAAGCCGGCCGAGGAATTCCTGGCCTGGGGTGCGGGCCCCCGCGCCGCCCAGTGTTTGCTGCTCGGCGCCAAGACGCGCGCCCTGCTCCAGGGCCGCCCCACACCCGACATCGATGACGTGCGCGCCCTGGCTCATCCGGTCCTCCGCCACCGCCTGGTCACCAACTTCCATGCCGAGGCCGAGGAAATGGGCAAGGACCGCATCATCGACCAGCTGCTGGACGAGGTGGGCGCGTGAGATCGACCGCCCCCACACCCGTGGAGGTCGCCGGTCTCGACCGGCTGGACATCATCGCGCGACTGGTTGTCGAGGGCTTCCTGGTGGGACTGCACCGCAGCCCCTACCACGGCTTCTCGGTGGAGTTCGCCGAGTACCGCCAGTACATCCCCGGCGAGCCGGTCACCAACATGGACTGGCGCGTCTACGCCAAGACCGACCGTCACTACCTGAAGGTCTTCGCCGAGGAGACCAACCTGCGCGCCACCCTGCTGGTGGACGGGTCGGCCAGTATGGGGTTTTCAGCCGACAAGACTCGCCCGTCCAAACTGGCATACGCCCGCCTGCTGGCGGCCAGCTTCGCCCATCTGCTCCTGCGCCAGAACGACGCGGTCGGCCTGGAAGTCTTCGACGAGGCTCCGCGCGCATCCGTGCCGGCGCGAGCCGTCAAGCGGCAGCTCTTCCAGGTCCTGAAGCATCTCGATACCCTGGAGCCCGGTCACGGGACCGCCCTGGGCGAGATGTTGCACCGGTCGGCCGAGCGTCTGCCGCGCCGGGGGTTGATGCTGTTGTTTTCCGATCTCATGGATGAACCCGAGGACGTACTCTCGGGTCTGAAACACCTACGCCACCGGGGGCACGAGGTGATCGTCTTCCACATTCTGGATCCGCGCGAACTGGATCTGGATTTCCGACAGGAAGCGCGTTTCATCGACCTGGAACGTCCCGGGCACGAAGTTCGACTAGAACCCGCCCACGTGAAGGCCCATTACGTAGAGCGGGTGACGGCCTGGCGCGAGACCCTGCGCCGCGGATGCCGACGCCAGCGTGTGGACCTGGTGGAGATGACAACCGATACGCCCTTCGATCGCGCCTTGCTGGCCTATCTGAGCAAGCGGAAGCGGATGTCCTGACATGCCGCTCTCCTTTCTTAATCCGGCCCTGCTCTTTGGCGCCCTGGCGGCCGCGGTGCCCATCGTTCTGCATCTGCTCAACCGGCGTCGGATTCGCGACATTCCGTTCAGCGACCTGCGCTTCCTGGAGGAGGTGCAGGTCCACCGCTCGCGCTCGCTCGGATTGCGCCGGCTGCTGCTGTTACTGCTGCGCGTGCTGGCCATCCTGCTTATTGCGTTGGCCGTGGCTCGCCCTCGCCTGGCGGGTATCGCGCCGGGAGAGTCGGGACGCGTATCCCTGCTGTTGATCGTCGACGCCAGCGCCAGCATGCAGACTGCGGGTGACCAGGACGCGCGTTTCGCGTCGGCGGTGGCCTATGCGGCCACGGCCGTCGAGGCTTTGCCCGGCGGTAGCGAGGTCCAGGTGTTGTTGGCGTCCGACGACGCCCGATCCGTGTTCGGGGATTGGACCGGCGCCGGCGGCGCCGTCGCGGATGTCCTGTGCGATCTGAAACCCACCGACGGCGGTTTCGATCTGTCGGCCGCCCTGTCCGGTGCGGCGCGTTGGGCCGGGGAAGCCGAGCATCCGCCGGCGGTCGTGGTCGTGCTCTCCGATTTCCAACTGGCGGCCCGTGACGACGCGCGCCTGGCCGGCGCCGTCGGCGAACTGAACGAGGCCGGCGTAGTCCGTGTGCTGTTGCATCGCTTCGGTGAAGAGGAGATCAACGGCGGCGTGCGTCGCATCGGACTTCCCCTGCGAGCGGTACAGCCGGGGGAGACCTTCAACCTGCGGGCCGAGGTCCTCGTGGCCCATCCCGCCCAGTCTTTCTGGCTCGAACTGGACGGCGAGCGGGTGGCCGAGGCCGTGGCCACCGCCGGCGTCGGGTCCGTCGACAGCCTGCTCTTCGCCGTGACCGCGCCCGCCCCCGGTGTTCACACGGGTGTCGTGGCTACCGACGCGGATCGTTTCGCGGTCGACGATGAACTCCCCTTCGTCCTGGGCGTGCGCGACAGTATCGAGGTTTTGCTCGTTCACGGACCGGACCGGGGCATCGCGGGCCGCGGCGGCTGGCGCTACTGGCAAAACGCCCTGGCCCCTGTCGGTGATGATCAGAGCGACGCTTCGGTCTTTCGGATCAAGACCCGAAGCGGCGATCGGCTGGAAACGGGAGATCTGGCGCGGGCCGATCTGTTGATCTTTCTGGATACCGGTCCCCTGGGGCGCGATGCCAGCGACGCCTTGGCGCGCCGGTTGCGGGCCGGCGCCGGCGCCATCTTCCAATTCGGCGATTACAACCACTCGGGCTACCTGAGTTCGACGTTGTTGCCCATGCTGGGCGTCGCCGGCGAGATCGCTTATCGCAACCGCTCGGTCACGGGCGCCGAAACGGCCCTGGTCGTCGATCGGGAACATCCCGTTTTCAGCGGTCTGGGCGAAGCGTCCCTCGCCACTTTGGAACGCTCCCTCTGGCGACGGCACTTCGCCTTGGCTGACAGCAGTCTCGCGGTTCTGATGATCGGTCGCAACGGCATGCCCCTGCTGGCCACAGGCGACCTGGGTCGTGGCCGCTTTGCCCTGATGCCCTTCAATCTTCTGGCCGGCTCCACCGACCTGGCCGGCAATCCCATGTTCCTGCCTTTCGCCCAACGTCTGGCGGCGCATCTGGCCGGTGGCGTGGGGTCGCAGGAAATGAACATCGTTGTGGGTGCGCCGCCACGATTCACCCTCACGGGCGACGGGGGTTTGCATGATACGCCGTCCCTGCACCGCCAAAGCTCTCGCGCGGCGGGTGTCGAGCGTTTGCCGGCGCGCGTGTCCTGGGTGGACGGAAAACCCGTGGTGGCGGGGGAGACGGCACGATACAAGGGCTTCTATACGTTCGTGGCCGACGGCGATACCGCCGGTGTGGTGGCCGTGGTGCCACCAGCCGACGAGGGCGATCCGCGTCTGCTGACCCCGGACAATGTCCTGGACCAGCTCGTTGACGCCGGGCTGGATGCGGGGCTCGACATCTCGTCGGTCGAAGCGGCCGGGTTCGCGTCGGCCCTGAGGGGTCGTGAACTGGCGCCTTTCCTCCTGATGGCCGCCATCCTGTTGTTGCTGGCCGAGACCACGATCTCCCGTCGCGCCGCCTGATACCGCCGCCTGCTCAAGCCCCCCTTGCACGTATCTGCATTTGGTTTACCATTGTCAGGGGATAGCTTAAGTCTCCTTTTGATTTTGACCCCGTACCGCTTCGGGAGGTCTGATATGTGGGATTACTCTGACGAGGTCCTCGAGCACTTTACCAATCCGCGCAACGTGGGCGTCATCGACGACCCCGACGGCATCGGTGAAGTTGGATCAATGGCTTGTGGTGACGCCTTGCGGCTCTCATTCAAGCTCGATAACGAAGAACGAATCGTGGACGCCAAGTTCCAGACTTTCGGCTGTGGCAGCGCCATCGCCTCGTCGTCCATTTTGACCGAGATGATCAAGGGCAAGACCCTCGAGGAAGCCGCCGTCATCACCAATGAGGACATCGCCAGCGAACTGGGCGGTCTGCCCCGCGAGAAGATGCACTGCTCGGTGATGGGCCGCGAGGCTCTCGAAGCCGCGATGATCGACTACTACAAGAAGCTGGGCAAGGGCGTGCCCTGCACGCTGATCAAGCAGGACGTGGAGATCTGCAGTTGCTTCCAGGTCAAGAAGTCGACGATCCACGACGCGGTCATGCAGTACCAGCTTCGCGATATCGAAGATGTTACCAACCACACCAAGGCCGGCGGTGGTTGCGCCTCCTGTCACCCCGACATCCAGCACATCATCGATGATTGCTGGCGGGAAATGAACACCGACGACGTCGAGGATGCGCCTGA
This sequence comes from uncultured Fibrobacteraceae bacterium, assembly GCA_964476155.1. Taxonomy (GTDB): domain Bacteria; phylum Krumholzibacteriota; class Krumholzibacteriia; order LZORAL124-64-63; family LZORAL124-64-63; genus JAHIYU01. The sequence goes on from CAYYYS010000002.1 coordinate 56,050, forward strand.
CGGCTTGGTACAGATTTCCGGCCTACCCGGCAACGGCGATCGTCTGGAACAGATCCGCGAGGTGCTGGAAAACGATATCGCCCGCGCCCTGCGCACCGACGGCGGCGACATCGAACTGGTGGAGATCCGCGGCAACGAAGTTCATGTGAAGCTGGTCGGCGCCTGCGCAAGCTGCCCGTCTTCACAGGCCACCATCAAGGGTTGGGTCGAAGCCCAACTCCGTGAGCACGTCAACGAGGACATCGAAGTGGTCGAGGTGGGCAAATGAGCGCTTTCAACCTACTGGAAGGACTGCCCGATCGCCCCGCAAAGGGCATTTATCTCGACAACAACGCCACCACCGCGGTGGCGCCCGAAGTCCGTGAGATCATCCTGCCCTACCTGACCGAAAACTTCGGCAATCCGTCCAGCATGCATGCCTTCGGGGCCCAGGCGGGACACGCCGTCGACACGGCTCGCGACCAGGTCGTTTCCCTGGTCGGCGCCGAAATGCGCTCGGAGATCGTGTTTACCGGCGGCGGGTCCGAAAGCGATAACCTGGCCATCGTGGGCACCCTGCGCGCCTATCCGGAAAAGAAGCATATCGTGACCACCATGGTCGAGCATCCCGCGGTGCTGGGCCTGTGCCGCGAGCTGGAAAGCCGCCACGGCTACGAAGTGACCTACCTGTCCGTGGACGGCAAGGGGACCCTGGATCTCGATGACCTGCGCGCGGCGATCCGCGACGACACGGCCGTGGTCAGCATCATGGCCGCCAACAACGAGACCGGCGTGATCTTTCCCACCGAGGAGATCGGCGCCATCGTCAAGGCGGCGGGGTCGGTCTTCCATGTGGACGCCGTTCAGACCGTGGGCAAGCAGCCCGTGGACATGACCGACTCCACCATCGACCTGCTGTCGCTGTCGGGCCACAAGCTCCATGCCGTCAAGGGCGTGGGTGCGCTCTATGTGCGACGGGGTACCCGGTTGCGTCCCCTGATCGTGGGCGGGCACCAGGAGCGCGGGCGTCGGGCCGGCACCGAGAACGTGCCGGGACTGGCCGCGCTGGGCAAAGCCTGTGAGCTGGCCGCTGCGTACATGGCCGAGGAACAGACCCGCGTGCGGGACATGCGTGACCGACTCGAACAGAAGATCGTGGCGGCCGTACCAGACTGCCGCGTCAACGGCGACACGGCACACCGTCTACCCAACACGACCAACATAAGTTTTGATTATATCGAAGGGGAGGGTATCCTCCTGCTGCTCGATCGCGTCGGCATCGGCGCTTCTAGCGGTTCGGCCTGCACGTCCGGCAGCCTGGAGCCGTCGCACGTGTTGAAGGCCATGGGCATCCCCTTTATTTCGGCGCACGGTTCGATCCGCTTCTCGTTGAGCCGCTTCAACACCGAAGAAGAAATCGACTACACCGCCACCGTGATTCCGAGGATCGTCGAACGGCTAAGGGCCATTACGCCCTTCAGCAAACAGCGTCAGACCTTCTAGCGGAGTGAGATGATCGATTGGCCTTGCTGGGCCGGCCCGTTGGCCGACCCGACCCCTTGAGCGGCCTGCTCGGCCGTACCATCCCCCAAGAGGCCCTCACCGAGGGCGTCGCGAGGGTGGAGTCCGCCCTCGACCAGGCCGTCGCCCAACCCGACACTATTCCCGCCCTGACCGGATTGCACGGCGCCGCCGCATCCCTGCTGCTGGCGTCCTGGCATCAGGGTACCGGCCGGACCGCCCTGGTCGTGACGCCGGGTCGTGAATCGGCCCTGCGGTTGGCCGACGATCTGGAGAGTTGGCTCAGTCCTGATCGAGTGGTCTATCTGCCGCAGCAGGAAGTCCTGCCCTTCGACCGTAATTCCCCCGATCCTGAGCTGGTCGGCGTTTTCATGCAGGGACTGGTTCGCCTTGGCGAGGACAAGCCCGTCCTGGCGGTCACTTCCCTGAGTGGCTTCTGTAATCGTATCGTTACCCCCGACCGCCTGGCCGCCGCGTCGTTCACGCTCAGGGTGGGGGACCGCCTGGACCGCGATGCGCTCTGTGCCCGTCTGGGCGATCTGGGCTACACGGCAGTGGGTATGGTGTCGCGTACGGGGGAGTATGCCCTGCGTGGTAGCCTGATGGATTTGTACGCCCCCGGCGTTCACCCCTTGCGCATAGAGTTCTTCGACGACGAGATCGTCTCGCTGCGTTCCTTCGACGCCGGCACGCAGCGTTCGGTCGAGAAGTTGACCGCGGGCCGGGTCTTGCCGGTCAGCCACCTGCTCCTTGACGATGACGTGGTGCTCGAAGCGCTCGCACGGGTCGAACAGGCGTATCTTGACGGCGAACTGGACGCGGACGAACGCGAGGATCTTGACGCGCGCATCGAGGAGCGTATCCACGCGGCCGGCCTGGAGGCTTTCGCCCCCCTGTTCAGCTCCATGTCACTGCTCGTGGATTATCTGCCGGCCGGCGCCAGCCTCTTCTGGTCCGATCCGGCCGGGCTTTCGGAACAGTTCGACGGTCTCGGCGAGGAAGTGGCCAACATGCGCGACACGCGCCTGCGCCATGACCCCTGGCTTCCGGACCAGGCGGCCCTGGTGGCGACCGCCGACGAAATCGCGGCTCTGGACCGACCGCAGGCCCATCTGGCCGGCGCCTGGGTGGTTGACGATCCAGCCCACGACTGGGCCGCCCGTTCCGCCCGCGTGATCCACACCTTCGAATCGCGACGTCCCGGCCTCGGTGGCGGCGAGATCAACAAGCTGATCAAGGCCCTGGCGTCGTATGCGGCCGCCGGCTACGCGTCGGCCGTTCTCTGCGACAACCAGGGGCAGGCCGCGCGTCTGACCGATCTGCTGCTGGAATACGAGGGGGCGGCGCCCACGGTCCTGCCCTCGGTCGGACACTTGAGTGAAGGCTTCGTGTGGCCCGAGATGGGGCTGGCCCTGGTCACCGACCACGAGTTGTTCGACAGATACCACCGGCCGTCGCGGGCCCGTTTCCGGGGCGCGGCCGTCGTGGTCGATTCGGGCAATCTCAAGCCGGGCGAGCACGTGGTGCACGTGGAATACGGCATCGGTCTGTACCGGGGGCTGCGCCGGATCAAGGTGGAAAGCGACGAGCGCGAATGTCTGCTGCTGGAGTTCGCCGAGAACGACAAGGTCTACGTGCCGGTCGAGAAGATCGATACCGTGGAGCGCTACAGCAGCGACAAGGATGCGGCGCCCCAGCTGAGCCGTCTCGGCACGGCTTCCTGGGCGCGCATCACCAAACGGGCGCGCAAGGCCATTCAGGCCATGGCCGCCGAACTGCTCAATCTCTACGCCGAACGCAAGAGCCGGCCCGGTCTGGCTTTTCCGCCTGACGGCGACCTGTTGCGTTCCCTCGAGGAATCGTTCATCTACACCGAAACCCCGGACCAGCTCACGTCCATCGCCGACGTGAAGAAGGACATGGAGGCGACCCGTCCCATGGACCGTCTGGTTTGTGGTGACGTGGGTTACGGCAAGACCGAGGTCGCCATGCGCGCGGCCTTCAAGGCGGTCGAGAGCGGGCGTCAGGTAGTGATCCTCTGTCCCACGACCTTGCTGGCCCTCCAGCATGGCGAGACCTTCGCCGAGCGCTTCCGCGACTTCCCGGCCCGGGTCGGGGTGCTGAGCCGTTTTCATTCCACCTCGGAGCAGCGCGAGATCACTCGCCGCGCGAAGGACGGCGAAGTGGACGTGCTGATCGGGACGCACCGTCTGCTGTCGCGCGACGTCCGCTTCGCCAAGCTGGGTCTGGTGATCGTGGACGAAGAGCACCGCTTCGGCGTGCGCCACAAGGAACGGCTCAAACAGCTGCGCAAGTCGGTGGATGTGCTCACCCTGAGCGCCACGCCCATCCCGCGCACCCTCTATCTGTCGTTGATGGGCGCGCGGGACATGTCGCTGATCACGACGCCGCCGCGTGACCGTCTGCCCATCCACACGGAGATCTGCGCCTACAGCGAATCGATCCTGCGCGAATCGATCCTGCGCGAGTTGCACCGCGGCGGGCAGGTTTTCTTCGTGCACAATCGGGTGGAGACCATCCAGGGCATGGCGGCGACACTCCGCAAGCTCCTGCCGAAGGTGCGTATCTGTATCGCCCACGGGCAGATGGAGGAGAGGGCCCTCGAGAAGGTCATGGGCGAGTTTCTGGACCATCAGTACGACGTATTGGTAACCACGACGATCATCGAGTCGGGTCTGGACATGCCGCGGGTCAATACCATCATCATCGACCGCGCCGACCGCTTCGGCCTGGCGCAGCTCTACCAGATCCGTGGCCGGGTCGGTCGCTCGAGTCAACGTGCCTTCGCCTACCTGATGACACCGCCCGGAGAGACCATCACCCACGACGCCCGCCGTCGTCTCTCGGCCTTGACCGAGTTTCAGGCCCTGGGCTCCGGATACCATATCGCCATGCGGGACTTGGAGATACGCGGGGCCGGCAACATCCTGGGTCAGGAGCAGCACGGACATCTGATCGCCATCGGTTTCGATCTCTACTGTCGCCTGCTCGACGAGGCCGTCGCCGAGCTCAAGGGCGGCGACGGCACCGCCACCACCGACGTGAAGGTTGATCTCAAGCTACCCGCCTTTATTCCCGACGCTTACGTACCCGAGCCCGAGCAGAAGATGGACCTCTACCGTCGCCTGGCCCGCCTGAACGACGAAACGGTGGTCAACCTGCTGGGCGAGGAAGTCCGCGACCGGTACGGCCCGCTGCCCGCCCAGGTCGCCAATCTGCTCGATCTGACACGTGTCCGTATCCTGGCCGGTCGTAACGGAATCGAGGAAATTCGGGCCACGCGCGCCGGGCTGAGTTTCTTTTTTTCTGGCGGACAGGAACCGTCACCGGTTATTATTCACGGTTTAATGGGAACCGGCCCTGGCGGTATGACGTTCACGGCCGTCGATCAACTTGTCTTGAAAGTGCCTGTGGCGCGCCCTGAAGCCGCGGCCGCGGCATTTACCGTTCTTGACCTGATCGACCGGCTGCGCGCCGAGGAAGCCGAAAGTTCGAAACGACCGACTGTCGAAAAACCAAGCCCCTGACCTTACGAGGAGTCGATCATGTCTCAGTTTGCGTTAATGCGCACCATCCGTAACGCCGGAACGACGCGGCTGTGTCTGGCCGCTGCGACCGCCATTATCTTTTGTCTTCCCCTGCTCTCCGGCTGCGGTGAAGACAGCGGCATCCTGGCCACGGTGGGTGATCGCGAGATAACCGCCGACTACTACCAGGAACGACTGGTCCGTCTGACGCAGCTGGATCTGCCCATGGACGATCACCTCGTCACGCTGGACACGAACTCCCTGGAAAGCAAACTGGCGTTCCTGAACGTGATCGTGAACAAGGAGCTGATGGTCCTGAAGGCTTTCGACCTCGGGTACGACCAGCAGGAAGAGTACATCAACGGCAAGCGCATTCTCACCCAGATCATGGCCCGTGACCTGATGCATGCGGATCTGATCAACTATCCCGAGGCTGATGTCACCGATGCGGATATCGAGGACTACTACGCCAATCGCCAGGTGAAGCGTCACTTCCAGTTCATCATCTGCAACTTCAAGGACGACGCCATAGAGGCTCGCCAGAAGATCATGGACGGCGAACTCTGGGAGGACGTGGCCCAGGAGTACAACGACGGATCCGCGGGACCCCGCAACGACTACACCATGGACCTGCAGTACGGCATGGCCGACGACGCCTTCGAGAACGCCCTCTTCTCACTTGAGATCGGGCAGCTTAGCGAGCCCGTCGATACGGTGTACGGCTACTGGATCGTCCGTTTCAACCACCTCGAAGAGGTTCGCGAGCGTGACCTGGACGACACCTACCGCGAACAGATTCGCCGCGTGATCACCCAACGACGCTCGCGACTCCAAGAGGATGCGTTCATCGCGGCCTCGAAGGAAAAGCACGAATTCTTCATGGACGAAGGCGCCCTGTGGCTCCTCTTCCAGGGTCTGCCCCAGGAAGAAGGCTATCTGGATCCCGAGACCAACGAGCCCATCCCCAAGGACCAGTTGGCGGCCCTGGACATTCCCGCCGAGGAGTCGGATCGGGTTCTCTTTTCCGTGTTATTCGATCTCAATGGGGAAGCGGATGTCTGGACCCTGGGCCGCTACAAGGCCAAGTACGCCGAGATGAGCGCTTTCCAGCGGCCCAAGCGCAACAAGATGCTCGGTGGCGTGCGTCGGCAGATCATCACCGACATGGTGATCAAGGGCCTGCTCATGGTCGAATCGGATGAGCGCGGCTATCGCGAAGATCCCCGGGTTCTCGAGGACGTCCGTGCGAGGCTCGAAGAGATGATGATTGAGCGCTTCCATGATGATGTCATCCAGTACGAGGAGCACGTCGCGGCGGCGGCCATCGCCGAATTCTGGGCCGAGCACTCGGGCGAGTTCATGACGCCCGAGCATCGTGAGGGACGTGTGGTGGTTTGTGCGGACGAGGCTGCGGTAGAGTCGGCACGCGAAGCCATCGTGGCCGGCGACGATTGGGACGACATCTACAACCGGTTCGCAGCCGTGAAGGACCCCGTGAGCAAGGGCGCGCTCTCGGTCGCTCGCAACGAGATGAAACCCGAGCGCGACGCCATCTTCTCGGTCGAGAGCGTCGGCGACGTGACGCCCCCGTTCAGAACCCAGCAAGGCTGGGCCGTGATGCGTCTGGACAAAATCGTGCCGCCCGCCCAGCGCGAGATGAATGAAGCCTCGAGAGAGGTCTCCAATCGCATCAAGCGCATACGCAAGGATCAAGCCCTCAAGGACAAGCTGGCGCAGTGGAGCGATGAATTCACCGTGGTCATCAACGAGGACGCCCTGGCGGCGATGCCCTCATGGGACGATCTGCAGTCCGCACAGTGAGCCAAGCTCGAACCATGGAGTCCAGCCCGCGATGATAGGGCCAGTGCAGGGCGCCGGGAGGTCGATGGACCCCCGGCGCCCGCGTGAAAGGAACGTGAGTATGCAGTCAACGCCGTTGTCGAGGCGTATCGATGGTGTCGTAAAGGTGGCCGCCGCCGTGCTGATCCTCTGCGCCGTCGCGGGGACCGCGGTCGCCCAGGAGCCCAGCTCGCCCGAACTCGTGGACCGCATCCTGGTCATCGTCGACGAGGAAGCGATCCTGCTCAGCGAGGTGGAACGCGAAGTGGCCCTGTACCGGCTCGAGGCCGGCAACGCCGGTGTCGAGATCGACGACGACGAGGCCGTAATCCGCACCGAGGTTCTCGATCGCCTGATCGAGAGCAAGCTGATTATCGCGGCGGCCAAGCAGGAGGAAATCGAGGTTTCCGACGAAGCCATCGCCCGGGACGTGCAATCGAACATCGACCAGCTCGTGCGTTACTACGGGGCCCAGGCGACCCTGGAGACGGAGCTGCGGCGCAACGGCATGACGCTCGACGACTATCGCAAGCGCTCCTTCTCCCAGCTGCGCGACCAGCACTATATGCGGGCCGTAGTCGGTCGATTCGTCCGGCCACGGATCGAGGTGCGCGAGGACGAGGTGGACGCCTGGTACGCGGCCCATATCGACGAGGTCCCGGCGACGCCCGACAGCCTGACCCTGGCGGACATCCTTATCCCGGTGCAACCCGCGGACGACGTGCAGCAGGCTCTGCAGATCAAGTTGGGCTCGGCCCTGCAGGCTCTGGGCGAGGGCGGGTCCTTTGCCGACGTGGCGCGGGATTATTCCGAAGGCCCAGGTGCCTCACGCGGCGGCCGACTCGGCCGCTTCCGTCCGGGAGACCTGAAGAGCGGCGTACTCGAAGAGGTCATCTTCTCCCTGGAAGCGGGAGGGACCAGCCAGCCCGTCGTGACCGAACAGGGACTGCACATCATCCATCTGGACTCCGTGTCGGAGGACGGCCGCGAAGTGAGCCAGATCTTCTTCCCGCTGGTCATTACCGAAGACGATGTAGCGCGCGCCGGCGTCCAGGCCGCCACCGCCCACGCCCGCCTGCTCGCCGGCGAGCCCTTTGCCGTGGTCGCGGGTGAACTGAGTGTCGATCCGAACTCGTCCACCCGCGGTGGCGATCTGGGCACCTTCGCCTTGACCGATCTCTCGCCGGCCATCCAGGAGGCCTTGGGCGACCTGGACGCCGGCGGCCTGACCGATCCCTTCATGACGCCCGCCGGCTTCTATATCTTCCTGGTCAAGGACCGGACCTTCGGCAAGCGTTTGGAACTCGAGGATGTGCGCGCCCAGGTGCGACAGGCCGTGGAGTCGGAAAAGCTGCAAGTGGAAATGGCCGTTTACGTGGCCGAACTGCGCACCAGGTTTGTCGTGGACCGGAAGGATTGACGGTGGCAGAGCGATTCGCAGGCCGGCCCGAGATTGTCGAGCGCTTTCTCGACCTGAGGCGCGAAGACGCCCTGGGGCAGAGCTATCTCTTCGCGGGTCCGGAAGGCAGCGGCAAGGAGCTGACCGCCCTGGAGATTGCTCGCCTGATCAACTGTCGCCAGCCTGAAACCTGCGTCGCGGTCCCGACCTGCGAGAGCTGTTGCAAGGCTGTCAGTTTTCAGCATCCCGATATCCGCTGGATATGCCCGGCGCCAGCATCGATCACCGACGGCGACGTGATCGACCTGCTCTCCCACAAGCGCGAGGATCCCTTCCATCAGCCGGCTTTCGTGGCGTCGAGCGAGGTGCTGATCGGCGATCCGGATCGTCCCGGCGCCTTCACGGTCCGCTCCCTGCTCCAGTTCCTGCGTGTGCGACCCTTTCAGGGCCGCCTCAAGACGGCCATTGTGGGCGACGCACACCGCCTGCGGTCCGGCGCCGCCAATGCGTTCCTGAAGATGCTGGAGGAGCCGCCGGCCGACACGCTGATCATTCTGCTCACGTCGCTGCGTGGCGGTCTCCTGCCCACGATCCAGTCCCGATGTCAGATCGTGAACTTTGATCCCTTCAGCGAGGACGATCTGGGCGCCATGCTCGGTGCGCTCTACGATATACCGCAGGTTGATGCGTCGAATTTCGCCCGTGCCGCCGGCGGCAACGCGCGCCAGGCGGCCGCGTACCGACTCCCGCTGGCTCGCGCCATGCGCGCCTGGGCGGCTCAAATTCTGCAATCGCTGGCCGCAGGCCGCGAGGGGGCCGCGCAGGTGGCCGCCGATCAGGTCCACAAGGGAATCATCCCCGACGCGCTGGCCAAAACGGCCGAATCGGCGGCGGGAAGCCGCGCCAGGATAGGACAGGCCAAGGAGTTGATCGAGAAACGGGAGCGGGCGATTCGGCTATGCGAAACGCTTCTTCTCTATTACAGTGATACGATGGGTTGCGCGACGCGCGGCGCCGACTGGCGACCGCGTCTGGCGGACGATGAAGCCCTTGTACGCGACCTGGCCGCACGGCGGACGCCGGCCGGCCTGTTGCACGACATAGAGGCGGTCGAGACGGCTCGTACGGGCATCGACCGCAATCTCAACATCGGCCTCGTCATGGCGGTGTTGTTTCAGGAGTTGAGTCATGCATTCCAGAAGGACAGGGCCACGTCCGGCGCCTGACCGTGACAATAGACACAACCCGCGCAAGCCTTGCGGTCCCGCCGAGAGTTTCGAGATCCCCACCGACGCCGATCTCGTAACCGTTCAGTTCAAGGGCCATCGCAAAGGCTACTACCACAACAAGCGCGACATTGATCTCGTCACCGGCGATTACTGCATGGTCGAGGCCGACCGTGGTTGCGACATGGGACGGGTCTGCTATATCGGTCCCGGCAAGTCCAAGTGGTGGCGACAGGCGGCTCGTCAGGGCATCTTCGGCCAGGCCGAACCGGGTGATCTCAAACGCATGCACGAGAACCGCGCCGACGAGTGGGAGTACTACGACATCTGCCTGGAGAAAATCCAGCAGCGCAAGTTGAGGATGAACCTGGTGACGGTCGAGCGTCAGTTCGACCGCAACAAGATCACCTTCTATTTCACGGCCGAAAAGCGCGTCGACTTCCGCAAGCTGGTCAAGGATCTGGCATCCATATTCCGCACCCGCATCGAACTGCGGCAAATCGGTGTTCGTGACGAGGCCAAGATGAAGGGCGGCCTCGGTATCTGCGGTCGCGAACTCTGCTGCTGCACCTTCCTGCACGACTTTTCACCGGTCACCCTGAAAATGGCCAAGGGACAGCAATTGCCCCTGAGTCCCAACAAGCTCTCCGGTCTCTGCGGCCGGCTGCGCTGTTGCCTGGCCTACGAGTACGACGTTTACCTGCGTTCCATGGCGCGTCTGCCCCGCGTGGGAACGCGTGTCGACACCGCTCACGGTCGCGGCGTGGTCCGCAAGCTGGATCTGCTGCACGAGATGGTGACCGTATATCTCGAGGGTGAGGGAGAGAAGGTCGTTCTGGAGCCGGATCAACTGACCTGGGAGACCCGCAAAGATCTGCCCAAGGGGCGGACCCGGACCGGGCACCGCGGTTGTCGGCGTGAGCCCGGGAATTGAAGCCAGTGTTCACCGATACCCACCTCCACCTGAACCGCCGGGAATTCGACGCGGATACGGACGCGGTGCTCGAGCGCGCGGCCACCGCCGGTGTCGAGCGCTTTCTGAACGTGGGCTATGATCTCCCGAGCAGCGTCGCTTCGGTCGCCCTGGCCGACGGCGACCCGCGCTTTCACGCGACGGTCGGTGTCCATCCCCACGACGCGACGGTCATCGCCGATCCCGACGGCCGGATCACATCCGCCGGCGAGATCGTCCTGACCGGACTGGCCGAGCTGGCGCGTCATCCCCGGGTGGCGGCCATCGGCGAGATCGGTCTGGATTTTTATCGCGACCTGTCGCCGCGGCCGGCCCAGATGGCCGCCTTCACGGCCCAGGTGGCCATGGCCGACCGTCTCGGTCTGCCCGTCGTCCTGCATATCAGGGACGCCTATGACGAGATCATCACCCTCATGGAGCAGACCGGCGCGCCCCGTCTGCGGGGCATCATGCACAGCTTTGCCGGCGACACGCAGGCGGCCGCGTGGGGTCGGAATAAAGGGTTTCTCCTGGGGATCGGGGGACCGGTCACCTATCGCAACAGCCGTCTGCCGGATGTATTGGCCGCCTGCCGACCCGAAGACCTGGTCCTCGAGACCGACGCGCCCTGGCTGCCGCCGGTCCCTTATCGGGGCCAGCGCAATGAACCCGCCTATCTGACACACACCGCCGCGGTGGTCGGCGCGCTGTACGACCTGCCGTCCGCAGAGCTGGCCGATATCACCAACGCCAACTTCGATCGCTTTCTCGGCGCGAGGGCCTCCGTATGAGCGAGGACCGTCCCAGCCAGCAGGAACTGCTGCGAAGACACGGTGTACGACCGGTCAAGCGACGCGGCCAGAATTTCCTCGTGGACGGCAACATGGCGCGCGCCATTGCAGCCGATATCATGGCTTTCGGGGATCACGTACTGGAATTGGGAGCCGGGGGCGGTGCCCTCACTCTTCCCCTGTTGGAAGCCGGTGCGCATGTGGCGGCCGTGGAGGTCGATCGCAATCTCTGTGCGGTTCTTCGCGACCTCATGACGGACGAGGCACGATTCACGCTACTGGAGGCCGATATAGCCCGGCTGGACTGGGGACAAGCGCTTAGCGCGGCAGGAGATCGGCCGGTCATGGCCGGAAACCTGCCTTATGTCCTGACCAGTGAGGTGCTTTTTGCGCTCGCCGATTGGCGCGAACGGGTCGCGGGAGCCATTTTCATGGTCCAGCGCGAAGTGGCCCAACGCCTGGCCGCCGAACCCGGTGGCCGGGATTACGGCGTGCTGTCGGTGCTGCTCGGATCTCTCTTCGAGATCGAGGTCGTGCGGATCGTGCCGCCGGAGGTGTTCTGGCCTCGACCCGACGTGGTCTCGGCGGTGGTCCGACTGGCCCCCCGTGACGACCCCTGGTCCGACGAGGCGTTCGCGCGTTTCAAGGCCCTGGTCAAGGGGCTCTTCCAGCAGCGCCGCAAGAAGGTGGGAAAAATATTGCGTCGTTTGTGCGGTGTGGACGATCATACCGCCGTCGACTGGTTGACCCGCGTCGGGATCGATCCCGACGACCGGCCCGAACGGATTCCGCGCGACCGACTTCGCGCACTCGCCGAGATCGTATCTGGAGTGGAGTAGGCTTGAGAGTCGAGACGACAGCCCGGATCCTGATGGCGCTGCTGCTGACCGCCGGCCTCGCCTTTGCCGACGAGGACGGTGTCGCCGACGCCGACACGACGTCCGGCACCGGTATGTCCATGGCCGAAATGCTCAACCTGTCCAAGGATGTCGACGTGGTGGCGTTGATGCAGGACCAGGAGGAGGCCACACCCTTCATCCAGACCTGGTTGATCGTACCCACGACCGGTTTTTCGGCCAAGATGCAGAAGGTGGGTTTCTCTTCCGATCTCGCCAACACCCTGACCCTGCGCGACAACAGCTCCCTCGTGCAACGAATGTCGGTAAAGCTGGACGACTACCGATCCCAGGAAAAGAGCGTGGAAACCCGATCGGGGTCCCTGAACTACACGTCCGATCCCCAGCGCGGTATCGTGGGCTCACTGAACATGACCGACAACTGGACCCGCGACGAGGTTACCAACAGCTCGGGCAACACCAACGTCAACAAGCGCGAGACCCGTATCGCCACGGCGTCACTCAAGCGCAAAGATCTGAAGCTGGCGGGTGTCGATCACGACATGGCCGTCAACGGGTCTTTCAACCAGCAGCTCGCCGAGCAGTTGAACCAGCGCAATGATATATCGGAGGCGGCCCTGGACGGCGCCCTGCGCAGCGGTTTACAGGCCCGCGAGTGGCTGTCCGTCCATTCCGGTCTCTACGCCATGACCAAGAGCGGTGATCGCACGCTGGGACTGGAGACCAATCCGTCCTCGTCGGCCGGCGACTCCATCCGCGCCGGTGTCTTCTACGACAAGGGGCTGCTCACGGGCGGCATGACCATCTCCCGCTCGAGCTTCAACAAGCGGTACCTGGACTATCGTCGCAACGCCAGCGGCATCGTGGACACCATCGGCGCCATCGAGAAGATCGTCCAGGAACTCGAGCGCGACGACGCGGTCACCATGTCCTGGGAAAACAAGATCCAACTGGGTCGGCTCAGTCTGTCCGGAAGACTGTCGCGGGACATGTCGGAAAACACCTACCGGGCCAGCGGCGTGGGCATGCGCGAACGTTATCAGGACACGGTCGACCTGAAAATGGGCTTCCGGCCCACCCGGTTGGATACGCTCAACATCACCTACAGCTACAAGTACAAGTGGGACGACCAGACCTACAAGGGCGCGTCGCTGTCCCGGGGTCGCCAGGTTTCCCGCATGCGCAACCTGTCCATGAACCTGACCCACGCGCTCTTCGCCCACACGAATCTCAAGTTCAACTTCCGGGCGGGGCTGACCCAGGACATCGCCGAAGGCGAGTTCAACGTGAACGATCGTGACCGATTGGATTCCAGTCTCACCATGAAGATGGACACCCGCTGGGACAACGGCGTGAACGTGAACATGTCGGTAGACGCCCGGCGCACCGAGGACATCTCGATCCGGAGCGAACGATCCAGCAACAACAGCATCAAGGATACCTACGAGATCTCGCCCAGCTATCTCTGGCCGGTGGCGCCGTGGCTCGACCTGAACCAGAGTTTCCGGGTGTGGATCCAGTTCACCGACTACGTCTTCTCCCACCTGGAAACCGTCAACAAGCTGGACGACTACAACAAGCGCGGCAATCTCAACACCAAGGTGACCATCAGGCCCAACAGCCGCCTGACCCTGACGATCCGGCACGACCTGAACATCAAGAACAACGCCAAGAAGTCGCGCACGGACGTTGTCGGGGGCAGTTATTACAGCCGCGAATCGGATCAGAGCGTGTCCAATATCGATTTCGCCTTGAGCTATCGGATCAGCAATCGTCTGTCCCTGGAGGGAACGACTTATCGCAAGCGGGACTATAAGGAAACCTTTGGCACCAACCCCAATGAGACCGAGCGGTACAGCGGCGAGGTCGCGGTGGGTGGTAAATACAAGAAGGAATTTGGGACCGGCAAGTCGTTGAACATCAGCGCACGGCGATTCTTCGCCAACGGACCCAATGTGCGGGAAGTCAATGAAAAGTACTGGGACGCCGATATCGAATTGGCCTGGAGGTTCTGATGCGTAGAGCCCTTATTGGTCTGATTCTTGCTTTTTTCGCACTGGCCTGGAGCGGGTGTATCTTCCAGCCGCGGGACCCGGAAGACCCCATTGGCGTGGTGATCGACTACCTGCCCCAGTCGGAACCCGATAATGTCATCGCGAACATCGAAAAGGCGATGGAGGGACAGGATCCCGCCGGGTACGACCGTCAGATTGCCGAGGATTTCGTCTACGAGCCCGACAGCGGCACCGAGGCGTCGTATCCAGGTGTCGACTGGGCCGCTTGGGATCGCGAAATGGAAATCGCGTTCATGAGAGCCTTCTTGGGCAACGTCGCCGGCGTAACCTCGGACATGCGCGCTGTCGCACTCGATACGGATTATTCAGGCTCTGAGGCATTTTTACGTTATACTTATAGCGTAGTGGTCGATGAATCAGGTAGTCAGGTTCCTTACCGGGCTACGGTATCGCTCGATTTCAGGCTGGACGGGACCTTCTGGGTTCTGTACCGCTGGTTCGACGAACAGGGCGAGCAGGACCCCGATTCGGGGGCCAATCTGCCATCCCTGGGACAACGCCGAGGCGCTTTTGCAGCCGCGGGAGGTGGCTAAAGGCACCATTGATATGCTATAATCCACTGCTGAACGCGGTGTGATGAGCGACCACGCGCCCGCCATGTGACGGCGCGATATGCATCATGCGGAGGTTTCGAGATGTCGAGATTCAAACTTTTTCCACTTATGGCAGCGGGACTGGTGTTTACCGTCCTTGCCGGCGGCGGTTGTATTTTTTCACCTCAGAACGATGATGACCCGCCCCCCCCCCCGGACTCCGAAATCGTGTGGCCGGATACGCCTGAAAAGCTCATGGAAAACTTCAAGATTGCCTACTCTGGTATGGAGATCGACGATTACCGGGATATTCTGCACGCCGACTACAAATTCGTATTCGCGAATGGGCTCGGAACCTGGGAACGCGACGACGACCTGCGTTCCACCGAGAACATGTTTGCCGGCAACCCGGGGGAGGACCCGGACACGGGCGCCATCAAACCGGGCGTTCAGAGCATTTCCGTCAATTCGCTCATCCTGATCGACGATTGGGTCCATGAGTCCCCCACTCATCCCAATTTCCCCGACTCGGAACGGGCCCTCTACGATGTGATGATCGTCTTCACCCTGGAGGGCGGCGATAATACGATCACCGTAGATTCACAGCAGCTTTTCTATGTCAAGTCCGAGGAGTTCGATATGGAAGACGGCACAACCAAAACCAAGTTCTTCCTGTTCGGCCAAGAGGATTTCGACGAAACAAAAAAATTGCTGATAGTCGACTGATCCATCCCGGATGAATCGCAACGATCGAAGGGAGCCCAACGGCTCCCTTCCTTTTTGTTGGCAGGCGGCGGAGTGGCGGTTATCGTGTCCGCATGCCAGCCCGGAAGAAAAAATCCCCCAAGAAGAAATCCCGCCAGGGACGGCGTTCCGGCGGTTGGTTGCGCGCCGGTAGGACCATCCTGCTCATTGCGGTCCTGGTCGCGATCACCGGCACCGGTGTCTT
The DNA here is from genome assembly GCA_964476155.1 of uncultured Fibrobacteraceae bacterium. GTDB lineage: Bacteria > Krumholzibacteriota > Krumholzibacteriia > LZORAL124-64-63 > LZORAL124-64-63 > JAHIYU01. Next base: position 71,719 of record CAYYYS010000002.1, read on the forward strand.
GAGCTGGTCGCGCACCGACGCGGGCCGGGCCCGGCTGCTGCGTCTCGGTGTCGACCGGTACAGGGATCCGGTCCAGCGCGCGGTGGGCGAAGCGGTGGCCGAAGTGCTGCCCGCCTACCGGGGCGTCGCCGTGGCCGCCGATCCCGAAGCCGAGGATCCCCTTGTCTACGACTGGCCGCTACCGGAAGCGGGAGACGAGGCGGTTATCCTGTGCCGGGTGGTCCGGGCACCCGAGGGCCTGTCATTATGGGAAGTCCAGGCGGCCTTGGCCGAGGCGCTGAGCCCCCGCGGCGCCGAGATTCTCTGGGGTGAGCGAATGACACGACCGAACGACCGTTGGTCGTCGGGCCGGTCCGTCGGCGAGGATGCCGCTCTGTTGCGCCTGGATCTGGGCGTCAGCGGGATCGCTACCCATACCCTGATCGTTCATCCCGAGCCGACCGACACGCCCCGGCTGCGTTGGGGCACCGACACCGAACACGAGCGGGCATCGGATCTGCTCGGGCCGCTGGATCGGCCCACCGTGGCGATCATCATCGACGACTGGGGCAACACCCAGAACGAGACCACGCGGGGGCTGCTCAAGTTGAACGAGCCCCTGACCCTGTCGGTCCTGCCCGGCTTGCCCTATTCGCGCCAATACGCCCTGAAGGCCACGGACCTGGCTTTGCCGGCGGCCGCCGCGACGGTGGGGCCCACCGGCGATGCTTCGCGGGAGCGGTTGGCGCGCGGGTGCCCGGTCACCCTGTCGTTGACTCGGCGCCGCGGGGGCGAACCGCCTCGCCGCCGCCGTGAGATCATGCTGCATCTGCCCATGGAGCCTCAGGAGTATCCCGGGGTCAACCCCGGCAAGGCGTTCATTCGTGTGGGCATGGGGCGTGATGAGATAGAGACCCTGGTAATCGAGGCTCTGGCCGCCCTGCCGGGCGTGACGGGCGTCAACAACCATATGGGCAGCGCGGCCACGGCCGACCGCGCCACCATGGAGCGGCTGATGGACGTGCTCGAGTCACGGGACCTGTTTTTCCTGGACAGCATGACCACGTCCCGGTCGACGGCCGCCGAGGTCGCTCGCGGGGCGGGATTGGCCACCTTGACCAGCCGCCTGTTCCTCGATCAGGCGAAACGCGATCCCGAGCAGGTGCGAACCCTCCTGGCGAGGCTGGTCCGGGCGGCCCGGGCCACCGGAGGGGTCGTGGGCATCTGCCATCCCTATCCCGAGACCCTGGCGGTCCTGGCCGAGGAGTTGCCGCGGTATCGACGGGCCGGTATTCGCTTTGTCACGGCCTCGGAACTGCTGGCATTGCAACAGGAACGTGCCAGTGATCCGCGATAGATATTGACCCATAATCCCACAGAGGCTATAATTGCCCCTGGTTTTTCGCGGGTTACGCGGTGAACGATTCGTGGGGGCCCGCCCAGGACCGATCGCATCGTAAACACGTTAATGCGTGTTTTTTTCTTGTTTGTGTCCGTGCTTTGCGGCGCGGCGCGTGTTGTCCGAGTGTCTTTATGGAGAGGTTCTCATGAAGCGATCCTTCAATCTCAGGGCGTTGCTGGTGATCGTCGTGATCCTGCTCTCGCTTTGGGGGCTGTATCCGACGTTCCGCGCCTCGCGCGTCACCGACGAGATGCGTGAGCAGGCCGTCACCGACGCCGATCTCAAGTCTCAGATCGAAGGCTGGGAGACCAGGGCGATCCGCAAGGGTCTGGACCTGGAAGGCGGCATGTATATCGTTTTGGAAATCGACACCGAAGACCTGACGCCGGCCGAAGCCAGCGACGCGCTGGAACGTGTGGTCGAGATCCTGCGCAATCGCGTCGATCAGTTCGGTGTGAGCGAGCCGGATATCAAGCCGCTGGGCACCAGCCGGATCATCGTGCAGTTGCCCGGCCTGCAGGACGTGGAGCGCGCCAAGCGCCTGATCGGTTCCACCGCGCGGCTCGAGTTCCGCATGGTGCGCCCGGTCGAGGATCTCGCCTCGGTGATCACCAAACTGGACGACACCTTCGCCGTAACGGCCGCGGGCGACACGCCGGTCGAAGAGGCCGAGACCGCGGACGCCGACACGGTTGCCGTGACGGCCGCCCCCGGCGCCGACGACGCCCTCGATTTCGAGGCGCTGCCCACCCAGCCGGGTGAGGCGGGCGAGGGACCGACCGCCGAGCAATTGGCTACCCATCCCTTCTCGTCGTATCTGATCGTCGATCAGGGGCTGATCCGCTATGTGGGCACGCCGATAGTGGTTCTGGAGCAGCATGTCGAGACGGTGAGGGAAATGCTCGACTCGCCCGAGGCCGGCGTGATTCCCCGCCACATGGAATTCCAGTTCGCCATGCAGTCGACCGATCTGGGCGGCGGGTTCGTGGGACATCCCATCTTCCTGCTCGATCGTCGGCCCGGCCTGACCGGCAACCGCCTGGTCAACGCCCGTAGCGCGCCGGACGTCGATCGTCCCGGCAGCTTCCAGGTGCATTTCAACCTGGACCGCATGGGCGCCAAGCTCTTTGCCAAGTTGTCCGGCGAGAATATCGGTCGGAACATGGCCATCAGCCTCGACGGCAAGGTCAAGTCGGCCCCGGTGTTCAACAGCAAGATCCCGTCGGGTGACGGCGTGATCTCGGGCAGCTTCACCAGCATGGAAGCCCAGGACATGGCGCTGCTCCTGCGCGCCGGCGCCCTGCCGGTGGACGTGAGTATCGAGGAAGAACGCACCGTCGGTCCCAGCCTCGGCCGCGACTCGATCCGCCAGGGTCTGAACGCCGCCATGTATGGGCTGATTCTGGTCCTGATCTTCGTGGTTTTGTACTACCGTCTGACGGGTTTTGTGGTCATGTTCGCGGTAGCCGTGAACATTCTTATCCTGGCGGCAGTGCTGGCCCAGTTCGGACTGGTGCTGACCCTGCCGGGCATCGCGGGCGTCATCCTGACCATCGGTATGGCAGTGGACGCCAACGTGCTGATCAACGAGCGCATCCGCGAGGAACTGCGGCGTAACAAGACCGCCCGCGCCGCGGTTGATTCCGGCTACTCCAACGCCACGCGCACGATCGTCGACGCCAACGTGACGACGCTGATCGCGGCGGCCATTCTGCTCTGGTTCGGCACCGGGCCTATCCAGGGCTTCGCCGTAACCCTGAGTATCGGCATCCTGTCCAGCATGTTCACGGCGCTGGTGATGACCCGCGTCATCATGGAAGTCGCCACGTACAATCGTTCGCACGCCAAACTGAGCATCTGACAGGGCTGTGACTGGGGACCAGGCGTCCCGGGAGAGATACAATGGAATTTCTGACGAATACGAACTTCAAGCTCGTCGACAAGACCCGGTACACTTTTGTGCTGTCGGCCATCTTGATCCTGGCGGGCATAGCGTCGCTGATCATGCACGGCGGTCCGCACCTGGGCATCGATTTCACCGGCGGTACCATCCTGCAGGTGCGTATCCTGCCGGCGCCCGAGTTGACCGAGGTGCGCGACATGCTGGAAGGGGCCGGTTTCGCCGGCGTCCAGGTCCAGGACTTCGGATCACCCGAGGAACTGCTGATCACCTTTGCCGACGTGGAGAGCGGCCAGTTGGATGCGGCCGAAGAGATGAAGGCGATTCTGATCGCGGGCCTGCCCGAGTCGACCGTGGAAATGCGTCGCGAGGAGTCGGTGGGACCGAAGATCGGCGGGGAACTCAAGACCGCGGCCATGAACTCGGTGGTCGCCGCCCTGGTGCTGATCGTCCTCTACATCACCGTGCGCTTCGTCTTTCGTTACGGCATCGCGGCGATCATCGCCCTGCTTCACGACGTGATCATCACGCTGGGTATCTTCTCCCTGCTCGACAAGGAGATCACCCTGAGCATCATCGCGGCGTTCCTGACGATCATCGGGTACTCGCTGAACGATACGATCGTGGTTTTCGACCGTATCCGCGAGAACATGAAGCTGCGCCGGCGCGAGTCGTACCGTGACGTGATCAACCGGTCCGTCAACGAGACTCTCAGCCGTACGGTCGTGACCTCGCTGACCACCCTGTTCGTGGCCGGCACTCTTTTCGTACTCGGCGGCGCGGTGATCCACGACTTCGCCTTCGCCCTGTGCTTCGGCGTGCTTATCGGTACCTACTCGTCGATCTTCATCGCCAGCCCGGTGCTGGTATGGTGGAACCAGCGCTACATCAGCGATCCGCGACGGTCGCGGCCGAGCATGTAGTTTGTGTACGACGCGCGAGCGCGCGTTCACAAACGTGTCGTATGCAGCCGACGCTTCGCGCGGCTGATACGACATGTTTGACGACAGACGGACGGAACGGGCGCCTCCAGGGGCGCCCGTTGTTGTTGTAGAGGTATTTAACGAGAGGCAGGGGCGGGATGATGAGCTACACTTATGGGTGTCTGTCGATCCACGTTCCGGGCTGGAACCGCGCAACAGGAGGCGCATGACTCCCAAGCGGATAAACTTGCCGTCGTTGGCGATCCTGATCGTGCTACTCGTCCAGGGCGCCGCTTTCATCCGGGCGCTGAGGTCGGGGAGTGGCGGCGACGTGACGACGGTATTTTGGCTGTCGACCCTCGCGGTGCTCACGATCGTCCTGGTCTACCGGCGTACGAGCCCTATACGTCGGAGCGGTCTGGCGTTGCTGCTGATCGTGCAGATCCTGCTGTTGGTGTCCGGACTGGCGGCCCTGTCCCTGCATCAGCGCGACCCTGAGACCTGGGCGTTGGCACAGCGCGCCGAACTGGAACCCCGCATCCGTGACATCCAGGAACTCGTGCCGCGTCTGCCGGCGCTGGTGGATTCCCTGCTCACGACGACGGTGGAGCCGGAGGCGACGTTGTCCGCCATGGTCTTGAACTGGCGGCAAGACATCGTTCCCGGCCAGCGTTTCCCTTTGTCCCTGGCCTTGTGGCAGGACGGCGAGCGAACCGGCTGGACCAACAATCTGGAGCCGTTCCCGGGGGACGGCCTGCCTGATGTTCGTGAGCGGCCCCAGGTGGCTCGCGGACGATCCGGCTGGTATCTGCGGGGATCGGTCACTTGCCCCGACGGTCTTCTCGAGTGGCAGATCCGTCTGGCGGCGTCGGTCGGGACCACGGACGGAGCGCCGGCGACCGGCGAGGTGCGCGGTCAGGTAGTACTGGCCAGCGAACCCACGCGCGGCCGATGGCACGGGACTGCCGAGCACGGCTTGCGCTATACCACCGATATCGCCCTGGAAACCGCTCCGTCGGACATGGAACTGCCTCTGCTGAGGCTGACCGCCTCGGTGCCGCCCCTTCGCGCCTTTCACCAGAAGATGGCCGTGCGCGTGGCGCTCATTCGCCTGGTCCTGTGGGGTGTGGCCCTGGCGGGCGCCTGCTGGTGGCTGGGCGGCGGGGTCTGGTTGCTCGCGGGACTGTGGATTGCGCGCGCGGGTTGGGCGGTCGCCGATCTTTTTGTACGCGTCCAGTCGGTGCTGACGCGGTCCTATCTGGAGACCGGACCCCGAGACCTGTCGAGCCTGCTCGACCCCGCCTATTTTGGTAGTGGCTGGGGGGGCGGGCTGTACGCCACGACCCTTGATGCCGTCCTGACCGGTCTGTTGCTGGCCGTGACGTCGTGGATGGTCGGCCGAACGATTCGCACGGTCGACGTGGGCGGTGTCCAGACCGGTGGCGTCGCGCGCCGTCTTCAGCCTCTCGTTTTCGCGGTGTTGGCGGTGGTGCTGTTCCTGATCCAGGATCGGATCGTCCACGAGATCGTGGCCAACGCAAATCCCCGGCTGATCGGACCGAAGGTTCCCCTGCGTTTTGCCTCTTTCTGGGGGTTGCACCTGGCGCTGCTGGCCAGCGGCATGGCCGTGACCGGTCTGCTGGTGGGCCTGGCCGCGCGGTTGCGGCGCGCGAGCCGGCGCAGCGCCGGAATCGTCGTTCTGTTGGCGATGGTCGCCCTGGCTTTGCTCGCGGGGCCCTGGTTGCCTTTCTGGTCGCGGTTGACCCTGCCGCCGCTGGTCCTGCTGCTCTGGTGGGGGACGGGTCTGTTGCCGGCCGGCGACTCGACCATGCGCCGTCTCATCTGGCTGCTGCCCGTACTCGTGGCGGCTTTCTGGAACTACCTGGCTTGTGGGCACGCCTATCAGGATGGGACGCGATCCTGGTTGCTGCGCAAGTCGGCCGATATCGTCGAGCCCCAGCACGACTGGGTGAGCTTCCTGATGGAGGACCTGCTCGGCGAACTGGCGGCCGCCGAAGCCGAGCGGGAGATCACGCCCGGCGCCCATGCCGTCGAGGCCGCCGAACTCTGGCAGAACTGGTCCGCGTTTGCGCTGTGGCAGGAGGTGGGCATAGACGATCTCGGCCTGCCCTGTCGCGTGGAAATTATCGATGAGGATGGCGCGACCGCGAGCCTGTTCGCCTCGGGGTTCTTTCGCGATTACGGTTATGAGGCCACTGAGCGCGGCGAATGGACCGTGGGTCGCCCGGTGACGCCAAGGCCCGGGCACAGTCTGAATACCTACCTGCAGACCGAGCGCCGTCGCTTTACCGACGGTGAGGAGCGGATCCTGCGCGGCGAGGTCGAACGGCTGGCCGGCAACGGCTGGTTGAGTCTGGAGCTGCCGGTCCAGTCCTTCCGGACCAGGACCCTGCTCGATCAGTTGGCGGGTGAGCGTCTGGTCGGCGACACCCGGGGCTATCTGCCCCGCCTGGAAGTGGATCAGCCCCTGCTGATGTTGCGCAGTGACGGGCGCGGCTGGCGCGGCACCGGTGGCGCCGACCTGCCCGATCATGGGTCCGAAGATGCGGTGGTGTCGCTGCGCTCGGGGGCACGCGAGTGGGGAATGGTATCGGCCGCGGGAGAGGGGCACCTCTGTTTGTGGCGAGACGACGTCGCGGCCGCGGACGTCGAGACAGAGGGTGGAGGTTTCCTGTTGGGTGTGCGGATTCCGACCCTGAGCGACCGCTTGCTCGATTTCTCGCGGCTCATTCTGTTGGATCTCCTATTGCTGCTTTTTCTGGGCGGAGGCCTGCTGGCCGTCGTTTCGCTGGTCAAGTGGCGTCGTCCGTTCATGCTCGGTTTTCAAGCCCGCTTCCTCGTCGTATCACTGGTTCTCGGCTTGTTGCCTCTTTTGCTGGCAGGGACTTTTATCGACCGTCTGAGCCGTGAATGGCTGGCCGACGCGTCTCGTACCGACACGCGTGAGGGTCTGGAGGCGGCCGGCGAGCAGTTGCATGGTCTCCTGTCCGAACAGGCGCGCGCCCTGGCCGGAAGCGATTATATCGCCGGCCTGCTTTCCAGCCGCCTGGCCGGAGAACGGCCCCTCGGACCGTTCTCGTCGCGTCAGGCCATGGTCTTCGCCGCCGCTGGCGACCTGTTGCTCGACGAGACCCTCAGCGACCTGGACGTGGACGAAGCCGCGTTGCTGCTGGAGCAGGCCCGGGCGTCGTCGCTGGTGCTCATGCGCGACGAGACGGGTGTCTACCTGGGGACACTGATCCCCGTCGATCTGTCTGATGTGACTCCCGACAGCGACAGCGATGATCTGGATGTCGGCCTGCACGGCCCGGTGACCCGCAACCGCCACGGTTTCTTTTTCTACCGTCAGCTGATCACCACCGATCTGATGGTCGGGTTGGGCGAGGTGGTCCAGGGCGAGGCGACCTTCTATCTGGGTGGCGAGGCGATTCTGGCCAGTCATCCCGAACACATTTTCACCGGCCGCACGTCGCTCCTGTTGCCGACGGATTCGCTGGCCGATCTGAGCCATGCTCCGGGCGGCATCCATCTGCGGCCGACCGCGGGCAACCCCCACGCCTGGACCGGCATGTTGACCCTGCCGACGATGCTGAACAGTCCCGACGCGCACCAACTCAGCGCCGCCGGTGTTCCGGGCGTACTGGCGGTGAGCTTCTCGGCCCGCGAACGCGACGTCACGGGTCAAAGGGAGCGCACGGTCCTTTTCCTGGCCGGCTTGGCGACGCTGATTTTTCTGACCGCCACCCTGTTGGCGCTGGTCTTGACCTGGAAGATCTTCGATCCGGTACGCGTCCTCGTGAATGCCACGCGGCGGTTGGCCGCGGGCGATTACTCGGCCCCTCTGCCCGAACGCGGCAGCGACGAGGTAGGCACCCTCAGCGCGACCTTCGGCGCCATGCGCGATGAACTGAGCGACACCCAGCGGGCCCTGGCCGAGCGTGAACGTTTTCTGGCGCGCCTGCTCGAGCGTGTGCCGGTGGGGGTCGCGGTCTTCGACGCCGACGAGGCGGTGGTGACCGTCAATCCCGCGGCCCGCGCCATGATCGACGATTACTTTGCGGACGCGTCGGGTGATGCGGACGAGCGCGCTCACCTGCTGCTCGCGGGTTTCCGCCGCGAGGTCCCCGGCGGCGAGGGGGAGGCCGAGCTCGCCGCCCTGGACGGCCGACGAACCCTGCGCGGGCGACTGGCGCCCCTGCGTCTGCCCGACGACCGTACCGACCGCATGCTGGTCTTCGAGGATGTGACCGAGTTCCTGGACAACAAGCGTCTGGCCCTGAGCGCCCAGCTCGCCCGGCAGGTGGCCCACGAGGTCAAGAACCCCCTGACACCCATCCAGCTGTCGGTCCAGTTCCTGCGCCAGGCTTTTCACGACGGCGCCGAGAACATGGACGAGATCGTCGATTCCACGGTGCGTCAGGTGCTGGAACAGGTAGAGCTGCTGCGGTCGATAGCCACGGAATTCAGCCTGCTCGGCCGGCCCGAGGATCTGGACTGCACCAGTCTGTCCTTCCCCGAACTGGTCGATGACGTGATCGCCCGCTATCGCGTCGGTGAAGGGGCGGACGGGCTACCCGGCCTAGTGGTCAATCATGTGGCCGGTGACGTGCCTCCCGTGCTGGCTCACGCGGAGTCGCTGGCCAAGGTCGTGGCCAATCTCATGGAGAACAGTCTGCAGGCGGCCGGCGAGGCGCGACCCTTGCAACTGGGGATCGATTGGCGCGTAGACTCCGCATCGATCACGCTGTTGTGGACGGACAACGGTCCGGGATTGGCGCCCGAAGTGGCCGACCGCCTGTTCGATCTGTATTTTTCCACGAAGAGCCAGGGTACCGGGCTGGGCTTGCCGATCTGCCGCAACCTGCTGTCCCGCATGAATGGTGACATCGCGCTGAGCAACCGTGTGGACGGATCCGGCGCCCTGGTCGAGATCACGTTGCCGCGAGCCGACACCTGACGGGGGATTCGATCATACCGTGAAACGCACGCTTCAAATGCTCATCATCCTCGTTCTGACGGTGCCGGTCCTGTCGATCGCGTCCGATGAGGTGACTATCGCCCGTCTGCGCTATGGGGGTGGGGGCGACTGGTACTGCGATCCGGGATCGCTGGCCAATTGGCTGGTCGCCTTCAATCAGCGCACGGGCGTATCCGTCGCGCCCGCGCCCGTGGTGGTGAGCCTGGACAGCGAGGACCTGTACCGCTACCCGATGCTCTACCTGTCGGGACACGGGCGGATCGCCCTGGACGAGGGGGAGGTTCGCGAGTTGCGTCGATATCTGGAGTCTGGCGGCTTCCTCTACGCGGACGACAACTACGGGCTGGACACGTCTTTCCGGGATCTCATGGCGCAGGTCTTTCCCGATGACTCCCTGACGCCGATCGGATCGGAACATCCGATCTACCATTGTTTTTATGACCTGCCCGGTTTGCCCAAGATCCACGCCCATGACGGGGATCCGGCCCAGGGCTTCGGTATCGCTCGCGACGGCCGCTTGCTCGTCTACTACAGCTGGTCCAGTGATATCGGTGATGGACTCGAATCGCCGGAAGTGCATGGCGACCCGCCCGCTGTTCGTGAAGCGGCTGCGCGCATGGCCACCAACATCCTGATGTACGCGTTGACCCGTCCCTGAGAGGTTCCCTTTGTCCTCACCCGAGCAAGGCCGCAGGTTCAAGACGGTGCTGAAACGGCACCTCGCCGTTGTGCGCCGCCGTCTGCTCGGTCAGGGCGTTCTGCTCGCGGCGACCGGTGTACTCACGCTGGTTGTCCTGCTGGCCCTGCTGGTCGGGTGGTCGGGTGTGGTGCCGGTTTGGGCCAAGTCCGCCTGTAGCCTCATGGCCCTCGGTGGCGCGATGTGGCTCGTGTGGGAAGTGCTGCTGCGGCCGTTGCGTCGCGTGGGCCGACTGCGGCGGTTCACCGGACGCCTCGACGCTTTCGGCGGGCATCGCAACGTGCTGGTGGCGGCCGAGGAGGCTTTGCGACAACCAGAGCGTTGGCGGGGCCCCGACGTGCTCGCGGGTTGCGTGGAGCGCTTGTTCGACGACGCGGTCGACCGGGTGGATCGTCTCCATGCGGCCGATACGCTCGGACTGCCGCGATGGTGGCCCGTGCTCCTGATCGCTGCGGGCTTGACCGTGATGATCGGCACGGGGTTTTGGCTCAACAATTCCGAGGTCAAGCGTGGCGCGGAGCGGCTGCTGACACCCCTGCGTGTGGAAGGACGGCCTCCCGCCGCCGGTCTGCATCTGGAGACGATGCCGGTCGAGGCGGTCGCCGGCGGCGAGACATGCGTCTCCGCGGTGGATTTCGGCACGCCCCGGGGGCCGGTGATCTGCGAGATCAGGTCGGGCCGTGGCGCTTGGGAGAGTCTGGATACGGAACTGGAGCCGTCGTGGCGACAGCGCCCCTTCGGCCGGTACACCGCCGTGTTGAAGGATCTCGATACCGATCTGCAGATCCGCTTTACACGCGACGGCCTGTACTCCGACGTTGGCCAGTTGCGGGTGTTGCATCCGCCCCTGTTGACCACGCTCGCCGTTGAAATCAGGCCTCCCGCGTACACCGGCCTGCCGTCCCAGACCCTGTCGCCGGCGCCGGCGTCGTTGGAAGTGCTGGCCCATAGCCGCCTGCTTTGGCGGGGACGCGCCAACCAGGAGGTAGCCAGCGCCGAAATAGTGACGACCGCGGGTGACACGATGATCTGGGAGGTGTCGGGCGATTCGATCCGCACCGACATGATCATCACCCGGCCGCAGGCCTGGCGGCTGCACCTGGCGGATGATCGCGGTCTCACGTCCATGCCGCGGGTCCTCTATGACGTGTCCGTACGCCGTGACGAGGCGCCGCGCGTCACACTCAAGCGCGATCGTCATGACGGATTGATGCCGGGGGACGGTGTGTTGGACCTGTCGGTACTGGCCGACGACGACTTCGGCGTGGCCGGCCTGGATCTGCTCCTGCGCCGCGAAGTGGCGGACCAGGCTGTTGCGGACACGACCTGGTATCGCGTGCCCATGGTGCCGCAGGCCAGCGGGTGTGGCGCGGACGCCGAGACGGTGCTCGGACCGGTCACCCTGCGACTGGACGGTCCCGACTCCGCCGCGATCCAGACGCGTCTGGCGCTGGGCATGGTCCTCGACGCCTCGGGCCTCGAGTTGCTGCCCGGCGATGTGTTGGCTCTTGCGGCCGAGGCCCGTGACAATCGTCGCCCTGGTCCACCGGCGCGCGGTCGTTCGCGGGTGTTGCGTCTCTTTCTCCCGTCGGCGGCGGACCTGCTGGCCGCGCAGGTGGCGACCGAAGCCGAACGTCTCACCGACCTTGACGACTTGCGTCGACGCAGCAACACGGTCGCCGAAGAGCTGAAACGCATCGAGCGCGAGCTGAAGAAGAATCCGGACCCCGATTTTGCCCGTCGCCAGGAGATCGATGAGACCCTGTCTCGTCAGCAGGCCATGCAGGAGGAGCTGGAAAAACTCACCGGCGACCTGCGGCGCGATCTGGAGGAGGCCGCGTCGCGCAATCTGGCATCCACCGCGATGATCGATCGCATGGAACGCGTGGCCGAGTTGATGGACGAGATGAACAACGAGGCCCTCGATCGCCTGCGCGAGCAACTGAAACAGGCCGTGGCCGAACTGAGTGAGCAGGACATCCGCGACGCCATGGCCGACGTGGCCAGACGTCAGCAGGAATTCCTGGACAAGCTCGACCGCACCATCGCCCTGCTGGAGGAGCTCAAACGCGAACAGGAGCTTTCCGGCATGGCCGCGGTGCTCGAGGAGATGATGAAGTGCCAGGAGGAACTGCTCGCCCCCGAGTCCGACGCCGAAACTTCGTCAGGCGAGGCGTCGGCGGAGAAGCAGGACGAGCTGGCCGATGAATTGGCGGCCCTCCGCGAGCAGATGGCCGAAGCCCTGGCGAATCTGGAAGAATCGAGCGAACAGTCGCCGTCCCCGTCGGACGAAGCCATGCGCGAAGCGCTCGAGGAAGCGCTGCAGGAATTGTCCGAGGGGGATCTGCAGGAAGCCATGAAGAGGGCCGCGGAGGAAATGCGTGAGTCGAGCGGAGAGTGCGGATCCTCCGATGCCGGCCACGAGGCCATGCGTCAGCTGGCGTCGCTGTATCATATCCTCCTGGAGGGTCAGCAGGGCATGCAGATGTCCATGCAGAACTACGCAGTCGATACCATGCGCCGCCTCGCGCACGATTTGCTCGAGATCTCACGGCGCCAGGAGACGTTGGCCGGCAAGATCCCGGCCAACCTGCGCGACGTGCGCGCGCCCGAGCTGCCTCGCGAAGAGCAGCGACTGTTACGCGCCATGGTGGTCTTGCGCGAGGGGTTGGAGGCGGCCCTGGGCGCTTCGGGGAAGTTGCCGTTCCGGCTCCTGGACAGTCTGGACGGTGCAGCGGACACCTTGCAGCGGACCGTCGGTCAGCTCGAGGCCGGTTACGGACGCCAGGCCGGCGATACGTCCCGCTCGGCCCTGGCCGATATCAACCGGTTGGTCATCCAGTTGCTGACCAGTGCCCAGATGCAGGGCCAGGGTGGTAGTTGCAACATGCCCATGCCCTCGCTCGGGCAGCAGCTGGGGGAGATGGCTCGCGAGCAGGCCGGCCTGAACGGGATCACCGAGGAAATGAAACGTCAACTGGCTCAGCAGCAGCGCGAGGGACAGGAAGCCCGGTCGGGCATGCAGCGTTTGCAGAGCGAACAACAGGGACTGGCCCGGCAGATGCGCGAAGCGGCCGAGCTCGAGCGCGAACAATCCCCGGGAGAGCGCTTGCTGGGTGATCTTGACCAACTAGCCAGCGACATGGAGCGGATTGCGGACGACCTGGGGCGGGGACAGGTCGACGAGGCGGTGCTGCGCCGGCAGGAGCGCATCCTGAGTCGTATGCTGGACGCCCATAATTCGGTGCGCCGGCGCGATTATGCCCGCAGGCGTGAAAGCCGGACGGGGGAAGAGCTCTTCGTGCGTCAGATCGGCGAAACGGATGTGGGCGAGTCCGAGCAGCCGGACGCCCCCTGGCAGCTCCGGCAAGAACAAATCGAAAAAGTGCCGCCCGAATATCGTGACCTGGTGCGGCGGTATTTTCAGGCTTTGCGCACTCTCGAAGATGCGGGGCGTGTTTCCACGGCGCCGGGAGGTGGCTCATGAGCCGTCGTCTCACCCTGTGCGGATTCACGTTGCTGGCGCTGTTGATGAGCGGGTCTGCGGACCTGGCCATCGCCCAGGTGGAGCGACTGCCGGCACCGGGACGACTCATCAATCACGCCACTCCCTGGCGGTCACGTCTGCTCGAGGTCGACCGCTTGCTGCGCATCGGCAGCTACAGCCGCGCGGCCAGCGTCCTGGACGAAGTGGCGGCCCTCGGTGCGCCCGAGGCCCAGGTGCGACGCTACCGGATCGACCTGTACACGGCGACGGGGGATCACGAAGCCGTTCTCGAACTCTGCCGTGCGGGTCTGCTCGATAAACCGACCCAGCCACGACTGCTGCGGTCCCAGGCCGTGTCGCAGATGGCTCTTGATCGTATCCCCGAGGCGAGGGTATCCCTGAACGCCCTCTTCGCCGCCAGCCCCAACCGCGTGAGCAGTGTTGCCGACGCGATGCTTCTCTGGCGTGACGCCGGCCATCCCGAGGAAGGGCTCGCGCTATGCGACTCCCTGCGCGATGCGCGCGGCGACCCGCGTATCTTCATGCGGCAGCGCGCAGCCTGTCTATTGGACCTGTCCCGCGTCGAGGAGAGCATGGCGGAGATCGCCATGGAGCTGAAACTCAGTCCCATGAACATGCCCATGGTACGCGAGGAACTGTGGGACCTGTTGGTCGAACCCACCGCGATCGCCAGCGCTATCGAAGCCCTGGCGGACGAGGACACCGACGTGCTGCGCGTGGTGCGTGCCGACCTGCTCTTGTTGCTGGGACGCAACGACGAAGCCCTGGCGGCCGTGGCGCCCCTGTACGGGAACCAGCGTGGGGTCGACACCCTGCTGCGGTACGCCACGAACCTGTCCCGTGAACTCATGGTGCGCGATGACCCCGTGCTGCGGACTTCGGCTACACGCTGGCTGATCGAGGTCTTTATGGAGCTGGTCACGGGAGAGCGGGTGCCCCGCAACCGGAGAGCGCGGGTCGCCAACCTGTTGGCCGGCGTGTGTGAGAACGCGTTGGGGCTTGGTTACCTGGACACCGACCCCGAGCGTGCGGCGGACGAACTCATCGCGGCGCTGGATCTGGTCAAGCGTTACAGCCCGGGATCGACCCGTCTCTATTCGGCGCAGATCCGTCTGGCGACACACACCCGGGACAACCTGGGCAAGCCGCGGGAAGCCGCGCGGCAGCTCGAGCGTTTGCTGGTGGATCTGGCCCTGCCCCTGGAGGGCGTGGCCCTGGCGCGGCTGGCCCTCGGCGAGTGTCTGCTCGCGGCCGACGATTCCGCCCGGGCCCGGGTGGTCCTGGACCGTCTCGGTCGCAACCCCCAGTTCAGTGACGCGGCGGGACATGCCCACTATCTGCTGGGTCGTCTCGATTTCGCCCAGGGCGCCTGGGAAAACGCCCGGGACCGGCTGGCCGCGGTGGCCCTGGACAACGCACGCGCCGACTATGCCAACGACGCCCTGGACATGGGGCTGCTTATCGCCGAGGAATTGATGAATCCGACCGGCGGGCCATCCCGGCTTCAGACCTACGCGTCCTGTATCTACTACGAATTGGCCCGGCGGCCTGATGATCACCGGACGGCCCTCGAGGACTTCATGGCCAAAGCCGTATCCGACACCCCGGGCGACGATCCTCTGCTCGATCGGGTCCGACTCGAATTGGCGGGGATCTACGCGAACGAAGGTCGCCTTGTGCCGGCCGCGGACCTCTGCGGCCGCGTGGCGCGGGAGCATCCGGACGGGCATCGCGCCGCCGCCGCCCTGTATCGGCAGGGCGCGTACCTGATTCAGGCCGGACGGGAGCGAGAGGGGCGCGAGGTCTGGGAGCGTTTGCTCGTCCAGTATCCGGACGCCCTGGAAACCGATGACACGCGCGAGAGACTGAGGAGCCTGCCTTGATCCGGATCATCATGGGCCTTGTCGTCATTCTGGGATTCTGGCCGGCCGTCGCGTCGGCCCAGTGGTTGCTCGTCCCCATGGATTTCGTCCAGACCAACCACCTCAAGGCGTACGGGCAAGCGTTCTCCGTATTACAGGATGGAGGCGTCGTCAACTGGCTGCTCAACTACCGGGGCGGCAGCTTCATGATCATGGATACGGCGAGCAACCGTCTGGGCGCCAGGTTGCGCGGCGTACGCTTCGAGGCGATCGGCGACGGCGAGGCGGAGAGTATTCGCGAAACCATCCGCGGCGCCAACATGGACGAGGTGCTGCTGGAAAAGCCGCCGCGCATCGCCGTCTACGTGCCGCCCAATTTCCAGCCCTGGGATGATGCGGTCACCCTGGCCCTGACCTACGCGGAAATCCCCTTCGAGACGGTCTTCGACGCGGACGTGCTGGCCGGGCGCCTGAACGAATACGATTGGCTCCATCTGCATCACGAGGATTTCACGGGACAGTTCGGCAAGTTCTACTACGCGTTCGGCATGGCGCCCTGGTACCTGGAGCAGAAGGGGTTCATGGAGGATCTGGCCGACGCTTTGGGGTTCGCGGACGTCTGGCGCTTGAAACACGCGGTCGCCCTGGAGATCCGCAACTACGTCGAAGCGGGCGGCTTCCTCTTTGCCATGTGCTCGGCCACCGACACCATCGACATCGCGTTGAGCTATCTGGGGTCGGACATCGTGCCGCCGGAAATCGACGGATCGCCCATGAGCACCAACCTTATCGAAACGCGTGACGACTCGCGCACCTTCGCGTTCGAGGGCTTCAAGCTCGTGACCAACATCGCCGTTTACGAGTACTCGAACATCGACACCAGCGACTACTCGCGGCTGCGCGGCGCCGAAGGCGACTATTTCACCCTCTTCGACTTCGCCGCCAAGCACGACCCGGTGCCGACGATGCTCACCCAATGCCACGTGAACGTCATCAATGGTTTCATGGGGCAGACCACGGGTTTCAACGGCGACCTGCTCAAGCGGCATGTCATCGTGCTGGCACAGGTCGACGGTACCGACGAGGTGCGTTACCTGCACGGCAAGCGCGGCCAGGGCACCTTCACCTTCCTGGGTGGCCATGACCCCGAGGACTACCAGCACGCCGTCGGCGATCCGCCCACCGACCTCGACCTGTACCGGTCGTCGCCGGGTTATCGGCTTATCCTGAACAACGTGCTTTTTCCCGCAGCGAGGAAGAAACCGGAAAAGACGTAGCCTGTTTGACAGAGCACTAGTCGCGGGGAAGTCTGTGGATCAGCATGATGATCACGGCCATGGTGCACAGGGACACGCCGAGCCAGAGCCAGTCGGTCGGAACGTCCAGGGTCTCGGGATCGACGATGTTACCCTGTTTGAACATGAGGGCCAACGAGACGGCGTTATGGACGGAGTGGGTCACGATGCAGGCGGTCAGTGATCGTGTCCGGTCGTAGATATAGGCCAACAGGACGCCGAGCCCGATCAGACCGAAGAGGAACCAGGGTTCCCCGTGGGCGAGGCCGAAAACCAACGAAGAAATGAGCGCGGCGGGCAGGAAGCCCCAATGCCGTCGGCCGAGGCGAAAGATCAAACCGCGGAAGACCAGTTCCTCGGCCACGGGGCCGAAGACCGTGACCGCAAGAATGGCCACCGCGGCGCGCAGCGGCGTATCGGGAAAGTGTTCGTTATAGTAGGTGACCCACTCCACCGTCGGCGGGTGGAGCTGGGACGACAGGCCGGCCAGGAACGACGAGGGCAGCAGGGCGGTCAGCGCCGCCAGGAGTGCCAACAGAACGACGGCTGCCGGAGGACGGTCGAGATCGAAATCTCTCGCCAGTGTCCCCTGCTGGCTTTTGACGGCCACCGTGGCCAACAGCAGCACGAACAGGCCGCCGGCGCTCACCGCCGCGAACATGTCGCCCGTGTATGAGTAGGCGATGGTCTGCACGACGATGTTGGCGGCGCTCCAGAGCAGTGCCAATATGGCCAGGCGCAGCGTTCCCCAGCGCCAGATGCCGTTCTGATGGAAGGCGGGACGATGCTCGTTGCGGATGTCGTCGTCGTGATCCATCGCGTGTACAGTCCTCCCTGAATCTTGGCAGCGGGCCGTCGACACTGTAGTATGCTCCGATCACAGTTGAAAGGAAAGAGGCGTGATGAACCCCGATTCGACCGACCGCGCCATCCGGGCCGTGATCTTCGACCTGGACAATACGCTCACGGATTTCATGACGGCCAAGGAAAGGGCGATCCAGGCCGCGGCGAACGCCATGATCGACGCCGGGCTCAAGCTCGACGCGAAACAGGTCTTCGACCGGGTCTTCGCCATCTACGAGGACGTAGGCATCGAGCACCAGCGCGTGTTCAACCGCTTCCTGGAGGAGGAGACCGGCCGGGTGGACGACCGCGTGCTCGCGGCGGCCGTGGTCGCCTATCGCCACGCCCGCGAAGCGCATCTGGTGCCCTATCCCCATGTGCGGTCCACGTTGCTGGCCCTGGTCAAGGGAGGCTACAAGCTTGCGGTGGTCAGCGACGCGCCGCGTTTCGAGGCGTGGCTGCGCCTTTGCTACCTGCGTCTGCTGCATGTCTTCGACGTCGTGCTGACCCACGACGACACCGGTCATCACAAACCCAGTCCGGTACCCTTCCAGATGGCCCTGGCACGGCTCGGCGTCGAACCGCAACAGACGGTCATGATCGGCGACTGGCCCGAACGGGACATCGTCGGCGGTCTGGATGCCGGTCTGCACACGGTCTACGCGCGTTATGGGGACACATACGGTCTGGCCGACAGGAAGAAGGTCACCGATTCCGGGGCACACTTCGAGGTGGACGATCTGTCCCAACTGCTCGGTGTGATCGATCGCTTGAACGCCGCCGACGGGGAGGCCTGAGATGAGGATCGCCACCGCGGACCAGATGGCCGCCATCGATCACGAGACCATCACGGGCGGTGTGCCGGGTCTGGACCTGATGGAATGCGCCGGCCGCGAGATGACGTGGCAGTTCCTGCGCGAGTTTCCCGAGCTGACGCCGCCGGACCGGATCACCGTGGTCTGCGGCAAGGGCAACAACGGCGGTGATGGTCTGGTCATGGCGCGCCTGCTGGAGAGTCTCGGTTACGAGGTTCACGTCATGCTGCTGGCCGAGCCCGACGTCCTGTCGCCAGACGCCCGCGCCAATTTCGACCGTCTGCCCCCTTCGATCACGCGCGAGACGCCGCGAGGCGAGCAGTGGGCTCAACGGGCCTACGATCTTGGCGCCGAGTCGGAGCTGATGATCGACGCCGTCTTCGGCACCGGTATCAAGCCGCCGGTGCGGGGCGACTACGTGGCCCTCTTTGCAGCCATCGGCGACGGGTCCTGCGCCGTGCTCAGTCTCGACATTCCCTCGGGTGTGGCCGGAGACGACGGCTTAGTTGATCCGGTGGCCGTGCGCGCCGACGCTACCGTGACCGTGGGACTGCCCAAGCTGGGCCTGCTGTTGCCGCCGGGCCGCGATCATGTGGGCCGTTTGTCGGTGGTCGATATCGGCTTCGAGGCGGAGACCTGCGAGCGTCATACCGACGGCCTGCATTTTCTGCTGCCGCCGGACTACGCCGACCTGCTGCCCGCACGCGACTCGACGGCCCACAAGTACACGACCGGGACCGTGCTGGTCCTGGCGGGATCGCGTCGCTACGGCGGCGCCGCCCTGCTCGCGGGACTGGGCGCCCTGCGCTCGGGAGCGGGCCTGGTCAGTGTTGCGCTGCCCGAGTCCCACGCTCCCGCAGCCCTCGGTTTCATTCCCGAAGCCCTGGTGCGCCCGTTGCCCACCGGCGCCTCCGGCGGCCTCTCGCCCTTGGGCCCCGACGCCCTGGCGGATCTCATGACCCGGCAGGACGCCCTGGCGGTGGGACCTGGCCTGGACGACGATGCCGAGACCGACGCCTGGATCGTGGACTGGCTGAAAGAGATCGATCGTCCCCTGGTAATCGACGCCGACGGCGTGTCCGCGTTCGCTCGTCTGGGTCAAGTACCGCGTTTCGCCCACCGCGAAGTGGTGCTCACACCGCATGGCGGCGAACTGGCCCGACTGGCGGGACTTGATCCGGCGGTCCTCGCGGCGGAGCGCCTGACGCGCGTGCCCGAGCTGGCGCAGGCGTGGGGCGTGACGCTGGTGGCCAAGGGATCGCCCACGCTGATCGCCTCGCCCGAGGGCGGGCTCGTACTCAACCCCACGGGACACGACGCTCTGGCCCACGGCGGTACGGGCGACGTGCTGACCGGCCTGATCGGCGGATTGCTGGCCCAGGGCGCCGACGCCTACACGTCCGCGGTGCTGGGGTGCTGGCTCCATGGCCGCGCCGGCGAACTGGTCGCCGCACGCGACGGCACGCGCCGCACCCTGCTGGCGCGCGAGATCGGCGCCGCCCTGCCCGAAGCCTTCGCCGAACTGGAGGTCCTCGCGTGAAGGTTCTCGGCATCGAGACGTCCTGCGACGACACCAGCGTAGCGCTCTTCGATTCGGAAGAGGGTGTTCTGGAAAACCTGGTCTCGAGCCAGGTCGATTTGCACGACCATTTCGGTGGCGTGGTGCCCGAGCTGGCGTCGCGCGCCCACCTGGTCAATCTGTTGCCTTTGGTCGACGTGCTGCTCGATAATCAACGGATCTCAACCGCGGAACTCGACGGAGTGGCGGTCACGGCCGGACCGGGCCTGATCGGCGCGCTGCTGGTGGGCCTTTCCACGGCCAAGGCCATCTGTTGGGCCACGGGTAAGCCCCTGGTCGGCGTCCATCATATCGAAGGCCACATCCTGGCCAATCAGCTCACGGAGCCCATGGTGTTCCCCGCGGCGGTCCTCGTGGTATCCGGCGGACATACCGAAGTGGTGTTGATGCGTGGAGTCGGTCGCTACGAGCGGCTCGGCTGGACCCTGGACGACGCGGCCGGGGAGTGCTTCGACAAGACGGCCAAGCTCTTGGGTCTCGAGTATCCGGGCGGTCCCGCCATCGATCGCCGGGCCCGTGACGGCGAGCCGGGGCGGTTCAAGTTGCCCCGTCCGCTGGCCCGCGATCCCCGCGTCGTTTTCAGCTTCAGTGGACTCAAGACGGCGGTGCGCACAGAAGTGGCAAAACTAGACAGCCCATTGTCGGATAGAGATATAAGCGACATGAGTCATGCTTTGCGTGAGGCTGTGGTGGATGTGCTGACGACGCGCCTCTTTCAGGCCGCTCGTGAGCAAAAGGCGCGGGCGGTCTATCTGGCCGGCGGCGTGGCCGCCAACAGCCTTTTACGTGAACGGACGGCCGTCGCCGCCACCGCCGCCGGGCTCGTATTCAGGCCTCCCGAGACTCGTTTTTGCACCGATAACGCCGCCATGATCGCCTACGCCGGTCATGCCCGTCTGGCGGCCGGCCTCTCCGACTCGCTGTCGCTGGACAGCTTCGCGCGGCGTCCCCTCGAATCCTGGCTATGATCGCTCTATCAGCATCATAATTCCCGACTTAAGGTTTCGTATCCACCTGCCGATATCAATGTTCCCAGTAGTTGCCCATGAATGATCATGATGGCACGTCCTTTGCGTGATCCAGCATGAGCGAGGTTTCTCTGTACGACACACGTTCTATTTGCACGGATGGTAACGAATGACGGAGACGGAGACGATACTCGTCATTGACGACGAGTCGCATATCCGCACTATTTTAACCTACATGCTCGAGCAAGAGGGTTTCCAGGTTGTTCAAGCCTCCGGAGGCACCGAAGCTCTGGCTATTCTGGATGATTCCTTGCCGGACCTGATCCTACTGGACATCATGATGCCGGACATGGATGGTTTCTCGGTGCTGGCCCATATCAGGAGCCGGTTCCGCACCCACAACCTGCCCGTCATCCTGTTCACCGCCCGTAGTGAAACCCAGCAGAAGGTGCACGGTCTCGAGGCCGGCGCCAATGATTACCTCGTCAAGCCGTTCGTTCCCGAGGAACTGATACTGCGCGTGCGGAACATGCTGCAGCTCAGTCGCAATCAGCGTGACGCGAACCCCTTGACCGGATTGCCTGGGAACCGGGCCATAGACGCGGAACTGCGGCGACGTCTGGAAAACGAGTCGCCGTTCGGGTTCTGCTATTACGATTTGGACAACTTCAAGGCCTACAACGACTACTACGGCTACGCGCGTGGCGACAAGGTTCTGTCGCTGCTCGCCGGAATCCTGACCCGTCACATTCTTGAAGCCTCACGGGAGGCGTTCCTGGGCCACGTGGGCGGGGACGATTTCGTCATCATATCCAACGCCGATGAAGCCCTGGAACTGGCCCGGATGGTGATAGCCGACTTTGATGCCCAGGTGCGCTTTCTCTACGAGCCGGAGGACTGGAGCCGCGGCTATACGGAATTGCCCGATCGCCGGGGCGACAGCTGTCGCTTTCCGCCGGTCTCGCTGACGGCGGCGGTCATCACGGACATCGACGGTCGCTTTGCCCACGTGGGTCGCGTAAACGCCGTGGCTGTGGAACTCAAGCAATACGAAAAAAAACAACCCGGGAGCGTAGTCGTTACCGAGCGCCGAGGCACCGAGGGTGCGGACGAACTCGTGGTCAGCAATCACCAGGCAAACACCGACGGCGTTGTCGATTGACGGGAACGCAGCCTTGAATCGCAAGAGCGGGAGATGTGATGGACGGACCGCGGGTATTGATCGTCGAGGATGAAGGCGCCCTGGCCAACCTGCTGGTGCAGGCCCTGGACAACGAGGGATGCGAGGTCGCCCTGGCGCGTGACGGCATCGATTGCATGAACAAGGTTACCGGCTTCAGGCCCGACGTGATCATCATGGACATCATGATGCCCAAGCTCGACGGCATCGACACGACACGGCTGATCCGTCGCAACAAGACCTACGACAACACGGTGATCGTGGGGCTTTCGGCCCGTACCGACATGGACACCAAGAAGGAGATGATGACCGCGGGCGCGGATCTCTTCTTCGAGAAACCTTTCGTAATGAGCCGCCTGATCGAAGAAGTCCGCGAGGCTGTCGAATCCCGGGCCAGCTCCTTGTGGAAGAGGGGACATAACCGATGAACGGCTTCAGCGAAGCGATGGCGATCATTCCAGCCGGCGCCGCCGCTGCACCGGGAGGGCCGTGGCCATACGCCGTGGCCATCCTGCTCCTCGCGGCCGGACTGTGCTGGCAGATCTGGCGTGTCAGGCAGCAGAACTGTGACTTGCACGACCGACAGGAACGAGTCCGCGGTCTGGAGAGCCTGCTGGCGATCTCGGCACGGATCCACGCCTATCGCGATCCCGATCATCTGCTGGGCGAAGTGGCCGAATCGGTGCGCGAATTCCTGGGCTTCCACCTGGCCCTGCTGCGGATCTACGATCTTGCCGAGCGGACCTTCGAGGCGCGGGCTTTCGCGGGTATCGACGAGGAGGGTGTCGAGTACCTCAAGCACATGCCGGTCACGTTGCCTGAATTCCGCAAGCTGACCCTGCCGCACTTCCAGATCTCCAACAGTTACTTCATCCGCCACGACATGGAAGGGGCCGACCAGGCCATGGCCGGAGGCTATGTCTCCGATCTGGGCGTGCGCGAGGAGGGGGAGTGGCACGAGGATGACGCGCTGATCATCCCCTTGACCTCGCCCGAGGGCGAGATCGTCGGGTATCTGAGCGTCGACGATCCGATCGATCGTCAGATCCCGTCCCTGCAGCGTATCCAGATGCTGGAGCTCTTTGCCCAGCAGGCCGCCACGGCCATCGCCTCGGCCGAGCTCTATGCCCGGCTGCACGGTCAGAACCAGGAACTCACGCGGTCGGCCGATCGGTTGCGCTACAACAACGAACTCAAGCACAACTTCGTGGCCAATGTCAGCCATGAACTGCGTACGCCCCTGACGTCGATCAAGGCCTACAGCGAAGCCCTGCTCCATGGGCGCGGCAAGATGGAAGAGGAGGCGCAGCGCGAGTTCATGCAGGTGATCCACCTGGAGAGCGAGAAGCTCACGGGAATCGTCAACAACCTGCTGGACCTGGAACGCATGGAGCGCGAGCAGGTCACGTTCAATCGTCACCAGACCGACCTGGTGGCGCTGATCCGGGGGCTGGAAGGCACGTCGCGCAACCAGGCCGCGGCCAAGAATATCGATTTCTCGATCCACCTGGACCGCGACGAGATCCTGCTGGGCGTGGACGCGGACCTCGTCCGGCAACTCATCCGGCACCTGATCGACAACGCCATGAAGTTCACTCCAGCGGGCGGCAAGGTCCACCTGTCGATTGTGGACGGCGTGTCCTCGGTGCGTATCGTGGTCGAGGACAACGGCATCGGGATCCCCGACAACAAGATGTCCTTCATCTTCGATCGCTTCTATCAGGTTGACGGTTCGTCGACGCGCGAGCACGGCGGCCAGGGTATCGGCTTGGCCATCTGCCGCGACATCGTCGCGCGGCACGGCGGTCGTATCTGGGGCGAGCGGGTACAGCCGCAAGGCGTGCGCTTCAATGCGCTGCTGCCGCGGCGTGACGAAATTATCCGGCGCGGCAAGAACAACGGCCGTCACACCATCTTCGGCGACGTGCCGGAATTTGCGGAGAAGCTGATCCACTGGGTCGGCGAGCTCATGCGCGTCCGCATCGTGTCGCTGATGGTGCCCGATGCCGGCGGTGAACACCTGGTGGTCGAGGCCGCCATGGGCCTCGAGGATACTATCGTACAGGATACGCGACTGCAACGGGGTGAGGGCATTGCCGGCCGCGTTTGGCGCGACGGCGAGACGATACTCGTCGAAGACATCGCCAGCGACGAGCGCATGCCTCGGGATTACAATCGAACCCGGTATGAGACGGGGTCCCTGCTGAGCGCGCCCATCTGGAGGGACGACGAGATCGTCGGCGTGATCAACGTGAACAACCGACTCGACGATCGTCAATTCACCGATCGCGACAAGCTGTTGCTCGACAGCCTGTCTGAGCGTCTGGGTCACATCCTGGCCCGTGTCGACTCGCAACAGCGCGGTAATCGTGAATTCAAGAATCTCAGTCAGGCCCTGCGCAAGAGCATCGCTATTCGCCGGGCCCGCCACGACGAGCTGGCGGAGGTATGCCACGAGATCTGTATCGCCGCCGCCCAGTGCCTGCATCTGCAGCGCGAGGATCTCAAGGGGCTGGCTTTCGCCCTGCAGACCTACGACCTGGGATTGTCGGGCATCCCCGACGACATCCTGCACAAGACGCCCGCGCTGGAACCCGAGGAATGGGAGATCATCCAGCAGCATGTCGGCCTGAGCCTGGAGATGATCCAGTTCCTTGATGCGCCCGCCGCCGTCCACGAAGTCGTGTTGCATCACCACGAACACTACGACGGCAGAGGTTACCCCGAAGGTCTGGCCGGTGACGCCATTCCGCTCGGGTCACGCCTGCTTTCGCTGGCCGATGGTCTGACGGCCATGCTCCAGGGACGCCCCTACAAGCGGGCCATGTCCCTGGACCAGGCTCTCGGTGAAATCGAGAAGAGGGTCGGCAAGCAGTTCTGTCCGCGCTGCACATCGACCTATGTGGCGGAAGCCCAGAAGTTCGGGGACCGCATCGCCGAGATCCAGAAGGCGCGATCCCTGGCCCTGCATTCGGACGAACCGATCAAGGTGTTCGACAGGACCGAGCCACGGCAGCCTGAGCCGGAGCCTGTCGCCTGAGTCACGTTTCGTCGCGGAAGCAGGATGTCCGCGACCGGGAGTACAAGCACACACGGGAGGCGTAGCGTTGCGCAAGATTCTCATCGTCGACGACGAACCCTATATCCTGAATATTCTCGATTTCAGCCTCGATGCCGAGGGCTACAGCGTCCTGAAAGCCGCCGATGGCGACGAGGCCCTGCGCCTGGCCGTCGAACAGTCACCGGATCTGATCATCATGGACGTGATGATGCCCCGGCTCGACGGCTTCAAGACGTGCCAGCGCCTCAAGGAGGACGCGAAGACCAAGGATATTCCCGTCGTGCTGCTCACCGCCCGCAACAGCCGTGAGGATCGGGCCCGCGGCGACGAGGTGAAGGCCGACGGCTTCATGACCAAGCCGTTCAGCCCGCAGCGCCTGCTGGAGACCGTCCAGGAGTACCTGGGCGTGGTCAAGTAGTCTAGTGCTCTGTCCGAAATAAGACGGCCCCGCTCGCAGGGGTGAAGGGCGTCGAGCCGTATGGTCTCGACGCCCTTGTTCATCCCCTCCGGTCCCTTCAGGTCCGGATGTTGCTCCCCCGACCGTCCACGTGTATCCTTTGTGCCCATGACCGACCCTACCGAAAGCAAAACCGGAACCTTGCTGGCCGAAGTGGTCTTGCCGGTGCCTCTGTCCGATACATTCACCTACCTGGTGCCGCCCGACTGGGATGTGTCCGTGGCGGTGGGCGATCTCGTCTCCGTGCCGTTCGGTCGACGCAAATCCGTGACGGGGCTGGTGTTCGATGTGCGTCGTGTCGCGTCAGGCGTGGTCGAACAGGATGGACACCGTCTTCGCTCCCTGACCAAGCGCTTCGGTGACGCCTATGCCGTCACCGGCGATCGGCGCCGTCTGCTGGACTGGATGTCCGGATACTACGCCCTGCCGCCCGGCGAACTGGTGCCGCTCTTCCATCCTCCCGCGCCGGGCACGCGCGCCCGCCGCAAGCGCCACGAGACGGCCGAGTTTCCCCTGCGCGATCCGGCCGCCATCGTATTGACGCCGGATCAGGATCGGGCCGTGTCGGCAGCCATTGATCATCTCGACCGAGTCGCCTATGGCACGCTGCTGCTTCATGGCGTCACCGGTAGCGGCAAGACCGAGGTTTTCCTGCGGGCCATCGCCGAGACCCTTGACCGCGGGCGCGGCGCCATCTACCTGTTGCCCGAGATCGCCCTGACACCACAGACCGAGGCCCGCATCCGCGAGCGCTTCGGCGAGGCCGTGGCGACCATCCACAGCGGTTTGTCGGCAGGGGAGCGCTGCCGGGTTCACGAAGCCGTGGCCGCCAGCGAGGTGACCGTAGTGGTGGGGCCGCGATCGGCGCTCTTCGTACCCATGCCCGATCTGGGCCTGATCGTCATGGACGAGGAGCACGAGACTTCCTACAAGCAGGAGGAGAAGCCTCGCTACCATGCCCGCCACGCCGCGCTGGTCCGAGCCCGGACGGCCGACGCCTTCGTGATTCTCGGCTCGGCCACCCCCGACCTCGAGAGCGTGCGCAACGCGCGCGAAGGACGTTACGAGCTGGTGGAGCTGCGTGATCGCCCCGTGGGAATGCTGCCTGCCGTGGAAATCGTCGACATGCGGGAGGAGCGCTCAAGCGACGGTTTTTCGCCACAGTTGCTGCGCCGTCTCGACCGGACCCTGGGGCGGGATCGCCAGGCCATCCTCTACTACAACCGTCGTGGGTACGCGCGTGTGTTGCAGTGCGCGGCCTGTGGCGAAGCGGTGCCCTGTCCCAACTGCGACATCGGCTTGACCGTGCACCTGCGCCCGCGGCGTCTGCTGTGCCACTACTGCGGTTACTCGCGTCCGACACCCGCGACGTGCCCCGCCTGTGACGGACCGGAATTCCTGCCGTCGGGGGGCGGGACCGAAAAGCTCCATCTGGCTCTGGCCGCCCACTTCCCCGATGCGCGGATCCTGCGCCTGGACCAGGACACGACCCGCCGGCGCGGCAGCCATGCCCGTATTCTCGCCGCCTTCGCCGGTGGCGAGGCCGATATCCTGGTAGGGACGCAGATGGTGGCCAAGGGCCATCACTTTCCGCGCGTGGATCTGGTGGGAGTCCTGGCGGCCGACGACGGTATCTCACTCCCCGATTTTCGGGCCCACGAACGCGCTTTCCAACTGCTGACCCAGGTCGCCGGGCGCACCGGCCGCAGCGAAGCGGGCACGGTGATCTTTCAGAGCTGGCAACCGGACCATCCCGTCATTCGACACGCCGCGGCCCACGATCCGCACGCTTTCGCCGACGACGAGTTGGAGATCCGTGGGCTCGTGGGTTACCCGCCCTATCGGAGAATGCTGCGTCTGGCACTGACGGGCCGTCGTCTCGGTGCGGTGGAGGCCGCCGCGGACGAGCTGGCCGGCCTGATCAGGCGCGAACTGCGCAATCCGGACGTGGAGGTCCTTGGTCCGGCCCCCGGCGTCTTCCCGCGGTTGCACGATCGCTATCGATACCAGCTGTTGCTCAAGGGAGCCTTGTCCGGTGTCGAGAAGGGCTGGCTGGCCGATTGCGCCCGTCAGCTCGGTGCCCGTACGCGGGATATGGATGTCATGTTGGATGTGGATCCGGTGGGGCTGTGGTGATTAATACGTAAATAAAGCACATAAATAATCAAGCAATACTCAGGTTCTACTATCCACTTGCCGATATATTACGTATACTTAGTAGTTCAAATGGTCCGGAGCCTGACCCGCCTGGGTTCTGCGACCGGAAAGACTTCCCCGCCATAGGTCAACGACCCACCGAAAGGATCGGGATGCACTTCTTTACCCGTGCAACCAGGACTTCGCGGACAACGCGCGTCATGGTCGGTTTGCTGATTGGACTCCTCCTGGTCGCCGCGCTGCCCGCGTTGGCCGACCGGACCGCCGACATGGCTCCCTATACACCCTACGATTCTCATCAGGGGACGCGTCACTTTGGTTTCATGGAGTCACCGGACCATGACCGGGAATACGCGGAGAGGGTGCGTGTGCTGCCGACCGACAAGGATGATTTGCCACAGTCCTTCAGCTGGGCTGGGCAGATGACCATCGCCAAGAATCAGGGTACTTGCGGCTCCTGCTGGTCCTTTGCGGCCCTGGGCCAGATCGAGGCTCACATGAACATCTTCTATGGCCAGGAACTCGACTTGTCCGAGCAGCAGGGAATCAATTGCAATCCCTACGGCGCGGACTGCGACGGCGGCTGGGCCTCGGCGGTCTACAACGTGGCCATGACCTACGGCATGATCCGCGAGGACGCCATGGGCTACGCATCGGCCTACCAGGGATCGTGTGAACAGGGCAGTTTCATGCCCTTCGCCTTCATGACCGACTGGTACTATGTCACGCCCAACGTCACCCAGATCAAGACGGCGCTCTTGAACGGTCCCGTCTGTACGTCCATGGACGCCGAAGGTCCGTTCGAGGACTACACGACCGGTTGTTACGCCTATCCGGGCGGCCCCTACACCAATCATCTCGTGGTGATCGTCGGTTGGGACGACCGGGCCTGCGACGACAACGGCGCCTGGATATGCAAGAATTCCTGGGGCACCGATTTCGGTGATTTCGGTCTGTTCACCATCCAGTACGGCGCGTCGCTGATCGGCACCAACGTGACCCAGATCGAGCTGGACATTCCCGATGTCGAGGTGGCGATCACCGGTCCCGACGAGAGCACGCAGCTTTTTGCCGGTGATGCAGTCGACATCGAGTGGGAGACCCAGGGTGCATCCTGTTCGACGGTGGACATCTGGTACGGCGCTGACGGAGTCCTGGACACGCAGGTCGCCGACGGAATCGCCAACGACGGCTCCTTTGCCTGGAGCGTCCCCAACTTCACCACCGACAACATGCGAATTTGTGTCGTGGCCGACGGCAACACCCGCAACGGTTTCGACATCACCGACCGTTTCTCGGTGATCGGGCACAAGTCCGTGTACGTTTCCGCTCTCGGCAGCGATACGTATCCCTACGCCACGCCGGCCGACGCCGCGAACAGCATTCACGACGCACTCGGAGCCTGCGCCGGCCGCGACTCAGTGCTGGTGGCCGGTGGCGACTACTCCGGCTCCTTCGGCGTTTCGGGAACCACCTGGGTCATCGGCGGCTGGAACGACACGTTCACCGTCCGCGACACCCAGGCGACGCCCACGCGCATCCAGTCGGTTGCTTCGGGCATGGTCTTCGTTGACTCGGCCGATGGTCACTCGGGTGTGACCGGTGTGGAATTCCACGACTGCACGGGCGCTGTGGGCAGCACGCCCGCCATGGGCAAGCATGGTGGCGGCATCTACGTGAGCGGGTCCTCGCCGGTGATCAAGGACTGTGTCTTTACCGACAACAGTGGTGATCCTTACGGCGGTTTCGGGGTCGGTGGTGCAATCGTGGCCTACGGGGGGAGCCCTCGTATCGAGGACTGTGTCTTCACGGGTGGCTTTGCTGACCTGGGTGGCGCGGTGGCCCTCTTCGATCCCGTCGATGTGGTGATCACCGGCTGCGACTTCATGACCAACGTCTGTACCGAGACCACAAGCGACCAACGGGGCGCCGCGATCTATGTCCAGGGCGGCAGTCTCGAACTCGTCGACAATCTCTTCGACGGCAACGGCACGACCAACATGGGTGGCGCGGTCTACGCCGAGGACGCGATCCTGATCCTGACCGACAACCACTTCACGGGCAACCAGGCCCTGGCCACGGGCGGCGCGCTCATGATCACGGGTGGCTCGTTGACTCTCACGGGCGGTTCGTTGACCGGCAACTCGGCGACCACGATCCAGGGAGGTGGGATGTTCGTCACCGGCGCCGACGTGAGCGTGCGCAACGTGCTGATGACCGGTAACATCAGCCCGAGCATCGGTTCGGCGATCATGCTCGACTCCGTTGGCCAGATAGAGATCGTGAACTGCGCCTTCCTGGAGAACGTATCCGACGTGACCAGCATGGGCACCATCGGAGTCCTCCCCGGCGAGAGCCTGCTCTTCCGCAACAACGTCTTGGCCAACAATCAGGGCGGCGGTATCGGCGGCAGCGCGACGACATCGGATCTCGACTTCAACCTGGCCTGGAACAACGGCGTTGATTACCTGGGCTTTACCCCCGGCGCCAACGACATCCAGGCCGAACCGATCTTCGTGAACGCTCCGGCCGGTGACTACGGCCTCGCGCTCCATTCCCCCTGTCTCGACCGCGGTGATCCCGAGGTGTCCTACTGTGATCCGGACGGGTCGCGCAACGACATGGGAATCTGCGGTGGACCGGCCGCCGAGTTCGCGGCGCCGGCGGCCGTGCAGGGCGCCGTGCTGACCGAGTTGAGCGGCGGACGACTGGAGATCACCTGGACCGCCAATGGTGAGCTCGACATGGCGGATTATGTGATCTACTGTGGAGTGGCCGATCCCTTCGTACCCGCGGCCGGACTCGTGGCCGTGACGGTACCCCATCCCGGCGAGAGCTGGATCGACGAAGCCCCCACCGGCGGCTACTACCTGGTGGTGGCCGTGGACGATACCGGACACGTGGGTGGCTACTCGGCCAAACTGGAGACGACGACGGACGCCGGCGGCGGCGATACGCCGCGGGCCCTGGCCGTCACGGGTATCACACCCAATCCCTTCAACCCGCGCACCAAAATCGCCTTTGCCGTGCCCCAGGCGGGACTCGTAAACGTACGTATCCACGATATGCGCGGTCGCGTGGTCAAGACCCTGGTATCCGGGGACATGGCGGCGGGACGGCACGAACGGGTCTGGGAAGGCCGCGACGACGACGGCGCTCCGGTGGCCACGGGTGTGTACCTGGTGCGTGTTCACGATGGTGATCGTGTGGCGACCGCCAAGGTGGTATTGACGAAATAGTCTGTTTGACAGAGCACTAGCCGGTCAGGGCGGCCAAGGCGTCGTCCACATCGACCGGTTGATCCAGCACGACTGTCCCGATTCGCGCCGGCAGGACCCAACGGACCTGGCCGGCGCGGTTCTTTTTGTCCCGGACCACCAGCCTGACGACTTCCGCGCGCGGTGGCGGTGTGGCGGTTACGGGTAGGCCACAGGCTTCGAGCAGGGCGATCTGGCGGTCGGCGCACCGTCGGCTGCACAGCCCGCGCGCGGCGGCGATCCGCGCGGCGACGGCCATGCCCAGGGCGACCGCTTCACCGTGACCAATACTCAACAGAGGTTCCAAGGCATGGCCGAGGGTATGGCCCAGGTTCAGGACGCGGCGGGGGCCGGCTTCCAGGGGATCCGACGCCACCACGCGGGCCTTCACACTCACCGATTCCGCAATCCAGTCTACCCAGGGCAGGGCCGATGCGTTCGCAACGGGTTTGCGACGGTCGCCCGCGCCGATGCTCGCGGCCAGTCGTGAACTGCGCTGTTCGAGGCCGCGGAAGAGCACCGGAGAGCCGATGACGGCGGCCTTGACCATTTCCGCCAGGCCGTTGCGCCACTCGCGGCGGGGGAGTGTCGCCAGGAGGGCCGTATCGACGGCGATCAACTCGGCGGGGTGGAAGGTGCCGATGGGATTCTTCAAACGATCCAGGTTGATAGCCGTCTTGCCGCCCACCGCCGCGTCGACCGCCGCCAACAGGGTGGTGGGCACGGCCGCGAAGTCCACACCGCGTCCCCAGGTCGATGCCGCCAGACCGGCCATGTCCAGCAGGGTGCCGCCGCCGATGCCGATGAGCAGTCCATCACGGGGCAGGCCGGTCCGGGCCAGCCAGCGGTATGTGCGTTCCAATTCGGCCAGGGTCTTGATCCGCTCGCCGGCCGGTCTGATCAGTCGGGGAATGTCGCCCAGGGCCCGGGTCAGGGCGACGCCGTGTCGGCGGGCGACCGCCGCGTCGACCAGCGCGATCGCAGGGCGGTTTTTACGGATCCGCTTCACGGCGGCCAGCGTATGCGCGCCGCAAAGGTAGCGACCGCGGCTCTCACCGAATTTGATCGATATTTCACGTGTTTTGCTGGCCATGGCTCATCCTGTTCAAGGGTCGTAGCGTGATCGAGAAGGCCGTATGATAACAGATCTCGTCGGCTGGACACCATCGCGGAACACGCACGGCGGTGAGCGCCGGATATTCGTGCCGTTTTCCGATTGACCCGGGTTATTCAGGGACTAACTTTGGGGTGCGTTGGGCGCCTTTCGCGTCGCCCTCCATGACAACCGCAAGGAGTGTAGACCATCATGGCTGCGAAGATGACAGAAATCCGCTGGCACGGACGGGGAGGACAGGGCGCCAAGACCGCCGCGATCTTCCTGGCCGAAGCGGTGATGGAGCGAGGAAAGTACAGTCAGGGCTTCCCGGAGTACGGACCTGAGCGTCGCGGCGCGCCGGTTCGCGGATATACCCGCATTTCCGACGACCCCATCCGGGTCCACTGCAGCATCGCCGAGCCCAAGTACATCATCGTACTCGACTCGTCCCTGCTCGATTCCGCCGCCGCCGGCGTGGCCGACGGCATGAGGGACGATACGATCTTCCTGATCAACACCCTCGATTCCCCGGCGAAGATCCGCGAACGCCTCGGTCTCAAGGGCGGCGAGGTCCACTGCGTGGACGCTTCACTCATCGCCCAGGATAGTTTCGGCAAGGCCATCCCGAACATGCCGATGATCGGGGCCCTGTCGAAGGTGTCCGACGTGATCGAACTCGAGGAGCTGACCGGTTGCATGACCAAGCAGCTGAAGAAGAAGTTTTCCCAGGCCGTCGTCGACGGAAACGTCACCGCCGTGGAGCGGGCCTACGAGGAGTTGGTGTCAGAATGAGCATCATCCCGAACAATGAGCTGCTTGACGGCGGCATCATCAGGGATGCGGGCAGCGCCGGCGATTTCAAGACCGGTGACTGGCGCTCCGATGTCCCCCAATGGGTTGCCGAGAACTGCACGCACTGCATGTTCTGCTGGATCTACTGCCCCGACTCAGCCGTCACGCTGGATACGTCCGGCGAGAAGACGAAGATGACGGGTTTCGCATTCGAGCATTGCAAGGGCTGCGGCATCTGCGCGCAGCATTGTCCGCCCGCGAAAAAGGGCAAGGCGGCCATAATCATGGTCCGCGACGAAAAGTAAGCCACGGAAAGGAGAGTTCAATGAAGCAGGAATTTGTTGGGCTGACCGGGAACGAGGCCGTGGCGACCGCTTTCAAACAAGCGCGTCCCCACGTCGCCCCCGCCTTCCCGATCACGCCGCAGACAGAAATGATGCACAAGTTCGCCGACTTCGTCGCCGATGGTGAGGTCGAAACGGAAATGATGCTCGTCGAAAGCGAGCACTCCGCCATGAGTGCCGCGGTGGGCGCCGCCGCCACGGGCGCGCGGGTCTTCACCGCGACCAGCTCCGCGGGCTTCGCACTCATGTGGGAGGTCGTCTACATCGCGGCCAGCCTGCGTCTGCCCATCTGCATGCCGGTGGTCAACCGGGCGCTGTCGGGCAACATCAACATCCACAACGACCACTCCGACGCCATGGGCGGTCGCGACGCCGGGTGGATCCACCTGTGGTGCGAGAACACCCAGGAAGCCTACGACGCCGGCCTGATGTGCTGGCGCATCGCCGAGCACACGGGTGTTCGTCTGCCGGTGATGATCAACTACGACGGCTTCATCATCAGCCACACCTCGGAGTCGCTGCACATCCTGCCCGACGAGGATGCCTGGAAGTTCATCGGTCCCAAGGACATGAGCAACAGCTACTCGTTGCTGGACGTGGAGAACCCGATCACGGTCGGCCCGCTCGACCTGCCGGACTACTACTTCGAGCACAAGGCGTCGCAGATCGCGGCGATCGACAACTCGCCCGAGCACATCAAGGCCGTGTTCGACGAGTTCAGCGCCTTGAGCGGTCGCGAGTGGGACTTCATCGAGGAATACCGCACCGACGACGCCGAGATCATCATGGTAGCGCTCGGGTCGACCGCCGGTACGGCCAAGGTCGTCATCGACGAGTTCCGCGAGAAGGGCGTGAAGGTGGGTCTGGTCAAGATCCGCGTCTTCCGTCCCTTCCCGAACGAGCGGTTGGCCAAGGTGCTCGGCAAAGCCAAGGTCGTGGGTGTGCTGGACAAGTCGGTGACCTTCGGCGGCTTCGGCGGCCCGGTCTTCAACGAGATCCGCTCGGCCCTGTACGGCATCGCCAATCCGCCGAAGATCCACGACTGGATCTACGGTCTGGGCGGACGCGACACCGACCTGGCCCAGATCGAAAACCTGATCGAACAGCTCCAGGCCATCGCCGATGGCCAGGCAGCCGAACCCGTGAACATGATGGGCATTCGCTCTTAGAAAGGAGGTTCGACGATGGCTAACATACAGACGCTTTCAAAGTGCGAAGACCTCCTGACGGGTGGGCATCGTGCGTGTGCCGGTTGCACCGGTTCCAATATCCTGCGGCAGATCATGCTGACCGCCGGCCCCGACACCGTCATGGGCGGGGCGACCGGTTGCATGGAAGTCGTCACCACGATCTTCCCGTACACCGCCTGGAAGACTCCGTTCATCCACTCGGCGTTCGAGAACTGCGCGGCGACCATCTCCGGCGTGGAGACCGGCTTCAAGGCCTTGAAGAAGGCCGGGATGCTGCCCGTCGAGCGCGAGAAGATGAACTTCATCGCCTTCGGCGGCGACGGCGGCACCTACGATATCGGTCTGCAGTCCCTGTCGGGCGCCATGGAGCGCGGCCACAACATGCTGTACGTCTGCTACGACAACGAGGCGTACATGAACACCGGCATCCAGCGTTCGGGTGCGACGCCCTTCGGCGCCCACACCTCGACCGCACCGGCCGGCAAGGTCAAGCAGGGGAAAGAGCAGCACCGCAAGGATCTGACCAAGATCATGGTCGCTCACAACATTCCCTACGTGGCCACGGCGACGCCCTTCCATTGGAAGGACCTGGCCGCCAAGGTCGAGAAGGCCCTGGCCGTGGACGGTCCCGCTTTCCTGAACATCCTGATGCCGTGTACCGTGGGTTGGGGTTTCGATCCCGCCATCGGCATGGAGCTGTGCAAGGAGGCCGTCGAGGCCAACTTCTGGCCTCTGATCGAGGTGGAGAACGGCGCCTATCGCTTTACCAAGAAGCCCAAGGCCGACCGTGCGCTCATCGAGCCCTGGCTCAAGCAGCAGGTGCGGTTCAAGCACCTGTTCAAGCCGGGCAACGAGGAACGGCTCGCGGAGATCCAGCGCTGGGTGGACGACGAGTTCGCCAAGGTGCAACAGCTCTGCGAACTCGGTTAGACCGACCCGGTTTCGACGTCGATGCAATGGCCCCCGCTCAGGCGGGGGCCTTGCTTTGTCCTGTCCACGATGGGGCTCAGAGTGAGATATACCATTGCCAGGCCTCGTGGCCCCAAAGGGTCACGGCCATGGCGGCGGGGGAGAGGAAAACGCCGTAGGGCAGGGCGGTTCGGCCGTCGGCGCGTTTGGTGACGACCAGGGTCAGGCCGATAATCGTGCCCAGGAACGAACCGACCAGGAAGGTCAGCATCACGCCCTGCCAACCCAACCACGCGCCGAGCATGGCGGCCAACTTGACGTCGCCGAAGCCCAGTCCCTCCACGCCCCGCAGCTTGCGGTAGCCTTCCCGCAGCAGCCACAAGGACGCGAAGCCGCCGATCGCACCGATCAGGGCGTCGGCGCGGGTCGTGCCCAGCAGTCTGCAGCCGAGCAGGCCCAGCGCGATGCCGGGCAGGGTCATCACGTCGAGTATGAGTTGATGGTCAAGGTCGATGAAGAACACGACCAGCAGGATGAACAGCACGGCTGCGGTGACCGCGGCGGCCGCTGTGGACGGGGCGTTCAGGATCGAGATGACGGCGAGTCCGGCGCCCAGCAGTTCCACCAGGGGATAGCGCGCGCTGATGGGCACGGCGCAGTCGTGGCATCGTCCGCGCAGCAACAGCCAGCCCAGCACGGGTATGTTGTCGCGTCGGCGGACCGGGGTGCCGCAGTTGGGACAGTGGGAGGCGGGACGGATCAGGGATTCGCCGCGGGGAAGTCGCCAAATCACCACGTTGAGAAAGCTGCCCACGCAGGCACCCAGTAACGCGACGCCGGCGAGAAGGATGTTCGCCGGCAGTCCCGTCGTGTCGATCAGCTGGGCCAGGGCATTCAACGTTTCGACACCACCTGTCGCGCCTTTTCGGGATCCTGGAAGCGCGGCATGATCGAGGCGGCGTCGACCTGGCCGTCACGGTAGAACTCCAGCAGGGAGTCGTCGAGCAGGCACATTCCGTCGCCGCTGCTGCTGGAGATCACGTTGTTGATCATGTGGACCTTGCCCTCGCGGATCTGGTTGGCCACGGGACTGGTCACGAAGAGGATCTCCCGGGCCGCGACGCGACCCGTGTCGCTGAGATGGGGCAGCAACACCTGTGAGATCACGCACTTGAGAGTCAGCGCCACGCGGTCACGCATCTCGCCCACGAAGATTTCGGCGGTTTCACCGTTGATGGTGACAACCTTGGAGTTGCTCAACAGATTGGCGTGACCGTCGGAGATCAGCGCGTCAATGGCCAGGTTGAAGGTGGCGTACTGGCGATAGAGGCCCGTCACTTCGGTCAAGCGCGTGTAGTCGACTTCCTCGGCAAAACTGCCCGCTGTGCCTGGGCCGTTATCCCCTCCACGATGTTTGTCGACCACTTGGCGAGCTTTTCCCAGTCGATTCCGATCTCTTTGAGTGCGGTCGTATTGATCTCGATCAGGCGAATCATGTTGAAAGCGCGCCACCTTCACTTCCGAGGATGTCGTAGAGACGACAGCCGCACTGCTGATCAGGACCACGAAGGCGAAGACGGTGACGACAAGCAGGACGTACCCGCCCTGACCATCGTGTCGTCGCGTCTCTGTGTTTCGTCCGTATGCAGTCATAGCTAGTACTTCAGGGTTCGATTCCTTATCGCAACCGTATTCAGCTCATTCAACACGACCCCTTCGGGTGATGTGAGCTCGAGATCGAGTGTTACGTTCGTGGTGTCCGTATTGGTGGTCACTGTGAAACGGGTGCAGTTCATTTCCGCCATGGCTACGCCATCCTGCTGCAGGCGGGGCCCATCGTTATTCGTGACCAGCTGGTACGTATGGGTCACCGATCCCGAGAGGTCACGAAGCCGGAAGGCGTTGGCGCCGATGATCTCGATGCTGTTGGCTCCCCTGATGGCGCGAGCCATCTGAGCCATGATCACTGTGGTGTGTCCCTGCATCGAAGCCCGGTTCTGGCTGCGTTTCATGGCCTTCTGGTTGGCGAGTACGATGTTGCCAAGCGCGAAAAGCACAATGCTGGAGGCCACGATAGCAACCATCAGCTCGATAAGAGTCACGCCACGTTGGCCACGTTTCAATTTGCGGTTTGCGACCATGGCAGACTCCTTGCGATGATGGTCGAGCAGTTCAGTGAGCGGGCTGTGTTGCCCTGCTCCATCACCTCGATCAAAGTGAATCCGGCACCAAGGCGCTTCAGACGTTGCATGTGGCTTCGCGTTCTATTCATGTCGCTGTCTCCCTCAACGGGCATATGGGGGCCGGCCGACGGGCCGGCCCCCCATGTGTACTGCTCGCCCGTTACAGTCCTGCCACTACGGGCGGGTTGCCGTTGCGGTTGATGTTCGGCACCGTGATGGTCACGGTCACGCCGGCCATCCGACGCTCCGAGCGACCCGTCGCCCGGATGGTCAACGCACTGCTGTTGGCATTACCGCCACCCCCGCCGGTAATGGCGTAGGTGAACAGGTCCGTCATTGTCAGGTCGACGATACCAACGGCACCTGAGGGCCAGATGGGGTTGCCGGCCGTGTTCGGATTCTCGATGGCCCAGGCCTTGGCTGCCGTGACGACCTCGCCGATCTTGCCGCTGGCCTCGGCCACCCTCGCGTTCTTGACGTACTTGCTGTACATCGGGACCGCGACGGCGGCCAGGACACCGACGATCACAACGACGACCATCAGCTCGACCATGGTGAAGCCCTTCTGATTGGGCTGCTTGCGGAAGCGGTTCATCCTTGTCCTCCTTATGCATAATTGCAGTTCATTCCCCCGGACGAAAATTCACCAGTGGGCGCCCGTCCGGGCACTTCGCGACCCTGACCATGCCCGAGAACACGGCTCGGGGCGGGGTCAGTGCGTCGTAGAGCAGACCGTCCACCCGATAGCGGGTGACCAGTCCCTTTTCCTGGGGCTCGATGTGGATGTCGGTGGCGCGTTCCTTCAGGGCGTTGCGCTGGAGCTGGTCGGTGGCGACGAAATCCAGGGGATCGGCCATGGCGACGGTAAAGAAGGTCTCATCGAGAGTGATGGGCAGTAAATCGTGTTGATCGGCGAATTCCAGGGGGATCAGACCGAGGGCTTCGGTCTGGACTTCATCCTGGTTGGGATCGAAGAGACGCACGCCGAACTGGTGGCCGAGCGCGCCCAGCAGGTCCTGGTCTGTAATCAGCTCATGATGGATCAGTATTTCACCCAGACGCTCGCGAGTTTGCTTCTGCTCGTTGAGGGCATCGTCCAACTGGAGTTGGGTGATCAAGCCTTGGCTGATCAGGTATTCTCCGAGTCCCGGGGCCCTGGTCTCCATTGATGGTCTCCTGTAGTGCTATTGATGCCAATCGGATACGCACAAGTCCAATGCTGTGGTTGGCCTCGTCCGCCCTCATGGAGCAATGTGTGTGCCAGCACGGCGGAAAATTATCAGGGGAGAGTTCGGGCTGGGAGGGGGTGACGGCGAACCGCGGTTGGCGGGATTCGTGCGATGGTGTAGGATCAAGGTTCGCTGCGATCCCCGAAGCCGTTGCCTGACCAGGAGACCAGAACGGATATGAAGATAGCCTTCATCGGCACCCACGGCGTGGGCAAGACCACGCTGTGTTTCGAACTGGCCGCCTGCTTGAAACGACTCGACGTGGCGGTTGACGTGGTCAAGGAAGTGGCCCGCGACTGCCCCTTGCCCATCAATCGCGAGACCACCTGTGGCGCCCAGGAATGGATCCTCCACACCCAGGTCGCCAAGGAGATCGCCACCGGTCACGGCTACGACACGATCGTGTGCGATCGGGCGGTCCTGGACAACTACGCCTACATGGTTCACGCCGTGGGTCGACGTCCCGCCCTGGAAACCTTCATCGCATCCTGGATGCGGACCTATACCATGCTGGTCCACGTCCCTATCGTCACCGCACCCACCTTCGACGGCACGCGTGACACGTCGGTCGTTTTTCAGCACAAGATCGACGAGATCCTCTGCGAACTGATGGACGAGATGGGCATATCGCGCGTGGACCTGGATCCGGGCCACCGCGACAGCTGGATTCCCGCCGTGCTCGAAGCAGCCGGTTTGCCCACCCATTCGCCGCAACTGGACATGTTCAATGGTCTAGGCCAACTGAATTCACCCTGATTCCTCCCTATTCAGGGGTCAAGAAATCCCGCTCGCAGCCGATCCCTATATGAACAAGTGAATCATACGCCGCGTCGTACGCGGTTGCGCCGGAAACCGTTTCATGGTGGTGAGATGGGCGGACATACCATAGAAGATCGTCCCGGAGTGGATGAGCGGCTCGCCGGCGAAGTGAGTCGTAAGCGGGAGATGGCGTTGCGTATCCTCCAACTGGAGGAGGACAAGGCGCGGCTGGAACGCGAGCGTTTCGAGTATGCGCTCATAGGTGAGTCGATCACCGGTGAGTTGACCGACGAGGACATCACGAACTTCCATCGGTATCTCCGGGACCGCCAGCAACATCCCGAGTTGCTGCGTGACGGACGCATCGTCCCCATCGATGAAGTTCCCCCCCTGGCCATCCTCGACCTGGCCGACCTGTTCTACTGGCGCCATGCGTTGGCCGAGACGACCCGTCTACAGACCTTTCTCTTCCTCGTGACCGATGGCGGACTCCAGCCGACGGCCAATTCGCCGGAACAGCTGCCCGTGCTGGCGGAATGTGCGCCGGCTTGTCGGCAGGCGGTGGAACAGGCGGTGCGGGAGTTGCCGGTCGATACCGAGCGTCCCGTCGGTGTCCGGTGCCGGGGGTGTGGACGCCCCCTGTGGATCGCGCCGGTTTGTTTGCGTCACCAGGACCAGTGGACGTCGATCGCCTACCTGGCCGGCCACGCCTTGCCGTCACCCACGCGCTCATACCGCAAGATGGTGGAACTTACGGCGAGCGAAGTCGGACGCCGCGCGTCGGGAGAGTATGCCGGTCAGATCAATACGATCCTGCAGATGCGCATGTCGGTCATGATCGACAAGTTCATGCGGCAGAAAATGGAAACAGCCGGTAAGGCCGAGGTGGCCCTGGCCGCCATGTCCCACGAGATCCGCACGCCGCTGACCTGTGTGATCGGCTTTGCGGATCTGCTCGCCATGCCCTCGCTCACTATCGAGGATGCACACAAGTTCGCCGGATCCATCAAGGAGAGCGGACAGGTCCTGCTCTCGCTCATCAACAATATTCTGGACCTCTCGAAGATCGAGGCCGGTTGTCTCGAACTGGAACGGATTCCCTACTCGCTGCGCCAGGTGTTGGCGGAGGTCGTGAACATCTTCATGCCGTCGTCGCGGGAGATGAAGATTGACATCTACCTACAGGTTGCCGGCAATGTGCCGTCCGAGCAGATAGGCGATCCCATGCGCTTGCGTCAGGTCCTGCTGAATCTGGTCGGCAATGCCCTGAAGTTCACGCGCGAAGGCCGCATCGATCTGGTCTGCAGTCTCAACGAGACGGATCCGGACTTATTGGAGATCGCGGTTCAGGATACCGGTACCGGAATCCCCCCGGATCGGTTCGATACGATATTCGAGGCCTACCAGCAGGCGGAGGCCAATACCGCGCGAAAGTATGGCGGTACGGGACTCGGCCTGTCGATCTCACGTCGCATTATCGAGGTCATGGGGGGACGGATGAGCGTGACCAGCCGCGAAGGAGAGGGGTCCTGCTTCACCTTCACGCTTCCGGGCCAGTTGGTTGGAGAGCCCGTCGGACCGTATCTCTAACGATATGGACGTCCGGATTCGGGGCGTGTAGAGTGACGACGATGGACCACCCCTTGATCCGATTGGAAAGGTCACCCATGGCCATCCCGGAGACGCCACACGACGAATCCCTGCAGCTCTTTCATTCACCCGTGGCCGTGATCGGTGCCGCCGTCGACGGCGTTCTTGGCGGTTTGACCTGTGCCTGGCTGACGCGTGCCACCACGGATCCGCCGCGGGTAGTGGTGGCCATCGCGCCGGAACGGTATACGTACGACCTGCTGGTCGTCGGCGGGTGTTTCTCGGTTTCGATCCTGAGCGAGGGACAGGTCGACGTCGGCCGTCTTTTCGGTCTGCATTCCCGGCGTGACCGGGACAAATGGTCCGAGATCAACCATGTCCTGCTCGAGGGGGGCGTGCCGGCTCTCGCCGAATGCGCCGCGCGCCTGCTGTGCCGGCTCGTCGAAAAGGTGTCGGTTGGGGATCACGATCTCTTCGTGGGAGAGATTATCGGGTCGGATGTGGTCTCCGGGCCACCGGCGTTGCCCATGCGCGGGCGTGATTACGCGTGATTTTCGGCTGTTTAGCGGCCATCGCTTGCATTAGGGCTCGAATCGGATAGACTGTGTTTTACGGCATCATGTACCCGGACCTTGGAGGTGCTCATGGAGAGAACTCAGACTGAACAGACCATCTGGCCCAAGGAAATCCTCAGCTTACCCCAGGTCGAATTTCACGTAGCCGGCGTAACCGGCCATTCCATTTCAAACGCCGAGAAACAGGTGACCTTCTTCCGGTTCGACGAAGGGACGACCGTTCCCGATCACAGCCACGGCGCCCAGTGGGGCTATCTGGTTCAGGGTGAAATGACCCTGGAGATCGACGGTTGCACCGAACTCTTCGAGGCTGGCGACATCTACTACGTGCCCGGCGGCAAGAAACATCGCACGAGTTTCAGCAAGGAATCCTACGTAATCGATATGGGGGACGACCCCAAGCGGTTCCAGCTGCATAGGTAACTTCGTATCGGGGGCCGGCTCACCGAGCCGGTCCCAACACCACCGACAAGCACTCCGCTCCTCCCAGATAGCGGGCGGCCACATCGCGTACGGCCTCGGGCGTCAGTGTGCGGATCTCCTTCAGATAGGCTTCGAAACCGTCGTAAGGCCGACCGTAAAGGATATCGGCCGCGCAACGGCTGACACGTGCGCTGTTGGACTGTCGGGCGATCAGCATGTTGCCCACCAGTTGCGACCGCGCCCGCTCGAACTCGTCGTCCGGCGTCGGTCGCTCGGCCATGTCGCGCAGTTCTGTCGTGAGCGCGGCGGCGGCCTCGTCCTCGGTGGCCGGATCGGTCAATACGTAGCTGACGATCATGCCGGGCGCGAATCCCCGCGCCACCTGCAGGCCCGTGGCGTAGCACAACGACCGCTGGTTGCGGAGCTGCTCGAAGAGTCGACCGCTTTGGCCGTTGAGCAACTGTTGCAGGAGTGCCAGGGCGGACCGGTCGTTATTCGGCTGATCAGGCCCACGCCAGGCGTACAGGACGACGCTTTGCCTGACGTCCCGGTCCAGGCGACGGCGCTCGGTTTGACCCGTGTTTGGCGTTCCGTCCAGCTTCGTTTGAACCGGCAACTTGTCGGCCGGCAGGTCCGCGAGGACCGTCTCCAAGCGGGTTACCAGGGCTTCGGGGTCGACATGTCCCGAAACTACCATGTGCATGTTGCGCGCGGTCCAGGTGCGGTCGTGATAGGTCCGCAGATCGTCGACGGTCATGGTCGAGAGCGAGTCGTCGCGTCCCAGCAACGGCGCGCCGTAGGGGTGGTCCGGATAGAAGGCGTCCCGCAAGACCCGGGCGGCGGCCTGGAAGGGGTCGTCGTCGAGGGCGCGCAGGTCGGCCAGGGCGAGACGGCGTTCGTGTTCGAATTCGTCGGACGGGAAGTCGGGCCGTACGGCCAGGCCGCCCATGGTTGGCAGGAGTCGGTCCAGGTTTCGGGTAAGGCAGGTCATGAAGATGCCCGTGTGGTCGCGCGAGACGATGGGAGACAACGAGGCGCCCAGGCTTTCGATGCCGTTGTGGAGAGTCGCGGCGTTCGCCCCGCCGGTTCCCTTGACCTGGACCTGCTGGCACAGGTAGGCCAGGCCGTCCCGCCCCTCGCCCTGGGGACCGACCCCGCCGGTGGCGAACAGGCCCATCGACACGACGGGCAGGGAATGGTTCGGCCTGATGAAGAGTCGTAGGCCGTTGGCGAGGACCGATTCGGTGAACGGTTCGTCGTGCGGGATATCGCGACTGGAGGTCGCGGGCACGAAGGCGGGTGTTGTTCGGCCCGGCGTCGCGGGGGTGATGGATCCGAGGCAGGGACTCAGCAGCGCGGCCACGGCGTCGGTGTCGACGGGCAATACGCCGTCGGCCACGTCGGTGGGCGTGTAGAGCACCACGCTGCAGGCTTCGTGGCCAAAGAGCCGGCGACAGACCCGGCTCACGTCATCTCCGGTGACCGCG
Organism: uncultured Fibrobacteraceae bacterium; assembly: GCA_964476155.1. Classification (GTDB taxonomy): domain Bacteria; phylum Krumholzibacteriota; class Krumholzibacteriia; order LZORAL124-64-63; family LZORAL124-64-63; genus JAHIYU01. The sequence goes on from CAYYYS010000002.1 coordinate 115,178, forward strand.
GCCACCTGCTCGGGGAAAGTGAAGGCCCCGGGCAGATCGCCCATGGCGTCGTGCCAGCCCAGAACGGATGCCGTACCCTGGACGGTCTCGCGCGCGAACTGATGTGACCGTTCGGTGCGAATTCGGGCGCGGTCGAGTTCCTCGTCGCTGGGCGGCTTGTCCTTCATGTCCTGCAGAAGCGCCGCGACGGCGACGAGTGTCTCGCTGGTCTTCTCGGGATCGGTTTCGAAGTCGACGACCAGCACGCCCTCGCGGGGGCCCGCTTCCGACAGCATGGTGATGCCGCTGACCAGTACCTGCTCTTCCTGGATGCGACAGTAAAGCCGGGAGCTGCGGCCGTCCGCCAGGATCTGCAGGATGACGGCCAGCACGGGCCGGTCGGGATCGTTTTCCGGCAGACCGGGAAAGACCATCTTGCCATAGACCCTCTGGATATCGCCCGACTCCAGACGGTAGCGAAGGGCGGTGTGGGCGGATTCCAATCCGGGTACGGGCAGGTCGTAGGGGCGCGGCGGCGCGGCGGTACCGAAGGTGTTGGCCACCATGTCCAGGATCGTGTCGGTCTTTACGTCGCCGGCGATCACCAGGGTCATGTTGTCGGGCTGGTATGCGGCCCTGTAGAAATCGATGATCTGCTCGCGGGTAGTGGACAGCAGGGCGTCGTCCCGACCGCCGATGGGGTGTTGGTACGGGCTGTCGTCGAAAGCCAGTTCCATGGCCCATCGCCAGGAGACCCCGAAGCCCGACGGCATGTCGTCGTACATGTGGTTTTCGTGGACGAGCACGGGTCGCTCGGCATCGAGGGCTTCGGTCGCGAAGGTGGAGTGGAAGAGGGCGTCGCAGAGAATGTCGACGGCGCCGCCGATGTTCTCGCTCGGTACGGTGATGTGATAGTTGGTGGTTTCGTAACCGGTGCCCGCGTTGGTGGACCCGCCGAGGGTCGCGACCTCGAGGGCGAAGTCGCGCTCGCCGCGCCGCTCGGTGCCCTTGAAGAGCATGTGCTCGGTGCCGTGCGCCCAACCCCGCACGGGGTCCGGTTCGAGGTTGGAGCCCACGCGGACCCAGACGTTGCACACCGCCACGGGGGTGCGGTGATCCTCCTGGACGATCACGCGGAGTCCGTTGGCAAGGGTGGCCAGGGTTGCGGTGCCTACGGTCTCGCGGGAGATGATGGTGGTCTGGGTCATCCGGGGGTCCTATCTCGCTTGTGGGGCTGTGGCTCGGGTCTATCCGTGACGCACGTAGAATAGAGGGGAGACGTCGGCTTGGCGACATCTCATTGTGTATGGCAGTTGGCGGGTTGACGGTCCCGGCGAGTTGTGACAGGTTTTATCTGCGTTTCGGTCGTGTCCCCACCGACTCTGGAGCCCTGGATGACCGCATCACCCGACATCCTGACCATCGACGTGGAGGAGTGGTTCCACGGCCACAACTACCTGTCCCAATATCCGCCCGAGACCTGGGACGACATGGAATGTCGCGTGGAGGGCAACACCGAGCGCTGCCTGAATATGCTCGAGCGCTTCGACGTGAAGGCCACGTTCTTCGTGCTGGGTTGGACCGCTGATCGCTATCCACATCTGGTCCGACAAATCGCCGACGCGGGACATGAGATCGCCTGTCACAGCTACGCCCATCCCGAGGTTTTCACCCTGGACGAGGCCGGTTTCCGGGCCGATCTCGATCAGGCCCTGGGGGCTCTGGCCAAAGCCGGAGCCAAAGGCGTGGCGGGATATCGAGCGCCGAGTTTCTCGATTACGCCGCCGGTCCATAGCTACCTGCATATTCTGCGCGACCACGGTTTTACCTACGATTGCTCCCTGTTTCCCATTCACCATCCCCGCTATGGGCAACCGAACGCCCCGCGTGACCCCTTCTTGCTGGGCGGCGCCGCGGCCCAGGCTTCGGGACCCGACCGGGAAACCCTGCTCGTGTTGCCGATGACCACCGCCCGGGTGATGGGCATGAGTGTGGGCTTCGCGGGTGGCGGGTACTTGCGCGTCCTGCCCCGCATGGCCTATCGCGCCTTGCGCGCGTTGGCCCGGCGTCAAGGCCAGGCCGTGACCATCTACATGCATCCCTGGGAACTCGACGATTGGCAGCCCGGCGATGTGGGGCAGTCCCGACTGCAACGCTGGCGCAGCCAGGGGGGGCAGCATACGGCCGTGGCCAAGCTGGAGCGGATTCTGGAGGACGGCGATTTCATGACCATGGGGGCGTATGCGGAGGCCTTGAGACGCGACGGCAGGCTGCCGTTGCGCAGCCTGCCGTTGTGTTGATCAGTTGGTTATTCTAGTCGGGAACGCCCGTCGTTCCGTCATACTTCTTGAACAGGGCACCGCTCGACGCGTCCTGATCCAGCAGCAGCCACCCACCCATGACTTCCACCATTTCCCAAGCCCCACTGGCGGGATGGTAGCGATGCCAGAGACCGTCGGCCGGGAAGGCCACGGACCACTGGTGCGCCGTGTCGTCGAAGTTCAGGGCCACCACGATTTCGGCGGCTGAAGACGAGGCGCTGTCCCCCCGCCAGTAGCAGAGCGTGTACTCGCTGTGATCCAGCCAACCGTCGCGCCAGTGGAACCGATATTCTCGGTCCGCAGCGCGGGCTCGCTCAGGCGCAGGGCGATGAGGTTGCGATAGATTGCGCGCAGGTCCGCGTCGCCGGCGGCCCAGTCGATCTTGTAGATGGTCGGGGACGGGTCGCGGTATTCACCGCTGCCGATCTCCCCGCCGTTGTAGATCATCGGGATGCCCACGCAGGTCATCAGGGCGTAGACGCCGAGTTCGGCTTTCTGCAGACCCCCCACGGCCTGGGCGCCGGCCGAGCCGTAGTTGTTCACGGCCCAGACGATGCGGTTCTCGTCGTGGGATTCGAGGTACTTCACGTCGCTGAAGCCGTCGCCGTTGTAACCGTCGTATTGGGAGTTGGGGCTGATGACGTTGGCCGCCGCCCACATGTTGCGGCAGGTGTAGCTCCAGCAGCCGTAGTCGGGGAAGGGCGCCGCCCACCTGTGCGGCGAAGCGGTCGGTCCCAACACGCGCAGTTACCACGGTTTTTTCATCGCCATGCACGAACTGATGGACGGGTGGGCCCTGCGCCTGGAGGACGGCACCGAGTTGTCGGCCGTCACGGCTGACGAGGCACACGTGCGCCCCGACCGCATCGAACGCGTTTGGCATCTGCCGACAGGGGAGACCGTCACCGCGACGATCACCCTCTTCGACCGCAGCGACGGCTTCCGCATCCTGTACGACGGCGTGCCGTCGGGCCGCTTCGCTTTCGTCCCCCGGATCGACATGCGCTTTCTCTGGAAAGTGACGCAACCGGGCTATGTCGTGGATTGGCGCGAGGGCGTGCTGCGCGTGGCGCGGGAAGATCGCCAAACCCGCGGCGAGGACGAGCGGCATCCGCCCTGGTTGGCGGTGGCCGTGTCCGGCGCCGGCGATTTCACACCCACCGGACGCCACGTATCGACAACCTATCCCAAGAGCGCGGCGCGCAAGGCCATGGAACGCGCCAACCCGTATCTGCCCGGCGAAATGAGCGGGCGCATACCGCCACGCGTGCCGTCGGGCCGCGTGGAGGTCGTGGTGGCCACCGGTGACAGCAGCGACGAAGCAGCGACTGCCGCGCAAACATTGCAGACCCGCGCCGTCGACCTGATCACCGCCCGCGAAGCGCGCCTGTCCGACCTGGCCGACCCGCGTCGCCTGAGCACCGGCGTTCCGCGTGACGATCGCGCCCTGGCCTGGGCCCGCGTCTCCCTGGACAACCTGGTCATGGAGCAGCGCGGGGTAGGCATCTACGCCGGCTTCTACTGGTTCACCACCTACTGGGGGCGCGACACCTTCATCGTCCTGCCCGGCGCCCTGGCCGGCGGTCTCGACTTCGCGACCGCCCGCGAGATCCTCCGCTCCTTCGCCACTTTCCAGGATCGCAACCCCCACAGCGAACGCTTCGGCCGCGTGCCCAACTTCGTCACCGTGGATCAGGTCCAGTACGCCAGCATCGACGGCACCTGGTGGTTCGTGCGCGCCCTGGACGAGTACTGGCGCCGCTCGGGGGATCACGACTTCGCGCGCGAGATGATGCCCGTGGTCTTCCGGGCCTGCGAGGGCGCCCTCGAACACGCCGTCGGCCCGAACGGCCTGCTCACCCACGGCCACGGCGAAACCTGGATGGACGGTGGCGGCGAAGCCAACCCCTACTCGCCTCGCGGCGATCGCTCCGTGGAAGCCCAGGCCTTGTTCCATAGGGGTCTACATGTGGCGGCCAAACTGGCCCACCGTTTCGACGGCCAAGCCGCGGGCCTGCAGGGAGAAAAACTGGCCCAGCATTACGATCTCGCCGCCCGTCGTCTCTGGAACGCTTTCCAGAACCAGTTCGTGAGCGACGGCCGGATTGCCGACCATCTCGATCCGGACGGTTCGGTCGATCATCAGCACCGGCCCAACGGTCTGCTGGCCCTGCTGGTCTCACCCGATCTCTTCAACGAGGATCAGCGCCGCCTGATCGTCGACGAGAACCGCGAGCATACCGTCACGCCCTGGGGCGTGCGGTCCCTGGACGCCGCCGATCCCGCCTATCACCCGCGTCATCTCTGGCTGGATCGCTACTACTACGACGAGGCCTATCACAATGGCGACATTTGGCTCTGGCTGTCGGGGCCATACGTGTCCGCCCTGCCCGATCCGCGCGACGGCTTCGGCCAGACCCGCATGCTCCTCGACGAGATCATGGACGAAGGCGCCGTCGGCACCCTGCAGGAGATCCGCGACGGCGACCGCGCCGCCGACAACGACGAGTTCGGCGGCGCCACCAGCCAGGCCTGGTCCCTGAGCGAGCTGTTGCGCAACGCCAGCGACGACTATCTGGGTGTGCAGGTGGATCTGTCGGGGGAGATCCCGGTCGTGGAGATCGCGCCCTCGCTACCGGAGGACTGGTCGTCCCTGAGCGGCGAAGTGCGGGTCGGTGAGTACCTATTGCAGGTGGATGTATGCCGGGATGGAGATGGAAAACTCCACGTGGAGCACACTTGGGACGAACAGGCCCCCAAATCCCTGCACAAAGCGGTCCGCGTGATCGACTAGAGGGCTGCGCCGCTCTCGGGATCGAAGAGGTGGAGGTGCTCGGCGGGCAAGGCCAGGCTGATGTCTTCGCCCACCTTGGCCTGCACGTTGCCCTGGCTGCGCACGGTGAAGGGCGCGCCGCCGAGGGTGAAATAGAGCAGGGTCTCATTGCCCAGCGGTTCGATCACCTGCAATGTCGCCGTGAAGGCGTCGTCGCCGTCGCCGATGGTCAGGTGTTCCGGGCGCACACCCAGGGTGAGATCACGTCCCAGTAAACTGTCCTGCGGCTGCCAACCGGCGGGCAGGGTCAGTTCGGCACCGTCGGCGACGAAGCGCAGCCCGTCGTCGCGCACGATTTTCCCGTCCAGGAAATTCATGGCTGGCGAACCGATGAAGCCCGCCACGAAGCGGTTCACCGGTTTCGCGTACAGGTTCAGGGGCGTGTCCACCTGCTGGACGCGGCCGTCGTTCATGACCACGATCCGCTCGCCCATGGTCATGGCTTCCACCTGGTCGTGGGTGACGTAGATCATGGTCGCGCCCAGGCGATGGTGCAGGCGCGAGATCTCGGTGCGCATCTGCACGCGCATCTTGGCGTCGAGGTTGCTCAGGGGTTCGTCGAAGAGAAAAACGTCCGGGTCGCGCACAATGGCCCGTCCGAGAGCCACGCGTTGACGCTGTCCGCCGGAGAGGGCCTTGGGTTTGCGATCCAGCAAATCGGCGATGCCGAGGATGTCGGCCGCGTCGCCCACCCGCTGGTCGAGTTCGTTCTGAGGGGTCTTGCGTAACTTCAAGCCGAACGCCATGTTGTCGCGCACCGACATGTGGGGGTACAGGGCGTAACTCTGGAAAACCATGGCAATATTGCGGTCCTTGGGCTCCACGTCGTTCACGACGCGGTCGCCGATACTGACCGTACCCGAGGTGATGGTTTCCAAACCTGCCACCATGCGCAGGGTCGTCGACTTGCCGCAACCCGACGGACCCACGAGGACCACGAACTCGCCGTCGGCGATATCGAGGGTCACGTCGTCGGCGGCTATGACGTTGCCGGGATATACCTTGCCGGCTTTTTCCAATTCGACTCTGGCCATGCTCGTCTCCTGGTGGAAGTGGGGCCAGATGTTACGTCAACACCGGGCCGGGGGCCAGGGAAACCATGAATAGTGGGAACCGTGAACGGTACGCAAATCGAGAAAACGAGGGGAGCGGGTTTCCCCGCTCCCCTCGCTGCACCCGATTTGCTCTGTTCTCGCCCTTGAGGAAGCTCTCGTTTTTGGTTCATTGAGTTGCTTGACACTCTCAATGTTGTATCCTACGCAGGAACCCTGGGGATGGTTCCACAGGTTTTGGAGATATTTTGAAAGGACACCGATGACCGCCAAGCGCCTCTCCGTAGCCGTGCTGTGGCATATGCACCAGCCGGATTACGTGGACGGTAAAACCGGCCGCCCGATCATGCCCTGGGTCAGACTGCACGCCCAGTTGAGCTACTACGATATGATTCGTCTGGTTCGGGAAGAACCCGAAGCCCGGGCCGTCTTCAACGTGGTGCCGTCGTTGCTGCGTCAGCTCGACGACGCGGCTTCGGGACGGACCGAGGACGACTTTCAGCGCCTCAGCCGCAGCGATCCGTCCGGCCTGGACAGCGCGGACAAGTTACGGCTGCTGCGCGACTTCTTCTCGTTCAACCACGCCCGGCGTTTCTTGGAACTGCCGCGTCTGCGCGAACTCTGGGAAACCCGTGGTGGCGACGGACGCGAGACGATCGACCCCGAAGTGTTGTCGCGTTTCGACGACCAGGACCTGCTCGACCTCCAGGTCGGCTTCAACCTGGCCTGGTGCGGGCGCACCCTGCGGGAGGACCCGCATGTCGCCCGACTCTTCGTCAAGGGCCGCGATTTCACCGAGACCGACAAGCTGAAGCTCCTCAAGGTGCAGCAGCTGTTTCTGGGGCGGATCCTGCCCGCCTATCGGGAGGCGGCCGAGAGTGGACAGGTGGAGCTGTCGTGCACACCGCTGAACCATCCCATCCTGCCCCTGCTCTGCGACACCCACTCGGCGCACGAAGCCATACCCGACCTTCCCTTACCCCAAGCGCGGTTCGAACGTCCCGGCGATGCCTGGTTTCACGTCCGCACGGCCCTGGACGAAACCGAGCGCCTGTGTGGTGTCCGGCCGGTGGGCATGTGGCCCGCCGAGGGGTCGGTCAGCGAAGCGGCCCTGCGGATATTCGAGACCGAGCGGTTGCACTGGGTGGCCACCGACCAGAGCGTGTTGGCCAATTCATGGCGCAAAGCCGGCGAGTCCCAACCCGCGCCGCAGCATTTTCAGCCCTACCGCTGGGGTGGCGAGTCCGCTCCCGCCATCTTTTTCCGCGATACCGGCCTGTCGGACAATCTCGGCTTCCGCTACCAGTCGTGGTCCGCCGAAGACGCGGTAGCGGATCTGCTGCACCACCTGGATACCATTCGGCAGGGATTGCCCGAGGACGGCGAGTACATCGTGCCGCTGATCCTGGACGGGGAGAACCCCTGGGAATTCTATCCGGACAACGGCATCGACTTCCTGCAGCACCTGTATGCGAGAATCGCCAGTACCGACACCCTGCGTTGGACCACTTTCGACGATTTCCTGTCCCGTGAAGGCGCCCGACCGGCGGTGTTGCCCAATGTCTGCGCCGGCTCCTGGATCCGCGGTGATTTCACGACCTGGGTCGGCCACGCCGAGAAGAACCACGGTTGGGATTATCTGGCCGGTGTGCGCGACGCCTTCGAGACGCGTCTGACCGAGGCTGGCGCCCTGACCGAAGTCACGCTGGCCGATGGCCGCACGGTCACCGCCCCCGACCCGACCCGTGTGGGCCCGGCCTGCGATGGCGATTTGCCCCGGGCCATGGCGGCCATGGCCAACGCCGAGAGCAGCGACTGGTTCTGGTGGTACGGCGACGACAATCCCACCGATTTCGCCCGGGAGTTCGACGCTCTCTTCCGCCGCCATCTCGCCAACGTGGCGATTCATCTGGGTGATGATCCCGACCCCCGGCTGGAGACGCCGGTGCTCGGACAGGGGAGCGACGCATGAAACTGGTGCTGGGAATCCACAACCATCAACCGGTCGGCAACTTCGACCACGTGATCGCCGAGATCTACGACAAGAGCTACCTGCCTTATCTGGAGGTGGCCGAGCGTCACGAGTCGTATCGCTTCTGTCTGCACGTGACCGGCCCGTTGCTCGAATGGTTACAGCGCCATCGGCCCGAGTACCTGGAAAGGGTGGCCTTTCTGGTGCGGGCGGGTCGTGTGGAGATGCTGGGCGGCGGCTTTTACGAACCCGTCCTGGCGGCCATACCCGAGCGGGACCGTGTCGGCCAATTACGGATGATGACCGACTGGCTCAAGCAACACGTCGGCGCTACCTGCGCCGGTGTCTGGATGGCCGAACGCGTATGGGAACCCCAGTTGGCGGGATCGTTGTCCCATGCGGGCGCACAGTTCGCCCTGTTGGACGACTACCATTTCATCCAGGCCGGCGTGGCTCCGGACGACCTGACCGGCGGCCCCCTGCTCACCGACGATCTCGGCGACGAGGTGGCGCTGCTGCCGATCAGTGAGCACCTGCGCTACACGATCCCCTTCCAGGATCCCGAGGAGACCGTCAAGGCCTGTCGCGCGGTCCACGACCGCGATCCCGGCGGCGTGCTGGTCATGGTGGACGACGGCGAGAAGTTCGGCGCCTGGCCCGGCACCCACGATCTGGTCTACACGCGCGGCTGGCTGGAGCGATTCCTCACGGCCCTCGAAGCCGAGTCGGACTGGCTCGAGCTGGCCCATCCCAGCGAGGTGATGGCCGCGCGGCCGCCGCAGAGACGGGTCTACCTGCCGCCGAGCAGCTACTTCGAGATGTCCGCATGGTCCTTGCCCATGCCCGCCGCCGAGCACTTCGACGATGCCGTCCATCGGTATCAGGACAGCGGCGAATGGGACGCCATGCGCCCCTACTTTCGGGGTGGTTTCTGGCGCCAGTTCTTCCAGAAATACGAGGAGAGCCTGCTGATGCAGCGGCGCGCGTTGCTCCTGCACGAGGAGATCGCGCACGCCGAGGCCGTCGGGGCCGACGAGACCCGGATCGACGAGGCCCGTGATCATCTCTGGCGCGCCGAGTGCAACTGCGCCTACTGGCACGGCGTTTTCGGCGGCCTGTACCTGCCGCATCTGCGCCACGCCATCTACAAGCACCTGGTTCTGGGTACGCAGATCATTCAGACCGTGCTGCCGCCGCCGCGGGCCCGCATGGTGAGTCTGGTCGGCCGTTGCGGTACGGACGTTCGCCTGGGCAACGACGCCCTGGAGCTTTTCCTGTCGCCCGATCGCGGGGGCGCGCTGGTCGGTCTCGAGGATCGCAACGAGGACTGGAATCTCCAGAACACCCTGCGCCGCCGGCGTGAGGCCTATCACACCAAGATCGAGCAGTCGGCTGCTCCAACGGATGACACCGGCGAGGGTGGCTCCATCCACGATCTGCACTTCGAGGTAGCGCCCGAGGTGCGCGAGGCTCTCGGTGTCGATCCCCAGCCGCGCTACTCCCTGCTGGAGCGTTTTCTGCGACCCGGCAGCGCGTTTCCGGGTACCCTGGAGGGTGTCGTCGCGGCTGACGGCGGCGATCTGGCCGCGGCACCGGCGCATATGCAGGCGCCGCGTTTCAGTGGGACCGGCGCCCTGGAGGACGATCGCTTCCGCACCGTCGTTGAAGGTGTGTACGAGTCTCCGGAGGCCGGGCGCCAACCCGTCGAGGTGATCAAGGAGGTCACACTGGCGCCGACGGGCGCGTCCTTCGACGTGAACTGGACCGTGAAGAACATCGGCGCGGAGATTCTGCGTTGCCGGTTCGCCCCGGAATGGAATCTGGCCTTCTATGATGGACAGGTCTTCACCGACCCGACCGGGGACGAGACCCCGCCGGTGCTGGACGCCGCCTGCTTCGACGCACGCCGCGACCTGTCCGTACTTGTACCGCTCCATCGCGCCGCCTTGCGTTGGGAGCTTTCGGATGACGCCGAGATCTGGTCGTTGCCCGTGCGCACCGCCACCCAGGGGGAGGATGGTTTCCATCTGACCTACCAGGGCCACGCCCTGTGGTTCGTGCGCGATCTGGAGATCGCTCCCGGCCAGACGCAGTCTTTCCGGATCTCGCTGCGTATCGAACACGGGATCCAGGAGGACGGTTGATGCGCATCCTGATGGTGAGTGCCGAATACGCCCCCCTGGCCAAGACTGGTGGGCTGGGCGACGCGGTCGCGGCGCTGGCCGGCGCCTTGAGCGCCCGTGGACACGAGGTCAAGGTGGTCATGCCCTTCTATGGGGATGTCGATCGTCTGCGTTATTCGGTGGACCGTATCGGCGGCCTGCCCGATATCCCCTTGCGCCAGGGACGCACGCTGCACCAGGTGCGTCTGCACATCTGGCGTGATCCGGCCGGCCCGGAAGTGTGTCTGCTGGAAAACGACACGCTCTACGGCCGTCCCGGGGTCTACGGTTATGGGCAGACAGGTGAATTCGCCGACACCGCCGCGCGTCAGGCCATGCTCGGCGCGGGTGCGCTGGCCATGCCGCAACTGCTCAACTGGGCGCCCCGGATCGTACACGTCCATGACGCCGCGGCCTGCATGGCCCTGACCTACCTGGCCTGCTGGGACGTGAGCGATACCGTGCTCAGCGGCGCCGGCGCCATGCTGACCATCCATAACCTGGCCCATCAGTCCATCCACCCCCGCGAGTTGATCGAGCAGCTGGACTTGCCGCACAAGCTGGCCTGGCACCCCGGCGTGATGGAGTTTTACGGTGAGCTGAACTTCATGAAGGCGGGCATCCTGCACGCGGATCGCGTCACCACCGTCAGCCCGACATACGCCCGTGAGGTCGTGACCGATCCGGTCTACGGCTGCGACCTGGGCGACGTGTTGCTGGACCTGGGCGACCGCTTCACGGGCATCATCAACGGCATGGACCGGGACGGTTGGAATCCCGCGACCGATCCCGCCCTGCCGGTCGCGTTCAGCGCGGATGATCCCACGGGCAAGGTCGCCTGCCGCGGCGCCTTGTTGCAGGAGTGTGGTCTCGAGGACGGCGGTCCCGTGCTGGGATCGGTGGGCCGGCTCGTCCATCAGAAGGGTTACGATATGCTCACCGGAGCGGCCGACGATCTGGTCGCTGACGGCTGGCGGTTGGTCGTGCTGGGGACCGGCGACGCGGAACTGAGCGCCGCGCTCGGCGAGGCGGCCGCGCGTCACCCGGCTCGAGTCGCTTTCTTCGACCGCTTCGACGAGGATCTGGCCCGGCGCATCTACGCCGGCAGCGACGCTTTCGCCATGCCGTCACGCTTCGAACCCTGCGGTCTGGCCCAGATGTACGCCCTGCGCTACGGCTCGGTGCCCGTAGTGCGACGCACGGGCGGCCTGGCCGATACGGTGCCCGATGCGGATACCACCGGGGGCGTGGGTTTCGTCTTTGACGATGCGACGCCCGCGGCCCTGCGCGCCTGTCTGCAGCGCGCCCTTGCGCTCTGGCATGACGATGAAGCCTGGAGTAAGCTGACGCGCGCCGGTATGGCGGTCGAGTTCGGTTGGGATAGATCGGCGGCCGCATACGAGACACTGTACCGGGCACTAGGCACTCCCTGAACAGACGGACTTCACGGAAGAGGACAACGCGCATGAAGATCCTGGATCTGCCGAAGCATACGTTGACGATGATCATGGCCGGCGGCAAGGGAAAGCGGTTGCGTCCCCTGACCCAGGATCGTTCCAAGCCCGGCGTGCCCTTCGGCGCCAACTACCGCATCATCGACTTCACCCTGAGCAACGTGTGGAACAGCGGGCTGCGCCACATCTTCATACTCACCCAGTACAAGTCCTTCTCCCTGGACAAGCACCTGCTCAAGGGCTGGCAGATCTTCAATCACGAAGCGGGGGAGTTCCTGTTCGGTATCCCGCCGCAGCACCGTGTGGGGGAGATCTGGTACCGGGGTACCGCCGACGCCATCTACCAGAACATCTATCTGATCGACCGCGAGCAGCCCGACTACGTGCTGATCCTCTCGGGCGACCACATCTACCGCATGGACTACTCGACCCTGTTGGTGCTGCACCAGGAACGGTCCGCGCAGCTCACGCTCGGCGCGGTCGTGGTGCCCCAGAACGTGGCCCACGAGTTCGGCATCCTGGAAGTGGACGAGAACTGGCAGGTGGTCGGCTTCGCGGAGAAGCCGTCGGATCCCAAGACCATTCCCGGCAAATCCGGATGGTGCCTGGTGAACATGGGCGTCTACGTCTTCAATCGCGAGGATCTGGTGCGTGAGTTGAAGGAGGACGCGGCCAACGGCACGACCAGTCACGACTTCGGCAACGACATCATTCCCAAGATGGTGAAACAGGGCGGTGTCTACGCCTACCCGTTCCTGGACAAGGATACAGATGAGCCCCGGTACTGGCGGGACATCGGGGCGCTGGACAGCTACTACGAGGCGTCCATGGACCTGATCCGCCCCATCCCGCCCTTCAGTCTCTACGATCGGGAGTGGCCCGTGCGGACCTGGATGGCACCTACCCCTCCGGCCAAGAGCGTTCACGGCCAGCTGGACAGCGAACGACCGCTCGGTCAACTCATCGGCTCGATCACCGGTGGCGGCACGATCATCTCCGGCGGCACGGCCGAGAGATCCATTCTGGGGCGCAACGTGTTCCTGGATGCCGGTTGCCATGTGGTCGACTCGGTGATCATGGACAATACCCACATCGGCAAGCGGGCCTCGGTGCACCGGGCCATCATCGACAAGGGCGCGGTGATCCCCGACGGCATGCGGATCGGGCATGACCATGACGAGGATCGCAAGCTCTTCACGGTGACGGACAACGGCGTGACGGTCGTGCCGAAAATGTGGGGCGCGACGGTCGAGAGCGAGGTCGACGCCGAGGCATAGATAACACCCATTAAAATAGTGGTATTTAATTTTAGTCTGATCACGACCCGCGTGTTATCGTCGCGAAAGAGTCCGGATCTCGAAGATAGAGGGATCGGAAAGCGAGGATCATCGGGTGATTGCCGTGACCAAGACATGCAGGGGCCGTTCGTTCTTCGACGACTCCCGGCGCGCGCCGTGCCGCTTCTTCCCCTTCGTTGCCATGACCGTCTGGTTGCTGGTCGCGCTCTTGGCCGCTCCGGCCGCCGCCGCTCCACCCGCGACCACGGGCACCTCCTGGTGGCTCAATCTCCGCTCGACGGCCTATGCCTACCAGACCGACGAGGCGGCCGGGACGACGCGGGATCATCTGCGGGCTTATCAGCACGTCTCGGGTACGGTCACCGGACTGGCCGGTGGACGGATCAAGCTTCGCGCCTCGAGCCGCGTCGCCGGCGACCCTGGGTACAACGGGACCGACGATGACGTGACGCGCCTCTACACCGCACATGCCGAGATCCGCCTCGATCCGCGCCTGAAGGCGCGCGTGGGCCGCCAGTACCTGCGCGAGGGCGTGGCCGGGCTCACTCTGGACGGATTGTGGCTCTCCCTGCGCCCCGACAAACGAGTGGACGTCAGCCTGTGGGGCGGCGCCCGCGCGCCCTACGCCCACGACCTGGAGGTCGGACGGCTGTCCGACGACTCGGCCTACGGCGGCCGGATCGGATACACCGTCTCGCCCGATCTGCGCCTGGCCGTCTCGGGTGCCGTGCGGGAACGCAATGGTCTCACGGCCGAACGCCCGTTGGGCCTGGAGGCGACCGCCGCCGCCCTGCGGAGCCTGCGCGTGACCGGTCGCCTCACCTACGATCTCGAACACGAGGACTGGGGCCGCATGGAGGCCTACGCCCGCTGGATGCCTGCACCCGATCTGCCCGTGCTGACCGTGCAGCTGATCGACCGGCGCCCCGCCATCGACGCCGCCTCCTACTTCGCCCGCTTCACGGACATGAAACGCATCCGCATGGCCCGGGCCGTGGCCCGCTACGAGACGCCCGAACGCTTCGGCGGCGAGCTGGAGTACACGGGCACGTTCATCGACGACCGCAAGTCGTCGCGGCTCGGCGCCGCGGTGCTGCTGCCCGACGCGCGGCTGGGCTATTCGCTGCGTCTCGGTGACGCCGGCGAGGAGAGCGCCTTCTACGGCGACGTGCAGCGACGCCTGATGTCCTGGCTCTGGGTAAGCGGTCACGCTTCGCTGGTAACCTACGCCCTGCTGGAGGATGCGTCGCCCCGGGACGAGCGCGAACTGACCACGCTCTCCGCCGGGTTGCGCGCCGACCTTCGGCCCGGTCTCAGGCTAACCGCCGAGGTACAGAGCATCAAGACGCCCACCTACGACGAGGATGTCCGCCTGCTGGTGGGCCTGAACCTGTCGATGGCGCGCGGCGTCTCGCGACTGGGACTCGACAGGGGAGGGTGGCTGCGATGAAACCCATGATCCGCATCACGACCATCGCACTCGTCCTGCTGGCCGCGGCCGGTTTGACCCTTGGCGACGCCCGCGACGAGATCATCTTTCCCCACGATCTCCACTTCGAGGAAGACATCGACTGCGCGACCTGCCACGAGGGCATCGCCGAATCCAGGTCGGCCCTGTCGACCCACCGTCCCGACATGGACGTGTGCGCCGACTGCCACGACACCGAGGACGACGATCTCTGCGCCCAGTGCCATACGAATGTCGATGAGGCCGAGGCGCTGACGCCGCCGACGATGTCCGGCTGGAACTTCTCCCACGCCGCCCACCTGGGGGCCGACATGGACTGTGCGGCCTGTCACGGAGACGTGTCCGTCGCTTCGCCGAGCCGGCCGGACAAGGCCCTGTGCCGATCCTGCCACGAGACGGCCGAGGACTTCACCGACTGCCGGCTCTGCCACGCCGAGGGCGAGACGCTCACGCCCCGGGACCACGGGACCGGCTGGACGAGCTTCCACGGCGTTCATGCTCGTCTCGAGCAGAATCGCTGCGACCTGTGCCATACCCAGTCCACCTGCCAGGACTGCCATGCCGGCGATAACGTGCGGCCGCGCAGCCACGATCTGGATTTCGCCTTCGGACACGCCATGGAGGCGCGGGGTCGCGAGACCGATTGCATGACCTGTCATCTGGAACCCGAATACTGCAGCGCGTGCCACCAGGCCGAACGCGTCATGCCGCGCAACCACTCCCGGGCCGACTGGGTTCGCCTGCCTGACGGCGGACGCCACGCCGAGGACGGCCTCTTCGACCTCGAGGGCTGTGTGGCCTGTCACGACGCCGGCGGCGAGGCGCCCATGTGCGCCCGTTGCCACGGAGGATGAGGAACGTGAGTATCCGTGCCGACAAGACGATCAAACGCTTCGCGGTTCTGGCCGGACTCGGTCTCGTCCTCTTCTGCGGTTGCGCCCAGCGTGCCGAAGAACCCGGGGTGCTGGTCCATCCGCTCACCTGGAACGATGATGCGTCGGTCGACTTCCACGGTGCCTACGTGCGCGAACGGGCCATCGACACCTGTTCCGTATGCCACGTTATCGACGGCGCGGGTGACGATGTCGTACCCGGCTGCGCCAAATGCCACGACGGCCCCGGCGGCCATCCCGCCGGCTGGGTGTCGCCCGCCGCTCACGGCGCCCAGGCCGCCCTCGACGCCGGTTTCACGTGTACCGAATGCCACGGCGGTGATCTGCGCGGCGGCTGGGCCAACGTGTCCTGTTTCACGTGTCATGACGGACCGGGTGGACACCCGGTCGGCTGGGTGTCGCCCACAGCACACGGCGCCCAGGCCATGAGCGACGGCGTAGTCTCCTGCACGACCTGCCACGGGGAAGATCTGGCGGGCGGCTGGAGCGAGGTCTCCTGCTACACCTGCCACGACGGTCCGGACGGGGACTAGTGCTCCGTCAAACAGGAAATTGGGGGTTGGCGGGCTCACGAGCGGCCATCTGCGGCGTTGCACTCCCTTGAATTAGCTACGGCTAGTCCTGCGGTCGCGCGTCTTTCATCTGACCACTCGTGAGCCCGCCAACCCCCAATTTCCTGTTTGACAGAACACTAGCCAGCCGATGCAGCCCATCATCAATGAAGGACAAGAGAATGCGCCGCTGGTTCAGTATTATCAGTCTCCTGTTGATCCCGATCTTCGGGTGTAGTGACGGCGACAACGGCCCGATCATTCCCCAACCGGGAATCGATGGCGAACTGGTCCTGATCCAGGCCGGCAGTTTTACCATGGGTTCGGCAGAGGATGAACTCGGCTACAATGGTGATGAAGGTCAGCACCCGGTGACGCTCACCAATGACTTTCACATGTTTTCCACCGAAGTCACCAACCGGCAATACGCTGATCTCGCCCAGTGGGCTCTGGACAACGGGTACTGCGCGGTCGTCGGCACCAGACTCTACGACAAACTCGACGGTTCCACCGTGGAACTCCTGGACATGGATGCCGACGAGGACAGTGAAATATCCTTCGACGGTATCGGCTTTGTCATTGATGCGGGCATGGAAAACCATCCGGTCAAGGAAGTGAACTGGTTCGGCGCGGCTTCCTATTGTGACTGGCTCAGTTTGAAAGAAGACCTCCCCAGGGCCTATGATCACACGGACCCGAACGCCTGGAAATGCAACGTCGGCGAACCCTACGCCGCTGTAGGCTACCGTCTGCCGACCGAAGCGGAGTGGGAGTACACGTGCCGTGCCGGTTCCACAACCGCTTTTTCCGGCGGCGAGATCACCGAGATCGGCTGTGGGGATGAACCGTCACTGATGAACCTGGGCTGGTATTGCGGCAATGCGGACGGGTGGACCCATCCGGTCGCCGAACTGATCCCCAACGCGTTCGGCCTCTATGATATGCACGGCAATGTCTGGGAATGGTGCAACGACTGGTATCACGGCACCTATGCAGACGAAGTGATCGACCCGATCGGTCCGCCCCCGGGCTGGTACAAGGTATTGCGGGGCGGGGGATGGAGCGATGTATCCCGCCGTTGCCGTGCGGCTTCCCGCCGCAATCCAAGCCCGCATCTGGGTGTTAACGGTCGGCATGGTTTCCGCTATGTAATCTCTGCTGGGTAAAAAAACTGCTACGACTCTCCGGGAGGGTATTCTCTTCCAGGGTGCAGATTTTATTGAGCCTATTGAGTAATTATAATCAGTACCAATTGGTTCGTGAATTGCGACAATCAACACCAGTCACCTTGTATCTCCAACGATATATCCTAGTTACGCGCTCGGCAATATAAGATCAATAATGTCTAGTAATTAGAGTTGTCTCTCATTGATGGAACTGTCACAGCGGTGTCACAGAAAAATCTATCTATCTCCCAACAGGCTGCTAGGATATTGGGGAAGTGTGACAGGTCAATCCCCTGTCATTGGGCTGGGAATTCCGCATTCCGCTGAATTCCCGATTACCCGAAAGGACAGTCATGACAAGTCGGACGCTACTGCTCTTACTCCTCGCCGTGGGTGTACTCATTATGACTGGTTGTTCTAGCGACGATCCCGCTGCGGTGGAGGATCCCCCGGAACTGGACTTCGCCGGTTCCGACGCTTGCGCCACCTGTCATCCAACGACTCACGACATGTGGACCAATTCGGGCCACCCGTACAAGCTGACCGCCATCGACGGCGAAGCGCCCATGGGCGTCTTCCCCAACTTCTCACGATACGGAACCACTCCCATTGAGCCCCCGACCGGGACAACCTGGAGTGATTTCAGCTACACGATCGGTGGCTACGGTTGGAAGATGCGCTGGATCACAAACGACGGTTACATCTACACCCCGGCCGAGGGTGATAACCAGTGGAACTTCGAGAACGAAACCTGGGGCGACTACCATGCCGGCGAGACCAAGGCCTACAACTGTGGGGCTTGTCACACGACAGGCTGGGTCGACTCTGATGATGGTGATCCCACCAACAACCAGGACGGTATGGAAGGTTTCCAGGGCACGTTCTTCGCGGGTGGCGTCCACTGTGAGAAATGTCACGGCATGGCCAACCAGCACGTTTTCGATCCCGACGCGTATGACTTGACTGTCGACGATTCTTCGCTCTTCTGTGGCACATGTCACACGCGTGGCGGAGACAATGGTGTGACGCCGGGTGAAACGATCATCGAGGCCAAGGGTGGCTTTATCAAGCATCACGAGCAGTATGACGAGTGGTACAACTCGCCTCACAACTCGACCTACGGTCCTGGTTGTAACGACTGCCACAACCCCCATGCCTCGGTCAAGTTTGATGCGGATGCTCCGGGTGAAGGTGTCAGCACGACAACCAACTGTGTCAGCTGTCACGTTGACGGCAGCCACGCTGACATCGCCTCGACAACCCATGGCTACGGTGCCACGTGCGTCGATTGCCATATGCCCGATGCGTCGAAGAGCGCCATCGCCAACAACATCCATGACGGCGACGTCTCCACGCACTTGTGGAAGATCAACACGTCGGTCAACGGTAAGACCGATATGTTCTCGGTCGATGGCACCAGTGTCCTGATCACCGACGGTGTCGCGTCCGTCACGCTCGACTTCGCCTGCTACGGCTGCCACCAGGATGAAGCCGGAGAAGGTGGAGATGGTTCGGTGAAGACCATGCAGGAGCTGCATGACAGGGCGGAGACGATTCATACTTATGTCGGGACGAAGATTGCCGGCAACTAACACTCATTGACGACGGAACAAAGGCTGCGGGTTCATCCCGCAGCCTTTGTGTTCATACCGGGTCTGGATCCAGTCCCGGCGTGGCCACTCAATCCCCCAACGCCACCGGCGGCATCTTCTCCATGAAATAATCCCGCATCGCCCGCTGCCAACGCGGGAAACTGCTTCCCCGCAACCAGTGGTTGTCGCCGGGCAGCACCAGGATCTCCACGTCCTTGTCGGCATCGTTGAAGGCCTTGAGCATCCGCATGGACTGACCGAATGGCGTGTTGTGGTCGCCGGTGCCGATGGTGATCAGCAGGTCGCCCGCCAGCTTGTCGGCCAGGGATAGGCAATCGGCGGCCGCGTAGCCTTCGGTGTTGTCCGCGGGGAGCCCCATGTAGGGGACGATGGGCGAGCCGATGGTCGTGGCGAGGTCCACGACCGCTGCGCTGGCCACGCCCACCTTGTAAAGCTCGGGTGCCGTGAGCAGGGCGCGCAGGGTGAAGTAACCACCCCAGGATTTACCGTGGATGCCGACGCGGTCCAGGTCCAGCCAGGGTCGAGTCTTGGCCAGATTGCGCAGAGCGGCCGCGTGGTCGGGAATCTCGATCTGCCCGAGCCGGCGATGGACGAAGGCGTGGAAGTCGCGACCACGCCCGTCGAGGCCGCGCCCGTCGATGATCACGGTCACGTAGCCCAGTCGAGACAGGGCCGCGGCGGTCTCGCCGTACTCGGGACGCACGAACATGTCGGGTACGATAGACCATTGGGGGCCCGCGTAGATCATCTCGATCACCGGGTAGCGGAAGTTCGGATCGAAACCGGGCGGTCGGTGGATCGAGACCCAGATGTCCGTCACGCCGTCGGCGGCCTTGACGGTGACGCGCTCGGGTGGTGTCCAGCCCGTGGCTTCGAGACGGGAGATGTCTGCGGTTTCGAGACGACGGACGAGGGTGCCGTCGCAGAGGCGCAGGTCGGCGCAGGGCGGCCGGTCGGCGTCCGAGTGGTTGTCGATGAAGCCGGTGAAGTTCGGGTCGAGACGGATGGCGTGGCGACCCGTGGCATGGGTCAGTTGCCGGAATCTGTTGCCGTCGAGATCGATGCGGCAGAGCTGGCGACTGTACGGATCGTCCAGGTCGGGTTTGGCCAGGTAGTAGATCCAGCGGTGATCGGTGTCGATGGACACGATACGGAAGATGGGGAAGCGGTCAGCCGTGAGGCGGCGGACGAGCTGTCCCGCATAGTCGTACAGATAGAGGTCGTGGTATTGGCCGTCACGGTTCGACATCCAGACGAAGTGCTTGTCATCGCCGACGGGGGTCAGGTACCAGTCGTTGCTGTAGAGGCCGCAGGGACCGCCCAGGAACGTGTCGCGGGTCTCGGAAATCAGGACCGCGGCTGCGCCGGTGGCCGCGTCGACGGCCAGCAGGTCCAGTCGTGATGCGGTCCGATCGGTGCGGATCAGGAGGAAGGCCTTACCGTCGGGGGTGAGCCCCAGCGGTGTGAAGTTGTCGAATTCCGCCTCGGCGAGGTTCAGGGGTGTGACGCTCGCCTGCGCGACCGAGACATGATGCAGGTGTGTGCGATACGTGGCGCCGTCGGCACTGGGATAGGGCTCCTCGCTGACGGGGGCGGCCGGATCGAGCCAGTCCACCAGCGGGATCTCGTTGACATCGGTCAGATCGTAGACGGGGACCAGCAGATGGGCGCCGTCGGCGGACCAGGCCGCGCCGTAGGTTTCCCAGGCCGCGATCTCGGTGCCGGTCTCGGTCAGGCGCAGGCTTTCGCGGCCGCCCGGAGTTTCGAGGTACAGGTCATAGTTCCGGATCACGGCCAACCATTGGCCGTTGGGGCTCGGTAGTTCCATGGAGTCGGAGGGTTCGCGCGTGGGAGAGTCCTCCGTTTCCGCCGCCATTGACTCCTCGATTGCGTAGCTCTTGGGATCCAGGGTGAATCGGCGCTCGCAGGCCGTGAAGGTGATGTGTCCGTCGTCGCCGGTCTCGAAGGAGGCGAAGGGGACACCCGTGCCGGGAAGGTCTTCGTCCAGGACTTTGGCCAGGGCCTCACGCAGGCGTGTCACATCGAAGTAGTCGCTGCGCTCACCCGTGACCGTGTTCACTACTAAGACTTCGCGATTGTCCGTGTCACCTTTTGCGTACCAGAACTTGGCGCCACCGTCGAGCCAGTGGGGCGTTATGGTGCCGCCATCGATCAGGGCGTTCATGTCGAAGAGAGCGGCATAGGCTGCGTCTCGTTCGGCATTCGTTTCGGCCGCGGCGCCGAGGCCGCAGGTGCCGACCAGGAGCAGGGTGAGCAAGAGCGTGAATCGATTCATGACTGAACCTCCCGATTCCCGGCGATCCCGCGCAGGAACAGGTTGATGTAGTGGTCGACGAAGGGATCGGGTGTGAAATCAGCGAAGGACTCGGCCGGGAAAAGGACCCGGTGCATCACGGCTCGCAAGGTATAGGCGTACTGGCCCAGGCAGGTGTCGGGATCCAGATCGGCCGCGATCGATCCGTCGGCCTGGCCTTCGGCGAAGACCCGGCGCATCCCGTCCACGATGGGCTCGAGGGTGTTGTCGTGGACCGGCAGACTCTCGGGATCGAGCCGCTCGCGATGGAAGCCGCGGTAGTCCCAGAAAACCTGTGTGCGCAGGGTCTGTGGATACTGCTTGGCGTACGTGTAGTAGGCCTCACCCCAGAACCGCAGCTTGTCCAGACCGGTCTGTCCGGATTCCATGGCGGTCGACAGGACCGCCCAGCGATGGGTCAGGTCCTCGATGGTCACGTGAAGGGCCAGGTCGTCCCAGCTCTTGAAGTAGGCGTAGAGGGTGCGGCGCGTGCAACCGGCGGCGCGGGCGATGTCCTCCATACGCGTTTCTTCTATGCCGCGTTCGGCGAAGAGACGGCGGGCTTCGGTGAGGATGACTCGTCGTCGTGTTTCTCGGTTTTCGGCCCGTTTGGACATGACAGCCTTAGTGGATCGAGGGGTGTGCGCTGGTGTGTAGACGGGAGTCTATCTGAAAAGTTGCACAATGTGTGCAATAATGTTTCATGCAGGTAACGTGTTGTGAATATGTTTTTAACAGCTTAGCGCTTGAGGCTTTTGAGAATGACGAATTTGCTATTCGCCCCCAGGACGTCCGCATTCCCGAACAACCTCTTGAGCTTGGTGTGATAGCCCAGATGTCGATTGCCCACTACGCGGAACTCGCCGCCGCGGCATAGGGTGCGCCTCGCTTGCCCGAACATGCGCCAGGCGATGGTGTCGCCGACGGTCTGGTCCTGATGGAAGGGCGGATTGCAGAGGATGAGATCGAGGGAGTCGGCCGGCTCTTCCTCGAGTCCGTCGGCGGTCGTAAAGCGCAGACTGCGATCTGCAAGGTCTGCGCTCGCCACATTCTCCCGCGCGCTCGCCACCGCCTGGTACGACGCATCCGTGAAGAGGACTTCCGCGCGAGGGCAGCGTTGAGCCAGGCTCAGTCCGAGAATGCCGTTGCCGCAACCCAGGTCGGCAGCGCGTAAAGCCTCTTCGGTCGCGGGGAGATGATCGAGTAGTAATCGTGTGCCCGCGTCGAGACGCTCGCGCGAGAAGACGTTGGCCCGGTTGATCAGTTTCATCCCTTGTGAGGCGTAGATCGTCGATGTCATGTCGGCCGGGACATCCAGGTCCGGATCGAAATCGCAGAAGGCCAATCGCGCCTTCTTCCAGCCCAGGCTGGTTCGCGTGGGCCCCAGTCGCGACGCCAGCAGATCGTACACCCGTCTTGGCGTGTGCTTGATCATGCCGCCGGTAATGATGCGTGCATTCGGACGCAATCGGGGACGGAGTTTCAGCAGTGACTCCTCGAACCAGGCCAGCGACTTGGGCTGCTTGATCAGGACCAGGTCGAAGGGGCCATCCGGATCCTGGTCACCCGGCACGAAGTCGACCGTGTCGTCGCTTATATCGTTGAGGGCCAAGTTGTGTGTCAGGGCCAGCCGGGAGAGATGGGAGTCGTTCCAGGAGACGGGGCGATGCTCGCTGAGCGCCACGCCGAGCGCGCCGAACGCATCGTTGACCAGCAGGATCGAGGCGCCGAGCGTGGGCGGCTCGTCGCGCAAGTGCGCAAGGATGTACGCGTCGGCAGCGTCCCACGCCCGCAGGGGATCGTCCCGGTGCAGGGGCCAGCGCTGGAGCGTCCAGGCGCGGTCGTCGATGGTGAACTTTTCCATATCCGTCCTCCAGGTCGGTGCGCAGACATGATATATCTTGTCGGAGTCCCATACGAGTCCGGATACTCATCCGAGGAGCCGATCGATGACCGACCAGTCCGCCGACTTCGCCCCCTTCGCGGTAAAAATGCGCCGCGAGGATTTGCCCGAGATCGTCATCCGCACCTTTCAGGCCAGTTATGACCAACTCGCGGCCGGCGAGACCGGCATGATCCCGGAAGCCGATATCGAACCGGTGGCGTCGCTGCCGGACATAGCGGACTTCACGCCCGACCTGACGGCGCTCGGGGAGAAGGCCCTGCCGCAAGCGGTCATGATCAAGCTCAACGGCGGACTCGGCACCAGTATGGGACTGACCAGGGCGAAATCCCTGCTGACGGTCAAGTCGGGCCTGACGTTCCTGGATATCATCGCCAAACAGACCGAACACTCGCGCATCCCGCTGGTGCTGATGAACAGCTTCAGCACCCGCGACGACACGCTCGCCGCCCTGGCGCCGTATCCCGATCTCTTCGGCGACATTCCGCCCGATTTTCTGCAGCACAAGGTGCCCAAGATCGTGCGGGACGACCTGAGCCCGGCCACGTGGCCCGCCAACCCCGAGCTGGAATGGTGTCCGCCCGGTCACGGCGATATCTACACCGCCCTGGTGACCAGCGGTATGCTCGACACTCTGCTGGCCGGCGGTTACCGTCATGCCTTCATTTCCAACTCGGACAACCTGGGCGCCGTGATGGACGCGACCCTGCTGGGGTACTTCATCGATCGCGGCCTGCCCTTCATGGAGGAAGTGGCCGATCGGGCCGAGGCCGACAAGAAGGGCGGCCACCTGGCCGTGCGCGCCGGCGGGCAGTTCGTCCTGCGCGAGTCGGCCCAGTGCCTGCCGGAGGACGTCGCCGCCTTTCAGGACATCACACGGCACCGCTACTTCAACACCAACAGTCTGTGGCTCGACTTGCAGGTGCTGGAGGATCTCATGACCGAGTGCGACGGCGTGCTCGGCTTGCCCCTGATTCGCAACGACAAGACCGTCGACCCCCGCGACGACGCTTCGACGAAGGTCATCCAGCTCGAGACCGCCATGGGCGCGGCCATTCAGATCTTTTCCGGTGCGGGCGTTGTGCGGGTGCCCAAGTCGCGTTTCGCACCCATCAAGACCACGGCCGACCTGCTCGACGTGCAGTCGGACAACTACGTCCTGACCGATGATTTCCAGGTGGTTGCCAACCCGGCGCGTGACTTGGGACGGGCGATGATCGAACTCGACAAGTCCTTCTACAAGCGCGTCGACGACTTCGACCTGCGCTTCCCCCACGGCCCGCCGTCCCTGCTGGGCTGCGAGCGGCTGACGGTTGTCGGTGATATTCGGTTTGGCCGGGATGTGACGCTGGAGGGTGTCGTGAAGATGACGAACCGGTCGGATGAACCCGGCGTCGTACACGACGGATCGGTGATCACGGGCGACTGGACGGCCTAGAGCGAGTACTGATCCGGTTGCCGATCCTCCCACAGATCATTACGGGGCGTGAGCCGCTTGTCGGTGTCGGCCAGGTCGAACTCGGCGGTCGCGGCGCCGGTCTCGACACCGTCGAGCCGCGCGAGGATATTGTTCACCGGTCCGCACACCTGGCTTAGCCCCGTGAACGCGAGCCGGCTGCCTTCGATACGTTCCTCCACACCAACGCGATTGCTGGTCAGGGCGTAGATCCGGTTTTCGAGGCAGCGCGTGGGCATGGCGTCGGGGCAGTAGGTGAGTACCAGGTTGCTCGGGTGGCAGATCACCTTGGCGCCGGAGAGGGCCAGGGATCGGGCCGCTTCGGGAAAGACCCAGTCGAAGCAGACCATCATGCCGATCATCGTACCACAAGCCTCGAAGACGGGGAATCCAAGGTCGCCGGGTGTAAAAATCAGCTTCTCATCCCAGAACAGATGCACCTTGCGGTAGAGCCCGGTGGAGCCGTCGGGCCGCACCAGGACGCTGCTGTTGAAGATGCGGTCGCCGTCGCGTTCGGGGAGGCCGGCCACCAGGGTTGTGCCGCTGGCGGCGGCGTGGGCGCGCAGACGCGTGCAGGTGGGGCCGTCCAGATCCTCGGCCAGGTCGGCCAACTCGTCGCGATCACGAAACTGGTAGCCCGTCGCGAAGAGTTCGGGCAGCACCGCCAGGTCGAGTCCCTCGGGAACCAGGGCCAGGGCCGCGTCGAGGTTGGTCGCCACGGCGCCGAACACGGGCGATGTCTGGATCGAGGCCACCTTCAGTCTGGTCATCTTCGGTCCTTCGGTTAGCCCGGATAATTCATTAATGAGCTACTGCGGTCGCCCTGTCAGACTTGAACATACACAACCTCGCTACGCTCATTCATGAATAATCCGGGTTAGGGGTGGCGACGGTCATATTTCTGCGGCCGCAACAGGGTCTCCAGCCGGTCCAGCATCCGTTCGCGGTCGAACTCGGTCTCGATACGCGTGACGGCGGACTGGCCCATTTGCTCACGGGCATCGCGATCGTCGATCAGGTGCGAGAGGGCTGCGCGCAGGGCGTTCGCGTCACCGGGTGGGGTCAGCAATCCGGTTTCGCCGTCGAGGACGATTTCCGGCAGGGAACTGACCCGGGTCGCCACCACGGGGCGTCCGCAAGCCATGGCCTCGGCGGCTGCCAATCCGAAACCCTCGTAGCGTGAAGGACAGACCAGCAGATCGAGGGTCCGGTAGAGTTCGGGCATGTCGTCCACCCAGCCGAGCAACTCGACGCTGCCGGGATGGGGCAGGGCCATCTGCCAGGCGCGCAACGTATCGCGCAGGGGGCCGGTGCCGGCGATGCGCAGGATCGGCCGCGGCTCGGGGGCGACGGCGATCAGTTTGGTCCAGGCCTCCATGAGCAGGGGTAGGCCCTTGCGCTCGTCGAGTCGTCCCACGAAGCCGACGACGACCGGTCCGTTCGGATCCGGTGGCGTCGGGAAATAACGCCTGCGGTCGATCCCCTTGTAGAGCAGGTGTACCCGCTCGGGGACTAGCCAGGGTGCGCTGCGCAGGGTGGTATCCAGGGTCGCCTGGGAATTGACCAGCACGCCCGTCGCCACGTGGTTGTAGTACCAGCGGTAGTAGAAGCGGTTGCGCAGAGGGAAGTCGCTCTCACGACTCTGGAGTACCACGGGCACGCCGGCCAGGCGGGCGGCGACACCGGCGGCCTTCAGATCCTTGAGCCGATTGCAGAGGACGGCGCCCACGCCGCGTTGCGTGAAGACCGTCCAGAGCCGGGCGATGGTCCAGGGGGCGGCGTCGAAGCGGATGGCGACGGCGTCGGCGGTGAATCCGTCCGCTCGGGCTGTTTCCAGTAGCACCGATCCGGGCGGCGCTACCACCGAAATACGCCAGCCCCGGTCGCGCAGGCCGTGGGCCGCATCCAGCATCCAGACCTCGGCACCGGCGTAGTCGGTCATGCCGTTGACAAGGCAGAGGGTGCCGGAACGTTTGCGATTCATGAGTTGGACTCCTGGCCGGATGGCCGCCTGGATACTTTCGGGTGGCGAGTGTCCTCGTTTGTGTGGCATTCTAGAGTCGATCGTGCAGAGCGTGGTAGTGAATTATGCGGTTTTGTTGTCATTTCCATAAATACAGAGAGTCAAATCGGTTATATTAATGGTCCCCATCGGCGGAGCACATAAATCCCAGAGTTGAACGAAGCATTTTACCTGGACCTAAATTGAGCGATTCCCCCTGTCCCGCCGCGTCCACTCCGATCCCGCCGG
>CAYYYS010000003.1:0-126261 GCA_964476155.1 uncultured Fibrobacteraceae bacterium
TGGGCCCTGAAACCCACATGGGTACAGGGAGTTACTCGCATCGCAAATGCCTCAACCCGGGTGGCGTCGCGTGCGGGGATGAAACCGTCCCCGCACGCGCGCGATCAATTATTCAAACGTAGTCGCGCAGCAACGACCGTCCCGCAGTCTGACGCATCTTGCGCAGGGCCTTCTCCTTGATCTGACGGATGCGTTCGCGCGTCAGCCCGATCCGCTTCCCGATCGCTTCCAGGGTCAAGGCTTCTTCCTTCCCGAGCCCATAATAAAGCGAGATGATCATCGACTCGCGTTCGCCAAGGGACTCCAGACTGCGCCTGACGTCCTCGCGCATGACGCGATGGTAGAGCCTGGCATCCGATGTCGGTTGAGCATCGGAAGACAGGGTTTCCAACAAGGGTCGATCACCGTTCCCCTGATCATCGAGTCCGACCTCCCCGCCGTTCAGGGCGAGGGACCGTCTGACGTCCTCGGGCTTCAGCCCCAGTTCCTTGGCGATCATATGCGTGGTCGGGCTTTCGGTCCCCTCGCTCTGGAGCCGCGCCTTGGTGCGGTTGATCTTCAGCAGTTGGGCGGTCTGGTTCTGCGGCAAACGCACCAGCCGTGAATGTTCCAGCAACGACTGCAGGATCGATTGACGGATCCACCAGACAGCATAGCTGATGAACTTGAAACCACGCGTCTCATCGAAACGGTCCGCGGCCTTCAGCAAGCCGATATTGCCCTCATTGATGAGGTCGGCCAGGGACAGCCCCTGGTGCAGGTATCGCTTCGCAACCGTAACCACGAAACGCAGGTTCGCGTTGACCAACCGCTTCAGGGCCTCCTGATCTCCTTCACGGCTACGTCGCGCCATCACCACTTCTTCTTCGCGGGACAGCAGTTTGTACCTGTTGATCTCCTTGAAGTAGACCTCCAGGCTCTTCTCGTGGGTCGGGGGCAAAAATGACGTTCTTGCTGCCATGATGTCTCTCCTCCCGTGGGGTGCGATACCGGCTGGAACAAGACTCGGGTCGGGCCGGGATGAAGCCTTACCCTTCTCTCGCTCCAGGTTCAGGTACGAGTAGGCGGTAACCCTCCAGGCCACCGGACTCTATCAACAGGGATATGGTCGCTTCGTCGCCCGCCAGCTCCTCGCGGATCCGTTGGTAGTCCTCGGCGTCCGCCACGGGGCGACCGCCGATTTCCAGGATCACGTCTCCAGGCTGCAGACCCGCCGAAGCGGCCGGACTGTCCGGCGCCACGGTGATAACCATCATCCCCCGCTCGCCCTCGATGCCGAGGGCATCCTTCAGACGGTCGACCCGGCGATCCTCGCCGGCGAGGGGCGCCACGGTCATGCCGTGCCAGAAATCCCCCCGGCGCCGCTCCGAGTTCCGGCTCGACGGCTCCTCCGCCGGTACGATCTCGAGCTCGATTCGCCGACCGTCTCTTTCGATCAGACAGGTCTGTCCCTGCCCGACCGTCGCATCGCTCACCAGAAACTGCAGGTCGTGGTCACTGACCACGTCCGCCCCGGCAAAACCGACGATTATGTCGTTTTCCAGCAAGCCCGCCGCCGCGGCCGGCGAATCGGATAGAACAGCCTCGACCAGCACGCCCGCGGGTTGGTCGCCCTGCCAATGATCGCTGGTCCGCGCGCCCAGATAGCCGCGAATTACCCGTCCGTGCGCCACGATCTGCTCCAGAACCCGGCGCGCGTAATTACTGGGAATGGCGAAACCGATGCCCTGGCCCGATTTGTTGATGGCCGTATTGACGCCGATCACGCGCCCGCCCAGATCCAGCAAGGGACCACCGCTGTTGCCGAAATTGATGGCGGCGTCCGTTTGCAGAAAATCCTGATATCGGGGTGCGCCGCCGTGTATGGCCAGATCGCTGCGGCCCTTGGCGCTGACGACGCCCACGGTCACGCTACCCTCCAGATTGCCGAAGGGGTTGCCCACCGCCACTACCCAATCCCCGACCCGTACGATATCGGAGTCGCCGAAAGACAGGGGGGCCAGCGGTGCGTCCAGTTCGATCTTCACCACAGCCAGATCACTGCTCGGGTCACTGCCCACGACAACGGCTTCGTAGCGACGCCGCTGACCGCGGAACCGGACGCTCACGGCGTCCGACCGGGTGATGACATGGTTATTGGTAAGAATGTAGCCGTCGCGACCCACCATGAATCCTGTACCGCTACCGGAGGGGCTGAAGGGACTCCCCTCATCCCGCTCACCGGGGAAATAGCGCCGGTAGAGTTCGTCCATGGGATCGAGATCCACACCGCCGCCGGTTACGGCACGTTCCACACGAATGCTGACCACGAGATCGCGCGCCCCGTCCACCACGATCGTGAACGGAGAGGCCGGCGCGGGCGCGGTATCGATGACGGCCACGGGCCCGGCTGCCGCAAACCCGGCGTACAGGACGCAAACCAGCGTCGCCAGGCTCAGCGCACGGGTCGTATCGAATTGGATTGAACGCGCATTCATCTCGGTCTACTCCTCGCTCCAATGCGTAGACACAAACGTCGACGCCTCACGGAGCTAATGGAAAGCGGAATAATCCGGACGCATTGTGGGGATAAAGCGACAAGGTGGGATGTTGCTTACTGCATCAGCGCAAACGCGCTGACCAGTTGCAGGGATGGAGAGACCCTATCAGACACGAATACACGCGGTCAAGGGGATTCGCAACTATTCACCAGTTTTGATTTCATCCTGTTCATCCAGGGGATCGGATGCAACGGGTCCTGCCGTGACGTCATCGGCGACATCCTCGACGGTTCCAGCGGCTGCGGCTACGGCAGCCGTGGCTGTCTTGGCAGCCTGGCGGGCCTCGGCCTCGGTGCGGATCTCGGAGATCTCCTGCTCCTTGGCCTGCAACTCGCCTTCCAGGTCTCGAACCTTATCTACCAGAGACAGCAACAACGGATCCTCCAGGATATCCTTTCGATCCTCGTTGACCGCTCCGTAGACCAGACTGCCGATCTCGCTGAACTGACGTTCAATATCCCGGCTCAGGCCAAAGATGTCGTAACGCCGGACACCGACCTTGGCCAGTTCGCCCGTCTTGTCCGCCGCCACACCGTACCAGTCGGTCAGGTTCTTCTTAACATCATCCCAGAGCGCCATAGCCAGATCCCTCCGCTCAAGCCCTACACGAAAAATCTTGCCGTCTTTCACATATTCATATACTAATCACTGCCCATGAGCAAGATAGACCCGCACACAATCCTCTTCGTTTCCGATACGCACTTCCATCTCGAGCCGCAACCGGACGAGTTGGCCCGCGTCGATCTGTTCCTGGACTTCCTGGAAATGGTCCGCAAAGCGGACGAACTCGTCCTGCTCGGAGACATCTTCGACTTCTGGTTCGACTATCCCCACTTCCGCCTCAAAGGATACGAGCGACTGCTCATCGCCCTCGACGCGGTCAGGGACGCCGGCACGATCATCCATTTCATCGGCGGCAATCACGACATCTGGGCCGCCGGCTATATGCACCGGCGCTACGGCTGCTCCCCTGAAGGTGAAGCCACGACCCTGAGCCTGCAGGGACAACGCCTGCATCTAGTGCACGGGGACGGCCTCCTCTTGAGGGACCGTCCGTATCAGGCTTTCCGCTGGCTGGTTCGCCAACCCCTGGGCATAGCCTTCGCCAAGTCCCTGCACCCGGAGATCCTATTCGCCTTCTCGCGATGGCTCAGTCATACCAGCCGCAAGGCGTCCCGCGACGAAGGCGCCGTCATCGAGCGCCGCGCGGAAACCTACCTGGCCCGCGCGACCGGCGACTGGGACATGATGTTGATCGGACACCTGCACCACGCCTTCCACAGGGAACGCGACGGACGCGCCCTGGCGGCCCTGGGCAGCTGGTTCGATGAAGCGAGTTACGGGATGATGAGAGGGGGCCGGTTCCAGCTGCTCGATTTCGCAGCCGATCCGCACCCCCTTTGAGAATCAGTCGATTGATCACCCGACCGGATCAGCGACCCACCGTACCGAAACCCATTTCCAGCGCAAAACGATGACCGTCACCAAGGTCGTTCAGGGCGTCCTCGTACGCATAGCTGACGGTGATGTTACCCCGTGTGAAGCCCGCCCCCGCAGTCAACCCCTGTGACGTGTAGTTGATCCTGGAGCCGGCCCGGAGCGCCAGGGCGGGTACAAGGCGGTACTCGATTCCCAGGTGGGCTTTCGAATTGCCGTCGTTGGGAAAGATCACGTCGCCGGCCAGGGTCACCTTGCCCGCAAACAAGGGATGTGTGGGCTCCAGGGCCATGCCCAGACGCAGGACGGTCGGCAGTGGATAAGGTGCGTTGTTTAGGTTCAGATCCGGACCGAGGTTGTTGAGCGAAGCTCCGAACCACAGGCCTTCGATAATCGCCTTGTGAGCGACCGACAGATCATAGGCGAGTCCGGTGTCGCCGAAAACGTCGATCTCCTCGTGCAGGAGCTTGATCATGGCACCGACAGCGAAATCCTTCACGATCATGCGCGAGTAGGAAAAGCCCAGGGCGACCTGATAGGGACGAAACGATCCCAAAGGTACGCCCACGTTTATTTCCTCGTACCGCTCCATGTCCTCGAAATATAATCCCGAGAACATAAAACCCAGGGCCCCCATGTCCGTGCGGTGCGCCACGATCGCGGTCTCCTTGTCGAAGAGACCCCACATCCGCTGATGCTGCACCAGCAGATCCGTGCCGTTCTCTGCGAAGGCCATCATGGCCGGATTCCAGTATACGGCGGCTGCGCCCCTCGACAGGGCCACACCGGCGCCGCCCATGGCGGCCTCCCGCGCCCCGACAGCCGTACGCAGAGAGAGAAAACCAGACTCACCCGGTGTGCCGGCCGTACACGTAACGGCGGCGAGCAACATGATCAAGGCCGTCGTCAGGGCCGTCAGGATGTTCATGGTGCGACTTCTAGTCATGCGAGATCCTTTCAGCCGCGCTCGCGGCGCAGGTATGTGTTCCCGATTGGGCTAGGCTTTCTATCGGTCGTCGCCGGCTCCACTTCAGCGGGCGATCGTCACGGGACGGATGCTCACCTCACGGATACCGCAGCCTTCGGCCACCAGACGGCAGATATAAACTCCGGATACGGCCTTATCCACGTTCATGAGAATCTCGAAAGGGCCGCTACTCGCTTGCACGGGTCCCGAGACCCGGACTTCCTCGCCTTCGAGATTGTACAGATAAGCTCGCATCAGGCAATCTCGATTCGCCACTACACGCACGTGCAGATCGCCCTGGACCAGCGGTGCCGGATAGCAGATATGGCTGTCGGCCAACAACAAGGCGTCGCCATCGGGACCGCTCGATGACGACGAAACGCTCGCGGATCGCATCGCCGACCCACCCCACATGGACCACTCGACCGTTGCGGTTTCGGTACCGGGCAGTCGCCAGACGGCCAGGCTCGAAACCGCATCACCCAGGGGTTCACCGTCCTCATCATAGCCGGCCAGACGAGATGTCGCTCCGACCGCTACGAGTTCCAGCCCGGGCTCGCCGTCGATATCCGCCAGCACAGGTGTTCCCGCGGTCTGTCCGGGACCGGCCAACGGCCACCCCTCGGCGAGTCGGCCGGTTTCGTCATAAAGATAGAGCCGCCCATCACGAGAGGCATAGATCACATGGGTTCGTCCCTCGATGACGAACACCAACGGCGTTGCGGCGCTCGCCGCGGTGGCGGCCTTCACGGGAATCCGCGGCTGAACGGGCCAGCCGGTCCGCGGGTAGCCGTCGTTTCCCGAAGCGTTGAAAACACCGTCACCGACATAGGTCGGCCCCGGTGCCACGGGGGATCGCACATCCATCCACGATGGCCACAAGGTGACCGCCCCCACATCCGGGTCGGCGAGACGCATGGCGCCGCCGCTGACCGAGGGAATGATCAGACCATCATCTCCGGCGAGCAGGGCCATACCACCGGCGGCGGTAGGCAACGGATACCGGGCATCGTCGTCGATCCGCACCAGGTTTGCGCCCTCGTCCTCCTTGGCCACTGTCGCATAAGTCGCGCCATGCCATCGAACGAGCGGGGACGTCGGCGCGAGGCCCGCCCCGGCGAGATTTTGCATCGACTCTGCCTGCGTGTTCCAGTTCCACACGCGAAGTTGCCGCCCCACATCCCAGGTCTCGATCACGATCGCCGTGTCCCGATCGTCCGGGGTCTGGTCGGCGGGAATAACGATCGGGGGTTGAGTACAGTCTTCGAGGGGCAGGACGAGGCCATCGCTCAAGGGATCGCTGTCGCCATCACTCAATTCTGTGCCGTCTTCCGCATTGAAAACGAAAAGCCCCGACGCGGAAGTGAGTAGGATCTCGGGCATTCCATCGCCATCGACATCACCAACGGCGGCGGGACCGGTCCAGTGCTGCAACGCGCCGTTCGGGCCCTTGCCCACCGCAAAGAAGTAGGGATACGGAATTCCGGGAAAGTGTGGCGTCAGGTCGGCGGCGAAGGCGTAGACGCGCCCCCCGTCGCCGGCCGCCACGATCTCCAACCGGCCATCGCCGGATCCGTCGAGGTCTGCGGCCAGGAGATGCCCCCCCCGCAGGTCGACTCCCTCCAGTCGTACACGAGCGACGAGTTCCGGCGCGCCGATGGCGGTGTCTCCCTGGCGCCGGCAACGAAAAGTCATGGTATCGGCGTACAGGATCACCGAGACGTCCTTGGCCGGATCCACATAAGCGGAATCGGCGACCACCTGGCTGATCATGTCGATGATGATTCCGGTCGGAACGCCGCCGGCAGTCTCTGTCGACGGCTTTGTATCCGGACCGAACACATGACTGTCCTCGCCACGGAAGCTGTCGTAGTCGGCGCCCAGGACATAGGGCGTTGGGACACGACTGTCCAGATCCTGAATCCCGTCGGCTTCCTCGAGATCCACGGCCTTGCGCGCGGGGTCTGCATTGAAGATGTTCTGGTCGGCCAGGAACGCCGCTTCGATCACGCTCTCGTCCACGTGCCAGATGTAAAGACCACTGCCGGCGCCCTTGGCGTCATCGGTGCGAGCGCTGTTCTCGCTCATGAAAAAATCGAACTCGGCTTCGTAAAGCCACTCCCTGTCGTCTGTCTCGGGATCATACCAACCGGTGGGTGTCCCATCCAGGGAGTCGGAATCCGCATCGAAGTAATCAGGAATGTTGTTTCCGTTCAGGTCGCCGGGGAACGAGAAGATCCCGTTGCCGTCCATGTCCTGCTGGCGATACTCCAGCAGCCAGTACTCGCTGGGACTGATCTCCACGCGCGCCAACATGGAGTCGGCCGTCGTAAACCCGGCCGGGAACAGGCTGTATGTCCCTCCCTCATCGGGATCAACCGAATACGGGTCCAACCAGCCCATGAGCATCTTGTTGAAAGCACAGGGATGTGACGGGATGAAACCGGCCCCCACGAAGAGTCCGTAACCCATCAGACCAAATTCGCCGATTCCCTGACTGTCGGGATAGCCGGCGGGTGTGAAATCGCTCAACGACAACATGCCCAGTCGCAATCCGACTTCGAAGCAGTAGACGCCCAGGGATCCGTAATACCCTCCCTGACCGCCTATTGAATCCTGGAATTCATTCTCCGGCAGAACCAGCACATGGTTGATCGTAACCGCCTCTCCCCCCGGGAACTCGTCCCCGGTGGGCAACCACGGATCCGGGATGATCTCATCCTCCTGGGCTTCGACAAATGTCTCGGGGCTCAGGTAGCTGCTGTAGATCTGCTCGGGTGAATCGCCCAGGATATCGGTCTCCTCGCCGGCGCCGGCGTGGATCAGGACCACCGTGTCATATAGGGAAAAATCAACCTCGTCATCGAGCATCGCGACGGCATCCCGCGCCAGCAGAACCTTCTGCTCCCCTTCATCGGGATGATTCCCGTACCAACTCATGGGATGCGGCAGATTGGCAACCGTGGGAACGACCTCGAAATCGAAGTCGAAGCGCCCCCCGCTGACGGCGTCGAAATAGGCCCGCACGTCGGTCATCTGATGATGGAAAAACGTTGAATCGTGGGACAGGTAATAGAAATCACTCTGGGCCGGCAGTGGATAGTCCCCTTCCAGCTCGTAGTACCGGCCGTAGAGGAGACTGTCGGCGAAGTCGCACATCAGCACGACCGCCTGCAATCTGGCGGGGGCCGCCCGGCCCGACAATCGTTCGGCTTGTAGAATCGGGGATCCGTCACACATCAACCGTTGCGCGCCTTCGACGAGATCGGATTCGAAGGGGGTGGGCCACGCGTCTCCGACGCCCCGGCCGGCATCCGTCCACGCCGACGCCGATCGTTGTACTTGCTCACCAAGAGCCGACCCCATGCATAGCACCAGAAGCATCAGCGTGATCACGCCGGAACGGCACGGCTGATGAAAACCGTCTTGGGCTCCTCCCCGGGTCAGCATTGGTTTATCGCCTTTCAATTGCGGAAATGCATAGCCGATACGGTACTGCCGGCAGCCTGCATTATAGGTCTCCGCCCAAGCAACGTCAATTCACGCCACATCACATTTAACTCGGATTACACCATGCGATTGGATCTGAAAACGATAGCAGTGGAGTTGGAGATCTGACGCCGCCACCCCTGTTTGGCTTTGTCGTCACTCCTGCTCCACTGCATCTCGTGGTGATCTGCCGCTGACCGGATCGGCTGCCCGTTCCCGCTCGGTGCCAACCTCTTCAAGGATCAGGTCCTTTCCGGCCAACCAGCGATGGGGGGAATGATCACCCACGACACTGGCCGCTAGCGCTTACTGCTGCGACTCGAATTCGATTTGCCGCCGCCCTTGCCTTTCGACGACGAGCCCGAGCTCCGGCTCCCGGTGGAGCCGCCGCCCTTGTTACTGCTGTTGGATTTCGGTTTGACCGTCTGTCGCGAGCTGCTGCCCGACGACTTCCGGCTCGGCTTGACCGACTCCGGCTTGCGTGCTGGCTTGTCGGCCCGTCCGGATCGCGGTTTCACGGTCGGTGTCGACCGGGTCGAGCCTCGATCGGATCCCGGTTTCACCGTACTCGAATTACTCTGGTCCCGACTCCCGCCCTGCCAGATCCGAGAGCCCTGGCTGCGCGGCTTGACCGGGCGGACGGCCCGGCTGTCCTCACGACTGGTGCCAGGCTTCGTTCCGGGAGAAACACGGATGGGGGTGCGCCCTTCCCGACCGTCGGGGCTGACGGCGGGCTGGGTCGGGGTGCGACCATCCCTGGTCCGGCCGGGGTTCGGCCTGATCAAACTCTCAGTTTCGGAGCGGCGATCACCACTGGGCACCCGGATACCCGGCGCTCGCACATCGCGGGGCTTCTTCGTGAATCCGGCAACGGGTCTGACCGCGCGACCTGTGTCCTGGTAATCGCCACGGCTACTGACCGCGTGGCCGCCACGGGGCTGGTCGTCCTTGCGAATACCAGACCTGTCGTTCATGGAAACGACCATGTCCTTGGTGGGTCGCGGCGTCTTCACGATGCCCTGGGGATGGTTGTAATCGCGGTCGCCTCGCGCGTCGGCATAGCGGTGATCCTTGGTGATCGGCCGGTGGCGACGATTGCCTTCCTTGTATCTGGCCCAAACATCCCCATGCCAGTAGGGCGAGTAGTTCCAGACATAACAGTCATAACCCCAGGACGAGTGTCCCCAGGTGGGCCAGACATACCAGGGTGAGTACCAGTAATTGATCCAGGGACGCATCGTCCAGGGGTCGACGTAGTAGTAGACCGGATAGTAGTAGGCCGGATAGTAATGATACCTGTCGAACCAGTTGTTGTCCCAGCTGTAGTCGTGGTGGATTTCCACGACACATACGTCGTTGTACGGATGGTAGTTCGTATTGTCGTCGTGACACTGTGTACACATGTAACGCGGGTGTTCAACCTGCCTGTGCACGTAGTAGCTGAGGTAGTTGGTGACGACAAAATCGGCCGCGTCATCGAGACCGGTGACGGCATAGTTGATGTCGTTCATGGCCAGGAAGGGATCGCCGGCCACGAAATACGCGCGCGACTCGCCTTCGTCCTCGTGATGGAAATCCACATCCAGCCCCCTCAGATCGAAGGGATAGGCCGAAACGATCGTCTGCACGTATTCGACACCTTCCTCGCCGGCGGTCCTGATTCTCTGCGCTCCGGGAGTCGGCAGGTTATACGTATGATGGCCGAACACGAACCCGTCGTCGTAACGACTGCGCGGCCAGAGAATCGACACGGCGCCATCGGTGTCGATCCGGTAGACGACGGCGTAGGCGTCGCTGTTCGTCTCGAAGTGGATGCGAACGGTTTCGCCGCGCTGGTAAATGTCCTCGTCACCCTTATCGTGCCAGACGTTCACGCGGTAGAGTTGATTCTCGTACCCGCTCCAACCGTCGGCCCCTGGGGCCGCACCTTCGGCGGGCTGGGCCTTCGCCGTCGCGAAGCCCACGACCAGAGCCAGCACCACGATTAGCATCATCGCCGCGCGCAGACCGGGAGCCGGCAGCTGGGTTGCGGCGTGGGCGTGTCGCTTGACGTTCTGTTCTTGTCTCTTTTTCATGGCCGTACCTCCTGGTCCGGTCCCAGATGCATCCGCTAGAAACGGACGATCTCGTCACCAACACCGCGATCGGTCTCTCCGCCGGGCGATGCCTTCAATTCCGGATTGAAGTTGTCGGTCTGATAGGCCCAATCGACATCCACATAGTCATCGGTGGTGCCATAGACCTGGAACTTGGCGAAATGAACGTTGGTGTCGGGATTCTCAATGATCTTGACGAAGTAGCAGTGCCCCTCGATGAGTTCTACACGACCAAGCTCGGAATAACCGAAGTCGGGCGCATAGGTCGCATCATCCCAGTGGACGGTCCCATAATCCTGCAGTTTGACGTTGTCGGGTCGCGCGGACACCGCGAACGGAACGCCGCCGACGAACTCCACGAAAATGTCGGCTGCGTCGTCGTCCCAGGACACGTTTCCGCTGCCGAGACGGCTGAAATCGAACCCACTGTTGCCCGGGAACGCCCCGAAACGATCGTACAGATACAACAGGCTGCCCTCGGGACGGGGCGTATCAACCACGGTCTGAAAGCTCAGGGAGCTATCGTTGCCGCTGTTGTCATAGGATAGAACCGCATAGTAATAGGTCTGACCGTTGACGACATCCTCGTCGTCGAACCAGTGCAGGAGCGTCTGATCGTCATAATTCTCATCCCAGGCCACGTCACCAAGCGGATAGTAGGGCCCATAGGTGGGATTGTTGCCATCATGGCGATATACGCGATATCCAGCCAGATCCAATACGTACAGATCGTGCCAGTAGACCGAGACGACACCGTCTCCGGTTACGGTAAACACGCCAGTCGGAACCGCCGGTGGGTCATCATCGATGTACGTCACGTCCTCGTCGCAGCCCGTGAGGGCGAAAGACAACGAGACAATCGTCATGAGGACCAAAAGGTGGCGCCAGTCGCGTGATGAGGTCACCATAGTGACGAGGCTCTTGGATCTCATGATTCACCTCCCATAGTAGTTAAAACGGCTTAGCTCACACTCCCCTCTATCGCAGGGGACGTGCCATCAACGCAAAGCCGTACCGCGTTCGCGTGAATCCACATCCAATCAACCTGGCAAATACCACGTATAGTGCTGAATTAATGGACGTTATATGGGTATCGGCATTCTATGTTTGCAATGGACTAGAGGAGGGAACGTGGACATCGACTGGAACGAAAGCGGGGGATTGTGTCTCTCTGTAGAATCAGGATGTTCCCCGATATAGGACAACTCAGCAGGCTGATCAAACAGAAAGAAAGAGCCATCCACCCGTTTGGGGTGCCCGATCCTGAATCTCGCCCAGTCAGGATCGGGTTGGCTCTTTCTTCGAAACGTCTCTGTGGCGACCTGGTCATCGGATAGGGAAAGGATTCACAGCTTTCGCACTCGTGTGCGGGTTGGCCCGGACCCCACCTCCAGACGAACTCTACACGAGCCTTATTGTTGAAAACCGCCCTCATCCAGCCGGTTGTCGATGAGGACCGTGAATCCAATCCCCTTTCCGAATTCCTGGTCTTGCCAAATGGGTCGGGCCAAATCCATCCCTGCAACTGGTCCCACCCTCTTTCAATGGTCATACTGCATATTGCATGCCGGGTGCTACAGCTCTCGCCATTCATTAAGTCACCTGTTTACTACACATTACAGGGCTTCTTTTTTGACATGTTTCTTCTTTTATCTCATGAGGATCAATTGGATTAACACATAATCACCGTCCGCCCCAACGTGTAGAATACATTAGAGTTACGATGTAAACAAAATTAACACACAAATATGTGAAAGAGAAAGAAGCTTGCTATGACTCAGGATTACGACAGCCCGTAGATACGGACCTTCTTCAGTAGGTTGGGATAGCTGATACCCAGCAGCCGCGAGGCTTCGGCCTTGTTGCCGCCGGTATGCTGAAGCGCTCTCGTGATCTCACGGGCTTCGACCGCACTCATGGTGTCACGCAAAGGCGAAATCAGCCCCTCGTCTCCTCGCTCCGTGATGGCGCGGGCGACTTCGGCCGGCAAGTGCGAAACACGCAGCATGGGTTCGCCGTGAGCCAGAACGATCGCACGATTGATGGTCTTGATCAACTCACGCACATTGCCGGGCCAGTCGTGCTGGGATAGGGCTTCCATGAACGACGACGTGCAGCCGGGCGTCTCGATGCGGGTATCGGCTACGTACCGGGCGATGAAGTGGGTCGCCAGTAGCGGGATGTCTTCCTGCCGATCGCGCAAGGGCGGTACCCGAACCGGGAAGTCGAGAAGTCTGTAATAAAGATCCTCGAGGTACTCTCCACGACCGACCTTTTCCTTGAGGTCACTCTTGGTCGCACAGACGATACGCACATCGACGACTCGACTCCGATTCGAACCGATGGGCCGAATGGTGTGGGTATCGATGAAGTGCAGAAGCTTGCCCTGCATGCCCAGGGGCAGCTTGCCGATCTCGTCCAGGAATACCGTGCCGAATTCCGCTTCGGCCAGGAGTCCCACCTTGTCGGTGTAGGCGCCCGTGAAACTGCCTTTCACATGCCCGAACAACTCGCTCTCGAGCAAGGCCTCGGGTATGGCGGCGCAGTTGATCGCCAGGAATCTCTTATCGCTACGCCGACTCAACCTGTGAATGGCGTGAGCCAGGAGCCCCTTGCCGGTACCCGTCTCGCCATGGAGCAGAACCGTCAACTCACTGGCGGCGACCTTGCGGATCTGGACCAGCATATCGCGCATGCCCTGATCGCGCGTGATGATCTGGGAGAACGCCGCGGGGCGCTCATCCTCTTCCCAGGCCACCGCGACGGGGCGGTTACGTTCCTCTTCCGCGAGCGTCATGGCCAGGAATCCGGCGGCGGCACCGAGATGGTCCAGGACGGGCTTGAGGGCCAAGGCGTCGTCGTCGCTGCCGTTCCGGGTACCGAGGCAAAGCACGCCGTAGCACTTGTCGGGAAGAGCCACGGGCAGGAAGAGACAGGAACTGCAAATGGATGCCAGACCAGGAACTTCGCGCAGAACATCATCCGCCAGGTCGGTCCGGGTCAGCAGGCGTGGCGACGGCACTTCATCGATACGCGTATCCGCGAACCAGGACGCAGCCTGATGAGCGACCGGTGGATTGAGGCCGCGCGTGATGACCCGAGGGCCACCTCCGGCCGGAGCCGCCCAGGGCTCCAGGACCACGAATCCCATGTCGGCGGAGGCCCGGGTCAAGCAGGACTCCAGGAAGGTCTCCAATGTGCCGTCGGTGACTTCTCCGTTCCGCAACGAGATAGCGGGCGTCACCGGCAGGGTCATTTCGTTCACGGGCCAGTCACCGACCAGGGCCTTTTCGATACGAATGCGCAGATCGCCATGCTTGGTGAGAAGCTCATGGTCGTCCACGGTCTCGACGGCTCTCTCGAATTCGCTGGCGGTCAGCAGCGCCTCGTCCAGTTCGCCGAGTCTCAACAAGACCTCGGCCAGACCGGCTTGCAGACGGCAGTACATGAGATCGTCGGCCCGTGAATGCGTCGTCTCGAGGGATTCATTGAGGTAGCGTTTCAACCTCAGCTGCCGACTTCTGCCGCCTCGCTCCAGGCAAGGCTCGACACTGGCCAGGATGGCCAGAGCGGCCAGACGGGGTAAGCGCTGGCCGTTGAAGGTGCTGATCGCCTCGCGGAAGCTGTCCTCGGCCCGATCATCCTCCCCGATATTCACGAGGGCCTGGGCCAGGGTGACGTGGCAGAAGCCGAGCTCATAATCCTCGCCGCAATCCTGACAGATGCTGATGGCCTTCTCGGCATTCTCGACGGACTTGTGCCAGTCGCCGGTCCTGAGATGCGCTTCGGCGCAACGTCGCAGCAGTTCACCTTCGAGATCGGTGGCCTTGCTGATGCGGCGGGCCTTTTCCAGGCCAAGATCAAAGTTGTACAGGGCCTTTTCGTGTTCGCCACGCTCGAGCAGCAAGTCACCCATATACTCGTCGGCGATGATCGACTCGCGCAGATAGCCCGCCTCGTCCGAAATGTGCTTGCCGGCAAGGATCAGTTCTTCGGCGCGTAATAGATGCCCATCATGGAGTTCCAATTGCCCCAGGGCCAGACTCGCCTTGGCCTGTCGGTCCTGATCGCCCAGGCTACTGGCCAATCGCAGGCATTTTTCCAGCGCGGCCCGCGCCTCTCCGGGGCACTCGGCCTTGCGCAGAATAATGCCCTCGTTCAAATGGAGCCTGGCGAGCAGATGGGTGGCCCCATGCTCGGACGCCAATTTTATGGATCGATTCTGATACTCGAGAGCCTTGCCCCAGCGACAGGCGTTCTTGTGCAGCAGGGCTAGGTTGTTGAAAAGGGTGGCCATGCCCAGATCATCGCTGATGCGCCGGAAGGTGGCGAGGGCGTCCGTGTAGAATTCTTCGGCCTTGTCGAGTCTTCCCAAACGGTGATGGCATACGCCCATGGTAACCTGGAGGTTGGCAACCTCGACATGGTCGTCGGTCACCGCGAGAATGGCGAAGGCCCGCTTGCAGACGAGCAGGGCGTCCTGGTAGGCACCGCGCTGGGCATAGAGCGCGGCCTGGCGCCCCAGTAACGGAGCCATCAGCATGCGTTCAAATCCAGGCTCGAGATCTGGTGTGTCCGTGATGTACTGATCCGCGTCGTGTAGCAATTGCTCGGTCATCGCCAGGTCGCCGAGATTGAGCGCCGAGTCAATACTCTTGCGGAACACATTCAGGGCATGTGGGACCTCGAGCAGGACCAGGGCCGCCGCTCCCATGATGCGCTGGTAGTAGTCCAGGGAAGTCGAGTACGCAGAGGCTTCGAAATGCAGATCGCCAATCTCTTCCAGGCGCGACAGTTCATCCAGATCTACGGGGATACGACTCCCGTTGAACTCCGGCTGGTTATCTCGCTGTCTGTCGAATCGGCGGTCCATCGACATTGTCCCCTGGCGAGAAAGGTGGGCAATTCGACTCAGTCGTTCAATCCTGAGAATCAGGGGCTGGTCATGGCGAAATTCACCACGATCAGATCAAACCCAGATCGAGCAGTATCATCCAAAGCAGGAACCAGTCGTCAGTGTCGAGGCCCAAATCATCCGCGACGCCACTGAGCGTTTCGGATAAGGGGGGCACAACGTCATCTGCGTTGGGTCCTCGATTTCCGGTAATGGCATCATCGGGATCACCCAGTAGATCGGTTGTGTCTCCGGGGACAGCTGGTGTGCCGGAGGCGGGTGTACCCTCTTCAATCAGGACGCCCTGGGCGCTGGAATCCGCCCAGGCGATACCGGAACCGGTCGATACCGCTGTCAGGATCAGGAGCAGCCAGAGTGCTGTGAGTGCTCTTTTCATGATCCGACTCCAAACTCGAGATGTCGGGGTGTAGTCCCCGATCAGTGGATGAAGGATGCTTCACTACCTATGGAAGCGGAGTATCCCTATCCATAGTTTATTATTTTACGGGTATTTCCGGCAACTGTCAATATCCCGGCCTATCAATCCTCGGCCTGGGTCTGTAGTCCGTATTTACTTATTTTTTTGTAGAGGTTGCTGCGTTGCATACCGAGCATCTCCGCCGTACGGCTGACGTTGTACCTGTACTCACGCAACTTCGCCTGCAGAAAGGCGGACTCGGAACTGGCCTTGAAATCCTGAAAATCCGTGCAAGACATCCAGTCTTCGACTCTAGAGCCCGAAACGTGTCCCCGATCACCAAGAGCCGGCAGGTCCACCGCCTCGATCCGATCATGCGGAACGAGTATCATCAGTCTTTCCACGATATTGCGCAGTTCACGAACATTCCCCGGCCAGCCATAGTTTCTCAGGCTCGATAAAGCCTCGGGAGCAAAGACTTTGGGCTTTTTCTTCAACTGCTTGGCCATCAGGGTCATGAAATGGGCGAGGAGGATCTCGATGTCCCCTTCGCGCTCTCTGAGGGGCGGCAACTCGATGGCCAACACGTTGAGGCGGAAATAGAGGTCCTGGCGAAAACCGGCGTCGGGACCAGTCAGATCGCGATTGGAGGCGGCAACGATCCGCACATCCACATGGCGGGGCTCTTGCCCACCCACCCGTTCGAACCGACTCTCCTCCACGGCCTTCAGGACCTTGGCCTGGGCCTCCTCGCTCATATCGCCGATCTCGTCCAGGAAGAGTGTCCCCCCGTCAGCCTGTTCGAATTTCCCGATCCGCATCTTGTCGGCGCCCGTGAAACTGCCCTTTTCGTGTCCGAAGAGTTCGCTCTCCACCAGTTCCCTGGGGATCGCGGCGCAATTGACCTCTACGAGGGGCTTGGCACTGCGGGGACTGCCGGCGTGGAGAGCTCGCACGACCAGTTCCTTGCCCGTGCCGTTCTCCCCCGTGATCAACACGGTGGCGTCTGTGGGCGCAACTCGGGCGATGAACGAGCGGACATCCCTGATTTGTCGGCACTCACCGATGAGCGGCGTATTGAAACCGCTCCGATCACGCAGATCCTGGGTTTCTTCCCGCAGTCGATGATGGTCCAGGCAGTTTCCCAGGGTCAGCAACAGCCGGGACCGGTCCAGCGGCTTTTCGAGGAAGTCGTAGGCGCCTTTGCGCACGGCCTCCACCGCCGTCTCGATATTGCCGTGGCCGGAAACCACGATGACCGGAACGTTGGCATGCTCGACCTGTACCCGCTCCAGGACTTCGAAGCCGTCCATGTCGGGCATCTTGATGTCGAGCAGCATCACATCGACTTTTTGGTCGGCGAGCAGGTCCAGGGCCGCCTGGCCGTTGGCGGCGAGCTGTACCGCATACTTCTCGTAGGCCAGCAATTGCTCGAGTGTTTGCCGGATCGCGGCTTCGTCGTCGACGACGAGGATCGTTTGCACGTCCATCCTCCTGAGTGGTCGGTGCGAGTTGCGTCGAGGCCGATGATGATGTACCTCTGAGCGACCTGACGTTACCATGGTCAGGGTCTTG
This sequence comes from uncultured Fibrobacteraceae bacterium, assembly GCA_964476155.1. Lineage (GTDB taxonomy): Bacteria > Krumholzibacteriota > Krumholzibacteriia > LZORAL124-64-63 > LZORAL124-64-63 > JAHIYU01. Next base: position 17,417 of record CAYYYS010000003.1, read on the forward strand.
CCGTGGTGTCAAGAGACGATGCGGCGGCGGCCGGCGGAAAGACCGTCTCACTCAGCCATTACCTACATGGAGACGACATGATCCGGGACATGAAACCCCTCCTGCGCGACCTGCCCATGGATAAGCTGTCAGCCGTGGTCAAGGCCATCGGCGAACCGAGCTATCGGACCGACCAGCTGGCGCGTTGGCTGTATCGGGACGCGGTACCGGACTGGGAGAGTATGAGTAATTTGCCGCAGGCCTTCCGGGACGCCCTCGCCGAACGTTATGACGTGCGGGGGCTGACGATTGCCGAGCGGCAGATTTCCCGGGATGGGACCCGCAAGTTCCTTTTCGAGTTGCGGGACGGACACCGCATGGAGAGCGTCGCCATCCCCATGGAAAAGCACGTCACGTTTTGTATCTCCTCGCAGGTCGGCTGCGCAATGGGATGCAGCTTCTGCGCCACGGCGCGCGGGGGGCTCGTCCGCAACCTGAGCGCGGGAGAGATCATCGAGCAGGTTCTTTTACTCGCGGATGATGTGCGATCCGAGTCCGCAGAAAATAACCGCGGGCGCGGATACAACATCGTCTTCATGGGTATGGGGGAACCACTGGACAATCTGGATGCCGTCGAGACCGCCATATCCGGCATGACTGCCGAGACGGGTCTGGCCATGTCTTCCCGACGCATCACCATCTCCACATCGGGACACGCCGAGGGATTGGAGCGGCTCATCACCTCCGGGGTGTCCGCGGGCTTGACCGTGTCCGTAAACACCTGCCGGCCCGATCTCAGGCGCCGCTTGATGCCCCGGCCCGGCCGCACGTCCCTGCCTGACATCCTGGACCTCGTCGAACACTATGCCCGGGACCGGCGACAGCGAGCGACCATCGCCTATGTGTTGATCGCCGGCGTGAACGATGATGATTCGGAGGCCACGGCTCTGGGCCGGATGGTCAAGGGGCGTCCCTTCAAGGTCAATCTGATCCCCCTGAATCGCGTGGACGAACGACAAGGGCCACCGACCCCGGAACGCATCCTGTCGTTCCAGTCAAGACTGAGAGAAGAAGGGGTGGAAGCCTATCTCCGGGTGAGCGGTGGCGATGATATCGCCGCAGCCTGCGGGCAGCTCAGGGAGAAACGGGGACGGCGGGGAAAACACTGACTCATACGAAACGGGACAGCCTGCTAGACCAGATCCTTCAGTGTGGTGCCTTCCAGGGCACTGGTCATCGCCTTTTGCGCGGCAACCCAGACCTTGCTCAGTTTGCAATCGTTCGAGTTCGTGCAGGCGTCGGCTCTACGCAAACAATGATTGAGAGCGATCCCGCCCTCGCAGATCTCAACGACTTCCCGCAGTGAGATCTGTTCCTTTTCACGGCCCAGGGTAAAGCCGCCCTTCACACCTCGATGGGACTTGACCACGCCGTGCTGCGACAACATCTGGAATATCTTGGCTAGAAACGCTTCGGAAACGTCACAGGCTACGGCCAGGGTCTTCAGTCTGACGGGGGTGCCGGTGTCACGTTCGGCCAATTCCATCAACCCTCTGAGAGCATATTCGGTTTGACGGGTGATTTGCAGCATTTCGTTTCCATCTTTCCCGGCGTCTGGCGTCGCGAAGTGGTGATCAACCATCGTCCGAATTCGAGCCCTAGACCGTATTCATGAATGATGTCAATCAGGACTTAAAAAGTCAAACCTCAACTGGATATCCGTTGACAGGACAGTTCAGCGGCTGATAAGCCTTAGTAACATCATCGTATCCGTAACTGCACCGGGCTTTACGGCTCCATTTCGGAGTGCGGTTTTTCACGGCACGTCACGCGTCCGGCCCGCGCCCGACGCCAACCCAGGAGGCGTCATGACTGTCACGACGATCCCCCAGTTATTCTTCACAGCGGTAACTGAAAAGCCCCGACCCGATCTCTTCTCGTCGAAGGACGCGGACGGCGTATATCAGGACGTATCGAGCACTGACGCTCAACGTCGTGTAAGGGCCATCCGGCTCGGGCTAGAGTCCCTGGGTTTGGCAAAGGGCGATCGTGTCGCCATCCTGTCGGAAAACCGCCTGGAATGGGCCCTGGTCGATCTGGCCGCCCTTTGCCTGGGGGCCGTGGACGTACCGATCTACCCGACGCTGCTGCCCGACGACATCGCCTACATTCTGAAGGACTGCCAACCGGCGGCAATCTTCGTCTCCACCGAGGAACAGGCGGGCAAGATCGCCGAGGTCCGTTCCGAACTGCCGTTCCTGAAGGAAATCATCACTTTCGAGCCGGTCTCGCTGCCGGACATGATGCACATGGACAAGCTCATGCAGATCGGCGGCAACCTCGCCGACAAGCACCCGCAGGACCCGTCCGACGACGTGGGACCGGCCGGCAAGGACGACCCCTGCAGCATCATCTACACGAGCGGCACCACGGGTAATCCCAAGGGCGTGGTCCTGTCGCACTGGAACTTCGTGTCGAACGTACTGGCGGCCGCCACGCTCATTCCGGCCGGCTCCTCGGACAAGATGCTGTCCTTCCTGCCCCTCTCCCATGTCTTCGAGCGTATGGCGGGATACTATTTCCCGCTCAACGCGGGTATCGGCATCGCCTATGCCGAGAGCGTGGAAACCGTAGCCGATGACATGGGTCTGGTCCGACCGACCGTCATGGTCAGCGTACCGCGCCTCTACGAAAAGATCTTCGCCAAGGTCACCACGACCGCCATGTCGGGCAGCCCCATCAAGCGCAACATATTCATGTGGGCGCGTCGCGTAGGTCAGGAGTGGGGCGAGAAGGTGCGGGCGGGCGAGCCGGTGCCCGGCCTGCTGGCGATGCAGTACCGCATTGCCAACAAGCTCGTCTTCTCCAAACTCCAAAAGCGGACGGGCGGACGGTTGCGCTTCTTTGTTTCGGGTGGCGCGCCCCTGGCCGATCACATCAACGAGTTCTTCTACGCGGCCGGCTTGACGGTGCTCGAAGGCTATGGCCTGACCGAGACCTCGCCGGTGGTGACCTGCAACACACTGGAACACTTCCGCATCGGCAGCGTCGGCAAAGTGGTTCCCGATACGGAGGTCCGGATCGCGGACGACGGGGAGATCATGGTGCGCGGGCCCCAGATCATGATCGGGTATTACAATAATGAAGAAGCAACCCGCGAGGTCCTGGCCGAGGACGGTTGGTTCTCGACGGGCGACATCGGACACATCGACGACGAGGGATACGTCTACATCACCGACCGCAAGAAGGACATCATCGTGACGGCGGGCGGCAAGAACATCGCCCCCCAGCCCATGGAGGGCGCTTTCAAGCGCAACAAGTTCATCAACCAGATCGTGATCGTGGGCGACCGGCGTCCCTACCTCGTCTGCCTGATCGTGCCCAATTTCGAGAATCTGGAAGCCTGGGCCCTGGAACACAAATTGAGCTGGACCGACCACGACGACCTTCTGCGCAACCCCGAGATCACCGCCAAGTTTGAGCGCGGACTCGAACGGACCAACCGCAAGTTCCCCAGCTTCAGCACGGTCAAGAAATTCACCCTGCTGCAGAACGAGTTCACCCTGGAAAGCGGCGAGTTGACACCGACCCTGAAGGTAAAACGCCGCGTGATCCAGGATCGGTATGAGGGATTGATCGCGTCGCTCTATTCCGAGGAGTCCTGACCGCCCGTGACGAACGTATCGCCGGCAGCCGAGGGACGGGACCGGGTGCTGCTGCGCCCCATGGTTTGCACGGCCGTCGGTATGGCCGGCAACGTCCTGCTGACCATTGGCAAGCTTATCGTGGGGTTTACCAGCCACTCGGCCTCCCTGGTCGCCGATGGCGTGCACTCCTTTGCCGACCTGGCCGGTGACGTGGGGGTCGTCATTGCCCTGAAGGCGGGCGCGCGACCACCCGACCGGGACCATCCGTACGGACATCACAACTACGAGACGATCGGCGCGCTGGCGGCGTCGATCTTTCTCCTGCTGACCGGCACCCTGCTGGGCAAGGAAGCCATCGACAATCTGCGGGCCGGCGAGACGACCATTCCCGGTTTCGCCGCCCTTGTCGCAGCCGTCGTATCGATCGTGGTCAAGGAAGCCATGGCCCGGTACACGGCTATCGCGGGCCGGATCAACAATTCACCCGCCCTGCGCACCAACGCCGCACACCACCGTTCCGATGCCCTGTCCTCGCTGGCCGCCGTGGCCGGCATTGCCGGTGCCCGTTATGGCGCGCCTTTTCTGGACAACATCGCCGCCCTGGCCATCGCCCTCTGGATCATCTGGATGAGTTGGGGGCTGATGAAGGACAACACGGACATCCTGATGGAGACCCGGCCCGAAGACGAGTTCATCCGGCGCGTACACCAGGTCGCCTTGTCGGTACCGGACGTGGAGGCCGTGACGTTCCTGGCCGTCAAGCCGCGGGGATCGATCTACCTGGTCGACATCTCGATCGCGGTCCGACCGGAGATGAGCGTGGCCGAGAGCCATGGGCTGGCCCACGCGGTCGAGGACGCCCTGAGGGAGGACGTGGCTCGGATCATCGGCGCGACCGTGCACGTCGAACCCGCTAACGGGACCGCGACCGGAGAGTAACCCGGAACATCAGACGCTCGCCGTCGCGCATCACCGCAACCACCACAGCCCGACCCGCACCATAGCTTTGCAACGCGACGGTCAGATCCGGTAGACCGGCGATCGTGTGATCACCCAGTTTGATGAGCACATCTCCTTCACGCAAACCGCTCTCTTCGGCGGGCCCACCTGCCATCACGCCGGCCAGGCGAACACCCTCGACCCCTTCGACGAAATCGGGAATCGTGCCCAACCAGGCGCGCTCCTTGCCGGCCTGGGACGTGTCCCGCATCGACAATTCCGACTGGGCCGTGTACGGAAACCCGTCAGGTCGCGTCAACACGCCGTCCAGCACGTCGGCGACGAAGGCCACGACACGAGCCAACCCCGTATAGGCAACGAGATCCCAGCAATCGCTCACGGTATGATACTGGGGATGGGGACCCGTGAAGAAGAAGAGCACCGGAATACCAGCCGCGTTGAAGGATACATGGTCGCTGGCGTCCCAACCGCTGTTGCTCAGTTCGAGGGTCAGGCCGTGAGCCCCGTTGGCCGCAACGACCAGGTCGCGCAGGATCGGCGAGGAACCGAGTCCCCCTATGTACAGCCGATCGTTGCGGAGTCGTCCCACCGAATCGAGGTTGAGCATGAGGTCCACGGCGGTAGCGTCCCAGGGAGGGTGTTCCACGAGCCAGGACGACCCCAGCAACCCGATCTCCTCTCCCGAGAAGGCCACGAAGAAACAATCGCGCCGGGAGACATCGTCGCGGGCCGACAGCATCGCCGCGATATCCGTCAGCGCGGCGACTCCCGAGGCGTTGTCTTCCGCACCGTTATAGACGCCCAGAATTTCGCGGCCGTCGTCCGAGAGCTTCAGGCCCAGATGATCATAATGCGCGCCTATGACAAGCAGGCGTTCGGCCAGGTCGCCGCGGCCCGGCAGCCAGCCGACAACATTGCGTCCCAACCCTTTGTCGGTTTCGTTTAAGGAGACGGGGAAATCCTGGAACCAGCCGTCCAGCCCGGGGGCCGGGGTCAGACCCGCACCAGCAAACCACGCGACGATGCTGTCGGCCGCCGCCCGGGCTCCCGGTGATCCGGTCGCGCGGCCGCCCATCTCGTCGGCGGCGAGTGTCCGCACACGCTCGACGAGTGTCGTGGTGTCGGGATCGGCGATCCCGCCGGCGGTGGCAACCGTCGACAACGAAAACAGACACAGCAGACCGGCGGCAAAGAGATGACACCTGCGAGACATCATGGAATACTCCCGGAAGAAACCTGCATAACCCGAAACCGGCGCGACGAACATGACCGAGGACAGACCTCATATCAATAACTTGTTGGGAGTACTCCCGCCCGTGGCGGAGCCGGCCGTGGCCGTCACCCGCAGATTGGCCGAGTCCGGCCACGCGGCCTATCTGGTCGGCGGCGCCGTGCGCGACCTGATCCTGGGGATCGAGCCCGGGGACTTCGACGTCGCCACCGATGCCCATCCGGACCTTATCATCGAGCTCTTTCCCGAGACCCGGTTCGTGGGGGCGGCCTTCGGCGTCACCCTCGTCCGCAGCGGCGACCGGCAGGTGGAAGTGGCCACCTTCCGACGCGAAGGCGTCTACCTGGATGGCCGACATCCCGAACGTGTGGAGTTCAGCACGGACGCGGCCGTGGACGCCCAAAGGCGGGACTTCACCATCAACGCCCTCTACCTGGATCCGCTGACCGGCGACGTTCTCGACTTCGTGGGCGGTATCGCGGATTGCCGGTCACGAGTCCTGCGCACGGTGGGCGAGCCGGACGAGCGCTTCGGCGAGGACGGGTTGCGACTGCTGCGCGCGGCCCGCTTCGCGGCGGCCTGTGATTTGGCCGTTGACTCGGCGACCGAGACGGCCATGGGCCGATGCCGGCATATGTTGCAAGCCGTCTCACCGGAACGTATCGCGCAGGAATTGACCCGCATACTGACCGGCCCTTCACCATCACGCGCCCTGACCCTGTTGCGCGACACCGGCCTACTGAATGAGTTTCTGCCCGAGATCGCCGCGCTGCACGGCGTCCCCCAGCCCCCGGACTATCACCCCGAGGGCGATGTCTGGACCCACACACTGCTCATGCTCGACGAGTTGGACCAGACGGATACTTCCCTGGCCTTGGCCGTGATGCTGCACGACGTGGGCAAGCCCGGCACACTTCGACGTTCAGACGGTCGCATCCGCTTTCACGGGCACGAGCATGTCGGCCAGGAGATGGCGCGCGAGATCCTCGAACGGCTGCGTTTTTCGCGCGCGATCATAGACAAGACGGCCTCCCTGGTGAGTGGCCACATGAAATTCTTCGACGCTCCGCAGATGAAATCCGCCACCCTGAAACGCTTCCTGCGGCGGGACCATTTCGCCGACCTGCTCGAACTGCACCGCCTGGACAAGCTCGCCGCCGACGGCGAACTGGGCACGTACGAGTTCTGCCTCGCGCGACGACGCGACCTGAGTGACGAAGAGCTGTCGCCTCCGCCCCTGCTGACGGGCGACGATCTGGTGGACATGGGCGTTGCGCCCGGCCCGCGTATCGGGAGTTTACTCGAGGCTCTGGAGACGGAGCAGTTGGCGGGTCGTTTGTGCGACGTCGGCGCTGCCCGCGAGTGGGTTCGTGTACGGCTCGGCGAGTCGTCTGACTAGTGCTCTGTCAAACAGAAAATTGGGGGTTGGCGGGCTCACGAGTGGTCAGATGCAAGACGCGCGACCGCAGGACTAGAAGGATGTAGCGACGCCGATCCCGCGTGGATCGCTCGCACCGACGGGCCGCCCCCCCGGATCCACGACGATCATCTGCACATTCCCCATGACTTCGCGCACGGCGGATTCGTGACCGATCCGCTCGAGTTCAGCCAACGCAACGCTATCCAGGGCGGTGGGCTCGTAGAAGAGCAGATTGGGCTGCCACTGCTGGTGTACACGGGGCAAGGCCACGGCGGCCGCTGGGGGCAGCCCGTAATCGACAACGGCCAGGATGGTCTGCAGGGTCGCCGTGATGATGCGGGAACCGCCGGGACTGCCGGTGACCATGAACACGCGACCGTCACGCAGCAGTATGGTCGGCGTCATGCTGGACAGGGGGCGCTTGCCGGGTGCAACGGCGTTGGCCGCGGAACCGACCAGACCGAAAGCGTTGGGCACGCCCGGCGCGGCCGCGAAATCATCCATCTCGTCGTTGAGAACCACACCCGTACCGGCGGCCACCATACCCGAGCCGAAACCCAGATTGATGGTCAGGGTCGCCGCCACGGCATTACCGTCGGTATCGACGACACTCAGATGCGTCGTATGTTCGCTCTCCGCGGATCCTATTTCGATACCCCCGGCCAGGCGCCAGGGATAAACGGTATCGCTGTCGATCAGGGCGGCCTGGGAATCGGCGCGCGCCGGGGATGTCAGCCAGGCCACGGGAATCGCCGTGAAATCGGGATCACCCAGCCAGCGACTGCGGTCGGCGTAGGCGAACTTCATGGTCTCGGCCAGTCGGTGAGCACGCTGGGGACTCGTCAGCGGGAGCCCGGTCGGTTCGGCGTTACGCAACATGTTCAGCATCTGGACCAGGTGTATGCCGCCGGAACTGGGCGGCGGCATGGAGATGATCTCCAGGTCTCGGTATCGCCCCCGCACTGGCTCGCGCCAACGGGGACGACATGATGTGAGATCGTCGTGGGTGAGCAGACCGCCCGCCTCCCGGACGGCTTTCACGATCTGTTCAGCCACCTCTCCCGCGTAGAAACCCGCAGCGCCCTGGTCACGGATGGTGGACAAGGTCCCGGCCAGGTCGAGTTGGCACAGCTGGTGACCGACCGGAACCGGCTCGCCGCCCGGCATGAAGATGTCTCGGGCGGCGGAATCGAAGCGATCACGGTGGTGCCCGATGCGCTCGTGCAAACGTGAATCAACAGGGAAGCCTTCGGTGGCCAGACGCACCGCGGGCGCAACCAGGTCGGCCCAGGGCAGACGACCACATCGACCGTGGAACGCCTCCAGACCGCGAACGAGCGACGGCACGGCCACCGACAAGGCGCCCGTGTCGCTTATGCCGTCCACCACTTTGCCGTTGTGCAGATACATGTCTTCGGTAGCGGCGGCGGGCGCCGTTTCCCGTGCATCGAGCGTCAGCTGTTCGCCGGTGTCGGCCTGATGAGAGACGAGGAAACCACCACCGCCGAGACCGGAGGAATACGGCTCGACGACGGCCAGGGCGAACGATACGGCCACGGCCGCGTCCGCGGCATTACCGCCGGCACGCAGAATATCCACGCCCACCGCTGTGGCCAGGCGATGCGCCGTAACGACGGCGGCGCCGTTGATTCCGTCGTCGGGCTCCCGGTTGCAACCGACCACAGCCAGGATCACACAGAACAAGAGCAGTCCATGTTTCATGTCAGTTGCTCCCTGGATTGGCATGTAACAGGCCGGCGCGAACGCCCTGTCCTCCACAATGGGTAACCGTAAGGTCTACAAAGCGGTCCACATGCGCGCACATGGCGTTCCGGTCGTACCCGGCGGTCGCCATGATGACGACGAGCAGGGCTTTGGTGCCCTCGTCGATGCAGGTCCTGAGGGAATCGCTCGTGGGCGAGCCGAAGGGCCCTTTGTCGTCGAAGAGACCGAGCCGGCCGGCCAGATGGACCTCCCCTTTGCGGATGCCGGGGTAGGCCTCCCCCTCGTGTCCCAAGCGCAGGATGACGTCACCGCGGATCTTGGCCAGATCGTACAGGCCAAGGGGCAAGAGGAACTCGAGACTGGCCAGATTGCAGACGTCGACGGCGTTGCTGATGGCGTAGAGGTCGCCCCCCTTGAGAACACGGCGCAACAGGGCTTCCGAAGACGGGCGAGTGCGCGTGGGTTGGATTCCCACGGACTTGTACAGGGTGCGAGCTTCCTGCAGGGGCGGGATCTCGGAGGGCAGTCGTCCAGCGTAGCGCTCCCGCAGTTCGGAGGAAAGAGTTTCGATAGCGGGGCGGACCGAATCGGGGGGGCCGACCGTGATACCTTCGATCACCCCGAGACCCGCGACGAGAATGGTGTCCAACTCGTCATCAAGTCCGACGAGCCGTCCGTCGGGCAGTGCGCGGTCCCGGCTCATCCGGCCGAGTGGCGGCCACCGCCGCCGTACATGGTCTGGTAGTAGTCCCGGTAGGCGCCGCTGCGGACCTGCTCCCACCAGTCGCGCTGGGCCAGGTACCAGTCGACCGTCGCACGAATGCCGTCCTCGAAAACGTGTTTGGGTTCCCAGCCGAGCTCATCACGGATGTAGGAAGCGTCGATGGCGTAGCGCTGGTCATGGCCGGGACGATCGGTCACGAACTGGATGAGCGATTCGTCCTTGCCCAGGATCTCGAGCAGGGTGCGCACGATGCGGATGTTCTGCATCTCGTTGTTGCCCCCGATGTTGTAGACATCGCCGGGACGCCCCTTGCGCAGGACCACATCGATGGCCTCGCAGTGATCTTCCACATAGAGCCAGTCGCGCACGTTGAGCCCGTCGCCGTAGACCGGCAGCGGTTTGTCCTCCAGGGCGTTGGCGATCATCAGCGGTATCAGTTTCTCGGGAAACTGGTAGGGACCGTAATTGTTGCTGCAACGGGTGATGAGCACCGGAAAGCCATAGGTGTGGAAGTAGGACCTGGCCACCATGTCGGCCGAGGCTTTCGAGGCCGAGTAGGGCGAATTGGGCTGCAGCGGACTGGTCTCGGTGAAGAGTCCCTCGGCCCCCAGCGATCCGTAGACCTCGTCGGTGCTTACCTGCAGAAAACGGTCGATCTTGGCCTGGCGCGCGGCCTCGAGCAGGGTCTGGGCGCCCATGATGTTGGTGTCGAGGAACTCGCGCGGGCCGTCGATGGAGCGATCGACATGGCTCTCGGCCGCGAAGTTTACCACCGCGTCGATCTTCTCCTCGGCGATGAGTCCGTCGATCAGGTCCCGGTCCCGGATATCGCCCCGCACGAACCGGTAGCGCGGATGATCCTCGCAGCCCGACAGGTTCTCGAGATTGCCTGCGTAGGTGAGCAGATCCAGGTTCACGACCCGGTCATCACCCCGGTCGAGCAGCATGCGCACGTAGTTGGCGCCGATAAAGCCGGCACCGCCGGTTACGAGCAGGTTCATCAATACTCCTTGGTGTCGGTCTCTCCGACCGCGGCGACGAACGCCGCGACCCGGGGGGGATCCACATGGCCGTAGCCGTCTGCGGCTGCTCCGGTTTTCAGGGACGTACCGACGATAAAACCGTCGGCGTGTGGACGATAATCATGGACGTTCTCGAGCGTCGCACCGCTGCCGATAAGCAAAGGGCAATCGGGCAGCGCTTCGCGGGCCGCGATCAGGTCTCCAGGGTCGGTCACCGCGCCGGTGGCCGAACCGGAAACGATAATGGCATCCGCGCGACCGCGCAGGCGCAGGTCGCCGGCCTCATCGGCCAGCGGCCGGGGGGCCAGGGGGGCCGCGTGCTTGACACGCAGGTCGGCCCAAACACCCACTTCCGGAGCAAGGGTGCTCCGAGCGCGCATGGTCCGGGCCGCCTGGCCCTGGATCAGGCCCTGATCGGTCAAGGCCGCACCGGTATGGACATTGACGCGAATGAAGTCGGCACCGACGGCTGCGGCAATGGCCAGGGCCGCACTCGCATCGTTGCGCAGCACGTTGATGCCCAAGGGCAGATCGCCACAGGCGTCACGCACGGCCAGGGCCATGCGCGTGATCGCGGCCACGGTTTCGGCGGGAACGGCGTCGGCATGGAACGGGATATCGTGGTAGTTTTCCACCATCATGGCCCCCACGCCGCCTTCGGTCAGCGCGGCGGCATCACGACGCGCCGCGGCTTCGACGGCGGCGATGTCCCCGGCCCAGGCGGGCGCTCCGGGCAAGGGACGCAAATGCACCATACCGATAACCGGCGTTCGCAAATGGTCTCGAAAGTCGTTTCGGTTCCACATGAGACGATGATAGCACCTGTCACCGAAGCTGCAAGCCGCATCAGGCGCCGGGTCATTAGAGACTGGAAAACGACACGCGGGTCGAGTACATTCCCAGGTCCGAGACCTCAACGACCAGGAGCGAGCCTTGATGCAGATCATCCACGGCAAGACCGGATGGATCGAAGTAATATGCGGCCCCATGTTCAGCGGCAAGAGCGAGGAGCTTATCCGCCGCATCCGTCGTGCCCAGATCGCCAAGCAGCGAATCCAACTGTTCAAGCCCCAGCTTGATGATCGATACAGCAAGGACGAGATCGTCACTCACGATCAGCAGCGTCTGCCCAGCATGCCCGTACCCACTAGCAACGCTATCCTGGACGCGTTGCAGGACAAGACCGCGGTCGTCGGCATCGACGAAGCCCAGTTCTTCGACGAAGCTATCACCGTCGTGTGCAACAAGCTCGCCAACCTCGGCAAGCGCGTCATCGTGGCCGGTCTGGACATGGATTACCGGGGGCAGCCCTTCGAGCCCATCCCCCGCCTGATGGCCATCGCGGAGTATGTCACCAAGCAACTGGCCATCTGCGTGCTCTGCGGCAACCCGGCCAACCACACGCAGCGGTTGATCGGGGACCAACACCGTATCGTGGTGGGATCCCAGGGGACCTATGAGGCGCGGTGTCGTCAGTGCTTCGAACCGCCGGAATCCGAACTGGCGGACGAGGCGAGCGAAGCGTCCGGAGACTAGCATAAGCGGGAGACCCCCCGGCTCTGCCGGGGGGTCTCCCGCTTATGCTAGTCAGTCGAGACCATCCAGGTCGGCGCCGGCGACTTGGCACGTCATTATGCTAAACTTCTCCCAGTCCACCTCGAGCTTGCGGGCAGCCTCGCTGTCGCGATAGACCGCTTCCCACTTCTTCGGTTCCTGCACTTCCGCACACAACGCCAGATCCTCACCCAGTCCGATCACCGCTCCCAACGATTCCGGGTCCGTATCGGCCTGGATGTCGTGATGGTTGCGAACGGCTTGGCCAAGTCTCTGGCTCAGGTTCCAGTCCTCGATAAGCAGCGCGCCCAGGGTACCGTGGTCGTAGCCGAGCAGATCCCGTTCCGCCTGCCACATCGATATCTCGCGTTCTTCACCCATCTTCTCAATGCTCTCGAAGACGCCGGGCAGGGCCCGCGCCAGGATCAACTGACCGATGTTCTGCATGAGTCCGCCCACGAATGCGATCTCGCAGTCCTCAAGCTGCAGTTCCTCGGCGACGATCTGGCTGGCAACAGCCGTCCGGATCGACCGGGACCAGATGCGATTGAGTATGGGACTGGTATCCACGCCCGGGAATACGGCCCGCGAGGCCGTGGCGAGCGTCCAGTTGCGAACCGTCTTGAAACCGAGCCGAACCACCGCGTCGCGGATGCTCTTGATCTCGCTGTTACCCACGTAGAAGGACGAGTTGGCTACTCGCAACATGCGCGCGGTCAACACGAGATCGCGAGCGATCTCCTTTTCCAACTGGGCCGCGGTCGTACTCTGTTTACCGATGAGATCGAGGATACGACCCGCCACCTGGGGCATCGCCGTCAACTCGCCCAGGAGGGAGTATACCTTCTCGGGAGGCAAGTCACCGGGTTTGAGATCCGAATAGCCCACCATTTCGCGGTCCCGCTGAGCCCTCACGCCGGCCTTCTGGATCCTCTGCGTATGGGGGCCGACCGGCAACACGTCGTGCTCGAGGCCGTGGAGCCGCATCACGGCATAGCGCGCGAGTACGACCGCTTCGCGAACTCGGTCTCCCCCCTGGAAACTGAGCCAGTCCAGGTAGAGGAAGGTACCCCAGCGTCCACGCAATGGTAGCGGTACGATGAGAACGGGACGGTCCTCAGCGGCGTTCAGCGCCTTGGCCAGTTCCGTCGGGAAGTTGTCCATCGGGAATGGCCCGTCGAAGACCATCTTCTCGCTGGCCAGCACGGTAAAGATATCGGTCTCGCGCAAGCTAATCACCTTGGGACGAACCGCTTTGGGATCCAGCAACCTCGGCGGAAGATCCACGCCCTGGGCCAGCATGACCCGCAAGCCTTCGCCCCAGTTGCGCAGCAGTAGGAGACGGCCGCCTTGACGTTTGACCAGACTCACGAAAAACCGGACCACATCGGCGGCTTCGACGACCTTGTCCAAGGTCTCGAACCCACCGATAAGATCAGTCAGGATAGTCTCGGGCTCAGGCTCACGCACATCATCAATGACTTCGTTTCCCACCAGTCGACGTAACTCTGTCTCCCGCTTACATCTATCATAATGGGTGAGAATGATATCATCGATCTGGGCCACGGCTTGCTCCCAACTGACGAGGGCATATCAGTGTAAAATGTGGACATCCTCTTTAGTTATCGGTACATGGACCAGAATATTGAGCTTAAATACTGGCAAACGAAAAGGATTCGGCTATCCTGATTCCCGTATGCGTTTCCACTAATGCCATCATCGAGAAGAGTCAGACCATGGGCAACAGGATCACCAAGTCGTTCACTTTCGATTCGGCCCACTGGCTACCGAACGTGCCGGACGGGCACAAGTGCGGCCGGATGCACGGGCATACCTACACAATCGTCATCGGTCTCGAGGGTGACGTGTCGGCCGAGTCGGGTTGGATCGCGGATTTCGGGACCATCAAGGCGGCTTTCAAGCCTCTGGAAGAAATGATGGATCACCACTGCCTGAACGAGTTGGCGGGACTCGAGAATCCGACGGCCGAGAACATGGCCCGCTGGATTTACGACCGGATCAAGCCCGCGCTACCCCAGGTCGCCGACGTGACCGTCAAGGAGACGCCCACAACCGCGGCGACGTATCGTCCCTAGCAGACTGCCGGTTAAGGATGTTCGGCCAGCCAGCGCCTGGCGCGTTCATCGACGGGATTGAAACGCAGTAATCGCTGGTAGGCATCACGAGCCTCGGCTATGCGGTCTGTTCTCTGATAGATTTCCGCCAGGTTACCCAAAGCCTGCCAGTATGCCGGGCTCAGTTGCAATACGCCCCTGAAGGCCTGTTCTGCTTCGCGATCCCTTTCCAGGGTCATCAGGCACAGGCCCGCCCCGAAGAGCGCCTGGGGATTCTCCCCACCCCGATGAATGACCTCGAACCGACGTAGCGCCGTCCCACACTCTCCCTTGCGATAGAGCACCCATGCCGAACCCAGACGGGCCTGCACATTGTCCGACGCGGTGCGCAGCACGATATCGAACTGCACCGCCGCTTCGTCCACCCGATTGGACGAGAGCAGCAGATCGCCGTACTCGAGTCGGGCCTCCAGGGAATTGGGACTGGCAGCCACCCATTCGCCCGTGGCCTTGAGGGCTTCGTCGCGCCGATCGGCGGCGATCAGGGCATCGCCCAAGGCCTGGTAGAGATTGTCGCGAACAAGCCCGAAATGGCGATTGGGCTGGCGACGCTCGATGGCGAGCGCCTCGTTGTAGGCCCGGATCGCGTTACGGTTCTCGCCCCGGCTGATGTAGGCATTGCCCAGAGTGAAATGATAGAAGGGGTTGATATCCGTACGATGCTCCTTGAAATCACTGAAATCGTTGAGGGAAAAGGTTGTGAGCATCAGCGCAAAGGCTAATCCGATCAGGCCGTGAGACCAGCGTCGACTGCGGATCGCCGTCACCAGGGCGTCCAGCCCTGCTCCCGCGGGAATGGCCATGATCGCGGCCACGGGCAAGCGGAAGCGGGCGTTGACGAAGAACAACAGGATGGATACGCAGTAGGTAAGACCAACGCCCAGAAGTAGAGCCCGTGATCCCGTCACGCCATCGCGCCGACTCCAGCCCAGCACGCCCAGGAAAAGCAACAGCGGCCACCCGGCCAGCAGTGGCAGTTTCAGCAAGGGCGACCATTCGCGCCAGGCATAGATGAACTTGTTGTTGGACCGTTCCCCGGCCCCCATCAGCATGGTGATCTTCCGCCAGAACAGCTTGGCCGCCTGGCCCGGCTCCTCGGTTATGAACGTCAGGCCTCGGCGCAGGTAGTGACGGTCGACTTCCGATGGTTTCAGCTCGCGGCTCTCGGCCCGCTCGGCCATGGCGATCGCATCCTCGAAGCCGCCCTGCCAGGTCGGCCGGGTGCCGGGTACGATCGCCGTACGACCGTCCGACTCGGCGTTGTTGCCGATAAAGAAATTGACGCCGCCCTGGCTGGCGATCAGCACGATGTCCCCGCCCCGTACGACGTTCGAAACCGTGACCGGGATCACGGGCAGAGCCAATGCCGCGGCCAGTCCCAGCCAACCGAGAGGCCGCGGCTTCAAGACGCGCCACACATACCAGACCACCACTGGCAGCACGATCAGGATGTTCGGACGCGCGATGGCGGACAGACCGACCACCAACCCCACGGCCACCAGACGCCGCACGACATTCGTCTCCCCCTCGCGCAGAAGCAGCCAGATCCAGAGCAGGTTCAAGGTGATCGGGAGGGTCACGATGAGCAGTTCGCCCGCGAAGTAGATGCTCGTCCACAGGGTGGCCAGCAGCAGACCGGCCATGTAGCCCGCGCGACGATCCCAGATCCGCGCGGCCGAAAGAGCCGCGAGACCGGCGCCCAACGCCGAGATCAGGCCATGAACCAGTTGGACCGGGAATCGTGACGCGTCGAAGATCCAATACAGACCGGCGAGAAAATACGGGTAGAGAGGAGCCCGGAAAAAGGGCTCCGGTCCCGGCCAGGTACCCGCGAGCAGGCCACGCGCCCATAGGTCGTGAACACCCGCGTCCATGATCGGTAGCTCGAAGAGGGGGTTGGCGCGCATGAACCACAGGTGGACGAAGCGCAGCGCGAAAGCCACGCCGGTCACGATCCAAAACATGCGCGTCTGCGCGGACAGGGATTTCATTGGCCTTGCTCCGCTCGAAGTCCGACGTGAGTGAGTGCCACTGTCGGCAACCAGCCGTTCCACTCGCCGCCCAATGTCACCTGGGACCAGTCGTCGCGGCGTGCCTTCACCTGCAGGGTCAAACCGTCGTGTACCTGGAAAACCACGGGGAACGAGGTTTCCGGTCCGCTGCGCACATCGGCCTCGGCAACCACGACAACCGCCACATCCTTTACGCGGTGATCGTACCAACGCCAGGCGGAGTTGGCCAGGACGGCCAGCAGGACAAAGCCCGAGGCTATCCCCAATCGACGCATGGCTGGCGTCCAGCCCGTGCGCCACCAGGCCCAGGCAATGACCAGGGCCGCGAACCAGAGCGCCGCGATCAACAGCAGACAGAGTTCGTCCAGGGACAGGGCGGCCAGGATCGCACCCAGTTGCCGGATCACCGGCGGCAGGGGCGCGCCTTCGAGCTCGATGTCCCGGGTATGGGATCGCACCCAGGCCAGATTGGCCCTGATATCCGGGTCCCGTGGTGCGAGACGACTTGCCCGCAGATAGTTGGCGACGGCGTAGCCCAATTCGCCACGCCGGGCGCGGGCATTGCCCAGGTTGTAGTAGACATCCGCGTCATGACTGACCGCCGCGGCCGCCTCGAAGCGGGCGACGGCTTCACCAAGATCACCGTCGGTATAGGCGCGCACGCCTTCGGCCATCAGACGCATGGGATCAGCGCCGGGGCCGGTTCCCGCTTCCTGTGCCGAGACCTCGCCTCCCATCGTGATTCCGAGCACCATCAACGAGACGAGCAGACACTTCAACACGACCACGGGAGCCTTGACGGCCGCCGCCGCCAGGGTCGCCAGCAGCGACTCGGCTTCCGTCGCCAAATCCATACCGGACTGTTCCGACTCGACCAGGCCATAGCGAACCGCCTCGCAACGCGTCACCAAATCGACAAGGCTTTCGCCCGTTTCGACTCGTCCGATACGAGTCGCATATTCGAGGATGTGGGACGATTTCATGCCGGCCGATGACCGCCCGGTCTTGTCCGCGACGAAACCGTAGACGGCACCGATGATCCGCGCACCGACATCCGGGCCTCGACCATCCCGTTTCGACACACGCAGGCTGGACCGGGCTCGACGCCAGGCCCCCCGCCGGCGTGTGCCGAGGGGATCGCGCAAACGCGACGCTTCGCGCGATAGTTGTAACCGCAACACGCCCAACAACACCACCGGCGCCAACAGCACCACCCACCATATCGGGCTCGCCGTCAGCGAGGCTCGACGCGTGCGGAGACCCCGGGTAACCGGATGAGCAAAGCGGAGATCATGCGCCAAGCGGGCAATTTCGGTTCGCAAGGCACGGCCCGGCGAGTCGCCCGCCACGGGTCGGTCCCCGGCCCGAACGAAGAGTGAACCGAGCTTGCGCGACACCGAGGCGTAGGTAGCCGACGACGGATCGAAATACACGACCTCGACCGGGGGCAGCACCAGCACCCCCTCCGCCAGGGGGATCAGAACCTTCTCCTGGGTGAGTCGGCTGAACATGCGTCCGTGATCCTTCTTGGTATCCAGACCACCGCCGGCCTCGTGGCTTTGTACGGATTCCGGAGCCTGCCAAGACAATTCCGAAATGCTCTTGAGGGATCCGTCGGCCCCCAGGGACAGCGACAGGCTGACCGGTTCGCCACGCGGTACGGTATCCAGATCCACCTTCGCGGTCAGATCCACCTGACGTGAAACGAGACCGGAAAAACCGGCCGGTCGCGGCAGCGGCAGGGCTTGCGCCGTGATCGCGACGTCACCGGTGGACAACTCGCGAGGGGCCGAGCGCGATCGCCGACGGCGGGAGGAAAAGAAGTCGGCAAATGGAACAGCCGGTATGGTCACCCGCGCCGGCTCGATGGTCAACACGCCGGGGCGCGTGGGAAAGAGTGCGTAACGGATCTCGGTGATCTCGTAACGCTGGCCGTCGATGACGTCCTGATAGTTGCGGTTCGGCGGCAGATCCTCACGCCAGAAACCCTCGGTGCGCGGGGGGGTGTACTGGGGACGGTCGAGCCCGCGAGCGTAAGGGTTCGCATGGTACCGAAAAACCAGCACGATCTGCTCGCCCACATAGGCCGTGTCGCGATCCACGGTCAGAGTGACGAAGTGATCGTCGCCGGGCCCCGGCGCTCCGGCGTCGGCTCCCGTGGACGATGTGGACTGCGATTGCCCGAGCCCGCCCCGTCCCCCCGTTCCCTTGTCGGCAACCCGAATGGTGATCGCCTTGCTGCGCACCTTTTCGCCGTCGACCTCCGCCTCGAAGGCCGGCACTTGCACGTCCTGGTCGCCTTCTATTCGCAGGTAGTAGGTCCACGCGACAGACGTGGAGACCGCCCCGTTGACCATCTGGAAGTTCTGGCTGGTACCGCCCCGGCTCACCGTGACGCCGGCAATCGCGGGCAGGTCGGGGGCCGGCAGGTCACGACTCTCTCCCGTCAGGGTGATTGTCAGCAGCACCTGGTCGCCGCGGGACGCTTCGGATCGATCGACGGCCGCCGTCAGATCGGCGGCGGCCGCAGCCCCGGCGGTCATTGACAGACAGACCAGAACCGGCACGACGCACCATCGTGTGACCCGCCACAGAATCGATCGCCCGTGATTCATCCCCTACCACCGCTTTCCGCTGGTTGCCGGTTGCCCTTTCAGGCGTTTCTGCAACGATTTCCGCAATTCCTCTTCGTCCCGGTCCAGGGCTTTCAGGATGGATAACGCGCGCTCCCGGGAGAGTTCCTCCTCGGTCGGCTGCTGGTCTTCACCCTCTTTGGGTTCGGCTTCATCAGGCTGCCGGTCTTCCTGCTGATCCTCGGCCTCGGACTGGTCCTGTTGCTCTTGCTGTTCGGACTCGTCCTGACCATCCTGCTGTTGTTGCTGATCCTGCTGCTGCTGTTGATCCCCCTGCTCGCCGTCCTGCTGTTGCTGCTGGTCGCCCTCTTCGCCGTCCTCTGACTGTTGCGAATCTTGGGACTGTTGTTCCTGGGGCGGTTGTTGTTCCATCATACGTACCGCATACTCTAGGTTGCGCAACGTATCCGAACGATCGGGCTCCAGGGAGAGTGATCGACGCAGCTGTTCGATCGCGCGGGCCGGATCGGCGGCGGTCAGGGCGTCGGTCCCCGCATTGTAGAGGGCTTCGGCGCACAACTCCGGATCATCGGACAAGGCCAAGACCCTTGAAAACTCGCGGGCGGCATCCTCGTGTCGCGCGAGTCGGGACATGACCGCTCCCACGGCCAGGGCGAGACGCGGGTCGTCCGGAGCCAGGGCGCGCGCCTCCTGGAACGCGCTCAAGGCGGACTCGTAATCACCGGCCTGATACCGTTCCAGACCGCGAGCCGCGGCCGCGGCTCCCGCGGGTTGCAGGATATTCGCCTGGGCCGCGGCGGGCGCCAGGATCGCGATCAGCAGTATGCCGACAGCGACGGTCCGGGCCACGGGACGAGTGAAACGGCGGGCACGAACCAGTGTCCAGGCCCATAGACAGGCGAAGGCAAGTGCCAGCGGCCAAACGAAGCGGTCCTGATACTGGCTCACGTGTCGTCCAGCGAGATCCCGTTCCCCCAAACCGGCGATGAGCGTACGCAGCCCCTCGACATCAAGACCCCGGGCACCGATACGGAACAGGGCCCCCTCGCCGTAGTCGGCCAGCTGCTGCAGGGACGTCAGGTCCAGTCGACTCATGACCACCTTGCCCGTGTCGTCCTTCATGTAGCCGGCCGCGGCGGAGTCGTCGCCGGGCAGAGGGATGAGTCCGCCCGTCTCTTCGCCTACACCGACCGGTATGATGGCGATGCCCCGCTCGCGGCAATGGGCCGCGGCGTCCTGCCATCCCCCTTCGAGATCCTCGCCGTCGGTGACCAGCAGGATCGCGCGACGCGATGCGGCCACGCCCTCGTCGGCGCCGCTGTCCAGCAGGTCCGCTCCGACGGTCAAGGCAGCGCCGATGGCCGTGCCCTGGGTCGAAATCATGTCCGGGTCGGCCATACGCAGGAAGAGCTGCGCCGTTCCCAGATCCAGCGTCAGCGGACACTGGACGAACGCCTGGCCGGCAAAGAGGACGAGGCCCACGCGTCCCCGATCGAACCCCTCGAGCAACGTCCCCAACTCGGCGCGCGCCCGGGCCAGACGGTTGGGCACCACGTCCTCGGCCCGCATGGAATTGGAGATGTCGAGAGCGATCACCACATCGGTGCCACGCTGTTGAACCACGATCTCGTTCGCACCCCACTGGGGCCGCGCGAGCGCCACGATCAGACATGTCAGTCCCATCAGGACGAAGAATCGTCGCCACTGTCGCGCCGCCGGCGGCAGGTGCTCGACATGCTCACCGGCCCGGGGACCCAACAACGCAGCGAGGCGATTCCGCGCACGCCCGTCCCCCCAGCGCAACCACAGCCAGAGGAGTGGGGTCAGGCCCAGCAACATCAGCCAATGTCCGGCGGCGAATTTCAATTAAACTCCTCTGCGATCCCGATCGTGTCGGGGATGGGCTCAAGGTACACGACGCAACCAGACGGCCCCGAGCAACACGTCCAACAACAGGATGACCAGGGCGGGCATGACGAACCAGGCCATCCGCTCCTCATACCAGGTCGTCACGGTCGTCTTGTAGCGGCTGGTCTCCAACTCGTCGATTGTCGCGAAGATGCGCGCCAGGGTCTCGGCATCCACGGCGCGGAAGTACTCGCCGTCGGTAACGCGGGCGATCTCGCGCAACAGATCTTCGTCCAGGGGCATCTCCACCATACGCGTGCGACGCCCCATCAAACCGCGATCGTTCGGGAACGGCACCTTGCCGTGCTTGCCGACCCCCACGGTGTAGACCCGCACGCCCAGCGTACGCGCGAGTTCGGCGGCCGTTTCCGGCTCGAGGGTGGGAACGTTGTTGCTCCCGTCGGTCAGCAGGATGATCGTGCGGCTGGCGGCTTCCGAATGACGCAGCCGGTTGACGGCCGTGGCCAGGCCGAGCCCGATGGCGGTGCCGTCCTCGATCAACCCGATCTGGACCTCGTCCAGGAAGCCGGTGAGGATGGATCGATCCAGGGTCAACGGACATTGTGTGAAGGCGCGCGAGGCGAAGACAACCAGTCCGACACGATCCTCGGTACGCCCCATGATGAAGTCGCGGATGATCGACTTGGCGACTTCCAAGCGGTTGTCAGGCTGGAAGTCGAGGGCGCGCATGCTGCCGCTGATATCCAGGGCCACGACGATATCGATTCCCTCACCCTCGACCTCGTGCAGGTTGTACACGTCGCGCGGACGGGCCAGAGCGACGACCAGCAAAAGCAGGGCAAAGACACGCAACCAGGGTGTCACCCGGCGCAGTTTTTCGCGTAGACCGGTCCCGACGTCCTTCATCAGGGCCAGATGGGGATGGCGCAAGGCGGCCGTGTCGGCACGGCGTCTCCGCATCAGGATTGCGATCACGACGACCGGCAACGCCAGGGCCAAAACCTCGGGATGGGCCAGCTCAAACATGGCCACCTCCCGATCCGGCAGGCCCCGTATGCGGGACCTGCTCATCCAGGCGATTCCAGCAGCGACTCGCCTCGACTTCAAGGACGGCGGGAACATGAGTCTGCACCGCCATCACCCGGTTCTCGGCCACCATATCCATCACTTCGCGCAGGAACTCGTGACAAGGCCGCGTGGCCACCTCGCCCGGCGAGAACCGCTGCTGATCGCACCGGCCCAGGATGTCGACGACACCCTGTCCCAGTCGGGTCGGATACGATCGCTCCGCGAGAGCTGTCAGGATCTCCTCGGGTGTCATCTCCACGGCCTTGAGGTGGTAGCGACCCGCGAGGAAACGGCGGAAGATCACGTCTAACTCGTGCAGGAAGGCGCGCCCTTCCCCGCGGGCGGCCAGACCGCCGTCATGAAGTCCGCACAGGTCGATGACCGTCTGCATCCAGGCGGGGGGCGGCAGGGGATCGCTGTACAGGTCCACACCCTCGGCTTCACGTCGCCAGCGCCGGTACAGCAGCAGCAGACCCGCGGCGATCAGCACCGCCAGCAGGAGTCGCCACCAGTACCAACCGAGTCGACGCGGGTCCCTGAGCGGCGCGGGCTGATCGGCCTGCCCCAACCGTCCGACCACATGGAAGATCTCTTCGGTCCGCGGTCCATCCGCCCAGACGATCCGGAACGGTCCGGCCCTCATGAGCCGCAATCTCAGGATTACTTCGTCTTCGGCGGAACGATCGCGGGCGGTCACTTCGGCCCAGGCTGTCGGACAGGACAGCGAGTCCAGCACCGTAGTCTGCGACGGATTCACTAAGGCACAGACAACGCTGATTTCCCCACCGAATAGCACGGAATCCGGCCCGGCCGAACGCAGGACGAGCCGTGGGGCGTCCTCCGGCATGGCCAGGGTCAGATCAACGGTGTCGGGTGGTGCAGCGGCAGGTGCACCGACCTGGGCCCCCGCCTGGACGGCGCAGAGCCACAGTGTCATGCCGAAAACGATTGTGCCGATCTCCCGTCTCACAACCGCCTCCCGGCCCGGCGCACGCGTCGCATGAAAAACCGGCGTAGGGGGTCCACATAGGACCGAGTGGTGTCAATGTCGATCACATCCATGCGCGAGCGTCTGAAGAGGTCGGTCAAACCACGATCATGGGCTTCGGCATTACTCTTGAGGGCTTCCCTGACCTCGGATCGTGACGTGTCGACCAGCTGTTCACGCCCCGTTTCCGCATCGATCCAGCGCACCAAGCCGGCGCCACCTGGATCCGTTTCGCGAGGATCGCGAACCCGAACGGCCACCATGTCGTGACGTCGCGCCACGACCTGCAGGGGACGTTCGAAACCCTCGGCCCAGAAATCGGAGACCAGGAAGATGGTGGTCTTGCGCTTGAGGACAGACCCCAACAACTCCAGGGGCGCGGCGATCTCCGTGCCGACACCCTCGGCCTCGGCGGCCAACAGCTCGCGGATGATACGCAACACGTGTCCGCGTCCCCGAGCGGGTGGGATGTAGAGTTCGACCCGATCCGAGAAAAGCACCAGGCCGACCTTGTCACGATTGGACGTGGCCGACATGGCCAGCACGCCGCACAGCTCGGCCGCCATTTCCAGCCGCGTCTGGTCGCCGGACCCGAAACGGCCGGACCGACTCACGTCCACGGCGAGCATGACGGTCAGCTCTCGTTCCTCGTCGAACTGCTTCACGTGGGGCGCGTCCGCCCGGGCGGTGACGTTCCAGTCGATCGACCGCACATCGTCGCCGGGCACGTACTCGCGCACTTCGCGAAACTCGACGCCGCGACCCTTGAACACGGAGTGGTACTCACCGGAGAAGGTCTCGTCCACGAGACGGCGGGCCCGGATCTCGATCCGCCGTACCGCTTCGAGCATTTGGGGCGTGATGGCGCCGCGGTCCCCGGGGACCGCCGGTGCGTCGTCGCTCCTGTCGGGTCTTCTAAGGAACTTCCACATGATCCAGGAGCCGGTCGATGATGTCGTCGCTGGTCAACTGCTCGGCCTCGGCCTCGTAGGTCACCAGAATTCGATGGCGCAGGACGGCGTGTGCCGCCGTCTTCACATCCTCGGGCACCACGAAGGCGCGGCCAGACATCAGAGCCCGGGCTCGCGACGTCTGGGCCAGGGCCAATGTGGCTCGGGGCGAGGCCCCGTAGGCGATCAGGGCCGCCGCGTCCAGGCCATAGGCCGACGGATCACGGGTCGCGAACACCAGATCCAGAATGTAGTCCTTGATCTTCTCGTCCACGAAGACGCCGCTGACCGCCGCGCGCAAGGCGCGGATCTCATCCGGCCCCAGGACGGGATTCACGCGTGGCGGCATCTTGCCGGCCATGCGCTCCAGGATGATCCGCTCCTCGTCGCGGGTCGGATAGCCGACATGGAGTTTAAGCAGGAAGCGGTCGATCTGCGCCTCCGGCAACGGGTAGGTCCCCTCCTGCTCGATGGGATTCTGGGTCGCCAGAACCAGGAACGGATCAGCCATGGCAAAGGTCTCCTCGCCGATGGTGACCTGACGTTCCTGCATGGCCTCGAGCAAAGCGCTCTGCACCTTGGCCGGGGCACGGTTGATCTCGTCGGCGAGGATGATGTTGCTGAAGATGGGCCCCTTCTTGACGGTGAAGGACCCGGTCTCGTGACGATAGATGGTGGTACCGACAATGTCCGCCGGCAGCAGGTCGGGCGTGAACTGGATGCGTTGGAAACCCGTGTCCAAAACACCCGCGAGGGTCTGGACAGCCAGGGTCTTGGCCAGACCGGGCACACCTTCGAGCAGGATGTGTCCGCCGGTCAACAACCCCAGTAGCAACCCCTCGAGCATGGGGCGTTGCCCCACGACCACCTTGCCGGCTTCGGCAAGCACTTCCTCCAATCGCCGCGACACGTCTTCGACGTGGGCGGTATCCAGACTATCGGTCACTGGTCGGATCTCCTTGCTGAGTGGGATGCCCCGTAATACACACGGCGCGATTCTACACACGACGGCGATGCCGGTTCCGGATCGGCACGCACTTCCCGGCTCAGTAGAGTAAGTGATGGAATTGGACTTGCCAAGCGGCGGGAAAAAGCGTTGTATGGTCGCATCGTGTCCCGGAACGGTCCCTTGCCACGGAGAGTGACGTGCGACTGTCGCCAAACAAGATCGACTTCCTTGCCGAAAAAGTACTCGAGATGATCGAGCGGGCCCCGGAAGTCCACATTCAAACCAACCCCGATCTCGTGTATCGCGTCATCGCCGACACTTTCTACGAGGACATCCGCGCCGAGGAAGAGATCGACGAAGAGGTTGACGAGCTCCTCAAGGCACACAACAGCGAGATCCGAGCCATGGACATGGATTACGGCGCTCTACGCGCCAAGATGAAGCGTGAGATCTGCAAGAAGCACGGCTTCATTCTCTGACCGGAATCGCCAGGAGTACCGACCATGAGGCTTTCCGAAGAACGTATCGAGAAGATCTCCGCCGAAATCGTCAACACGCTGTTGAACGAGGAGCATGTGGATCTCGAGCTGGCCGAAGACCGCTTCGGCTTCCTTATCGAATGCAAGCTCACCGAGCTGTTCCGCGTCGAGGACGAGATCGACGAGGAAGCCGCGGCCTGGAT
The DNA here is from genome assembly GCA_964476155.1 of uncultured Fibrobacteraceae bacterium. Lineage (GTDB taxonomy): Bacteria > Krumholzibacteriota > Krumholzibacteriia > LZORAL124-64-63 > LZORAL124-64-63 > JAHIYU01. The sequence goes on from CAYYYS010000003.1 coordinate 42,926, forward strand.
CCACCAGAATAAATCCTATCTCGAAGACGGAACGCCGGATTTCGAAGTGGAGCTCGAGAAGGTCAAGAAGGACCTGGCCGACTCCAAGGGCTACGTTCTCTATTGACTCGATGCACCATGCGTGTAGCCATCCTCTCAGCCTACCTGCCCCATCGCCACGTCGGCCACGGCGGCGGAATATCGACCCGCAACATGGTCCTCCATCTGGGCCGGCTTCATGAGGTCACACTCATATCCCTGCTGCGTCCCGGCGAGACGGGACTCGATGCGGAGGTATCCGCCGACCTGGGCGTCTCGGTTGTCGCCCTGCCTTTCCTCGACTCCGGCACCCAGGGCGCCGCTCGTCTGGAACTGATCGCCGGACGGGCCGCAGCGGGGATTCGCGGTTTTCTGCACGGGCAGCCGTATTACGGCGCGAAGTACTGGTCAAAGGGACTGTCCCGGGACTTGTGTGAAGCCGTCACGGCCGCGCAACCCGATGTTGTACTCGTCGAGGGCATGCAAATGATCCTCTACTTGCGGGATCTGCGCCGCCTCCGCGACCAGGGGCGACTCGACTGCCGTCTCTACCTCGGCAGCGATGAGCTGAGCTCCCTGCCCCGCTTGCGCCAGATGAGTCGCGCCCGCAACCCGTTGCACAAATTGGCGTTATACCACCAATCGTCGGCCTGGACCCGCCTCCAGGTCCAGGCCACACACTGGGCGGACACGACTCTGTGTGTCACTGACCAGGACCGGGATCTACTGTTGGCCGACGGCGGCCGAAACTGCCACACGGTCCCTTTGGGTATCGATACGACTGCAATCACACCGGTCTGGGCCCCTGCCCCTCCGACTCGATTGCTCTTCGTGGGGAGTTTCTCCCACCGGCCGAATCGTGAAGCGGTGAAATTTCTCATTGACAAGGTGTGGCCAAACGTCGCCAAATATGATCAGGACATGGAAATGGTGCTCGCCGGCCGAGGATCGCGCGACTTTCTGAACGCGCATGGTGGCGGGGATCGGTCCATCAATGCAGTGGGCTACGTCGAGGACTTGACGGATCTGTACCGGCGCTGCCGCCTTTTCGTCGCACCTCTGACTGAGGGCGGCGGCATCAAGATCAAGATTCTCGAAGCCATGGCTCACGGCATCCCGGTGGCAACCACGCCCCTGGGCGCCGAAGGTATAGTCCGTACCGAAGATGATGCGTTGTGGATCGGTGAGCCGGACGAGTCCTTCGCCGCCACGATTCGGCAGATGCTCGACAGCCAGGACGAAACAACCCATAGAGCGATACGGGCGCGGACGCTCATCGAGGAACGGTTCGGATGGCCGGCCCTCGCCCGCAGAATGTCTGATTTGTTCTCAAGTAGCGAGGGGGGGTGATATCGATCTGAACAGGTTACACGGTCGCATTGCGACCGCTGACGGATCGATGTAACCCGAAAATGTCTCTTCACGGAGGAGTGGACAATGTTTAAACGACTAATTTTCCTGACGTTCGCCTTGGCCCTGCTGATCGGCATGGGCGTGACCGCAAATGCCTTGGCCGGAGATACCAGCGGCAGCATGGTGTACCGAGCCGAGGGCAAGACCAATGGGGATCAGAACAGCGATGTGGACGACGCCGCCGGCTTTGGCCAGTTACGGTCCCGCGTCTCCTTCGGCGGCGATGTCAACGGCAACGCTTCCTACATGTTCACCGTCGAGAACTACCAGATCTTCGGCAACCCCGCCGTTGACGCCAATTCCATCTACCAGGCCACCTTCACCATGGCCGATTTCCTCTTCGAGGACTTCGACGTGACCATCGGCCGCATGCCCATGTCCTACGGCCGCGAGCGCGTAGTCGGCGTCGATGACTGGGAACTGGACCGCAACATCACCTTCGAAGGCTGCAGCGACCGCTACAGCTTCGACAGCGGCTGGCTGGACTTCTTCAAATTCAAGATTGTCGAGACCTTCGTGGGCAAGTATGACGATGGCGTCGGCGATACAGACCTGATGGGCCTCTACATGCATTACGATGCCAACGAGGACTTTTTCTTCGAGCCGTACGTGATGCTAATGACCACCGAAAACTGGGCCGATCCCGACATCGACAACGATCGCATGATGGTCTTCGGCGGCCTGTTCGACTACGTACACGAGAACATTCACTTCTACGGCGAGGTCGTCATGCAGTCCGGCACGAGCTACCTCCCGGCGGAGATGGATCAATCCGGCCTCGGCTACTACGCCGGCCTGTTCTACAACTTCGACAGCGCGGTCAATCCCTACATCGGCTTCGAGTACAACTTCGCCAGCGGCGACGACGTTACGACAGCCGAGGACGAGGACTTCAACGCCCTCTTCGGCTCCACCAGTGAGTTCCTGGGTCTCATGAACGAGGTGGCCTGGTGCGACATCGTCGCGCTGCGCTTCGCCGGTGGTTTCACACCCACCGAGAACCTGGACGTGTCGGTGGACTTCTACGTCTTCAACTCGGCCGAGGAAGTCGGCGGCCAGGATGCCATCGGCAACGAGATCGACGTCAAGTTCGACTACATGCTGAACGGCGACGTGGACCTCGAAGGCGGCTTCGGCATGTTCACCGCCACCGACAACGGCGACTGGTACCAGTTCCCCGGCGACTCGACCTACTTCGCCTGGGCCGGCGCCAGTCTGGACTTCTGATCACGATCGCAGCCAAGACAAAGGGGAGGGCTTCAGCCCTCCCCTTTTTGTATACATGGTTCTCGGTACCCGGCCGCTGTCTAGCGCTCCCTGATCCGCGCACCCTCGCGTCGCGTCAGACGCACGCCTCCCCCAAGCGTCTCGGCGTGCAACGCCACTTCCGCCAACCGCTCCACCGTCTCCAGTAGGGCATAGGCGGCATCGAGTGTCGCGGCGAAGGTCACGACGCCGTGGTTGGCCAGCAACAGGGCGCTCTCGTCATCGGTCAGGCCGCGCAGGGAAGCCGGCACCTCGTCGGCACCGGGTGTGGCGTAGGGCGCCAGGTGGACCTCGTCCCCCAGCAGCAGGAGCGCCTCGGGCATCAGGGCCGATGGCAGGGGCCGACGCGCACAGGCGAAGGCGGTGGCACAGGGCGGATGCCCATGACAGACGGCGCCGATATCGCCGCGCCGTCGATAGATCTCGGCGTGCAGGCGCCATTCGGAACTGGGCCGCGCCGAGCCCGCGACATCGCCGCCGAGGTTCATCTCGACCAGTTCAGTCGGTGACAGATCGCCCTTGCATACGCCGGTTGGCGTAATCATGAAATGATCCCGGTCGAGTCGTATGGAGAGGTTCCCCTCCGCAGCGATCACGTATTTCCGCGTATAAAGAAGGCGCCCGACCCTGACGATCTCGTCAGCGGGTTGGGCGCCGGATTCGTGAATCACGATCCTACCAGTTCGACAGGGTGTACACGTGGGTCATGACATCCTCGAAGAATGCCAGTTCCTCCCTGACGGCATCAGCTTCGGCCTTCAGCTGCATCTCATTCATCTCCGGGTCAAGATCCTCGTAGTATTCGTACGTTTCCTGCCAGACCTGATCCAGGATCTCGGTCGGGAAACCGAACGAACTGGTCAGCATCAACTCCCGACCGGGACCGCCCGTGAAGAGCGGCGCCTTGTCGTCGGAGCGGGTGAAGAACAGGAGACTAGGATCGAGTGTCCCGTCCGCGGGAATGTACCAGATGTTTCGTTCGGTCAGGGTGATCGTCGGTACGCGTCGATCCGAAACGAACGCGATGATGCTTCCGTCGGCAGAGAATGCTGGTTCCTGGTTCCTGACCACGAAGTTGCTGCCATCGGCGGGTGGCGAGTAGGTCAACCGATCCAGGTTGTTGTTCAACTCGACCACGCCGGTCTCGGCGTATCCCGTCGTGTCGAAATCGATCGTGAAGATCTCCTGGGTGTAGTAGCCGTCGTAACCGCCGGAAAGGTCCAGCGAAGCAGAGAAGACGAGCTTTCTGCCATCTGGCGACCAGGCCGGCCAATCACACGTGGAGGATTCTTCGGTCAGCGGGAAGACAATGTCGGCGTTCTGGCCGGGCTCAGGTACCGCGCAGACCCAGATGCTCTGCTGGGTAGCCAGATGGAGCGAGTCCGCATCGGTGTGACCGTAGCGGCTGAAGGCGATCCAGCGGCCATCGGGCGACACGCGGGGACTGAGATGCTCCCAGAACTTCCAGTTGAGATCCAGGCTGTCGTCAGGTTCGCGAAAGATCATCTCTGCCACAACATGGTCGCCGTGCTGGAAACCGGGTCCCACATAGGTCCGGAAGAGACGAGCGCCACGGGAAGTCTGCATCCAGAACATCAGGTTGTCGTCGTCGAGCCAGCGGGGGGTCCCCTTCTGCCAGTCGATGTTGGGACGCATGCGCTCCTGTAGGGTGCCGGCCCTGAACATGTAGTCGTCCATGTGGACGAGCGCCGCACTCTGGGCCTCGAGCGACAACTGGGCGCCGAAATGGTGGTCCAGAGGAATCACACCGAGTTGCCGGATTAGCGGCGGAACTTCGGGCAGGATACCTGACGGTACCAGAGCCGGCCAATCGTACGTGAAAGCCACCCTGGTGCCGTCGGGCGACAGATCCGGCTCACCATAACTGTAACCACTCGAAGACGTATCTGCGGTCACCATATTCAGAGTGCCGGCGGTATGATTGCCGCTCATGTTCAGGGTCTCTGATTCCTGCGGGCGTGTCGTGCAGCCGATGGCCGCCAGCAGGGCAATCGCGAGCCCCGCCGCGATACGGGCACGTGGATCCAGGTGTCTCTTCAAAATCATGACCTCCATTGTGCATGACGCTCAATCCGGCGACATGCAAAGCGCGACACGGCGGCCGCAAAGGCAGCAGAGCCCAAAAGTGTTGAGCCCAGTTAAAATAAGCCCACCTACCCCTCGAAATCAACCGTCAGTTCGAGCCGGCCGGATAAGACCGTTCCCGATAGTTCGTTCCCGACCGGTTTTCTCAGCCGAAAGCCACCGTGACCCGAACCCATGACCAGACAGGATACTTTCCGATACGCCCGGCTGAGAAGGTGGCCTGGAGCAGGGCGGCAGCTGCCGATGACCCCAGGCGTCGGTCCGGTTCGGCCACGATCGTGACCTGGGTAACCCGGCCGTTCGGGGAGATCAAAAGATCCAAGACCACCTCCCCCGACACGCCATCGCGAGCTGCGGCGGCGGGATACTCCAGTTCCACACCCACCAGCTGTCGCGCCGGGTGGGGACTGATCTCCTGGAAACGGATCAAGACATCCATTCCGGACAGGCGCGTACACTTGGTCGTTCCGAGTGCGAAAAACTGATCGGCGGTCGCCATGGCGCCTCGGCAGCGGGTTGCGTCGGCAAGGAGGTAGTCCACGGCGCTGTCGTTGGGCCTCAGTTGTGCAGCCTCTTGCAGGACGGCCTCGGCCCGGGCCACCAGGCGCGGGCGATCCGTGTCCCAATCGCCCAACATGGCCGCCGGTCCCTCATGGGGTTCGACCGTCGGTGTCCCCTGCGCCGCCAGCACATATAGCTGACCGAGCGTCAGCAGAACAATCCCGGCCGCCTGCTTCTTCTGGGCCAAGTGGAATTCAAGCTCGAAAATGGCGTCCCCCCCCTCACCCAATCGGTACAATTCGTGAGCCAGGGCGATCACGTCGAGACCGGACTGGGACAACATGGCGTCATCACCATCAGCGCAACGACGGAGTTCGTGGGGACGCCAGGCCCCTTCGGGGGCAGGGATCTCGTGCTGCAATATACCGACGCTTCGCGGTCCATGGGTCGAGTCGGCCCCCCGCTGCGCGGTGCAACCACCCAGCAACCAGGCCAACGTCAACACCAGCAGTCCAGCCGCATGAATATGGGCGATCCGGTAGCCGTGCATCCTCGGCTTCTTCTCCGTGTTCAGGGAGTTTCGGGTGGTTCCTGATCCCGTGATGGATCCAGAGCGATGAGTCGCGCCCAGTCACGATCGGCTTCGTCGTTCCGCCCCAGGCGTCGCAGCAGGAGGACGCGATTGTTCAGATAACTCGTATTGGCGGGATCGAGAGCCAGGGCCCTGTCCACCAGGATCAGGCCCTCGGCGTCCCGACCGGTATCAATACAGACCAGAGCCGCCTGCGCCCATATCAGGGGGGCACACGAAGTCTGCTGCCCATCGCCGAGCGAAAGTGCCAATTGGATGGCACGGGCAGGATCACCGATGGTGCGGTCCGCTTCCAGGAGAATCCGTATGTCCCTATCACTGAGGCCCGTATCCCAGGCCAACGCCAACAGGGCGACCGCCCCATCGGCTTGGTTGTTGCGCAGCCGGGCCAGGGCGAGCAGGGAGCGAACCTCGTCGTCATCCGGACGAGATGCGTACAGGATCTCGAGATGCGGCAAGGCCCCGCCGTAATCCTCCGATTCGAGCGCCAACCGACTGCCGGCGTGATGAACCTCGGGGCAGTCCGGGCAGATAACCGCCGCGTCTTCGATGATTCGATCAGCCAGGGCCAGTTGCCCGAAGTCGATCAGGACGTGAGCGTATTCCAGTAGGTAGTGCCAATTGCCGGGATCGAGATCACAGGCCTCGCGGTATTCGGACATGGCGCGCCCGGACCGGTTCATGTCGATCATGAGAGTGGCCAGGTTGCGATGATTCACAGCTTCGGTCTGGGCCCAGATGACGGCTTTTTCCAGATGGATCAGGGCATCCTCGAACCGTCCCTGTTTTTGCAGAGCCAGCCCCGCTCTCTGGTGCAACCGCCAGCGCTGATGCTGAAAAAGGCGATCATCGTCGAGGAGCGTGATCGCCGATTCGGCGGCGCCGGTGTAATCGCCCCGGTTCATCAGTGAATCGATCTCGGCGATCGCTCGCCGGAAGAGAGCCTCCGGATCGTAGTCGGGCGTCGCGGCCAGGGCCAAGAGGGGGACCGCCAGCCAGGCCACCAGAAAACACGATAACAAGCGCGTTGTCATTTCGATCTCCAGGGGATCCGGGGACGCGGGGCCATGAGCTTATGACGTACATCTCAGATTATGGGGTCGCGTCCGTCAGGGCAAGCGGTCAGCGGTGGGAATGCAAAATCGCGTCGATGGATGTTCGTTACTTGACCAGTGTAATGACGCCCCGTCCCCGTAGGCCACGCCATCCGGCCATATACAGGTAGCGACCACTTGGCAGGGATGTGCCGTCATCGGCTCGGCCGTCCCAGACGATCAGCAGACGTCCATTACCCAGAGTCCCACCCTCGACGACCCGTACGCGACGCCCCCGGGTATCGTAGAGCTCAAGCCTCGCGGTGGCGGCGTCTCGCAATGTTTCGTCACCCGGCAGAGACAGTTCGATCGTCGTGCGCGGATTACAGGGGTTGGGGAACGCCGTGCAGACCGCGCCACCCAGGACGACCGGTGCACCCTCGAGAGAATCGATCAGGAAGTCGATCAACCCCTCGACCGAATCGGGTCGTACCAACTCTGCGTTCTCGATGCTGTGGTAGACATTGGCTGTGCGACCACCGAAGAGGTAGCGGATGTCTTCGGCCAGGATCTCCCGGGCCCGCTGCGCGTGGGGTGCCGAGGGACCGTTGTCCGTCCTGTTCAAGCCCCTGAGCCGCATATAGGTTTCCCACCGCTCGGGGTGCTTGTCGAAGTAGCCCCAGGTCAAGACGTGGCCCAACTCGTGGACGGTTATCGAGCCCACGGTGCTCTCATCGGCAGCGCCAAAGGACGGAGCCAGCAGAATCGCGTTGCGACGGGCGAAGCTGCACGCTGTTACGACCGGTGCCGCAGGCAGGATGAACACGTCGACCTCGATCCCCATTCGCAGCGTGTGCACCTCGCGCAACGCAGCCTCGACGGCCTCGACGGGAAGCGGTCTGAACTCATTGACATCGGGGCGCGTGAATCGCGGATCGTCGGGGCCACGGAAAAGTTCCACGTCACCGGTGGCCGGATGTCGCAGAACGAGTTTTCCCCCATCCTCGACTAGGTAGTCTTCGAGAGCGGCACCGGCATGTACATTGACGGTCAGGCCGTTGTCGGCCACAAAAGTCTCGCTCCGGGACGACAGGGGCAGCAGGAGGACCAACAGCAAGGCCAAGCCCAACCGGATCGTATGGGACGTCATGAGTAAGCTCTTGCAGTGATTGGTCATTACGGGCCCTTTTGCAGGATCGTCCCCCCTTCGGGGACATGTCGGTGTTCACAGGAGAAGAGAGCCGCAGATATCATACCTGACCCAACGAAGTTCAGCGCTTCGCATCGGACACAGCACACCAACAACCGTAAGATATTATAACATATCGTATTGAGTCAGGGATACCAAACAGGCCGGAAGAGGCAAAATCGCGGAATCAGGGCGGAGGTGCGTAAATTCGCCCACCAAACATGGGGATAATTACCCAGCTAGTCAGGAAGAGCTAGTGGCAGTGCCGAAACGACTGCTGAAAACCGCTCCGGTGCCAAAACAGTAGACCGTCAAATGTACGGTTAGGCTGATCACGTCGAACAGACGGGCTAGGGGCTGGAGCCCATTCAGTCCGCCAAACAGGGTGCCCAGCAAACCCGGCACCAGAATGACGATCAGGCCGAGCATGAGCGTCCACCAGGCGGAATGTTCCTGACAACTGGGGCGTTGGCAAATGCGGGCACCCAGCAGCCTGGCCACGACACCAACCGAGACCACGCCGAGGATCAAATAGGCAAGGCCCAGCAGCGCGGCGACGGGAATGCCGATAACGGTGACGATCAGTAAGGCCAAAGCCAGGATGAGTATGACGTGACCGATGGTCTCCCAGAGCAGACCCGCGGCAAAGGAGCGCCCGGGATTATGAACAAGATAGGACTCGGTTGCGAATAGCCGCTCTTTCGGCAGGAGCGCGAAAACCATCAGGATCAACAGGCCGAAGAGCAGCAGACCCGTCAGCTTGATCATGGCGCCGGATACACCACCGGCCAGATCGGGCAGACCGAGAAAGTCGCCCGCCAGACCGTTGCCGCCGACCGAGACGACGGTCCCATCGACCACGGCGTCATCGTGCCGCCGTAACGAGCCGAACAACGATATGGCATCACCGTGGACATGGGCATCCTCGTCCAGGTTGAGGGCACCGCCGATAACAACGACGCACTCGTCCACGCTGCCCAGGATCGTGGCGTCGGCCCCGATGACCACCACGTTGCCGGTGATGCGCTCGTTCACGGCCACCACGACATCGTCGCCGGTGCTGAAGATCTCGCTGCCCACGATCTTCAACTTGGGCGGCTCATCGGGCTCCTCATCGAAAATGTTGATGTTCCAGGATTCGGCGTGCTCCCGGAACTCGCTGAGGCCGTGTTCAACATCCAGCGTATCGGGCAGCTCCGAAAGAATGGTCGCCGTGATGGCGCTGAGCCCCAGGCTGACCTTGTCGCCCCAATCCTCGGGAATATCGAAACTCAGCTCCCCGTCCGGGCTGGAGAACTTGAGCATCTCGTCATCGATGGTGACGTCTATGTCACGCAACTGCTGTTCGATTTCCTTGAAGACGTCGCCGAGGTTCTCGAGGGCCGCGTCGAATTCCATATCTTCCTGGGACGATAGGGAATCCTTCAACACGCTGATGCGCTGTAGACGTGAGGCAATAGACTGCCGCAGGGAGTCCTGACGGCTGGCGGCGGGATCTTCGGCGATGACCATGACCGGCGACAGGATCGCCATCACACACAGCAACATGAACCCGGCCATCAAGGCCGAGCTCGCGCGCGGACGGAGTGAGGCGGTCCGCGGGTCAGCGTGCGGAAGAACGTTGCATGACACCGGTATAAATCCTCCGGGACGCACTCTGGAGACGTACCAGACCCTCCGGCAGAGCGCCGGCGAGCCCAAAGGCCGCCCAACCACCGGGTAGCGCATCGGTCGCCAGACCAACAGCGGCCAGAACGGCAAGCAAGCCGCCCACGGCACGCGTTGCCCCCGCTCGGATGAAGGCAGGCAAGGTCTCCTCGTCCAGGATTACCGGCATGCGTTCGCGGCGCAGGGGTTCCATGGCCTTGTAGGCCTCGTAAGGCACCGAATCGAGAATGCGTGCGTCAAAGTCCTCGGGCGGCGCGATGGACGGCAATCCGCCCAGCAAGCCGTAGAGGCGCTCCATTGCCTCGAGTTCCTCGTTGCAGCCTCGACATTCGCGCACATGCAGAAAAAGCGCCATGGATTCCTTGCGGGACAAGGTCTTGTCCAGGTACGCCTGTAGTTGCGAGCGTGTCTCTGTGCAGTTCGGTGCATTCATTTGTTTGTTCTCGTTCATGATGTTTCCTCCAGGGTCTCCTTCCCTCAGTACGGAGGCTGGTTGTTCCGGGTTCTAAAAACGAGCGCCAAATGTCAGATCAGCGCCTGCCAAAACCACCCCTACCAGCTTCCCTACGGACGCCCTCCCAGGAGGTTGCACGACGAATCGACCTTTTTTCGTCCTCTATCATATATCATAAGACCGTGTTTTCAACATCTGCTGGACCATGGCCCTGGCGCGATGGATTCGGGCCTTGACCGTGCCGAGCGGCAGGTCGAGCACCGTGGCAATCTCCTCGTACGTCAGTTCCTGATCATGGCGCAGCAAAATGATGGCCTTGTAATGAGGAGGCAGGTCGGCGATGACCTCCTCCAGCTTTGTCACGGCTTCTTTGAGTTCCATGACCCGATCGGGACGGGCGCCCTTGTCGGGGATAGGGATCTCGATCTGATCCCCGTCGGGTGACGTGTATCCGTCGAGAGACAGGAACCGCAAGCGGTTTCGTCTCAGATGATCGATGCAATGGTTTGTGGCGATCCGGAAAATCCAGCTGGAGAAGGCATAGCTTTCGTCGTAACGATCCAGCAGGGAAAAGACCTTGATGAAGACTTCCTGGGCCAGATCCCGCGCATCTTCCGCGCTGTGGGTCATCCGGTAGCACAGACCGAAGATGGCGCTCCGATAGCGGGTGAGAAGTTCCTGGAAGGCTACTTCCTCGCCTCGCTTGCAACGCTTGATGAGCTTCAGGTCCTGCTTGCGGTCGAACATGGTTCCTCTCCGCGCGACGGCCCGCGGGCGCACCTGCACCCGGTCGACGGCTCCGGCGAAGATAGGCTCGGGTCATACCGTCGGTCAACAAACGACCTGCGGATCTTGTTCTTTTCGTGGCGACCGGTTCATTTCACCAGGACGGACGGGCGTGTGTAACGCAAGCCCGCGGTCTCGAGCGTGAAATGATAAATACCCGACGGCAAGGCCCGCCCCAGGGAGTCGCAACCATCCCATTCCACGCGGGTCAGTCCGGCCGGGCAAATCTCTCCATCGATAAGGCGGCGAACCTCGCGGCCCCGTGCGTCGTGAACGAACAACCGCGCGGGCGCCGGATCACGCAACTCGAAAGAGAAGGTCGTGGACGGGTTGAAGGGATTCGGTCGGTTGGGCAGCAGACGGGCCACGGTGGGAAGTCCGGGCACGCCCGTGGTCTGCCGGAGAATGGGAAAGTCGTACCAATGGTTCGGCGCCGTGCGGGGCATGCCCTCCTGTCGGCCTTCATTGTCCGCCGCCAGGATGTAGTATTCGACCGTTGTATCCTCGGCCGGCGCCGGGATAACGCCTTCGTAGAGGTCGTCACCCAGAGAACCCATGGGAACGGCGCTCCACTCCCCGCCCGCAAAGCGGAACCAGAGGCTCACACCGGCCAGACCGGCCTCGCTGCGGTCGTCGACGAAGGCGGTGACGGCCACCGGGCCTTCCAACTCCTCGTGGATGGGCACATGGCCGACCCGCAGCATGCCCCGATCGTACACGCCCTTGGTGCGGCAGTGCAGGGCGTCGTCGGTGATGAATCCACTGTAGTAGTAACCCTCGACAGTGTAACCGGGCGCCGCCGCCTCGTAGGTCGCGAGGGCCGCCTGATCGTGGGCCGTATTGCCGAAAATGGGTACATAGATCTTATCGTTGAGAATCAAGCTGTTGGTGTACGAGGCCGGGGAACCGTAGCCGATGTCGTAACAGTAGACCCGGTGCACATCGTAGTTCCGGCCGGTCGAGGCGGTCAATGACCCCAGCAGGGTCGCTCGCTGCTCCAGCTCGACAAAGGTGTGGTGGGAAGCCCAGACCGCCTTGAGCAGGATCGTTTCCTCGTCGAGAAATTTGGCAAAGGTGTCGATGTGGTGGATGCCGCCGGACTCGATGTACTCGATCGTGTGATAAGTAGTGACACCATAGTAGTCAGACATGAGCTGCATGACTTCGGCTTCGGACATGCCGTTGTGGGACGCTGCCTCGTTGAGCACGAGTTCGGACGACATGCCCAGATTGGCGCCGTCGGTCATGTAATTGCCGCCGGTGTGATACATGTCGTGGCTGATGACCGGCAGCCCCTGTTGCTGGGCGAAGTAGATGGGAATGAGATTGTCGTTGGGTCGCCACGGGCGATTGTAGGTGTGGTCGATGATCGTCAGGTCACCGGCCCCGTCGAAGACGTACCAGGGGCCGTAGTCGCGGGTCCAGATGGAGTCGTTGGGACGCACCAGAAATTCGACTCGGTCCATGTTCACGCCATTGGCGGCGAGATTGCTCTGGGCGGTGGATTGGTACCCGCTGGAAACGACCACGTGCAAAGTGACGTCGTCGTCCAGATCGGTCAGCAGGCCATAGGGCAGGCCCAGGGGATAGCGGATCAACACGCCGGTGGCGGGTTCCCATTCAGCCACGTTGCGCACCGGCACGAGCGGCGGTGCGTCGGCCCGGGTGCCACGGGTCGGCATGAGGTGTTCCCGCCCACGCCAAACCTCACGCTCGGCCAATGTCTCGGCCTGGGGCAGCAAGTATTCTAGATCGTCCACATCGCGTTGCAGAGGGGGTTCCGGTGCCGCCGAAGCGGTAACGACGAGCAGCAACGACAAAATCATTACGGACCGGCAACTGCGGAGCATTGAATACCCTTTCGTATCCCTTGAAAGAAGATGCAGGGCGGGGTTGAGCGACTCCGATAAGTATATCACATCTCTTCAATTATCGTAAGTCTTGACACCCTCCGGTGGGCCTGCCTAGACTCGCTCCGTCTCGGGAATACGCCTTCGCCAACTCGACCGAAAGAAGCTCCACCATGACGACGATAGAATCCATACAGGCCCGTCAGATCCTCGACTCGCGCGGGAATCCCACTGTTGAAGTGGAAGTATTCCTGGACAGCGGTGTGGTTGGACGCGCGGCCGTGCCGAGTGGAGCCTCGACCGGCGAGCACGAAGCCATCGAGTTGCGCGACGGCAACAAGGACCACTACCTGGGCAAGGGTGTGCTGAAGGCGGTCCAGAACGTCCAGGAAATCATCGAACCCGAGTTGCTGGACATCGATGCCACAGACCAGGTCCTGATCGATCGCATACTCTGCGAACTCGACGGCACGCCCAACAAGGAAAAACTGGGAGCAAACGCCATCCTGGGTGTTTCGCTGGCTGTCGCCCACGCCGCCACGAACGCGATCGGGCTGCCCTTATACCAGTATTTGGGCGGCGTCGCGGCGCGCACCCTGCCGGTCCCCATGATGAACATCCTCAACGGCGGATCCCACGCGGACAACAACGTGGATATCCAGGAATTCATGATCATGCCGACCGGCGCGGAGACCTTCTCCGAGGCCCTGCAGATGGGCGCCGAGGTCTTCCACAACCTGAAGAAGGTTCTGGGCGAGAAGGGACTGGCCACCGGTGTCGGCGACGAGGGCGGCTTTGCGCCCAACCTGGGCAGCAACCGCGAAGCCCTGGACATGATCATGTTGGCGATCGACCGGGCCGGCTACAAGGCCGGCGAGGATCTCACCCTGGCCATGGACGCGGCCGCCAGCGAGTTCTTCAAGGACGGCGCCTACCACCTGGACGCCGAGGGCGATGGCCCCTGGGACGCCGCCCGGCTGGTGGCCTTCTACGAGGAACTGGTCAACAATTATCCCATCGTGTCGATCGAGGACGGTCTCGATGAGAACGACTGGGAAGGCTGGGGCAAGATGAACGCGGCGCTGGGTAACCGGATCCAGATCGTTGGTGACGACTTGTTCGTGACCAACCCGGAGCGACTCCGCCGCGGCATCGAGGAAGGCAGCGCCAACAGCATCCTGATCAAGTTGAACCAGATCGGCTCGCTGACCGAGACGCTGGAGACCATCGAAATCGCCAAGCGTGCCGGCTATACCAACGTGGTCAGTCACCGCAGCGGCGAGACCGAGGACGTCACGATCGCCAACCTGGCGGTCGCCACCAATGCCGGCCAGATCAAGACCGGTTCGTTGTGCCGCAGCGAGCGCATCGCCAAGTACAACGAACTGTTGCGCATCGAGGAAGAGCTGGGCGACCTGGCGGTTTATCCCGGCCGGGGTTGCTTCTACAACCTGGGCTGATCCGGAGCCGACGGGATGGGCCGAAACGATCGCGGCCCATCCCCGACACCCCATGGCGTTCAAGGAGGAACACATGGCCCGCACCCCCCGCACCAACCGTTCAGTCTCCACCGACGGTCCCTTCCTGCGCGGCGCGCCTCCGGCCGGCAAGCGGATCCGCAAACCCATGCTCTATCTGTGCGGCGTGGCGGCCATGGTCCTGCTGGGCATGGCGCTGACGGGCGAGAACGGCCTGGGGACGCTTTTCGGTCTGCGTTCCGAACGTTTGCAGGCCGAGGGCGATGTAGAGCAGTTGCGCGAGCATCACGACGAACTTCAGGCCGGTCTGGCGGCCCTGGACGAAGAGTCCGGCGATCCGGAAGCGCTGGAGCGCGTGGCCCGGGAAAGATACCGCATGCTCAAACCCGGCGAGACCGCCATCGAAGTCGTCGGAGAAGACGAGTTGCCCACCGCCGATTCTCAAGAAGACTGAAGAAGATCCCGCACCAACTTGACAGGGGCCGATCCCACCTCTTATATTGGCCCCCGCTTCCACAGGAAGCCGAATACAGTTCTGGTTGCGGGGTGGAGCAGTCTGGTAGCTCGTTGGGCTCATAACCCAAAGGTCACAGGTTCAAATCCTGTCCCCGCTACCAAGTTTGAGCAACCTCCGGTCACGTGACCGGGGGTTGTTTTTATATCATGGCAACAACAAGACCTATTCCTGGTTGACATCGCATTATCTAGAATCGAATTTCGTGGGGTAACCAAATCTACGCCAGGGGCCTCATGACAGGAGAGAGATCATGACCACGAACGCCGCACCCGGGAACAAGCCCCTTTGGTTTTCCATGGAGGGGATGATTCTTGAACTGTCGGCCCAGGATCTGGCGTCCGACAAGAAAGAAGACACGATCAAGTACCTGGCCAGCGGTCTGGATGAAGCGGGATACACCGTCTCTGGCCACGCGGGGAACATGCTCGAACTGCGCGCCGCCGTCGACGAGCGGATCACCGCCGGCCACGCGCTCATGCAGGATTTCAACGGCGCGGTGTCGGCCCTGACGATCGAGGACGTGGAGAACACGAAGGTGGCCGCCGCGAAACTGGCCGTCGATGTGGGCGGGGCCTTCCCCCTGCTCAAGGACCTCGCGCGCCGCCAGGACATCCTGGACATCGTGGAGCAGACCCGGCTCGACCTGCATATCGCCAAGGCCAAGACGTTGGGCGGTGAAGACGGTGTGCGCTATTTGATCACCATCGGGATCGACGTCGACGTAGTTACCGAGGCGCTCGACATCACGCGAGAGAGTTACGACGAGGTCGTGGCCAAGATGGCCGCCGAGCAAGCCGAGCGCGAGCGGGTGATCGGCCTGCTGGAGAAGATCGCCAACGCCTCCGACGCCGAGAAGGTCAAGCACCTGATCACCAACGACGTCGCCGAGCCGCTGATCCTGGAGATCGCCGGGGTCGACCAGGGCGCCATCGACGAAGCCAACAAGCTCATGGAAGCGGAGATCGCCGAGAAGAAACGCCTGGCCGAGGAAGAGGCCGCGCGCAAGGCGGCCGAGGCCGAGGGCCCGTCCCTGGACAGCATTGACGACGACGACATGCTCGAGTATATCGAGGGCATCAAGGAGATCATGGAGTTCTCGGATGTGGAGGACGAGATCCGGACCATGTGCGAGCAGAGCGATTATCCGAAATGTCTGGTGGACATCGCGGTGAGTGAGCCGGACAAGCTGGATGAGTTGGAGACGAAGGCCGGAGGCTAGATCCGCGACCAATGCAGCAAAAGGCCCGGGCCGCGATGGCCCGGGCTTTTTCTTTCCGGAATTACACCGTCTTGATCTTAACGGCCCGGGTGGCGATGAAACCGTCCATGTACGCATCCAGTGGGCCCTCGCCGGACTTGTCTTCGTAGAAGCCCACGATCGAAAATCCGGCCGCGATCTGTCCCTGGATCTGGTCTGCCAGCGAATGGCCGTAACAGACGGGATCGTCCTGGTCGATGACGAGTTCGCGAAGTTCTGTCGCCGAGAGAGCCTTCGTATCCGCATAGGGTATGCTATGCCTGACCACCAGTTCACCCTCGTTGAAGGCCTTCAGATCGAAGATGTACTCGACGGGATTGGCGAATCCCGACAGCAAACTCCCTTGCGGCTTCAGGACACGATGAGCCTCGCGCCAGACCGGCAGAACCGATTCCACAAAACAATTTCGAGACCGGGTGAAAGACAAGATCGAAGGTCTCGTCCGTGAATCGTGAGAGGTCGCACATGTCGCCGAGTTCGGTGACGATCGCCAGATCGTGGCGTCGGGCCACCATATCGTCCTGCGCGAGTTGGGCGGAAGAATTGTCGAACACGGTCACGTCGGCGCCGGCGGCCGCCAGGATGGGACCTTGCTGGCCTCCGCCGGACGCGAGGCACAGCACCTTGCAGTTGGACAGGTCGTCCTGGAACCACGAGCGGGGTACGGGCTTCAGGGGCGTCAGCAGGAGACTCCACTCGCCGTTGCGGGCGGCTTCGATCAGGCCCGTGTCGACGGGACGGGTCCAGACGTTGCCTTTGGCGACCTGTCGATCCCAGGCTTGGCGGTTGTATTCAGGGACATCCATTACTCGCTCGCAGATTCGTGTGCCGTCAGGGTCGCCAAGGCTGAATTCGCAGTGTATTCCGCTCGCCTGGCCAGAGTCAAGGCGGTGGACGAGCACGGCGAAGCTCCCGGTCCGGCCGGGGCTTCCCGTTCCCGCTTGAGCCTACGACATCCCGGAAAATAACTCTTGCACTCCTCCCTGATCTCGATTATCGTACGTTTATCAAACTTCATGTACCCGAAGAGGTGAATCATGGCATCTTCCAACCGCACAACACTTTCCGCCAGCCACGGCGGTAAGCGCCCCGGCGCCGGACGCCCCGCGGGTACCGGCCCCTACGGCGAGCCGACGCGGCCCATGCGCATCCCCGAGAGCCTGATCGTGCCCATCCGCGAACTGCTCGAGCGACGCCTGGAGGCCGCCAACGCCGAGCGTGACGCCCTACCCGTGGGCGACAACATCCTGACACCGGACTTCGCGTCCGGGTCGCTCCCCCTGCCGCTGTTCAGCGACCGGGTCGCTGCTGGTTTCCCATCCCCCGCCGACGACCACCTGGAGAACAAACTCGACCTGAACGAGCACCTCGTGAAGCACCCCGCCGCCACCTTCTTCGTGCGCGTGGAGGGCCAGTCGATGATCGGCGCAGGGATCCATCCCGACGACATCCTGGTGGTGGACCGGTCCATGGAGGCGAGCAACGGCAACATCGTGGTGGCGGCCGTGGACGGCGAGTTGACCGTGAAGCGTCTGCAGTACCGGCGGGCCCGCTTGTTCCTGGAGCCCGAGAATCCCGACTACGACCCCATCGAGATTACCGGCGACACCGATCTGATGGTGTGGGGCGTCGTGACCAGCGTCATCCATCAAGTCTAGGAGATCCCGTCATGTCCCGCACTTTTGCCCTGGTCGACTGCAACAACTTCTACGCCTCGTGCGAACGGGTCTTCAAGCCGCAGCTGCAAAACGAGCCGGTGGTGGTCCTCTCCAACAACGACGGCTGCGTGATCGCGCGCTCGGCCGAAGCCAAGGCGATGGGCATCCCCATGGCGGCGCCCTTCTTCAAGTTCAAGCGGCTGGCCGAGCACCGAAAGGTGACGGTCTTCTCGTCGAACTATCCGCTGTACGGGGACATGTCGGCCCGCGTGATGCGTACGCTGGCGGATTTCACGCCTCGCCTGGAGGTCTACTCCATCGATGAGGCCTTCCTGGACCTGAGCGGCAACGAGCGGCGCGGGCTGACCGCCTACGGACGGGAGATCGCCGAGACGGTGTGGCGCGTCACGGGCATTCCGGTCTCGGTGGGGATCGGACCGACCAAGGTGCTCGCCAAGGTGGCCAACCGCATCGCCAAGCGGAACCCCGAGACCGGCGGTGTGCTGGACTTCACCGCCCTGGGGCCCCATCGCGAGGCACACCTGGCGCAGATCGACGTGAAGGACGTGTGGGGGATCGGCCGGCGCTGGTCCGAGAGGCTCAAGCATCTGGGGATCAGCACCGCGCTGGACCTCCGCGAGGCCGACCCCCATCTCGTCCGACGCCGGCTGAGCGTCGTGGGCGAACGCATCGTCCACGAACTGCGCGGGACCTCTTGCCTGGATCTGGATGAGGCTCCGCCGGCCAAGCAGCAGATCATGACCTCGCGCACCTTCGGTGAGCGCGTCACCGACGCGCGGGATATGCGCGAAGCCATCGGCACCTTCGCCACCCGCACCGCCGAGAAACTCCGTGACCAGCACTCGCGCGCCCGGGCCGTCATGGTCTTCATCGCCACCAGCCCCTTCAACGAGGCCGAGCCCCGCTACCACAACAGCGCGACACGCGCCCTGCCCGACGCCAGCCAGGACTCCGGCGAGATCATCGGCGCGGCGATCGACGCGCTGGCGAATATCTGGCGCCCCGGGTACCGCTACATGAAGGCCGGAGTCATGCTGCTGGACATCGTGCCCGAAACCCATCACCAGGGGACGCTCTTCGCCGCGCCGCGTGATGCGTCGCGCGCCCGGTCGGGCAACCTGATGGGCGCACTGGACCGACTGAACCGTAACCTGGGCCGCGGCACCGTCGGCTACGCAGCCGAAGGGCTGCGCAAGGCCTGGCGTATGAAGCAGGAGCACCGCTCCCCTGCCTATACGACACGGTGGGATCAGTTGCCGGTGGTTCGGGGATAGAAAGAGCGGGGGTAGATTCGGGACACGACCAGAGGTATGGTGGAGGGATCATGAAACACGCTGCTAGATTCGTAGTGTTCACCGTCGCACTGGCCACCGCCGCGATCGCCCTGCTGACCACCGGCTGCAGCGACTCCGGCGACATCCACCGCTTCGACTACCAGGTCATGGGTACCCGCGCCCAGGGCGAGATCTACGTCTGGGACCGGACCGCGCGCCACTCCCCGGTCCATCTCGTGCAGGCCACTTTCGACAGCGTGAACACCCGGCTCAGTTCGTGGAACAGCGACTCAGAAGTCGGACGCTTCAACACGGCCCCGGTCGGCACCACCTTCACGGTGTCGAAATGGTTGAGCACCTGCCTGCGCGTGAGCGAAGAACTGGGCAAGATCAGCGGCGGCGCCTTCGATCCCAGCGCCGGGCCCTTGATGCGCCTCTGGGGCTTTCGCAGCCGACACGGTCACATCCCGACGGCAGCGGAGTTGGACTCGGCGCGGGCCCTGCTGGGCGGTTACAAGCACGACCCCTTCCAGCGCAAGCTGACCAAGACGCGCGCCGGCACCCAGATCGACCTGGGCGGCGTGGCCAAGGGCTTCGCCGTGGACCGGGCCATCGCCAACCTCATCGAGTTCGGCACCAGCAGCGCCCTGCTCGACCTGGGCAGCACCGTCTTCGCGCTCGGGTTACCCGACGACCGTGACACATGGCGCGTGGGAATACGCGATCCGCAGGACCCCGACGAGATCTTTGCCACTTTCGGCATGGTCAACCGCGCCGCCGCCACCAGCGGATCCTATGAACGCTTCGTGGTGATCGACGGGCACCGCTACGGACATATCATGAATCCCGCGACGGGACAGCCGGCCGAAGGCCTGCTCAGCGTGACCGTCATCAGCCGCTCCGCTACCCTGGCCGACGCCTTGTCCACAACCCTCTTCGTGCTCGGCCCGGCGCGGGCACAAAGTCTGCTCCATGACCATTATCCCCACGTGGACGCCATCCTGATCCTGCCAAGCGGCGAACCCGGGCGGGCCCGCGTGATCGCCACCGAGGGACTACGCGACAACCTGCGGTTGCTTCCCGAATATCAGGATCGTTACACGCTCGAATACATGGATTTCTGAGCTCTCGGCACACCCCCCGAAAGCCGCCATTCTTTCTTGGCGGCGTCACTTAAACGGTTGTACCATTCCTACGAGAATGTGGAGTCATTACGCCCGCATTCATTTATCACACAAAGTCAACCCGTTACATGCACCGGCCCGATACGCCGGCAGGGGTAACCATGACAGCCGAGGTCATCAAGCAGGAAGACGTTGTCATCCGATTCGCCGGCGATTCCGGCGACGGCATGCAAATCACCGGCAGCCAGTTCACCGACACCACGGCCAAGGTCGGCAACGACCTGGCCACCTTTCCCGATTTCCCGTCGGAAATTCGCGCCCCGGCCGGCACGCGCGCCGGTGTTTCGGGCTTCCAGATCCGTTTTAGTTCGGGGGATATTTTCACACCCGGCGACACGCCCGACGTGCTGGTGGCCATGAACCCGGCCGCGCTGATCACCAACTACCAGGACCTGAAGCCTGGCGGCATCGTCATCGCCAACACCGGCGCCTTTACCGACAGGGATCTGAAGAAGGCGCAGTTGGAGAACAACCCCCTCAAGGACGGCACGCTCAAGGCCTACCGGATCATCGAGATCGACATCAACAAGCGAGTGGCGCAGGCGCTCGTCGATTCGACCCTGAGCAAGAAGGACATTCTCCGCTGCAAGAACTTCTATACCCTGGGGTTGATGTACTGGCTGTTCAGCCGTCCCGTCGAACCCACCATCGAATGGCTCGAAAAGAAGTTCGTCAAGAAGCCGGAGCTGATCGAAGCCAACCAGACAGCGCTGATGGCCGGTTACAATGCCGGCGACATCCACGAGTTCTTCCAGGGGCGCTATACCGTGGCTCCCGTGGACGACATACCGCCCGGCACCTACCGCAACATCATGGGCAACGAGGCCCTGGCGCTGGGTCTGACCGTCGGCGCCGACTTGGCGGGTTGCCAGGCTTTCCTGGGCTCGTATCCCATCACACCGGCGACCGATATCCTGCAGCACATGGCGGCCATGAAGGATCACGGCGTGATCACCTGTCAGATGGAGGACGAGATCGCGGGTATCTGCACCGCCATCGGCGCGTCCTTTACGGGCAAGCTGGGCATGACGACGACCTCGGGTCCCGGCCTGGCGCTGAAAGCCGAGGCGCTCGGCCTCGCCGTGATGACGGAGCTGCCGCTGGTCGTGGTCAACGTCCAGCGGGCGGGACCGTCCACCGGCATGCCCACCAAGGTCGAGCAGTCCGATCTGAACCAGGCCCTCTATGGGCGTAACGGAGAAGCCCCCATTCCGGTGATTTCCTGCGCCTCGCCTTCGGATGCGTTCGATTGCGCCCGCGAGGCCTGTCGCCTCGCCGTCGAATACATGACGCCCGTCCTGCTGTTGAGTGACAACTACATCGCCAACGGCACCGAACCGTGGCGATTGCCGGACCTGGACGATCTGAAACCGTTCAAGGTCAGCCGGATCGACTCCGCCGAAGACTTCCAACCCTACGGACGGGACGATCGCCTGGTGCGGCCCTGGGCCGTGCCGGGAACACCGGGTCTGGAGCACCGCATCGGCGGCCTGGAGAAGGAAGATCTGACGGGTAGCGTGAGTTACGATCCCGAGAACCACCAGAAGATGGTTCAGTACCGTTTGGACAAGGTGCTCGGCATCCGGGACACCATTCCCGTGCCCGAAGTGGATGGCGCCGAGACAGGCGACGTTCTCGTGATCGGTTGGGGCTCCACATACGGCGCTATCCGCACGGCCGTGGCCCGGCCGGAGAAACCGGAGCAGCGTGTCGGGCATCTGCACCTGCGACACATCTTCCCCTTGCCTCCCGGTGTCGAGGATATCTTTGGCCGATTCAAGAAGATCCTGGTCCCCGAACTCAACATGGGGCAGTTGGCCAGGTACCTGACCGGCGAGTACCCGCAATTCCGTTTCGAAACGCTGTCGAAGGTCATGGGCAAGCCCCTGAAGGCCGCCGAGATCCGCGCCCGCGTCACCGCCATGCTGGAGGAGTAGTCATGAGCCCCACCGAACTGAAACCCAAGGATCTGCGCTCCAACCAGGAAATCCGCTGGTGTCCCGGTTGCGGCGACTACGCCGTGCTCAACGCGACCCAGCAGGCCCTGGCGGAGATCGGCGTGCCCAAGGAACAGATCATGGTCGTGTCGGGCATCGGCTGCTCGAGCCGCTTTCCCTACTACATGGACACTTATGGCTTCCACAGTATCCACGGTCGCGCCCTGGCCTTCGCCACGGGTATCAAGACCGCCAACCCGGACCTGTCGGTCTGGGTAGCCACAGGCGACGGGGACGCCATGTCCATCGGGGGTAACCACCTGATCCACGCCCTGCGCCGCAACGTGAACGTGAAGATCCTGATGTTCAACAACGAAATCTACGGTTTGACCAAGGGACAGTATTCGCCCACCAGTCCGAAGGGTAAAAAGACGAAGACCTCCCCCTTCGGTTCGATCGACCATCCCTTCCATCCCATCGAATTGGCTCTGGGCGCCGGTGCTACCTTCGTGGCCCGCACCATGGACACGCAGCCGAAACACATGAAGAAGGTGTTGCTGGCGGCCGCGGCCCACAAGGGGGCGGCTTTCGTCGAAATCTGGCAGAACTGCGTGATTTTCAACAACGGAGCCTTCAAGAACTGGACGTCCAAGGAAACGCGGGCCGAGCACACCGTCGACATGGTCGCCGGCGAACCGCTGGTCTTCGGGGCCGACAGGGACAAGGGCCTCATGGTCGATTGTCACGGCACGAATATCGTCTCCCCCGAGAACGCCACGGTTTGGGATCCCTCGACACCCACACCGGTTCCCGGCTTCCTGATGGCGGATCTCGATCGTTACGATGATCTCCCCCGTGCGATCGGCATCTTCCGCGACGTGGAGACGGAGACCTACGAAGACGCCATCCACAGGCAGGTCGACCGGGTCATCGACAGCAAGGGCCCCGGCACCCTCGAGAATCTGCTGTACACGCCAGACACCTGGACGGTGGACTGACGTCCGCTCCTCCCCTCGCATGAAGACGGCGCCGCCGACCCGCGGCGCCGTCTTCGCGTCCGGCTAATCGTGTCGATCGTTGACAAG
This sequence comes from uncultured Fibrobacteraceae bacterium, assembly GCA_964476155.1. Classification (GTDB taxonomy): domain Bacteria; phylum Krumholzibacteriota; class Krumholzibacteriia; order LZORAL124-64-63; family LZORAL124-64-63; genus JAHIYU01. The sequence goes on from CAYYYS010000003.1 coordinate 66,215, forward strand.
CGAGGACCCGCATCGGTACGCTGCGCCAACTATCGAACATGATCCTGAGGGGAGTATGGATGACACAGCAACGCGGGCAATGGAGCGGACGGCTCGGATTCATCCTCGCCGCGGCGGGCAGCGCCGTCGGCCTGGGCAATCTCTGGAAGTTCCCCTATATCGCCTACGAGAACTCCGGCGGCGCCTTCGTGATCGTCTACATCGGCGCGGTGGCCCTGGTGGGGCTGCCCATCATGGTGTCCGAAATCGTCCTGGGACGGAGCAGCAAGCTCAGTCCCGTCGGCGCCTTCAAGCTGCTGGGAGCGGGTCGCCCGGGCGGCGCCCTTTGGACCGGCGCGGGTATGCTCGGTGTGATCACAGGCTTCGTGATCCTCTCGTACTACTGCGTGATCGCCGGCTGGACCCTGCGCTATATACTGATGGCCATCGGCGGCCAGCTGGGCGAATTGGCCTCGACGACCACGGGGCTCGAGGATTTCTTCGGCGGCTTCCTCGCCAGCGGACCACAGCAGACTCTCTGGTACACCCTGTTCATGTCCCTGACCGTGGGCATCGTGTTTTTCGGCGTGAAGCGCGGTATCGAACGTGTGGCCCTGGTTTTGGTGCCGATCCTCATCGCGATCCTGATCGCGCTGGCGATCTACGCCACGACCACCGACGGTTTCGGACGGGCCATGACCTTCCTCTTCCGCCCCAACTTCAGCGAGCTGAGCCGGGGCGCGGTTCTCGAAGCCCTCGGCCACAGCTTCTTCACGCTGAGTCTCGGCATGGGCGCCATGCTGACCTACGGCAGCTACATGCGGCGTCAGGACTCCATTCCCCGCGCGGCGCTGACGATCAGCATCCTGGACACGGCCATCGCCCTGTTGGCCTGCGTGATAATGTTCTCGATCATCTTCAGCTTCGACCTGGAAGTGCGCAAGAGCTCCACGATCCTGTTCACCACCCTGCCCCTGGTCTTTTTCAAGCTGCCGGGCGGATCGTTGATCAGCGCGATCTTCTATCTGCTGGTGGCCGTGGCGGCCCTGACCAGCACGATCAGCCTGCTGGAAGTGGTTACGAGCTTCGCCATCGATCAGCTCAAGTGGACGCGTCGCCAGGCGGTGTTGGCCATGGGCGGATCCATCTATGTTTTCGGCGTGCTCAGCGCCTGGAGTTTCGGCGGCAGCGCGACACTATCGGAGATCAACCTGATCGGGCGGGAATCGACGGCCGGCATCTTCGGAACGCTGGACTATCTGGCGAGCAACTGGTTCCTGCCGGTGGGCGGATTCCTGATCGCGTTGTTCACGGGGTGGGTGTTGTTGGGCAAGACTGCGCGCGAGGAGTTGGAAGAGGGCCATGGGCCCTTTGCCCTGTTCGACGGTTGGCGGGTGCTGGTGCGCTTCGTCGCACCGCTGGTGGTCGGGGCGATCATCGTCAGCGTAATCCTGGGTGCGGAATACCAGTAACCATGTCTCCTGAAAATACAAGAGGCCCGGCTCTATCGGTCGGGCCTCTCGCCATCGATATCGAGTCGATCAGTTGACCAGGATCGGCTTCTGGTAGATGGAGATCATCACGAACGCCAGGTTCACCCCAATCATGAACAAGAAGAAAAATACGATCCAGATCCAGGGGTTGCGCTTCATCCACCGCCACATGGTCAAGGCCCCCGGAAAGTGATCGAGAGATCTATGAAGTTGCCCGTCAAGGAGTCGGTCACCGACAGGACGATGGGAAACGGTCCGGTGAAATCCTGCTTGGCAAGATACATGAATATCGGCGCGTTGCCGTCCTGCAGCCCATCGAGTCGCAGCGTACTCTGGGGGATGATCATATCCAGATCCCGGCCCTCACTGTCCTTCAGGGCGATGAGATAGGTATTGGGATGATCATCCTTGTTCTGGATATGCAGACTGACCAGGTTGCGGATGCGATCCCCCTCGATCACATAGGGCATCCCCCTGGCGCGCAGCGCGTTGGCGTGAAAACTTTCGCGGCTTCCAATCGACAACAGGGCCACGATCAATCCCAACACCCCCATGAAAGTGTAGATGAAGAAGCGCGGTCGCAAGAGTTTCCGGCGACCTTCACCGCGAAACGAACGTTGGGAGTCGTAGCGGACCAGCCCCCGCGGCTTACCGATTTTGGTCATTATGTCGTCGCAGGCGTCGATGCAGTTCGCGCAACCGACACACTCCATCTGAAGACCGTTGCGGATGTCGATGCCGGTGGGACAGACGTCGACGCAACGGTAGCAATCCACACAATCGCCGCCTTCGCCCACACCCTTGTGCCGGGGTTCGCCGCGCTGCGCGTCGTAGCCGATGATGATCGTGTCCTCGTCGATCAGCGCCGACTGGAGCCGGCCGTAGGGACAGATGACGATGCAGGTCTGCTCACGGAACCAACTGTAGTTGAAATACAGGATCAGGGTCCAGAAGGTGGTCCAGCCGAAGGCCGACTTGTGGTTGCCCGGGTTCTCCCATACCGCCTGGATCAGTTCCCGTACGGGCAGAAAATAGGACAGGAAGATGTGTGCAATCAGCGAGGAGCCCGCCAGGATCAGTATGTGTTTCAGAAACTTGCGGAAGACCCTGTCCGCGGTCATGGGGCCGCGGTCGCGCCGCATACGCGTAATGCGCGGGCCCTCGATAAGACGCTCCAGTTTCCGGAAGACACCCTCCAGGAAAACGGTCTGGGGACAGACGTAGCCGCAGAAGACGCGTCCCCAAAGAGCGGTCACCACGAAGAGGCTGAAGCCGATCCCCGTGAGGACGAAGAACATCAGGTAGAAATCCTGATTAGTGAAAGTGAGGCCGAAGAGATGCGCCACGCGGTCGGGAAGATCCACGTGAATCAACGGATAACCACCGACCTGCAGCCACGGCATCAGGGCGTAGATCATGATCAGCAAAGGGAAGGCGAGGTTCTTGAGCACTTGCCAATAGCCCCGCACATCGGCCGGGTGGATGACGTTGCGGGAACCGTCGGTATTGATGCTGTAGACCGTATCAAGATCGGGGCGCCGCTTGTGCGGCGCCCCCTTCTTGGCTTGATCAGCCATTGCCGGCCTCCGCTTCCGGAGCAGCCTCATCACCTACGACTTCCAGCTCACCCTCAGGAGCCTTGCCCGCTACATCTGTGTTCTTGATGCTCAGGACAAAGGCCACCAGGTTCTGCACCCGGGTGGGGCCAAGTTGGCCGCCCCATGCGGCCATGCCCTTGGCGGGCACACCATCGGTAACGATTTTGAGGATGTTCGTGGGCTTGCCGCCGTGTACCCAGTACCCGTCGGTCAGGTTCGGGCCGACCAGGCCCTGCCCCTGGTCCAGGTGGCAGACTACGCAATAGGTCGTGAAGAGCTGTCGCCCTTCGGCCACGGTCTCGGGCATTGTTGCCATCAAGGCGAGCCTCTCGTCGGTTATGCCTCCCTCGGACATCCTGGCGAGTTGGGCCTCCGCCGCCGCGATCATCTCCTTGTCGTACTTGGCCAACGGCAGATCCACGATCTGGAACGTGTGGAAGACGAGCCAGTAACCCAGGGCGAAGATGCAGGAGCCGAATAGAATGAAGAGCCACCAGTTGGGCAACCGGTTGTCATACTCCTCGATCCCGTCGTATGTATGCCCGCGTAGTTCGTCGGGCCTGTATTCGCTCATTCCTGTACTCCCTCTGCTTCGGGGGTCGCATCGGCGGCGTCATCGAGCGGCAACGAGGCCATTCGCTTTACCTCATCGCTCTTGCGCAACACCACGAAGACATAGAACAACACCGCTATGAAAGCGATGACGAAGATCACCAAACCCACCAACGGCCATACCAGAAACTTGTTGTCCTGGAAAAACCACTGGAACATCTCAGTCCTCCCCCTGGGCCGCTACCGCCGCGTCGGTCACCGATCCCAGCGGCTGTGGGCCTCGGCCCAGGCGCTGCAAATAGGCGATCAGGGCGGTCAGCTTGCTGTCCGGGTCCACCAGTAGATCCTGGTCGGCCAGATCGTCGGAGATGAGCCGTCCCTGGGCGAGTGCGGTCTCGTTCGCCGCCGCGATCAGCTCGTTGCTGTAGGGCACGCCGATGGTGCGCAGCACTTCCATCTTCTTGGCCGTACCGGCGAAATTCACCTTCTGGTCCTTCAGATGGGGGTACATGGGCATATTGGAGCCCGGCGAGGTGTTGCGCGGGTCCATCATGTGCAGGTAGTGCCAGAGGTTGGCGTACCGGCCGCCGACCCTGTGCAGGTCGGGTCCCGTGCGCTTTGACCCCCACTGGAAGGGCGTATCGTAGATGAACTCCTCCGCTCGCGAGTACGCGCCGTAGCGCAACGTCTCGTGTCGGAAGTATCGGATCATCTGGCTGTGACAGACGTAGCAGCCCTCGCTGACATAGATGTCGCGGCCCTCGAGTTCAAGGGGACTGTAGGGCATCTGCACAAAGACGTATTCGCCCGTGGCGGCGTATACCGAATCGGCATAGGCCACCTGCTGGGGCACGTCCTTCTTGGCGATCACCATCGGAATGATTTCTACCATGCCGCCGACCAGAATGGCCAGGAGCACCAGTACGGAGAAGGCTACCGAATGGCCCTCCACCAGCTCGTGCCAACCCTTGCCGCTGCGCTTGACTCCGACGGCCATGGTCGCCGAGATGGTCACGATGATGAAGCCGGCCACTGCCAGCGCGCTACCCAGTACACCGGTGGCGAAAAGCACCAACGAGAGCAGGATCAGGATCGTCGAGTAGACGACCGGGGCGCCGCTTATCAGCCTCCAGAATCCGGGCCCACCCTTCTCATAGCTCTGTACATCGATCTCCACGTTGTGGGCCTTGCCGCTGCGGATCGTCGCCCAGAGGTTGACCACCATCATGAGGGCGCCGATGAGATAGACCGTGCCGCCGAACAGGCGCGTATGGTACATCATCTTCGAGGCCAATAGACCCTCGATGAAGTCGGGGTACTTGAGGAAGGCGTCGGCGTCCAGCGCCCGCCAGAATAGGCCCTGGCTCACACCGGAGATCCACATGGAGACGAGGTAGAGCATGATGCCCAGAGTGCCGATCCAGAAGTGGGCCTCGGCCCATTTCACCGACCAGAGCTTGGTCTTCCATAGGCGCGGCACCATCCAATAGAGCATGCCGAAGGTCATGAAACCGTTCCAGCCCAGGACACCGCCGTGGACGTGACCGATGATCCAGTCCGTGTAGTGCCCCAGGGCACTGACGCTTTTGATGGACAGCAGCGGTCCCTCGAAGGTCGACATGCCGTAGAAGGTCACCGCGACGATGTAGAACTTGATGACCGGGTCGGTGCGCAGCTTGTCCCAGGCACCGCGCAGGGTCAGTAGACCGTTGAGCATGCCGCCCCAGGAGGGCGCCCACAGCATGATGCTGAAGATCATGCCCATGGTCTGGGCCCAATCCGGCAGAGCCGTGTACAGCAGATGGTGCGGTCCGGCCCAGATATAGAGGAAGATCAGGGACCAGAAGTGCACGATGGAAAGGCGGTACGAATAGACCGGCCGCCCCGCCGCCTTGGGCAGGAAGTAATACATGATGCCCAGAATCGGTGTCGTCAAAAAGAAGGCCACGGCGTTGTGGCCGTACCACCACTGGACCAGCGCATCCTGCACGCCCGTGAATATCGAGTAGCTGTGGGTCCAACTCGTGGGAATCTGCAGGTTGTTGACGATGTAGAGCACCGCAATGGTTACGATCGTGGCTATGTAGAACCAGATGGCGACATAGAGATTGCGCTCGTTGCGTTTTCCCAGGGTCCAGAAGAAGTTCACGGCGAAGACGACCCAGATCAGCACGACGGCGATGTCGATGGGCCAGATCAGCTCCGCGTATTCCTTGCTCTGGGTGAGCCCGAGCGGGTAGGTCACCGCGGCGGCGACAATGATGAGCTGCCAGCCCCAGAAATGGATCCAGCTGAGAGCATCCGAAGCGAGCCGCGTCTTGAGAAGACGCTGGGTCGAATAATAGATGCCGGCGAAAATCATATTGCCCACGAACGCGAATATGGCCGCGTTGGTGTGCAGCTGGCGTAATCGTCCGAACGATGTCCACTGCAGGTTGAGGTTCGCCTGCCAGAAAGACAACTGGGTCGCAACTATCACACCAACGAGCAATCCCACCACAGCCCACAAAATGGTCGCGATGGAAAAGGCCCGCACGATTCCGTCATCGTAAACGATGTGTTTGGTCTCGGGAGTCGCGGTTTGCATGATTATGCCGAGCCTCCTCTCCTGGGTTAGGGGTTCTTCGGATCCTCATTATCAAGACTATCGTCTTCGAGTTCCTGTTCGTCGACAGAGTCGTCGTCATCCAGGGGCAGCAGTGAAAGACGATCGCCATGTTCGAAGTCGCCGCTCTTGAGGCGCCAAACGAACAACACCAGCCCACCGGCGACCAGGATCAGGCTGACGAAGATCGTCGCGGTCAGGACATCCATGCGGACCTCCCGCGTGAGAGCCGCAGGATCGTCAGGCCCACCACACTCACCGAACTGAGGGGCATCAGCACCGCGGCGACGACCGGCGTGACCAGGCCGCCGAGGCAGAGCCCCACCGCGCCCAGGTTGTAGATCGCCGCAAAAACCAGATTGCCGTGCTGCACGGTACGGAGTTTTCGAGCCGCGGAGAGAGCGCGCCGGACCGCCGATACGCCGTCACCGAGGTAGTAGAAATCCGCCTTGTGCGGTAGCACGGCACGATCGATGGCCGGGGTCGCCGCGCACCAGGCGCGATCGAAACTGGGACTGTCGTTGAGGCCGTCGCCGACCATCAACGTATCCTCATCATCCAGTTCCACGACCATCTCTGCTTTGGTTTCGGGCGTGAGTCCCCCTCGCACCCGATCGGCTTGCAGGCCCAGCCGGTCGGCAATCTGTTCCACGCGCGCCAATTCGTCTCCGCTGAGCAGGTGCACTTCATAGCCGCTGTCCAGCAGACGCGCCACCTCGTCGGCAGCATCGTGTTTCAAATCTTCGATGCAGCTTATACTTATTATCCGGCGTCCGTCCAGACTAAAAAAGGATGATCCTGGTATAGGTTGTCCCCCTGACTCGTCTGGTACCGCGAAAGCGAGCCGTCCCAGCCGCCACTCCCCGCGTTCGTTGGTCCAAACGAGCCCCTGGCCACTGACTTCGCGGACTTCATCGGCTTGGCTGTCGAGATCGATGTCCTGCATTTCCGCCAGGGCCTCGGCCACACAGCGGCTGACCGGATGGTTGCTGCGGCTGGACATATTCCGGAGAACGATGCGGTCGGCGGCGGATAGAGCCCGCAGATCGCGGCGGGTACGATCGTCCAGTGTCAAACGGCCATGGGTCAGGGTACCGGTCTTGTCGAAGAGGACCTTGCGGACCTGCCGGGCCTTGTCCAAAAAGTCGGCACTGCGCAGCAGGACACCGTGCCGACGCAGGGCCACATGGACCAATTCACGAGCCAGGGGCACCGCCAAGCCAAGGGCGCAGGGACAGGTCACAATCAGCACCGCCACGGACACCTCGATGGCTTTACGCGTGTCCGTTGCCGACCAGACGGCAAAACCCACCGCGGCCAGGGTGATGACCGTGATCACATAGATGGTCGACACCCGATGCCACCAGTTGCGTCCGACCGCACGCTCGGCGCCACCGACGCGCAAGAGATCGTGCAGACGGGAGTCGGAGAAGTCCTCGACAACCGCGGCGCGGAATCCGTACTCGCCGGCGTTGAAGGCTCCCGCCGGCACCTTGTCGCCGGGAGCGCGCGTCCGGGTCTCCGATTCTCCGGTGATCCAGTCCAGTGAAATCAGGGCCTCGCGTTGCAGCAGAATACCGTCCACGGGCATCAGATCACCCGGCGCTATCCACAACTCGTCACCCGTCACGATGCGCACCGCCGGCGTGGCCTCGAACTCGCCGTCCAGTAGGCGCCGCGCGTAGAGGTCGGCAATTCCGCCCGATTCGAGCAGGGCGTTGCGGTTCTTTTCCAGCACCCACTCCTGCAGCCAGCGCCCGACCAGCATAAGGGCCACGAAGATGCTGATGGTGTCGAAGTAGGCGGCCTCGGGTCCTTCGCTCAGGTACGCGACCACAGAGCCGCCGTAGCCCAGCAGCATGCCCAGGGCGATGGGTAAATCCAGATGGACGACACCGCGACGCAGACCGTGCCAGGCGGCGGAAATAAAGGGCCAGCCGCCGAAGGCCACCACCAGGCCCGCCAATATCAGACCGAGGCGTCCGAACAGGATATAGGCCGGACCACTCTCCTCGGGCGACAACCCAAAGTAGTAGCCGAGGCTGTACATCATCACGTTCAGGGCGACCGCGATGGTGATCCCCATGCGAATCTGGAGCGAGCGCGACGCCCGGTGGCGTGACTTGCGGGGCGGGCCGAAGCGGTAGCCGAAACGCTCCGCCTCGGCAAAGTACAACCCGAGTTCGCCGGCGTTCGTGTCCCAGACGAGATCCACGGTGCCCAGGGCGGGATTGATCGTCAGCGCGCGTCCCCCGGTATGCCGCGCAAAGAGTTGTTCGAGCAGCCAGACACAGGCCGCACAGTGCACGCCCTGCAGGTCGAGTCGCAGACGAACGATGCCGCCACCCATATCCATGTCCGGGTCGGCCAGCATCATCTCCAGCCAGGCCAGGTTGTCGGGTCGCAGATCCGCCGGCGGCGCGATGGTGTCGCAGCGCAGGTCGTAGAAGCGCTCGAGTCCGGTCTTGTTGATGAGTTCGTAGACGGTGCGACACCCCTGGCAGCAGAAAGGGCCGGCGGCGGGATCATGGGTCTTGTCGAGGTCGAGGCCGCAGTGGATACACTTGCCGGGCATGACGCGTGCAGCGTCCGCATAGGGAAACGTCGGCTCCGGCCGGGGCTGTTGAGAATCCGGGCTACCCATGTCGATTCCTGTCCCGTCTGCAGAGGATCCGTTTCCCAGATGCCGCACGCGCCGGCAATCTACCAGATCACGACTTCCCCGTAACGAAGGTGCCCCACCAGGCTCCAGGCCGCGAGCCCGCGCAGGATCAGTTGCAGGGCCATGGCCAGCACCAGGACCGCGCCCAACCGATTGAAGAACCGGCGTCGCGTGGCACTCAGTTTGGCGGCGCCGAGACCCAGCGCCAGCAATACCGGGACGGTTCCCAGGCCAAAGAAGAGCATGGCCAGGGCACCTTTGCCCGGGCTGCCGGTGGCGGCCGAGGTCATGGCCACCGTGTAGACGGGACCGCAGGGCAGGAAACCGTTGGCCAGACCCAGAGCCCAGCGGGCGGGCATGCTTCGGGCGGAAAGCAGCCTCTGCAGACGGCCGGCCACCAGGCCCTGGACACGGCCGCTCTCGAGCCAGCGCTGGGTCGGCAACCAGCCGAGCAGGCCGATGCCGAGAAGCAGCATGAAGACACCGACCAGGATCGACAGACCGCCCTGGATCGTCTTGCCGTCGCTGGTCAGAAGCGTCGCCGAGCCGAGCAGGCCGAGGACGGCGCCAATGAACATGTAACCGGAGAGTCGCCCCAGATGGTAGATCAGCAGGCGCAGGAAGAGGGTGATCGAACCGGCCCCGTCGGCGCGTTGCGACACCGAGACGGCCCCGACCAAGGGGCCGCACATACCCACGCAGTGACCGAGGCTGATGGCTATTCCCGTACCGGCCAGCAGAGCAAAGGTAAAGGGCATTGTCGTTTCGGCGCCACCGCAGCAGTCCACGTTGTCTTCCTTTCCATGGTCATCAGAATTACAGACTCTTTTGCTCAGGTTACCCCAGGGCAAAAGCACGCGCAACACGTATTGCGATCGGAAGTTAGCAAGACTGACTTGAAGTGGACAGAGCCACGCTTTCCTGTTCCCGCGCCGCAGGTGTTGCTCTAGTATCGGCATAGCATCATCCTGACCACAAACCAACGGTGAGACCATGACGACAGACGGAACACATCTGACGAGCGACTTGGCGGCCTGGCGCGACGGCGAGGCCGATCCCGCCTCGGCGGCAACCCTCCTGGATACCTACAGTCACCATCTGGAAACGGATGCTCTGGACGAGGGCGTTTGGCGCGCGTTCCTGGAAATCACCCGCGAACCCGACTTCCTGGAGGCCCTCCCCGACGACGACGCCCGTCGCCGCTGGGCGGACCTGGCCATCGGTGTGGTCCGGCGCACGGGCTTCACGTTGGCAGATCTGCTCGACCAGCGGGTGGCGGCTCATCCCTCGCGCATCTGGCTGCGGGAGAGCCCTCTGACCGACGGCTCCGAGTGGAGTTACGATCGTGTCCGCACGAAGGCGCGCACCTACGCCGCCGCGTTCCTGGGCACCGGGCCGTTGCCTCGCGTGGCCCTGCTCACACCCAACACGGCACGCGGCGCTTTCTGCGATCTGGCCTGCCTGCTCCACGGTATCCTGGTTACGCCCCTGTCTCCCCAAACCGACGCCGAGACCATCGCCTGGATCTGCGACACCCTCGGCGTGACCGTCATCGTCAGCGGCGGCGCGGAGCAGGCGGTTACGGCCACGGCGGCCATCAAGGCGGCCGACATCGACATCGTCCACCTCGTCCTGGAGGATCAGGCTCCCGCCGGCTGCGACGCGCGTCCCCTGGAAGCCCTGTGCGCGACCTTGACCCAATCGGACATCGACAATGCCCTGGCGGCTCAGCCCCGCTTCGGGCTGGACGACGTGGCCACGGTGATGTTCACCTCCGGCAGTACCGGCCGGCCCAAGGGCGTGGAGTTCTCCCTCTACAACCTGGTCAGCAAGCGCTTCGCGCGCGCCGCGGCCCTGCCGTCGGTGGGTCGCGACGAGGTCATGCTCTGCTTCCTGCCGCTCTTCCATACCTTCGGCCGCTACCTGGAACTGCTGGGCTCCATGTTCTGGGGCGGCGCGTACGTCTTCGTGGGCAACAACTCCCGCGCCACGCTGCTGACGCTGCTGCAACGGGTCCAACCCACCGGATTGATCAGCATCCCCCTGCGCTGGGCCCAGATCCAGGAGAGCTGTCTGAACCACATGGAGGATCAGGGCGCCGGCAAGCTGTCGGACGAGGACTTCCGCGCGGTGGCCGGTGGAAACCTGCGGTGGGGGCTGTCGGCGGCCGGCTATCTCGAACCGCGGATCTTCCGCTTCTTTCAGCGCCACGGCGTGGACCTGTGCAGCGGTTTCGGCATGACCGAAGCCACCGGCGGCATCACCATGACGCCCCCGGGCGACTACCTGGACGATTCGGTGGGCAAGCCCCTGCCGGGCGTGAACGTACGTCTGACCGAACAGGGCGAGATGCAGATCTCGGGCCCCTACATCGCCAGTTACCTGGACCAGGAAGGCCACCCCGGCGACGGGAGCTGGCTGTCGACGGGCGATCTGTTCGCGCGTCACGAGAACGGTCACCTGGAGATCGTCGACCGCATCAAGGACATCTACAAGAATTCCCGCGGCCAGACCATTGCGCCACGACGCGTGGAGCAGCGCTATGTCGAGGTGCCGGGCATCAAGCGTGTTTTCCTGGTCGGCGACCATCGCGCGGACAACGTGCTGCTCATCGTGCCCGATCCCGAGGATCCGGTCCTGCAGGGAGATCCCGCGGGCAAAGAGACGCGCGACTACTTCCACCGCATCGTGACCGCCGCCAACCGCGACCTGTCCTCGTTCGAGCGCGTCGTCAACTTCGCGGTGCTCGATCGCGACTTCAGCGAGGAGCGAGGCGAACTCACACCCAAGGGTTCGTTCCGGCGCAAGACCATCGAGACGAACTTCCAGGACGTCGTGGACGATCTGTACCTGAGCGACAACGTGGATCTGCAGGTGAACAGCCTCACCCTGCGTGTGCCTCGCTGGTTTTTCCGCGATCTCAGCATCCTGGAGACCGACATCACGGCGGGATCGAAACATCTGCGAAACGTGGTCAACGGTTACGAACTCGAAGTGGAACGGGTGGACGAGTCCTTCGTGCGGGTCGGCGACCTGCTCTACGAACTGCCCGGAGACACGGTCGACCTCGGCCGCCTGTCCCGTCAGCCCGGACTGTGGGCCGGCAACCCCCAATTGGCGGCCTTCTGCCCGGTCCGCGACGGTTGGGATACGCCCTACGCGCCCTTCACGCCCCATGTGTACCTGCCCTGGCGAAGCGAGAGCGGCGAGCCGTCCGATCCGGGCGCCCTGCCCCCCATGAGCGACCACCGGCTACCGCGCATCCACGATCTGTGTCGCAAGGCCCTGCTCGGGGTCGGCGAGTACGCCTTGAAGGCCGTGGTCGAGTTGGAAAAATCCCTGGCCATCGCCGATCACCGGACAGCCGAACTTATTCGGCGGCGAGTGGAAGCCCTGTCGCGCCATCCCGAGATGGACATCCGCTGCTATGCCTACCGCACGCTGGTGCTGGACGAACCATCACCCGACTTCAGCGAGTTGCGGCCCAAGTTCATCAGCTCCGGTCTACCGTTCCTGGACGCCAAGACCATCACGACGATTACCCGTGAGGGCATGGAGGGCCGCCGTCTGGATGCCTTCCGGCGTCGTCTGCACGCCTACCGCCTGCACCTGACCTGGCCGGGCGACGACCTGGTCCATTCCCAGTTCGAGAGCATCTTCACCATGCTGGCCGAGTTCGTGCGGCTTCATCCGGGCTACTACCGGGTGGTCCGCGACGAACTCGTGAGCTGGATCCTGCTGCGCGAGGATCCGGTGATCGCGGACCTGGCCGAACGCACGACCCTGGAACTCGGCAACTGGTACGAGGACTGGCTGGCCGGGACGCAGCCGTATCATGGCGAAGCCGTGTGGGAGCAGAAGATCCTCTTCCAGGACGGCTTGTCCCAAACGGAGATCACGCGTCTCGAGGAGACGCTAGCGGGCACGACCTTCCTGGAGCAGTCGGTCCGGCTGACCACCGGCGGCGAGATCCTGGATATGCGCGATGTGCCCCAGGGGGGTATCTGGATCGGGCGGACGGCGGTCCGTCACCATCAGCGCATCTATCGGATCAGCGTGAACACGAACTCCGGCAAACACTACGATCTGCTCATGGTGCTCTGGGACCAGGAAATCGTATCGCGGGACCGTGACGAACTCCTGGCCACGATCTACTGGCTGATCGCGCTCAGCGGCCACCCCCACGGTACACCGGTCCTACCTCGCTTCGGCGCCTTCCGGCCCGGCATCGGCGCCCTGTCCCTGGCTTTCGTGAGTGACCTGAGTGTCTGGGAGCGGATTCGCGAATATGCCGGGGAGCGCGATCAAGGGCTCGACGTGGATCGCACCCTCGACTGGCGTACGCTCTTCGTGAAGGCTTTCACCACGTTCTTCCGCGGCTGGCGGATCAGCGGCGAGCGGATCGTGCCGGGCATGCTCACGCCCACCAACGTGGCAGTGCCGTCGCCCGATTTCCGCGAGGGTGCGCGCGTCCTGTCCCTGGCCGGGCTGCGCCCCTATGACAATCCCCTGAGCCTGGTGCAACCCATCCTGCACAATTTCTTCAAGCAGACGACGGTCACCTATCCCTGGACGCGCAACCGGCTCGAGCTCACCTGGATCTGCGACGCCTGTCTGGAGGCCATGCCCCGCGAGCGCGCCGAAAGTTTCCTCGCCGAGTTGCAGGACCTGATGCAGGACAGTCCCCTGGACGGTTACCGGGCTCAATTCGCGCGGGAACTCACGACCTACCGCGAACGCATGAAGATGGAGCCCCACATGAGCACCGCCCTGCGCGGCGCCGTGAAGCGTTACCGCAGTTGGGAACACTCGAATCCCGAGGCGTCTTCGACCGCCCGCGAACAGATCATCGTGGAGATGCGACACCTGTACGACCTGGACGCCCAGCCCCCGGTCGTCCGCTACATGCTCTACCGCCATACCTGGTTCCGGTGGTCGGCCGCACCGGTCCGCGAGGCCTTCGACGCCTTGCTGAGGACCCTGCACACGACGCCGGACCGCGCGGCCACGGATCTGGTCGAGATTTCCAGGCTCCAGGCGCTGCTTCAGGATCCCGACGACCTGCGGATCTTCCGGCGCATGGTCTTCCCCCACTCGCCCTCGTCCCAGCAGCCCGTGCTGATGACCGTCGGCTCCGAGGAGGACCGGCATGTGGTGGTGGGCACCGAGATCGCCGACAAGACCGGCGCCACATACACGGTGCGGGTTCCCCTGGCACCGGCCGAATACGGCAAGCTGTACAGGCTTTTCTTCAAGGCAGGGTACTACAAGACCATCTCCGAGCAGGACCAGCTCTTCATCGTGTTCGACGAGCAGGAGCAGGTCATCGGCGGCATCAGCTGGACCGAGGTGGATCGTCAGGTGGTCCACCTGAACGGCATCGTGGTCGCGACGTCCCTGCTGGGCCGCGGTATCAGCAGCGTGTTGATCGAGGACTGCTGCGATCGCCTGGCCAACATGGGATACGAGACCGTCAAGACGCTGTTCGTGTTGCGTCCCTTCTTCGAACGGCACGGCTTCCATCTGGACAAGCGCTGGGGCGGATTGGTGCGGTCGTTGCAGGACATGCCGGAGGATGCTGAGACGTGACGGAACCGCGGCCGGTGATCAGGACACGAACCGATCGTGGAAGACACCGTGGCGCAGTCCGCGATCGCAGATGATCATGTCATCGGTCCCCAGACGCGACATCAGGGCCGCAACGATCGACGCGCCGGCGAGCATCACGTCGGCGCGCTGCGGATGCAGGCCGGGGATACGCCGACGGTCGCGCAGGGACATCTCCCGCAGACGGCCGATGGCGGCCTCCACCACGCGCCGCGACACGGTCCGGCCGTGAACCTCGGCGTGATCTTCCCACCCCACACCGTAGTGCACCGTCCCCAGGCTGACCGCCGTGGCGCCGATGCCCACCAGCTTGCCGCTGCGCACCGGGACCGTCTCGATCACGCGACGCAGGGCGTCCGACAACTCGGCCAGCTCCGCAACGGTCACCGGATCGGACAGCAGGTGGCGGTCTGTCAACACGCGCGAGCCCACCGGCAGGCTGCACGATTCGTCGATGCGGCCGTCGATCCCCTGCACGACTTCGGTGCTGGCGCCCCCCGCGTCGAAAACCTGCACGGGGTCGTCGCC
Source organism: uncultured Fibrobacteraceae bacterium (assembly GCA_964476155.1). Taxonomy (GTDB): domain Bacteria; phylum Krumholzibacteriota; class Krumholzibacteriia; order LZORAL124-64-63; family LZORAL124-64-63; genus JAHIYU01. The sequence continues at coordinate 81,239 of CAYYYS010000003.1, forward strand.
CAGATCGAGGGATGACGTGGCGGCCAGGAAGGCGAGCCGCGCTTCCTCCGCGCCCGACAGGACGCGAACGCCGATCTTGCAGCGGTTGCGGATCCAGGTCACGAACTCCTTGGCGTTGTCGGCCTGACGCAGGGCCTGGGTGCCCACGGCCGCGATCTTCTCCGCGCCGAGACCCTCGGCGTGGGCCTTGAATTCCTTGATGGCGACGAGCGTCCGGTCCATGGCGGCTTCCGACAATTCGCCCGAGCCGGCCAGTCCCTCGGCCAGACGATTGACCACGGCCATGTCGGCCACTTCGGTCACGCGCCCGTGGACCACACGGCCCACGTACATCTTGAGCGAGTTCGAGCCGATATCTATAATCGCCTGCCTGATCACCGGTTACCTTCTTAGTCTTATGTAGGACGCGAACCCGACAAACAGGCGCCGGGGGACCGTGCGGGTCCGCCCGGCGCCGTCTTTTCGGTCCGAATCTATTTGTCATTCAGGGCACCCTTGAAGAACTCGCGACGCATGCGCGCGATGTTCTCGATGGACACTTCCTTGGGACAGACCGCTTCGCACTCGCCGTGGTTTGAGCAGTTGCCGAAGCCTTCGGCGTCCATCTGCCCGACCATGGCCAGGGCCCGTCGACCACGCTCGACCTGTCCCTGGGGAAGATACGAAAGCTGGCTGATCTTGGCGCTCACGAACAGCGAGGCCGACGCGTTCGGGCACGCCGCCACGCAGGCGCCGCAACCGATGCAGCTGGCCGCGTCCATGGCCTTGTCGGCATCGACCTTGGGGATCGGCACCGCGTTGCTGTCGGGAGCCGAGCCCACGTTGGCCGAAACGAAGCCGCCCTGCTGCTGGATCCGATCGTAGGACGTACGGTCCACGACCAGGTCCTTGATGATCGGGAACGGCCGCGCCCGGAACGGCTCCACGGTGATCGTGTCGCCGTCCTTGAAGTGGCGCATGCGCACCTCGCAGGTGGTCGTCGCGGGGTTGGGGCCGTGGGCGATCCCCTGAATGACGAGACCGCAGGTGCCGCAGATCCCTTCGCGACAGTCGCTGTCGAACTCCACGGGTTGCTCGCCCTTGCGGGCCAGATCCTCGTTGAGGATGTCGAGCATCTCGAGGAACGACATCTCGGGAAGGATCTCCTTCACGGTGTACTCGACGAACCGGCCGTTGGGGTCTCCGCAGGCCTGCCGCCAGATCTTCAGTTTGATGGTCATCGCGCTCATGTCCGCCTCCTTCCCTACTTGTAGCTCCGGGTTTTGACTTCGATGTTCTCGTATTCGAGATCTTCCTTGTGCATCGTCGGTTCGCCGGAAGCGTTGTGCTCCCAGGTCGAGACGAACATGAAGTTCTTGTCGTCGCGTTTGGCTTCGCCCTCTTCGGTCTTGTGCTCCTCGCGGAAGTGTCCGCCGCAGGATTCCTCGCGGGCCAGGGCGTCGCGGGCCATGAGCTCACCGACTTCGAGGAAGTCGGCCACGCGGCCGGCCTGCTCGAGCTGCTTGTTGAAGTCCTTCGCGTCGCCGGGAACCTTCACGTCCTGCCAGAACCGTTCGCGCAGGGCGGCGATCTCGGTGATGGCCTCCTTCAAGGCGCCCGCCTCGCGCGACATGCCGACCTTGTCCCACATGATCCGACCGAGGTCCCAGTGGAACTCGCGGATCGTGCGCGACCCGTTCACCTTGAGCAGCTTGTCGTAGTGGCCGTTAACGGCGTTCTCGGCTTCGGCGAAGCTGTCGTGCTCGGTGGTCGCGGCGTCGAAGCCGCCCGCGGCGAGGTAACCCGCCACCACCCGCGGCACCACGAAGTAGCCGTCGGCGCAGCCCTGCATCAGGGCCGACGCACCCAGCCGGTTGGCGCCGTGGTCGGAAAAGTTGGCCTCCCCCGCCACGAACAGACCCGGGATGGTGCTCTGCAGGTTGTAGTCCACCCACAGGCCGCCCATGGTGTAGTGCGGCGCGGGGTAGATCATCATCGGTGACTTGTAGGGATTGTCGTCGGTGATCTCCTCGTACATGTCGAAGAGATTACCGTAACGGTCCCGGACCACATCCTCACCCAATCGGCCGATGGCTTCCTCGAAATCGAGGTACACCGACTGGGACGACATGTAGGCCGACTTGCCGGCGTCGCACTCGACTTTGGCGGCCCGCGCCGCGATGTCGCGCGGCACCAGGTTGCCGAAGGCCGGGTAGCGGCGCTCCAGGTAGTAGTCGCGCTCGTTCTCGGGAATGTCGTTGGGCTGACGGTCGTCGCCCGGCTTCTTGGGCACCCACACCCGTCCGTCGTTACGCAACGACTCGCTCATCAGCGTGAGCTTCGACTGGTAGTCGCCCATTTGCGGCACGGCGGTGGGATGGATCTGCGTGTAGCAGGGATTGGCGAAGTAGGCGCCGCGGCGGTAGGCCCGCCAGGCGGCCGTGGCGTTGCAGTTCACCGCATTGGTCGACAGGTAGTACACCGGCGAGTAGCCGCCGGTGGCCAGAACCACCGCGTCGGCCACGTAGCGCTTTAGTTCACCGGTAATCAGGTCGCGGCAGATGATGCCGCGGGCCCGTCCGTCGATCACCACCAGGTCGAGCATCTCGTGCCGCGGGAACATCTTCACCGTGCCGGCGCCGACCTGGCGCGACAGCGCGGAGTAGACGCCCAGCAGGAGCTGTTGGCCGGTCTGGCCGCGGGCGTAGAAAGTGCGACTCACCTGCACACCGCCGAACGACCGGTTGGCCAGGGTGCCGCCGTACTCCCGGGCGAAAGGCACGCCCATCGCCACCATCTGGTCGATAATGCCGGTCGACAGCTGGGCCAGTCGATACACGTTGGCTTCACGGGACCGGTAGTCGCCGCCCTTGATGGTGTCGTAGAACAGGCGGTAGGTGTTGTCGCTGTCGTACTGGTAGTTCTTCGAGGCGTTGATGCCGCCCTGGGCGGCCACGCTGTGCGCGCGACGCGACGTATCGTTGATGCAGAAGTTGAGCACGTTGTAGCCGAGCTCGCCGAGGGTCGCCGCGGCGCCGCCTCCGGCCAGGCCCGTGCCCACGACGATCACGCTGTACTTGCGCCGATTGGCCGGTGCGACCAGCGGTGTGTCCATGGCGTGCTGGTCCCATTTGTCGGCCAGCGGTCCGCTGGGGATCTTGGCGTCTAGTAGCTGGCTCATCAGTGACCTCCCTGCTGGACCGCTTCTTCAGCGGCGGCGGGATCGACGAAGAAGTAGAGGTAGAGCGGCAGGATGATGTACCCGACCGCCATCACCAATGCGAAGATCAGAGAGACGCGGTTCAGCAGCGGGATAGTCCGGTCGTTGGTCCAGCCCAGGGACTGAAACATGCTCCAGAATCCGTGGCGGAGATGATATCCCAACAGGATCATGCAGGCCGGGAAACCAAAGGCCCAGATGGGCTGCTTGAACGCCGCCAGGACCACGCCATAAAGGTCCTTCATGTCGTGACCGTCTGGCTTCGGAATGAGTTCGGGGTTACCGAACTTGAACATCTTGACGTGCAGCACCACGAAGGCCGCCAGGGCCAGGCCGGTGATGATCATCGTCCGCGACGACAGCGTCTTCTTGCTGGCGCCGCCGGCGTTACGCTGCACGGCGTACTTGACCGGCCGCGCACGGTTCTTGTCGATCCAGGCGACCATGATGGCCGTCAGGATATGGAAGCCGAAGATCACGAGCATCGCGGTCTCGAAGGCGTAGATCAGCCACCCGTGCAGGGCCGTCTCCAGGAAGTAGGCGTACCCGTTGAGGGCGCCCGGCCCGATGAAGATGGTGAGGTTGCCGATCAGGTGCACGGTGATGAATCCGACGAGCATGAATCCGGTCAGGCCGTTGATGTACTTCTTGCCGACCGACGACCAGATCTTTGGTTGGGTAGTGGACATTGACTGGCTCCAGCGCTGATGGCCAGGAAGATCGGGGTTATCCCGTTAGAAATAGCACCTTGCCGGGGAGGTTTCAACCCGGGATGTACGAGCGGGCTCGTTGAAAACGACCCTCATTGCGAAGACGAATCAGGAGGCTTTGCGTCCAATATAACCCTTTGACTCGCATCACGTTACCGAAACAACCTCACCAGTCCAGCAGTTGGACTCTCAATTCAGCACCCGCGACAAGCGTGTCCACCTCGCGCGGCACCTCGAGCAGGGCGTTGGCGCTCGCAAGACCACTGAGCATGTGGGAGCCCTGTCCCTGGGTTGCGCGGGCCTCGAACCGCCCGTCCACAAGCTCCACGACACCGCGGGCCCATTCCAGGCGACTGGACTTTTTAGTGATGGGCCTGGTCAGGGTAGCGATGGGATGCCGGGCCGTATCGGCCGTCTCCCCCCGCAGACGCCGCAGGGCCGGGGCGACGAACTGGTGAAAGGAAACCAGCGCGGAGACCGGATTGCCGGGCAAGCCGAACATGAAGCATCCGCCGGGCGCCAGGCCGAAGACGTTGGGCTTGCCGGGCTTCATGGCCACGCGGTTGAACAGCTCCCGCACACCCAGGTCCGTGCGCACCGCTTCCACATGGTCATGATCGCCGACCGAGGCGCCACCGATGGTGATCACCACGTCGCAGCGCTTCATCTCGCGCGCCAGGACACGGCGCAACGCCCGCGGATTATCGCCGACCGTCGCGCGACGTATGCGGCCGACGTCCAATCGCTTCAGGGCCGCGGCCAGGGCCGGTCCGTTCGCGTCGCGGATCTGCCCCGCCCTGAGCGGAGTCCCCGGCGCCGCGAGTTCGTCGCCGAGCGTGACCAGGGCCACGTCCGGCCGGCGATGTGCGCTCAACGTACCGATGCCGTTGGCGGCCAGCAGGCCCACGACCGGCGGCGTGACGATCGTCCCCGCCGCCACGAGCGGACTCCCCCGACGCAATTCCTCACCGCGAAGCCGGATGTGCTCGCCGGTCGCGGGAGTCCGGCTGACGACCACCGTGTCGTCATGCTCCGTGGTGTATTCCTTCATGACGACGGCGTCGGTATCGCGAGGGATCATCGAGCCCGTAAAAACCTTCACGGCACAACCGGATCGCAAAGGCAATCGGCGTGTGCAGCCGGCCGGCATTTCGCCGGTCAGACGCAACTCGACGGGCCGGCGCGACGCGTGTGAGGTGTCGGGCAGAAGAACGGCGTAACCGTCCATGGCCGACTGGTCGAAGCGAGGCAGATCGACCCGCGTTCGCACGTCGCGGGTCAGGACACGCCGGTCCGACTCCGCGAGCGGAACCGACTCCGCCGGCAGGGGACGCACCGCGTCCAGGGTCGTGTTGATGGCATCCGCGTAGTCTATCATCGGGTCACCTCGGGACGGGCATCGTCCTCGTGCCCACCGCCCCACAGCATCTTGAAGGCGTGGGGAAGCCCCGGAAAGAGCGCGTCCAGGGAATCGCTCACACCGCCGCGTGATCCCGGCAGATTCACGATGAGCGTATGGCCGCGAATACCGGCGCGGGCCCGGGACAGCATCGATAACGGTGTGCGGGCCTGTCCGTGGGCCCGCGCCGCTTCGGGGATACCGGGGGCTTCGCGTTCGATCACCTTGGACATGACTTCGGGCACATTGTCGCGCGGGCCGAAGCCCGTGCCGCCGGTCGTGATGACGAGATCCAGGCGATCCTCATCGGCATAGCGGCACAGCTGCGTCTCGATGCCCGCCGGCTCGTCCGAGACGATCGCATAATCGGCCACCTGGAAACCCTCGTCCTCGAGACGCTCGCGGATCATCAGACCGGACAGGTCCTTCTTCTTCCCCGCGGCGATGGAGTCGGACAGCACCAGCACCGCCGCCCGCAGCACCGTCGCGTCGAACTTGTGGAAATCGCTCTTGCCGCCCCGCTTGCGCAGCAGCCGGGTCTCGCCGATGTGCATGTCGGCGTCGAGCATCTTCAGCATGTCGTAGAGGGTAAGGGTCGCCACGGACGCCCCGGTCATGGCCTCGACCTCCACTCCGGTGCGATCGATACCCGTGACCGTCACCTCGGCAACGATGGTCCCGTCACCCGTCTCGAACGTCACCTCTACGCCATCGATACGAATAGGATGGCAATAGGGAATGATCTGCGGCGTGTTCTTGACCGCCTGGACCGTGGCCACCTTGGCGACCTCCAGGGGATTGCCCTTGGGTACGCCGCCGGCTTCGATGATGGCCATGGTTTCGGGCGCGAGGTGCAGGACGGAGCACGCCGTGGCCGTGCGCAGGCTGGGTCCCTTGCGATTGACGTTGATCACTGTGGTTTCTCCGTTTCGGGTCGGTCGCTGACGGCGGACTCCAGATCCGCCAGATCCTGCGGCGTATTGACGTTGAGAAAACTCGATCCGCGAGGATCGACCTCGCGCAGGTCGGTTTCGGTTAAGGTTCGAAACCCGATACTGTCGACGGCGCCGATGCGTCGCGACCGACCGCCGGCCAGCACCACGGCACCGACACTCTCGGCTGACGGCCTCCCGTCCACCGCTCAGGCCTCCGCGCTCGCGACGGTCAGACGAACGACTTCGTCACCGGGCTTCAGGTCCCCGCCCTGGAGCACCTGGCAAAAAATGCCTTCCCGCGGCATGATGCAATCACCGGTCTTCTCGCGGATGACACACCCGTGATGGCATTCCTTGCCGATCTGGGTGACCTCCATCAGGATCTCGGCACCGATGCGCACGCGATCACCGATGGTCGTCTCGCGCCAGTCGATACCGCTGGTGATCAGGTTCTCGGCGAAGGCGCCATCCTCGATTTCACTGTAGAGGGCGCGCATGCGCTCGATGCTCTCCAAGGCCAGCACCGAGACCTGGCGATGCCAGGGGCCGGCGTGAGCGTCGCCTTCGATACCGTGTTCGGTCCGCATGACCGCCGTCGGCACGGACACCTTGGTTGTGCCCTTTTCCTCGCTGATACAGATCGCTTCCAAACGCGCCATTGGTCCTGTCCATCCTCTCAAGCATGAGCCGTCGATGAACGTATCCGGGACATCCGTCGCGCGAATATCCATCCCGCCGCCAAGGCTCTCGCCAGGTTTCTGGTCATGAAGGCGATGGCCCCTGTAATCAACGTGACAAGGGACAGGGTGCAAACCCCGTTGACGAGTCTCATTTCACCCCACCAACTCCAGTTCGATCGCTGCGCAGCGACGAGCTTCACGTCATCCGCCGATCTGCGCCATGCTGTCGAAGGTCCGGTCGGTCCGTTCCCGTTCCGCGGCCCGACCATCCAGAAGTCGATTGGCGACCGACGTCCGAATGGCCTGTTCGAGCAGATCGTCTCGGGCGCCCTCGCGCTGCAGACGACCCAGATCGGCTCCGGTGGCTCCGTAGAGACAGGTCCGCAGCCGTCCCCTCGCGTCCAGGCGTAGTCGGCTGCACCCCGCGCAGAACGTGCGGCTGTGCCCCCTGATGACGCCGACCCGGCCCCGGTGTCCGGGTATCGTGTACAGGTCGTCGACGTCGGCCGCCGCGTTCGGGCTCTCTTGCAACTCGAAGCGGACGCGCAGACGCTCGATGATCTCGTCCCCCGTTATGCCCCGAGCGAGCCTCTCACCCGACCCGACGAAAGGCATGGGCTCGATGAAGCGTACGGTAACGTCCCGCTCGCGAGTCAATTCGACGAAGGCCGGGAGTTCGTCGTCGTTGACGCCGGGGATCACCACGACGTTGATCTTGAGAGCCAGCCCCGCCGCGGGGATCAGGTCCAGCAGGGGGCGAACCCGCGGCAATTCGTCGCGGCGCGTGACGTGCCGATAGGTGTCGCGATCCAGGGAGTCGAGGCTGAGATTAACGCGGCGGACACCCGCCGCGGGGAGGTCGGCGAGGCGGTCAGCAAGCAAGACGCCGTTGGTGGTGAGCAGGATCTCGGGTCGTGAGGGCAGCTCCGCCAAACGGGCCATGAAGCGAAGCACGCCTTTGCGAACCAGGGGTTCACCGCCGGTCAGGCGAATCTTACGTATCCCCACCCCTGCGAACAGGGCGGTCAAGCGATACAATTCCTCGAAGGACAGCACATCGCGGTGACTCACAAGCGGAATACCGTCAGTGGGCATGCAGTACCGACACCGCAGATTGCAGCGATCGGTGACCGACAGGCGCAGATAGTCGAGCTGGCGGCCCTGGGGATCGCGAAGTGGTTCGATAAGAGCAGATCCAGCCGACGCTGAAGCACCAGGAGGCCCGGTGTGCGGGAGGGGCATGTTTTCCTTCCAAGTACGGGAGCTGATCACGCCGTTTCCCGCGTGACCGTAGCGGCCCTTCGCCGTGTCCCGATCAGGGGATTTAGGTAGCCGGGCTGGGAAAACACAGTCTTGTGTTGTATGCTGCGACTCCAGAGACGCCCTGTACACTTCCAGTTTTGGTAGCGCGCTGGTCTTGTCGCCCTCAACCAAAACGAGATCCATCGCATTAAACCACAAGGACAGGATACTGTCCAGAGAGTGCTCGGGCCTAGCCCGGGTCACTACGGCAATCCTGGTCCCCGATGCGATGACCTTTTCCAACAGGGTCGTCTTGCCCGTACCCGAACGAGCGACGAAAGCCACGGCCGGTGGATGTCTGGTCATAGCTTGCCTCCCAGGCCTTCGATCTGCGTCAGAAGTGTATCCGCATATATCCTGTAACATGAGACCACTCTGCACAGCCGAAATGGCCTCAGACTGAATCCCCCCGATCCCCCCGATTCCAGTTTACCCCCACCCGACAATCGGCTATCATGATGATTCACACGACGCCCCTACCCGAAAGGAGCGGACATGCTGCGAATCCTCCTGCTGCTGATCCTAGTCCTCCTGGCCTGTACATCCTGCACCCCTCAATACGAAGAATCCGATGGACTGGTCGACTTCACCGACATCCCCGCCGAGTGGGGCCAGTTGGTTTCGGTGACCAAGTACAAGGATTCCCGCTACTACGAACTGTGGTTCAGCAATGCCGAGACGGGCTCGATCACCCACGTCCCCTTGGCCCGTGATTCCTGGAAGATCAAGCTGGAGAAGGTGCGAACCGTTCCGCGCAGCGAAGCGACCACGGACCTGTTGAGAGTCGGAGGTGGGTCATGAGGTTCGAAACCCTGTTGAGCGCCTTCAGCCGCACACTCTTTATCGTAGCTTTGCTGGTCTTCGTACTGGCGGTAGTGGAGAAGACGGCCAACATGAACGGCCAGACCCTGGCCTTCATGAACTATTCACCCGGACGATTGATGGAAATCTCGGGAATCCTGCTGCTCTTCGTGGTCACGGTAACGCTCAGACGAATTCGCAAGATATTACAGAAGCCGCAAGAGTAGCAGGCTGCTGAAGAATTCATCCGGTACACGGCGTAGCCTCTCGTCGGCCTCACGTGGGGCTGACGGGGCTCAGTCGTCCGAATCATATTCGGGGACCTGACCACGGGCGTGATGATACTTGGGGTCGTCCAACTCCTGCACGCGCCATTGGAATTCATCCCGTGAGATACTCGTGTGCCAGGCCCCTGCCAGTTTGGCGACGCCGATCCCCCCGAAAAAGACCAGGACCACGCCGGCCGCGAAGACCATTGGGCGCACCTTGCCGCGCCAGCCCAAGGTCGACCGCACTTCCAGCGCTTCGGGAGCGGGACACTGGGTGACACACTCCAGACAACCCGTACACTCGGGGTCGTCCACGCGGGTCCTGCGATCCACATCCAGATAGGCGGGACACACCGCGGCACAACGACCGCAATCGGTACAGTCGGGGGCGCGGCGTACGATCTTCAGGGGCGAAAGCGCCGAGAGCAGGCCCAGCAGGGCGCCATAGGGACATAGATACCGACACCAGAAATAGGGAGCCACGAACGACAGGCCGACCAGCACGGCCAGCACCTGGGCGGTCAGCGACGACATGCGGGTAAAAAAATAGAGCATCTTGATGTCGGCGATCCTGTTGTACGGCGATTCCAGGAAGAGCGCGATATCGCGCGGGTTCATCTGGATGAAGACCGCGTAGACGAGGTAGCCGATCAGCAGGTATTTCAGCGACATCAGGGGACGGTCGATCCAGACGGGCAGCTTCAGGCGCCGCCGGAAAATCCGGTAAGAGGCGCGCGCCAGGTATTCCGAGATCGTCCCCGCAGGGCACAGCCACGAGCAGAATGACTTCTTGAGCAGCACCGCCGACAGGCAGATCAAACCGAAGAGCACCAGACCGGCGGGGTGGATCAGGGAGAAGTCGCCGCTGGCGAGCCAGTGCTTGAGACTGATCATGGCCGAGATGGGCAGGAAGCCCTCGACCCCCGGGGGCCGCACACCGCCGGCTTCCAATCGCTCCAACCGGGAGACCCAGTCCGCGAACTGCACGCCGATCACGACGATCACCGCAAGCGTGATGAGCTGCACCGCTTGGCGGATGCGCAGGGGGTGACGCTGCTTGGACTTGAAGACGAGGGCCTTACGCTTGGCGCGGTCGACGCGCTCGGCAAGGTCACGCTTGGGGAAAATCATGGGTACCTTCGACACGCAGTTCCACATCGACCGTTCCGTCGGCCATCTCACGGACCGTATGCTCGTCGAGCATCGACAGGATGCGGGTGCGCAGTTTGAGCCAGGCGGGGTGCAGGGCGCAGGGGTTCGTATCGTCGCAGTGGGACAGTCCCATCAGACAGCCGCTCCCCCATGAATCGCCCTCGGTCGGGGCGACGACTTCCCGTAGGTGGATTTCTGCGGCCGGTCGGGACAGGGTGTAACCACCGCCCGGTCCGCGACGGCTGGTCACCAGCCCGGCCTGGACCAGACGGTTGAGGATCTTGGCCACCATGGGCAGGGAGATGTCGAGCTTGACGGCCAGTTCGGCGTTGGCCACCAGCCCCTTGGCACGGGCGAGCACCGTTGCGGCATGTAGCGCGTAGCGGGTCTCCGTCTTGAACATCGCATCCCCGATCGGGTGTACGAGACTGATATCCCTGGTTAATTCTATACCTATCGATAATCTTTTGAGGGCGTCTCGTCAAGTAGCTTGCGGACAACGATAGTCTTGTTCATCGCGATATATCGATTATTATGGTCCGATGTGATCGGGTTGCTCCCCAATCATCCCGGCCACCTTCGACCGACCAACGAACGTCTCCATGAAATGGACGGTAAACGTGAACGGTTTTCTTCGTCTTCGACCGGTCAGGGTCCTGGCCTCGATGAAGCTGAGCGTGGTGCTGCTGGTAATTTTTGCCGTGGCCATCGCCAAGGCGACCTTCATCGAGTCGCAATGGGGCGCCGTCGGCGCCCGCGACATGGTCTACAACGCCCCTTGGTTCGAAGGGCTCCTGGCCCTGTTGATCGTCAGTCTCACCCTGGTGCTCTTCGCGCGCGCTCCCTACAAGCCGCGTCAGTACGGCTCGGTCGTGATCCACATAGCCGTGATCTGGATCCTGGTTGCCGCCGGCATCACGCGCTATATGGGCTACGAGGGCATCATGCCCATCCGCGAGGGTGCGTCGATCGATCATATGTTCTCCCGCCAGCCCCATGTGCAGTTGACGATCGACGGTGTAACCAAGTCGTTCCCGGTCAGGCTATACCGACCAGGCGCAACCGGCATTCACCAGGATCTCGACGGCTACCACGTGGCGGTCGAAGAGTACTGGCCCCGTTTCGCCGAGAGCCTCCAGGCCTCCGACGAGGGCCCGGCGGCCCTGCGCCTGACCCTGAGCGGCGACGACGGCGTCGAAGACGTCTTCCTGATCGAGAACGAGCGTCGCACCTTCGGCGGTTTGGCCATGCACTACGAAAACGGCCCCCTGCCCGAATCGAGCGGTGTCTCGCCCTGGGGCCGACTCCGCATGCGCGGCGGCGGCGAACCGATGAGCTTCGACGTACCCGACGCGGTGCCGGCGACCTTCGAGCAGGCCGGCTGGCGATTCACCATTACCGAGTTCCAGACCGACTTCAAGGTGGGCGGCGAGACCGACTATTCCGGCGAGTTGCGCAACCCCATGATCCGCGTGGACGTGGCCGCGCCCGACGGCCGCGTCGGTGAGAAGGTCCTCTTCGCCTTCCACCCCGAGTTCTCCATGAACCACGGCGGCGCCGAGGAGGACTTCCCCGATCTCGATATCCTTTTCCAGTTCGAACGCGGCGTGACCTTTGGCCGGGACGACACCGGCAACCTGGTTGCCCGCGCGTCACAGCCCCTGGAGTCGATGGGTATGGCTGATGAAGCCGAACCGTCGGCAATCGAGGCGGGCCAGGCCTTCCCGATCGACACCGCAACGGAGTATCGCGGCGACGGCGGCGGCCCCGCGTTCATGATGCGGGAAGCCCTCGACCACGTGCAGACCCTGCCGGCCCTGTCCCACGACGAGCGCGCCCCGGCGGCCGCCCGCATCTCGGTGACGAACCAGGCCGGCGCCCGCGCCGAAGCCATCGCCATCAAGGGCGACAAGCGCGGCGAGACGGTCATGATCGGCGACCGGCAAGCCGTGCTGCGACTGGGATCGATCGTCATCGATCTGCCCTACGAGATCCATCTGGACGATTTCAAACTGCTCAACTATCCGGGCAGCCGCAACCCTGCCAGTTACGAGAGCCACGTTCGCCTGATCGACTCTGAACTGGGCATCGACGGCGAACCGGCGCGCATCTACATGAACCATCCGCTCAGTCATCGGGGGTTCAAGCACTTCCAGTCGTCATACGATCCCGACGAACTGGGCACGGTGCTGTCGGTGAACTACGACCCCGGCAAGATCCCCACCTATCTCGGCTACGGGTTGCTCACCCTGGGCTTCCTGTTGCTTCTGCTCCGGGACCTCATCTGGCCTGCCCGACACGGCGAATCCGCAGGGAGGACGTCATGAACCGCACCACGAAGACCCTGGCGACAACCTTCCTGATCATACTCGCCCTGGCCACGACGGCCAGCGCCCAGGAACACGACCACACCCAGGCCCAGGCGCCGCGCTTCAACTACCTGGACCCGTCCAACCGCGACCTGGCCCGCGACCTGGCCCTGCAGGATTTCCGGGGACGCATGAAGCCCCTGGACACCCATGCGCGCGAGATCATCATGAAGGTCGCCAAGCGCGAGACCTTCGAGGGCTGGGAGCCGCTGGACCTCTACCTGAGCTGGGCTACCCATGCCTCGTTCTGGTACGACTACGATCTGGTCTACGTGAAACATCCCGGCGTGAAGGCCCTGCTCGGCATTCCCGAGGACCAGGGCGAGGCCCATTTCGGTTCGCCGGGCAAGGCCGTGTGGATCAGCGCCGCCCGCCTGATCGACGGCAACCGGTACGTGCTGGGCGACGCCGTGCGCGAAGCCCTGCGGACACCCGACGCCGAGCGGACCAAGGTGCAGCGCAAGCTCCTGAAGTTCGACGAGCGCTTCAACATCTTCTGGAACGTGATCAACGGGGGCGGGCTCAAGATTTTCCCGATTCCCGGCGACGCGAACAATACCTGGCTCGACTTCAACGAGATCCGCGAGACGGATCTCCCGGCGGAGATCACCACGGCGGCCGACGCCCTGGCCCTGGGCCTGCGCGACATGGACAACGGTCGTATCCGACTGGCCCTCGAGACCATGCGCACCCTGCAGGCCACCCACGGCGCCGAGGTGCTCCCTTCGGGGGCCTCGCTCGACGCCGAGCTGTGGCTCAACGCCCACCATCCCTTCCGCAACGTGACGCTGCCGTATCTGGTGGCGTTCCTGGTGCTGATCGTAGCGTTTTTCTGGAGCCTGGGTAAGCGCAACGGCGAACCCTACCGGTGGCGGCATCCGCTGTACGCCATTGGCCTGTTGGTCTATTGGTGTGCGACCGGCTACCTCCTCTACGCCTTTGTCCTGCGCTGGGTCGCCTCGGCGCGAGCGCCCCTGAGCAACGGCTACGAATCGCTGATCTTCATCGCCCTGTCCACGGCCATCGCCGGCGCGATCTTCGAGTTCCGCGACCGGCGCGGGTCGGCGGCGGCCGTTTCGGCACTGCTGACGACGTTGATCCTGTCGGTGGCCATGCTGTCGACCTTCGACCCGGCCATCGGGCCGCTGGTGCCGGTGCTCGCCTCCTACTGGCTCAACATCCACGTCACCGTGATCACCGGCAGCTACGGTTTTCTGGGACTCGGCTCGCTGCTGGGCGGCCTGACCCTCATCCTCCACCTGCTCAAGGGACCGGGGCGCCGGACCATCCGCGACGCCATCATCAAGCTGGATCACCTCCAGTTCCGCGTGCTGGTGACCGGCCTGGGACTGCTGAGTATCGGCACCTTCCTGGGCGGCGTGTGGGCCAACGAGTCGTGGGGGCGCTACTGGGGCTGGGATCCCAAGGAGACCTGGAGCCTGGTCACCATCCTGGTCTACGCGGTGGCGATCCACTTCCGCTGGATTCCGCAATTGAACCGCCCCATTGTCCTGGCCACGAGCGCCTACGCGGGTATCGCCTCGGTGGTGATGACCTATTTCGGCGTCAACTATTTCCTGAGCGGACTGCACAGCTACGCCCAGGGCGACTCCACACAGGTGCCCGACTGGGTCTACATCATATCGGCGTTCATGCTGGTCCTGATCACGGCGGCCTGGCTGGTCGATCGGGCCCGCAGCTGGGAACCCGAATCGAACTGACCGCCATCTTATTGGATGACAAGGGCCTCCCGTTTTTCACGGGGGGCCTTTTTCATGTGAATTTCCGGGAAAAACCGATATCAGGTATCCGGAAAGTTGTGGTAGGGTCGGGCGGTTAACTTGAAAATCACATGGGAACGTGTCACTCCCCACACCACCGGGCGCCATCGCGCTCGGCAGCACAAGCCAAAGGAGGCGCGATGGACAGGACCAAGAAACTGCTCCTTCTCGCGGGCATTGTATGCCTGCTCGGAGCCGGAGCCGCGTACGGCAGCGGCTTCAACATCTACGAGGCCGGCGCCAGGGCCACGGCTCTCGGCGGCGCCTTTACCGCCACGGCCGACGACGGCTCGGCCATTTTCTACAACCCGGCCGGACTGGCCTTCCTTGAAGGTACAGGTCTGGACATCAACCTGATGCCGATCATTCCCACGGCCGAGTTCACGGGAGTCGTCAATCCTGACGGCATCAGCGATCCAGCCTCGGGCAAAACCGCGGACCAGACCTTCCCCATTCCCGGCGCCTACTTCTACAAGAACACCGGCGAACTGACCTGGGGCATCGGCCTCTACGCGCCCTTCGGTCTGGGCGTCAAGTGGGCCGATCCCGACGAATGGGTCGGTCGCCAAGTGAGCTACAACGTGGACCTGGCCACCGTCTACATCACGCCGGCGATCGCCTGGAAGGTGAACGAGGACGTGGCCCTGAGCTTCGGCGTGGACATCGCCCACACCTCGCTCACGCTTAACCGGCGTATGCTGTCGGAAGCTCTCGGCGAAGTCACCGAGTTCGACGCGGTCGACGTGACCATCGAAGGCGACAGCAAGTTCAACTTCACGCCCTCGGCCGGCGCCATGATCAAGGCCAACGACGAGTTGACCTTCGGCCTGATGTACCACCACAAGAAGACGATGCTGGTCACCGAAGGCACGCTGACGCTGGAGAACATCGCTCCGGACGGCTTCGCCGCGAACGTGGACGATTTGATCTCCGGCCTCGGCGGCAACACCCACACCGGCAGCACCGAGATGAAACTGCCCCACATGCTCAGCCTGGCGGTGGCCTACCAGCTCACCGAGAAAGCCCGCGTCGAGTTCGACGCCGTGCACTTCGGCTGGAGCCACTTCGACGAGATCTATCTGGACTTCGGCAACGAACTGCTCAACAGCACCATCCCCGAAGCCTACGAGGACGTGTGGCAACTGCGCTTCGGCGCCGAGTACGACGTCAACGAGAAGCTGAGCCTGATGGGCGGCTATGTGCGCGACAAGTCGCCGCAGCCCGTCGAGTCCATGAGCCCGTTGCTGCCCGACTCCAGCCGCGACGACTTCAGCCTCGGTGTGCAGTACAAGATCAGCGACAAGGTTACGCTGACGGGTACTTACATGGGCGTGAACTTCGAGGAGCGCACCAACGTGGGTGCGGACGGTCGCCAGATCGTCTTCCCCGACGAGTTGGAAGAGCACGGGTTGGGTCCCTATCCGAACCCGGCCGGAACCTATGACTCCTATGCCGACATCTTCGGTGTGGGCATCAGCTACCGCTTCTAGAAAGGAGGACTGCCATGACCAAGCTCAACAAGATCCTGATCGGCGTGGCCCTGACGGCCTTCCTGGGCGCGGGCTGCAGCCTGGACACACCGGCTCCGGGGGAGCTCGACTACACCCTGGCGGGTGCCGAGTACTTTGAGGACTACGTGGCCATCGGCAACAGTTTGACCGCGGGCTACATGGACGGCGGCCTGATCGGCTTCGATCCGACTACGGAGAGTGCCGCCTACGCCCAGATCAACAGCTATCCGCAGTTGCTGGCCTCGGCCATGGGCTACGCGCCCGGCTCGTTCTACCAGCCGTACATCGCCTTCCCGGGCATCGGCATCAGCGATACGGGTGACCCCGCCCTGATCGCCGGCGTGCTGCGCTTCGACGGCGCGGGCATCAGCCTGGCCGGTGCGACATCGGCTGCCGAGGTAGCGACCCTGGCGATTGCCGCGCTGTACCCCTTGCCCTACAACAACCTCGGCGTACCCGGTGCGACAACCTGGGATGTGACCGGCGCCCTGGACTCATCGACCAGCCAGTCGCTGGGCAACAGCTTCTTCGACCTGATCCTGCGCAACCCGGACTTCGGGAACGTGAGCATGATCAACCAGGCCATCGCCATGGGGCCGAAGATCATGACCTGCTGGATCGGCAACAACGACATCCTCGGCGGCGCCACCAGCGGTTCGCCGGTGCTGGGTGACAACATTACGCCGGCGGCATCCTTCACGCCCATGTACCAGGGCATCCTGGATCAGCTGACCACGGGTATCGCCGAACGTCACGGCTACACGCCCATGATCGTCGTGGGTAACGTGCCTGACATCGCAAGCGCGCCGTACTTCGTACCCAAGGCGCTCTTCGACGTGCTCGCCGGCGGGGCCATCCCCACGGTCGAGGACGCCGTCTACGTGCGCTTCCCGGCCCTGAGCTATCTCGGCGCCGGCGGTGCGATGCCGCTGCCCGAGGAGTACACCCTGGACGCGGCTGAAGTCGCCGTGGTCAACACGGCCGTGACCGACATCAACGCCGCCATCGACGCCGAGGTCGCGGCCCGCGACAACGTCTATCTCTACGACGCCAACGCGGTGCTGGCCGGCCTGGACCCGAACACCGAAGCGGCCCACTTCGTGACGCTGCTGGGTAGCGGTCTTTTTGACGTGGAGACCGCCGCGGCCACGACCTACTTCTCGCTCGACGGTATTCACCCCAACAATCGCGGCTACGCCCTGGTGGCCAACGGCATGATCGACGTGATCAACGCCGCTCTGGGCACCGAACTGGCTCAGATCCCCATCGCGGCGATCACCTGGGACCCGACCTACGGTATCCCCATCACCGCCAAGGCCGACGGCCCGCTGCTGACACCGACTGCGGCCCGAGCCATGGACGCCGTCTTTCGCTAGACGTCGTTCCGCGTGATACGGACAGGGCGGGGACTCCGGTCCCCGCCCTGTTATCGTGAATTCCCACGTGCCAACGCCGCTAATCTCATGTAGGTTTTGTAGCGAGATCAACCCACCCCCTATAGGAGGCCACCCGTTGCGCCAAGGATTCCGTTCGCCCCTGGGCGGCTTCGGCCCGCCGCTGGCACAGACCATCAAGGTCCTGCTCGCCGCCAACATCACCGTCTTCGTCATCCAGTTCATGCTGGACGGAGTCGGGGCTCGACACTGGTTCGACCAGTTCTTCGGTCTGGTCCCCAGCAAAGCCGTCATGAAGCTGCACGTCTGGCAGTTCGCCTCCTACATGTTCCTGCACGGCGACTTCTGGCACCTGTTCTGGAATATGTTCATTCTCTGGATGTTCGGCTCGGAACTCGCCTCGCTCTGGGGGCGCCGGGGCTTTTTGCAGTACTACTTCGTCGCGGGTATCGGCGCCGGGCTGGTCTACTTCCTGTTGATGCCGCTGATCGAATCGGCCTCGGCCAATATCCCGCTGATCGGCGCCTCGGGCGCCTGCTTCGGCCTGCTGATGGCCTACGGCATGCTCTTCCCCGATCGCAAGGTCATGCTCTGGTTGATCATTCCGATCAAGGTCAAGTGGTTCGTACTGGGTATCGGCCTCTTCGAACTCATGTCCATCTGGCAGACCGACAGCGTCGGGCACCTGGCCCATCTGGGCGGCCTGCTCTTCGGCTTCATCTACCTCAAGGGCGGCAAACGTTGGGTCGACGGCCTGCTGAGCAGTCGCCGCAAGCGCAAGGCCGGATCGCGCTTCCGCGTGGTCGACGACCAGAAGCCCGGCAACGGCCAATCGGTCGGCCGTGACAAGGTGGATCAGATCCTTGAGAAGATTTCGCGGGAGGGGTTGGACAGCCTGACGCCCGAGGAGCGCGACATCCTGCGTCGCGCCAGTCGAAAATGAGCCTATGATCGATCTGTCCATCATCATCGTCAGCTGGAATACGCGCGAGTTTCTGCGCGACTGTCTGGCGTCGCTGCCGACCGGCTGCGGCGCGCTCGTGACCGAGACCTTCGTGGTGGACAACGCCTCGGCCGACGGTTCGCCGGACATGGTGCGCGAGGACTTCCCGCACAGCCAACTCATCGAGTCCGGCGGCAATCTCGGTTTTGCCCGCGGCAACAATCTCGCGCTGCCCCGGTGCCGGGGCCGTCACATCCTGCTGCTGAATCCCGATACGATTTGCGCACCCGGCGCCCTGGCGCGACTGAGTGCGTTTCTCGACGCAACGCCCGACGCGGGCGCCGTCGGCCCGATCCTGACCGACGCGACCGGCACGCCGACCCTGTCCTGGGGAACCGCGCCACGCCTGCGCTATCACCTGCTGTCGCTCATCGATCCGGGACGCCGCTGGCTGCCCGCCGGCCTGCGCGACACGACCACGGCCCGCATACCTGTCGACGCCTCCTCCCCCTATCGAGTCGACTATGTGGTGGGCGCCTGTCTGATGACCACGCGCGCGGCCCTCGATGCGGTGGG
The DNA here is from genome assembly GCA_964476155.1 of uncultured Fibrobacteraceae bacterium. Lineage (GTDB taxonomy): Bacteria > Krumholzibacteriota > Krumholzibacteriia > LZORAL124-64-63 > LZORAL124-64-63 > JAHIYU01. The sequence continues at coordinate 100,260 of CAYYYS010000003.1, forward strand.
TCCCCTGGACGAGCGCTTCTTCATGTACTTCGAGGAGACCGACTGGTGTATGCGCGCGGCCGCCGGCGGCTACACCGTCTACCTGGAACCGGGCGCCCGGGTCGCACACCTCGAAGGCCGCGCCGCCGCCCGCGCCCACGATTTCACCCTGGCCCAGTTCCAGAAGAGCTATCGTCTGTTCGTGGCGAAGCACCGGGGCGAGCACTGGGTCCCCCTCTTCCGCGCCGCCCAGTTCCTGGAGTACGGATTCAAGGGCGGCCTGCGCCGCCTGGCCGCCCGCTTGCGTCCGGCGAACAGCGACCACCATACGGCGCTGGCCGACAACTACCTGCGAACCGCCGCCCTTCAGTTGCACGGCGAGGTCGATGCGACCCCTCCCGTCTGATCCCGACACCCCCGGACAAAACGAAGGCCCCGACAATGCCGGGGCCCTCTCTCATGGTTACGATCCCGTATCAGCTGTCGCCACCGGAACGCGGCGTGTTAGAGCGTCGGCGCCCACCGCGGCGTCCGCGTCGACGCGGACGGCCGGAGCTCGTGGCTGCGGTGGTCTGCTGCTCGCGTCCGCGCGGTGCGGGCTTGGGCTGTCGCGAGGGCTGCGCGCCGCGACCCCGCTGGCGACTGCCCCGACCACGGGGCATGCTCTTGCGGTCGGCTTCGGCGATGAGGTCCTTGTCCGTACGCAACGACACGACCTGGAAGAGTTCGCGGTGGCGCGACGGATCGTCCAGGATATCGATGGTCAGGTCGTGCTCACTCGACAGTTCCTCGAGCTGCTCGGACCGATCGCGCAGGAGATAGAGCGCCAGCAGAGGATTGACCTGGATCTGGATCTGCTTCTCACGCGTCTTGTGGTGGACCCGGTGCACCTCGCGCTCGATGCGGTTGGCGAGCGTGGCGAGACTCAGTACCTTGCCGCCGCCTTTGCAGTAGGGGCAGTCGTCGCTGAGAAAGCTCGTCAGCGAAGGCCGCACCCGCTGGCGACTCATCTCGATCAGCCCCAGGTTGCTGACCGGAAAGATCTTGGTCCGCGCGCGGTCGCGACGCAGCACGCCGCGCAGCTCGTTCTGGACGCGCCGCTTGTTGCCCTCATGCTCCATGTCGATGAAATCGATGACGATGATGCCGCCGATATCGCGCAGACGCAGCTGACGCGCCACCTCGCGAGCGGCCAGCATGTTGGTCTCGACGATGGTTTCTTCCTGGCTGCGACGGCCGGTAAAACGACCGGTGTTCACGTCCACCGAGACCAGCGCCTCGGTCTGTTCGATGATGATGTAGCCACCCTTCTTGAGCCAGACCCGCGGCTCCGTACTCTTACGGATCTCCTGCTCGATGCCGTATTTCTCGAAGATGGCCTGCGCGTCCTTGTAGGGCTTTATCCGGTTCTTGAGGTCCGGCGCGAAGATCTGCACGTACTTCTGCAGGCGCTTGAAGTCGTCCTTGTCGTCGATGATCAGGCATTCCACGTCATCCTTGAAGATGTCGCGGATCAGGCCGACCACCATGCCCACGTCCTCGTGAACCAGGCAGGGCGCCTCGCCGGCCTCCTTCTCACTCTGCGCGATCTCCTTCCACACGTTCGACAGGTACTTCACGTCGTTGCGGACGGCCTTCTCGTCGGCGCCTGCGGCCGCCGTACGAATTATGAAGGCGCCCGTGTCGGGCCGCGCCTCCTGCAGGATGTTCTTGAGCCGGACCCGCTCGCGCCGGTCCTCGATCTTGCGTGACACGCCCACATGGGTGCCCTGGGGCATGTGCACCAGGAAGCGCCCGGGCAGACTGATGTCGGCGGTCAGGCGGGGGCCCTTGGTGCTGATGGGTTCCTTGGTGACCTGTACGAGCAGTTCGTCGCCGACACGCAGCGTGTCACCGATGTTCGGCACGTTCCGGTACGAGCGTCCGCGACCTCCCCGTCTGGTCGGGCCGGGTCCATCGACCTCCTCGGCCGAGTCGGGTTCGGCGTGCACCAGATCCGAGGCGTGCAGGAAGCCGGCGCGCTCGAGACCGATGTCCACGAATGCGGCCTGGAGCCCCGGCTTGACCGAGGTAACGACGCCCCGGTACAGGTTGCCGACGATTCGCTTGGCGTCGGCCCGCTCAATGAGCAGCTCGACGAGGTCGCCGTCTTCGAGAATCCCGATACGGATCTCATGGGGATCCGAGTTTATGATGATTTCCTTGCGCATTTCGCAACGAGTCCCTTCTGAGCGGTCAGGCCGACATGTGTGTGCGCAGCCACAACCGCAGGTTCAATTCACTGATTCTCGCCAGGGGCGACATCCACCCGTCATCGTTTCGGCGCGCCAGCAGGGCTGTGCGCCGTACGCGCGCCAGGCGCGGCTCGGGCAGTCGGTCGCCGCAAAGAACGGCGAGAAAGTCATAGGCAGGCAGCCCGGCCTCGCCGGGTCGCCGTCGCAACGAGAAGTCCAGGACCGCGCCGCCCGTCTCGGGGCACGGGGTCTCGGATACCGATAGGCGATCCCCGCAGAGCAGGGGTCGCACGTCCACTTCAAGATCTCCCTTGGGCCGTCGGCGCAGATAGATGCGTGACGACTCGCTCAGAAACGTCGCGATGAGGCCTTGCAGCACCGCGATGTCCGGGCCACCCTCGGCAGGTGGCGGCAGGACGGCCGAATAATCGTATCGATCCACGTCCTTGTCTATGGCGCCGGGCAGGATGGGACCCACCTCGACGCTGCGCAGTATGCGCACACCCGCGGGCAAATGTCCGTTGAGAATATCAACCCACTCCGGAACATGCCGGGTGAACGCCACGTCGAGCATCTCCCCGTCCCCCTCGACGCCGAGAGGCAACGGCGGCCCGAACTTGATCAACGGGTGGGGATTAAAGCCCTGGCTAGAGGCGATCGGCAGACCCGCGCGACGCAGGACGAGGCGCAGTTGCCGCTGAAAATCAAGGTGTCCCCAGAAAGCGGCGTCACCCGTTTTTGCATAGACCACGCGGTGCCAGCACTTGCCGGGTGAGCGGTCGCGCCACTTTTTCCAACAGACGCGTTCACGATCAGGGTTTTTCGAATCCGCGTTGCGGGGATCGAAGTCCGGCACGGTGATGACTGCCGTTTTGGTCACGGGACCGCTCGCCGGCAGTGCGAAAACGTGATCCAGGTCGTCTTCACAGGCTTCGCACTGGGTGCAGAGTCCTTCGCTGCGACAGTCTTCGAGAGTTTCGACACGCTGGGCGGCGGCCCAGTCCTGACGCAGGAAATCCGGGTCAACCTGAGCGAAGACGCCGTCCCAGGGCAGGGGGGCCTCGGGGTCGCGGGGTTCGAGGTATTGGTCCTGCGCTATCCCGCCGGCAGCGAGGGCGTCCTCCCACAAACGGATGTCGAAAACTTCGTCCCAACCATCGAAACGGGCGCCGGCGCGCCAGGCGGTCTCGACCACGGGGCCGAGACGCGCATCGCCCAGCCCCAACAGGCCTTCCAGCATGGAGACATCGGGGTCGCGCAGGCTCACCTTCACCTTGTAGCGTCGCAGGGCGTCTTTCAGCTTGTAGTTGCGACGGGTGATCTCCTCGCGCGAGATCTGGCCGGCCCACTGGAAGGGCGTGTGCGCCTTGGGCGAGAACGGCGAAACCGAAACCGTGAGCTGAGATCCGCCGCGGGGCGCAATGGCGACGCACTTGGCGATCAGGGCCACGGCGGCGTCGAGGTCCGCGTCGGTCTCGGTCGGCAGACCGATCATGAAGTAGAGCTTGATGCGCTTGGCGCCGGCGTCGAAAGCCCGCGTCACGCTGTCCAGCACGTCCTGCTCGGTCACGCCCTTGTTGATCACGTCGCGCAGGCGCTGGCTGCCGGCTTCAGGCGCGAAGGTGAAGGACCCCGGCTTCTCGCCCCGGATCAGGTCGTAGACCGCTTCGTCCAGGGCGTCCACGCGCAGGCTGGGCAGTTCGAGATTGGTGCGCGTGCCTTTGAGCCCCGCCATGATGCCGGTCATGGCCTCGCCCAGACCGCTGTAATCGCAGGTCGACAGGGACAACAACGAGATCTCGTCCCAGCCCAGTTCACGTGTACTTCCGACGGCGGCGAACACGACCTTGTCCACGTCACGCTCGCGTACCGGCCGGGTGATCATGCCCGCCTGGCAGAAGCGGCACCCCCGCGTGCAGCCGCGCATGACTTCCAGGCTCAGTCGATCGTGGACGGGTTCGATGACGGGCACCAGGGTGGCCGGCGGTCGATGGGTGTTCAGGTCCGCCACGACTCGGGCCTCGGTACGATCGGTTTGACCGGCCCACCAGGTACCGGGAATGCGGCGAACTCGCGCCAATCGCTCCGCCCGGGATTCGCCCGCGGCCTTGCCCTCGCGAACCGCGCGGGCGACATCCACGACCAGGTCTTCCCCGTCGCCGATGCAGAACACATCCACGAACTGCCCCAGTACGGTCGGGTTGGCGGCGCAATGGCCGCCGGCAATGACCAGGGGATCGTCCTCGCCGCGATCGGCGGCCTGCAGGGGAATACCCGCCAGGTCGATCATGTTCAGGACGTTCGTATAGCAGAGTTCGTAACCCAGTGAAAAACCGAACACATCGAAGCGTCGGGCTGGGATTTTCGACTCCAGCGCAAAGAGAGGGACTTTCTCGTCCCGCATGCGCTTTTCCATGTCGAGCCAGGGAGCGAAGGTCAGGTCGGCAAAGGTGTCGGGAGCGTCGTTCAACGCCGTATAGAGGATGCGCATTCCGTTGTTGGAAATACCCACTTCGTAGGCGTCGGGAAAGGCGAGCAGGACATTGGCCCGGTCCTCGCGCCACGGCACGCGTACGGCGCCGAGCTCGCCGCCGAGATAGCGGCCGGGCTTGGCGACCAGGGGCAACAGACGACGCCGCAGCACGGAGTCGAGCTGCGTCGGATCGTCGTACCGCGAATCGGGTCGGCGGGCGCCGCCCGGAGCGGGTGCCTGCACTAGGCCTCTATTCCGATCTGGACCGGGCTTCAGTGCCCTCCCGGAGTGCCCACTTCCGGGATATCGAGGCTCCGGTCCAGTATCTCCTTGGTGATGTCCGACTCGAAGGGCACGGGGTAGTCGCCGGTGAAACAGGCCGAGCAGTAGAGCTCGGAGTTTCCGGTCGCCCGCAGCAAACCTTCGGTAGACAGATATGCGATGGAATCGACACGCAGATAGGTGGCGATCTCGTCGACCGAGTGGCTCGACGCGATCAGCTCGTTGCGAACGGGCGTGTCTATTCCGTAGTAGCAGGGGTGCGTGATGGGTGGCGACGCGATGCGCAGATGCACTTCGGTCGCGCCGGTGTTGCGGACCAGCTTCACTAGTTTGCGCATGGTCGTGCCGCGCACGATGGAATCGTCGATCAAGACGACACGCTTGCCTGCCATGATGCGTTGGACGGGATTGAACTTGATGCGAACCGACATGTCCCGAACCTTCTGGGCTGGCGATATGAAGGTACGGCCGACATAGTGGTTCCGGATCAGTCCGAGCTCGAACGGCAGGCCCGTCTCGTGGGCATAACCGAGGGTCGCCGTGTTGCTCGAATCGGGTACCGAACAGACGAAATCGGCGTCGACCGGGCTCTCCTGGCCCAGGATCGCGCCGCAGCGGCGGCGGATCTCGTCGACACTTTCACCGAAGACGGTACTGTCGGGTCGCGAGAAGTAAATATGCTCGAAAACGCACTGGGATATGCGTTCCCGGGGTGCGATGCGCCGACTGACAAGGCCACTCCCGTCCAGGATGGCCATCTCGCCCGGCTCAACGTCCCGTAGATAGGTGCCGCCCATGATGTCGAAAGCGCAGCTCTCCGAGGCGACCGTGTAACTGTCCTTGAATCGTCCCAGGCACAGGGGACGGAACCCCTGGGGATCGCGCACGGCGATCAGCTTGTCTCGCGTCAGAACCAGCAGGCTGTAGGCGCCTTCCACCTGCTTGAGGGCTTCGGTCACGGCGTCCTCGAAGGTCGCGGCGTGACTGCGGGCTATCAGATGCAGAAAGACCTCGGTGTCGCTTGTCGTGCCGAAGATGGAGCCTTGCTCTTCCATCTCCCGGCGTAGAACGTGGGCATTGACGAGGTTGCCGTTGTGAGCCACCGAAACAGCGCCGCGGTGACAGGTGACCTGCATGGGCTGCGCGTTCTCCACACGGGACGTCCCGGTCGTGGAATAGCGTACGTGCCCCATGCTGAAAGTGCCGTCGAGGGTCTTGACCACGTCCTCGGTGAAGACATCGGCCACCAGGCCCATGCGGCGGTGGGTGGATAGGGTATGCATGTCGGAAACGGATACGCCGGCGCTCTCCTGGCCGCGATGCTGGAGGGCATGAAGCGCCAGGGCGGCCATCTCGCCGGCGCCGCTGCAGCCGGCGATGCCGACCACACCGCATTCGTCGCGCCAGTGATGTCCTTCCAGAGCCATGCCGCCTCCTGCGGTCGTAGTGCTTTGTCAAACCTAGAACGGCGGGTTAGGCAGCCCACAAGAGGCCATCTGCCGCGTTACACTCGCTTGAATTAGCTACGGCTAGTCCTGCGCTCGCGCGCCTTGCATTTGTCCACTCGTGATCAGCCTAACCCGCCGTTCTAGGTTCGACAAAACACTCAGGCTGGGCGATGAGCCATCCCTGCATGTGCGGGTTGACGAGCAGCCCGTCCTTGGCACCCCGCGCCTCGGTGAGTCGAGCGGCCAGAGCGGCCGGATCCGACGTACCGGGAACGAAGACCAGACGCCAGACGACTCCCGAAAGCAGTGGTCCGCTCTCCCCCAGGGGGAAGGCGCAGACATCCATCACTGCGGCGCCCAGCGCGGGCGTGCCGCCCAACAGACGATGATATGGGCCGCCGTCGCCGACGGGAAGATCCGTCGCGACGAGTTCACCGGGCCAATCGGATGGCAGCGAGCCTCCCCGCGGATTCGCGGTGTACCAGGCCTCGCCGGCCGACTCACGCCTGAAATGGGCGTGGTGATGCTTGTTGGGGTTGAAGAAACGTCCGACACCCAACAGGCGCGCCACAGATTCCGGCGCCGTATCGTCTTCGTCCTGCCAGAACGTGTGAAACTCCGCACGAAAAAGGCCCGCGAGGGCCTCGCCGCCAGCCAACCGGAGACGCATGACGCGCTCGGCGGTCTCGGCGTGCAGGTCCACGCCCTTGTGGCAGGTCATCAAGGTAACCTGAATGATCATCCTTCGCCTCCAGGAAGGCAAGTCCCGAGCCGGACTGATCTCCCGGCAAGGTCCTGCCGTCAGCAGAGTTCCACAAGCCTGCGCAACAAGGACATGCCCGGACCGTCACCACGCAGGGCGGCGCCGTCGCCGACCGATTCGCGGCGTCGGACACCCCAAAAATGGTTCAGATCCTCCGGAACCTGGAAGAGCCAGGCCGCGCGTTCGGGATGGGGCATCATGGCCAGGACATTGCCGGCCGGATTGGTCAGGGCCGCCGTCGCCAGCAGCGAACCGTTGGGATTGCCGGGCCCGCTACCGCTATCGTCCGCGCCCGCATAACGATAGGCCAGCAGGCCTTCGTCCGCGAAGGTCGCGAATTCTGCCGGATCGGCATGGGTGAAGCGGCCCTCGGCGTGGGCGATGGGCACCGGCAAGGTCGTCGGCAGCCCTTCCAGGAAACGGCAATTCGTGCCGGGGACCTTCTCGAGTACCACCCAACGCGAGTAGTAGCCACGCCGTCCGGGGTGGCGATTGGGCGCCAGGGCCACTTCCAGGCGTCCCGGTGTACGACCGGGGACCAGCCCGGCTTCCACCAGCACCTGGCAGCCGTTGCAGATACCCAGAATGGGCTTGCCCAGCCCGGCGGTGCCCAGTAGCGCCTCGATCAAGGGATCCTTGGCCGCCACGGCACCCGCGCGCACGCGGTCCTGATAGGAAAAACCGCCCGGCACGAGGAACCCGTCGAAGTCGGCGAGATCCGCGGCCGACCGGGTCCAGCGGAAGATCTCCGGTGTGGCGCCGGCGGCCGCCACTGCGCGGGCCGATTCGTCCTCGCAGTTCAGGCCCGGCATCTGCAGCACGGCCACGCGCGGTCCCGCGCCGCTCAATGGCGTAACGCGGTAAGGCGCTTCATCGGCCACATCCATGATGGGAGGACGGCGATCGGCGGGATCGGGCAGATCACTGGTGGCCATCAGGCGGGTCAAGCCCTCGCTCCAGGACAGGGCCAGTTCGTCCAGAGCCGTGTCACAAACGATCTCGCCGGACAGGTCTCTCAGTGTCAGGCTCGGGGTTTCACTCACCCGGCCCAGCAGGCCCCAGCGCACGCTCTTGTCCGACAGCACGCTCTCGACGCGATCATGGTCGGTGTCGGCGACCTCGATCACGAACCCCCCGCGCTCGTTGTATAGGAATTCACGCGGCGTCAGGGCCGCGCATGCGGTGGGGATGGCCAGATCGGCGCCCAGGATTTTTTGGTCCGCCAGGCCCAGGGCCATTTCGGCCAGGCAGACGGCCAGGCCACCGTCGCTCACGTCGTGGGCGGCCTTGACCAACCCGGTCTCCACCAGGGTACAGACCGCGTCGATTCCGGCGCGGGCTTCGTCCAGGTCCAGGCCCGGCAAACGCTCGTTGCCCACCGCCACGTCCGCCGAACGCGCCAAAGACGCGCCCATGCCGTCGTCGGGCAGGCCGACGAGGTAGAGACGATCGCCCGGAGTCTTGAAATGCAGGCTGCGGCAGTGTGACACGTCCGCCACGTTGCCCACGCAGGCCACGATCGGCGACGGCGCCACCGAGTTGCCGGCGGCGCTCTGATTGTAGAAGGATACGTTCCCGGACACGACCGGCAGGGGTTCGCCGCCCTTGGCGTGCAGGGTGACGGCGCGACAGGCGTCGCCCACGCCACGCACGGCCTCGCGGAACTGGCGGAAGACCTCGGGCACCTCGGGATTACCGAAGTTGAGGCAGTCGGTCACGCAGGCGGGGCGTCCTCCCACACAGGCCACGTTGCGCGCCGCTTCGACCACCGCGCGCGCGCCGGCCTGGTAGGAATCGGCCAGGCCGAAGAGCGGATTGCCGTCGGCACTCAGGGCCACCCCCAGATCGCTGCCGGGAACGGGGGCCACAACGCCCGCGTCGGCCTCGCCGGGACGCAACACGGTACAGCCCCGCACTTCCGGATCGTAATGGCGATAGAGATGCTCGCGCGAGGCCACGTTCACGTGCCCCATGAGGCGTGTCCACTCGTCGGCGATTTCGGTCGCCGGGCCTTCGTCGGCCTTGGGTCCTTCGGCAACGGGCGCGGGCGCGGGCGCTTCCTCGCGGGTGTAGCTCACGCCGCAGGTCACGGTCTCGACAGGCGATTCGCTCAGGATGCGGTCGCCGTGGCGCAGGCGATAGACACCATCGGTGGTGACGACCCCGATCTTGCTGGCGCAGGCGCCTTCGTAAAGGGTCGGCAGGGCGAATTCCTCGTTGTAGACGCGCAGGACCTCGTCGGTGAAACGGGCCGGCACGGCCAGGCAGTAGCGCTCCTGGGTTTCGGAGCAGGCCACGACACGCGCGGGCACGTCGTCGTCGGCCGTGTGCACTTGTGCCAGGTCGACATCGCAGCCGAAGCCGCCGGCGTCGGCCAGTTCGCTGGTGACGCAACTCACGCCGCCGGCGCCCAGGTCCTTGAACCCCACCACCAAGCCGGCTTCGCGGGCCAAGCGCAGCACCTCGCGGTTGGCCACGGTCAGCACACGCTTGAGGAAGGGATCGGGCACCTGCACGCTGCCCTTGTTCTCGGTGGCGGCTTCGGCGTCGAGTGTGGCCGACGCGAACGCCGCGCCGCCCATGCCGCTCCAGTCGGTGGGCTTGCCCACGAGCACCAGGTCGTAGGGTTCGTCCTTGGCCTCCGGCGGCACCGCCGAGTGGGTGATGTGGTCGGCGGGCACCAGGCCCATGGCCACCACGTTGACCAGGCAGTTGTCGTCGAAGCTGGGATGGAAGTAGGCGTCGCCGCCCAGGCAGGGCACGCCCAGGGCGTTGCCGTATTCCCAGATGCCGGTCACGACCTGACGCGCGATGTCCAGGCTGTGCGCGGCGCCGTCCCCGTGGGGCCAGCCGAAGCGCAGGGGGTCGAGCGTGCCGATGACCTCGCCGCCCATGCAGTACACGTCGCGCACGATGCCGCCGATGCCCGTGGCCGCGCCCTCGACGGGCATGACCTGACTGGGATGGTTGTGGCTCTCGTGAGCGATGATCACGCCATAGCGCACGCCGTCGACCGTTCCGAAATCCACGATGCCCGCGTCCTCCACCGGTCCGACGATCACATTGCTGCCGGTCGTCGGCAGGAACTCTTTTAATGTGGGTCGACTGCTCTTGTACGAGCAGTGCTCGCTCCACATGGTGTCGAAGAGGGTGAGCTCGGTCAGCGTCGGCGGGCGTGCGAGGAGGTCCTGGACCCGGCGCGCCTCGGTGGGCGACAGGGTCAGGGCGTGGGTCTTGAGCGTGGCGCGAAGGGCGTCGTCACCCAGGGCCGCGGCGTCCAGGGTGTCAAAGGAAGGATCGTGGGTCATGTCGTCTCCTGCGCGAGAGTGCGCGCGAAGATGCGGTCCAGATTACGTTGGTGATGGGCGAAGTCGAAGCACCGGGCCAGCCCGTCCTCGCCGAGGGTGTTCATCACCCACTCGTCGGCCCGGAGGCTCGCCTCGAAATCGATGTCCTCGTCCCACACGCGCATGGCGCAGCGCTGCACCGCGGCGTAGGACTCTTCGCGGGAAACGCCGGCACCCACCAGGGCCAGCAGCACCGTCTGTGAAAAGACCATGCCGCGGACGCGCGCCATGTTCTCCAGCATGCGCTCGGGGTAGACGACAAGCCCGTCGATCAGCCAGATCATCTTGCCCAGCATATAGTGCAACAGATGGCAGGCGTCGGGGAAGATGACGCGCTCGGCGCCGCTGTGGCTGATGTCGCGCTCGTGCCACAGGGCCACGTTCTCCATGGCCGTATGGGCATAGCCGCGCAGGACGCGCGCCATGCCGGTCACGCGCTCGCTGACGATGGGGTTCTTCTTGTGGGGCATGGCCGAACTGCCCTTCTGCCCCTTGGCGAAGGGTTCCTCGACCTCGTGCACGTCGGTACGCTGGAGATTGCGGATCTCCACGGCCATCTGCTCGAGCGTCGCCCCGATCAGGGCCAGGCTCGACAGGAAGGCGGCGTGACGATCGCGCTGCAGGACCTGGGTCGCCACCGGCGCGACGTCGAGGCCCAGGCGCTTCATGGTCTCGGCCTCGATCTCGGGATCCAGGTGGACCATGGTGCCGACCGCGCCGGAAATCTGTCCGACGGTAACCTCTTCCATGGCGGCATCGAGCCGGCGCAGACCGCGTCGCAGGGCGGCCCAGTAGACGAGCAGTTTCAGGCCGAAGGTGGTCGGCTCGGCGTGGATGCCGTGGCTGCGGCCGACCATGGTCGTGTGCTGATGTTCCAGGGCGCGGGTCTTGACCACGTCCAGCAGTGCGAGCAGGGACTTGCGGATCACGGCGCCGGATTCGCTCATCTGCATGGCGAAGGCGGTGTCGCCCAGATCGCTGCTGGTCATGCCCTCGTGCACGAAGCGTGATTCGGGGCCGATGTTCTCGCCCAGGTTGGTCAGAAAGGCGATCACGTCGTGGTGAACGGTCTCTTCGATCTCCAGCACGCGGTCCACGTCGAAGGCGGCCTTGGCGCGGATGGTCTGCGCGGCTTCGGCGGGGATTTCTCCCCGATCGGCGCGCACCTCGCACACCAGGATCTCGATTTCCTGCCAGATTTCGTACTTGCGTCGGAGCGACCAGATCGCGCTCATCTCGGGGGTTTCATAGCGGGAAATCACAATAGACCTCGCATCTCGGGCACGAGTGAGTTAATTGCCATGTTTTTCAATGTCTTGCAGCCCTTCCCGTCAGAGGTGACGGAGGACGATCCGGTCCGCTTGGTCAGGATCGATTGGAACATAAACCAGTAAAATGGTGAAGGAAAGGCCCATTCGCGATTTCGCCTATTCCACCGGTGCCCGGCGCCGCGGATCCTCCTCCAAGACAATGGTCCCCGAGAACTGCTCGCCCTCGCGATAGGCGATGTACTCGAGCTGGGTCCCCACCTTGGCTTCGTAAACCAGTCGATTGAAGGTGTCGGCATCGTTCAGATCCACGCCGTTGATGGAGATGATAACGTCGTAGGGCATCAGCCCCGCCTTGGCCGCCGGCGACCCGTTGATCACGTCGCGCACCACGAAACCATCGGTGCTCGGCAGGTTCAGGGACTGGGCGATGAGCTCGTTGACTTCCACGATGCCGAAGCCCACATACGCCCGCCGGAAGTAGCCGTACTCGCGGACCTCGCGGATGATCCACTGACCACGCGCGATGGGCACCGCGAAGCCCAGGCCGATGCTGCCGCCGCTCTCGGTGAAGATGAAGGTGTTGATGCCGATGACCTCGCCCCCGCTGTTGATCAGCGGACCGCCGCTGTTGCCGGGGTTGATGGCCGCGTCGGTCTGGATCATGCCCAGGAAGGTCTGCCCCTCGCTGCTGGTGTTCTTGATGTCGCGATTGAGGGCGCTGATCACGCCGATGGTTACCGTGGGTTGGGTGTCGGCCAGCAGATACCCGAACGGCGAGCCGATGGCGATGGCCCACTCCCCGATGTACAGATCCGCCTCGCCGTCGGCCAACGGCGCCACGGGCAGATCCGCGGGCGGGTCGAGCAGTTTGATCAGGGCCAGATCCCAGGTGGGCACCATCTCCAGCACGATGGCCCCGTATTGACGTCCGTCGTTCAGGGCGACGACCAGTTCGTCGGCGTTCTCCACCACGTGCACGTTGGTCAGGATGAAACCGTCGTCGGACACGACCACGCCCGAGCCCAGGTTCGCCACGTCCTCGCGAAAGGTCCGCCGGTGAAACATGCCCGGATAGAACCGCTCGAAGTACTCCCAACCGCGCGGCACCAGGGCGCGCGTGACGGTCCGGTGCTGGATGGCGTTGATGCTGACCACCGCCGGGGATATCCGTTCGGTGGCGCGGACGATGGCGTTGCGTCGGCCCATGCTCACGGCCTCGTCCGTACCGGCTTCCACGATTTCCCGTACGACGACGGTATCGCGCTCTCCACCACCGCCGGTCAGGGGCCGCGGCGCCGAACGCCAGCCGATGATGTAGGCGGCGCCCAGCAACAGGCCGAGAAGCGCGCCGATGACGATACCGGTCCAGATGGGAGCTGTCTTCATGGGGGTCCTCCGGAGTCGACGGAAACGGGCCGCCCGACGCGGCCCATCTCCCTTAAACGACTATCCTTGCAGCTTGTTCCAGTCGGCGAGGAAAGCGTCCATGCCCTTGTCCGTCAGCGGATGGGCCAACAACTGCTTGATGACCTTGTGCGGGATGGTCGCGACGTCCGCGCCCAGCAGGGCCGACAGGCGCACGTGTTCCGGATGCCGGATGCTGGCCACGATGACCTCTGTGGCGAACTCGTAGTTCTCGTAGATCTCCACGATGTCCTCGATGAGCTGCAGACCGTCCTGGCTGATGTCGTCGAGACGACCCACGAAGGGTGAGATGTAGGCGGCGCCCGCCTTGGCCATCAGCAAAGCCTGGTTCGCGGAAAAACAGAGCGTGGCGTTAACGGGAATGCCCTCGTCGCTTAGGGCGCGCGTGGCTTTCAGGCCGTCCAGGGTGGTGGGGATCTTCACCACGATATGCTCGCTGATCCCGGCCAGCCGCTTGCCCTCCTCGATCATGCCGGCAGTATCCAGGGCCACCACTTCGCCGCTGACCGGTCCTTCGACGATGTCGCAGATCTCCTTGAGCAGGGCGTCGGTGTCCTTGCGCCCGGCCTTGGCCATCAGGCTGGGGTTGGTCGTTACACCGTCGAGCACACCCATGGCCTTGGCGTCACGGATCTCGTCCAGGTCGGCTGTATCGATGAAAAACTTCATGGGGTCTCCTCTTTCAGGGGGTCTTCTCGGAAGTCTGGTCCGGGATATCGCCCGGAACGGTATAGGCCGGATCGTCGAATGCCGGGTCGTAACCCACCTCGGCCATGTACAGCCCGTGGGCCGGCGCCATGGCGCCGGCGGCTCGCCTGTCGCGAGTCGCCAGAATGGCGGTCATTTCCTCGGGAGCGCGTTGTCCGCGTCCCACTTCCTCCAGGGTGCCGACCAGGATCCTGACCATGTGATGCAGGAAGCGATCGGCCCGCATGTCGAGGGTAGCCGAGTCGTCGGCCCAGGCAAAGCGGCAATACTCCACGCAACAGCGGTTGTTCTCCTTGATCGACGACGTCTTGCAAAAGCTGGCAAAGTCCTTCTCGCCGACCACGAGGGCGGCGGCGGCGTCCATGGCGGCGCGGTCGAGCACCCGGTTCGGCTGCCATTCAAGGGTGCGACGGAAGATGTCCGGGCGGAACCCCAGGCGGTATTCATAGCGGCGCCAGCGCGCCGAGAAGCGCGCGTGAAAATCGGCCGACACCTCGCGCACGCCCCGGACCGCCATGTCCACGGGCACCATGCCCGCCAGGGCGCGGTCGATGCGCGCGATCTCGTCGGTGTTCAGATCGGACAGATGGGCCACCTGGCCCAGGGCGTGGACACCCGTGTCGGTACGGCCGGCGCCGGTAGGATTCGCGTCCCGGCCGAGTAGTCTCGACAACTGGCGCGCCAGTTCCCCCTGCACGGTGCGCAGCCCCGGCTGAATCTGCCAGCCGTGGAACGCGGCCCCGTCGTAGGCCAGGTCGATACGAACGGTTCGGGTCATGATGGCTCGCCCGCCACCAGGCGATCGGCGATCTGCACGGCGTTCAGGGCAGCACCCTTGCGCAGATTGTCGGCGACGACCCACAGCAGCAGCACGTCGTCGCGGCCGGCCTCGAGACGCACGCGACCGACAAAGCAGTCGTCTTCGCCGCTGGCGCCGAGGGCGGTGCGATACCCGTGGGGCGAGTCGGCCACCTGCAGGCCGGGGAACCCGCTCATTACTTCGAGAGCACGATCGCGATCCACGGGCTTCGCGAAGACGGCGCGGATGGCCGTCGAGTGCGCGTTCCAGACGGGGACCCGGGTGGCGATGCAGCTCACCGCCAGCTCGGGCAGAGCGAAGATCTTACGCATCTCGTCGACGACCTTGGCCTCCTCGGCGAAAGAGCCGTCATCCATCGGCGCGCCGATCTCGGGAATGGCGTTGAAGGCGATCTGACGCGGATAAACACCGCCGGTTACGTCTTCCTCCTGGCTCGGACCAGTCGTGCCGTGCAGACGGGGCAGGCACAAACGCAACTGCTCTTCGAGCGCGCTGCGGGCGATCCCGCCGGCCCCGGAAACGGACTGCAGCGTGGTGACGTGGCAGGCCTTCAGGCCGAAGGCCTCGTGCAGGGGCGCCAAGGCCATGGCCACCTGGATGGTCGAACAGTTGGGATTGGCGATGACCTGGGGGTTGTCCGGCAGGGTCGTCGCGTTGATCTCGGGGACGACCAGGGGCACGGTGTCATCCATGCGAAAGGCCGTCGAATTGTCGACAACCCAGGCGCCGGCCGCGGTGAACCGCGCGGCCTGGTCGAGACTGGCCACGGCGCCGGCGCTGAACAGGGCCAATTCGACGCCGTCTATGGGCGTGTCGGCCGAGTGCACACAGGCCAGATCCTCGCCCCGGAACGGCAGGGGCTTGCCCTCCGAACGTTCGCTCACGAGCAACAGGGGCGGCTCGTCCACCCAGTCGCGTGTCTCCAGCAATTCCAGCATGACCCGGCTCACGAGTCCCGTGGCGCCGAGAATGGCGGTGCGCATCGATGACCCTCGCCTTCTATTCGTGTGGGGACTGTTTCGTCGGGTAGTGTAACAACCGGTTGCTCCCGGGTCAAAGCAAGCCGACACGGGTCAAAGCCTGCGCGTGGACAGCCTGGATCGGTGATGCTAGGCTACTCTCCAAACCAAGGAGTGATTCCCATGCGAGATACCGGTTGGATACGTGGCAACATCGTGGTTTACGCGACGCTCGTCCTGGCCCTCGGCGCCCTGTCGCTACCGGGCTGTCTGGTCCCCGAGGGCCGTGACGACGCCCTGTCGTCCCTGGCCCGCTGGGAGGACCGGCGACTGGCCGACACCGACTCGCTGATCGCCATGCTGACCGACGATGACGCCCACGTGCGACTGTCCGCCTTGCGCGCCGCGGGCCGGATCGGACGCACCGACGTGGTTCGCGAAGTGATCGCGGGACTGGCTGACCCGAGCGACGCGGTCAAAACCGCCGCGGCCGAGGCCCTGGGCTACCTGGACGACGAGAGCGCCGTAGAGCCGCTGACCCGGGCCCTGGCCACCGGCAGCGCCCGGGTTCGCGAGGCTGCCATCTTCGCCCTGGCCCGCCTGCCCCACGACGGTCGCGCCCTGGTCGAGACGGCCCTGCACGGTCCCGAGCGTGAAGCGGCCCTGGCCTGGAACGCCCTGCGCGACCGCGCGGCCGACGCCGATTCCACCCTGCTGGCCGACACGATCCGCGCCGGGCTGGTGCGCCCCGAGATCGATGTTCTTTGGCGCGTCCTGCGCTGCGCCGAGCGACTGCCGGGGCAGGATCTCGCCGTGGATGTCGCCGCCTTCACCACCGCCGATAACGCCCAGGTTCGCGTCCATGCCTGCCGCGCCCTGTCTCGCATGGGCGGCGAGACGGCGCTGGACGCGGTCCTGGACTGTGGCGAGCGCCCCGGCCGCTTTTCCCGACGCGATGACAACCGCATCGCCATCGCCGTGATGAACGCTATCGGCGCCCTGGGCCGCGAAGCCCTGGTCGACGAGACGGATCATGTGCGCCTGGTCGCCCTGCTGGCGGCCGGCTCGCGTCACGAGACCACCCACGTGGCTCGCGCGGCGCTGGACGCCATGGCCCGCGCCGTGGCCGACAAGCCCCTGCCAGCCGCGGCCGCCGCGCGCGAAAGCCTGCTGCCCGTGTGGCGCATCCGTCTGTTGCATTCGGCCCGCGCGCAACTGATGCCCGGGGACGACGGCCCCGAACCGGAAGCGGTAGTGCGCGCCGCCGCCGTGTCGGCCTGTCTCGCCCTGCGCGGACCGGGTCTGGTGAACGACCCGGTCTGGACACGCATCGAAAACGACGGGCACCCCTTGGTGCGCCAAGCCGTTTGGACCGGCCTGTGCCGCCACGTACTCACACCCGACGAAGTGGTCGTCTGGTCCGGTGACGTGGGCGACGCCATGCCGCCGGCCCTGCGCATGACCGCCTGCGGCGCCCTGGTCGAGGCCGGAGAGCGTCTCCACGCCGAAAGTCATCCCGACTCGACGCTGGTCCTGGTGGACGACGTCATCCAGTCGACCCTGCGGCGCGTGTTACTCGCCGACGATCCCCAGGCTGCCGCCAACGCGGCGGATCTGTTGACCGGCTACGTGTCCGATCGAAACCTGATCACGTTGCTGCGAGCCCACGCTTCGGCTAGCGGTCTGTCCGGCGTGGACGTACAGCGCAGTGTCCTGGGCCTGCTGTCGACCTGGTTGGCCGACAGCACCTACACCCCGGCCGACACCCTGCGCGCGCCGCTGACCGCAGTCCTGGAAACCGGCTTCGACGCGCCGGAGATCCATATCCGTCTGGCCGCCCGCGAGGCTGCCGAGGCCGGCGACCTCTTCGCGCCCGAACTCATCCCCAGCGAAGCCAGCCTGCGCGCCACCGTCGGCGCCCACATCCGTCACCCGGATCAGGGAGACCTGGCGCTGCCCTTCGGTTCGGTCCGCGTCCGTTGCGAGACCGACCGGGGCGACTTCGTCATGGACCTTGATCCACAGTCGGCGCCGAACACCTGCGCCACCTTCCTGGACCTTATCGCCGACGGCTTCTACGACGGACTGACGTTCCACCGCGTGGTACCGGACTTCGTGATCCAGGGCGGCTGCCCCGACGGGACCGGCTGGGGCGGCCCCGGCTTCACCATCCGCAGCGAGTGGAGCCGCCTCCCCTACGAACGGGGCACCGTCGGCATCGCCCACTCGGGCAAGGACACCGGCGGCAGCCAGTTTTTCGTGGGACTTTCGCCCCAGCCGCATCTTAACGGCCGCTACACCGTATTCGGTAAGGTCGTCAAGGGGATGGAGGTTGCGGAAACGGTGCAACCGGGCGACACTTTCCGTCTTATGATCGAGGAATAGTCACGAACCCCATAGGAGGGTGATATGTCGAAGGGTGTCCTAATAACCGTAGGCGTGCTGGCGATCATCGCGTTCGCCGTGTTGATGCTGGTCGGACGATACAATTCAATGGTCGGGCTGCAGGAAGATGTCGAGGGGCAGTGGGGCAACGTGCAGAACACGTATCAGCGCCGCGCCGACCTGATCCCCAACCTGGTCGAGACCGTCAAGGGCTACGCCTCCCATGAGAGCGAAACCCTCGAAGCGGTGATCAATGCACGCGCCCAGGCCACGCAGATGACCGCCGAGATCACACCCGAAACCCTGAACGATCCCCAGATGTTGCAGAAGTTCAGTGCGGCCCAGGAAGGCCTGTCGTCGGCGTTGGCCCGCCTGATGGTGGTGGTCGAGCGCTATCCCGACCTGAAAGCCAACCAGAACTTCCTCAGCCTGCAGGACCAGCTCGAAGGCACCGAGAACCGCATCGCCGTCGAACGACGCCGCTTCAACGACATGGCCCGCGCCTACAACACCACCATCCGACGCTTCCCGTCCAACGTGGTCGCCGGCATGTTCGGTTTCGAGAAGCGCGCCTACTTCGAGGCGACCGCGGGCGCGGATCAGGCTCCGGCGTTGAACTTCGGTGACTAGAACGAGTCGCATACTGCTGGTCCTGGTCCTGCTGCCGGCCGCCGCGGTTGCGCATGCGGGGCTACCGTCGGCACCTCAGTACCACTTCGACGACCGGGTGAGCCTGGTCTCGGCCGAGAACGCCGAGGTCTTCGCGCGCACCCTGGCCGTCTATGAGCGGCGCACGGGGATCCAGTTCGTGGTCACCGTCCTGCCCGAGCTCGAAGGCAACCTCGAAGACACGGTCAACCGCATCTACGAAGCCTGGCGCATCGGCAACCGCGAGACCGAACGCGGCGTCCTCTTCGCGATCTTTCCCAACGACCGCAAGACACGCATCGAGGTGGGCTACGGCCTCGAGGGCAACCTGACCGACATGACATCCGGGCAGATCCTGCGCGGCATGATGGAGATCCCGTCGAACCAGCCCGAGCAGCGCTTCGCCTTCGTGATGACGCGGGTGGCGGGAGCGGTCTCTCCGGATGATCCGCTGGCCCAGGGACAGTTCGCCGGGCCGCTCCAGGTCGAGCGCCAAACCAGCCGCAAGCGCGGTCCAGGATCACTGATCTGGTTTCTTCTCTTCATGCTGATCTTCGGCGGTGGCCGCGCCGGCTTCGGCCGCCTTTTGGGTCCCCTGATCATCACGTCGGCCATGAGCGGCCGCGGATCGCGACGCGGCGGCGGCGGTGGCGGAGGATTCGGCGGTGGCGGCTTCAGCGGCGGCGGCGGCTTTTCCGGCGGCGGCGGCGCGAGCGGAGGTTGGTAGGATGAGCGACAAGCGAAGCGACAGACCCCGCGGCTTCTTTTCCTTCGACGAGCAGAAACGCGTCGTGGCGGCCATCGCCGCCGCCGAGTTGCGCACCAGCGGCGAAATCCGTTTCCACCTGGAGCGCGACGTCCCCTCAAAGGACCCCGTCAACGGCGATCCCTACCTGCAGGCCCGCGCCGTATTCGACAAGCTGGGCATGCACCGCACCGAGGCCCGCAACGGCGTGCTGATATACATGGCGGTGCGCGCGCACAAGTTCGCCGTGGTGGGCGACGAAGAGCTGCACGCCAAGGTAGGCGACGAGTTCTGGGCTGACGTGGTTGGCGCCATGGGCTCAGCCTTCGGCGATGACCGGTTCATCGACGGGCTCGAAACCGGAATCGGCATGATCGGCGAGAAGCTCCGCGAGCACTTCCCTTATCAGAGTGACGACGTGAACGAGCTGCCGGATGACATCTCTTATGGGGATGGAGCCGGGCAGTAGGATTTGGGTCCCAGTACCCGCCATCTCCATATGAGTGCATCCCGCAGTTTGCGTCCTCATTTGATGAGGGAGAGTTTTAGGGTGGCTTGTCCGGATGCTGTGTTCATTCGGGCCAGGTACACACCGCCGGGCAGGGTGTGGCCGGCATCGTCGCGTCCGTCCCAGTTGATCGTGAAGACGCCAGCCGTGCGCGGCTCGTCTAGCAGGCGTCGTACGCGGCGACCGCGGGCATCGAAGATATCCAGGCTCGCATGCGCAGCCTCGGGCAGGGAGAAAGCCAGGCGTGTGCTCGGATTGAACGGATTCGGATGGGCTGCCAAACGCATCTGCAACACCGGGGTCTCGTCCACCGCAACCGGCACCCATACGGGCGCCCAGTCCGCGGCGCTGGTCAGGTCGCCGTCGCCATCACCGCCGGGGCACTGGTCGAGCAGGACGGCGCCGTCGGCGGTACCGTACGCGGCCGCGGCGGCGCTGAGCTCGACGGGATGTCCGACCGGATACAGATCGTCGATCCACAGTACGCCCTCGAGCACCGTGCCGTCCGCGTGCCGGAAGTCGCCGGCGGGGGGCGTGGTTTCGTCCGCGTCGAACCAACCGCGCCAACCGCTGTCGCCCTCGCGAGCCAGGAAGGCGTCAAATCCCACCGTGGCTCCCGACTTGGCCCACGGCGGAGACAGGATGTCGAAGCTGCCGCTGTGGAGCAGCAGGAACACGTCGGTGCCGGGATTGGTCGGGTGGATGTCGGTGGCCAGGTAGAGCCAACCGTCGAGTTCCTTGGCCCACAGACTGTGGCTGCCGCAATCCGCCATCTCCCAGACTTCGGCGTCGAGCAATCCGTCCATGACGAACGGGCATTCCACCGGACCGCCGCCGTCGACCGTCACATGCCAATCGCCACCATCGTTGTTGTCCCAGGTTCCGGCGTTGTCGTGGAAAACAAAGTCTAGCGCGGTGGCGGCTGCGGGCACGGTGAAAGTCACCGACCAGGCGTCTTCGTCGGCGTTGTAGCTCATGGCCTCGTCGACAACGCCCTGCCAGTCGCTGTGGCCGCGATGGATCCAGATCGCAGGCGCGCCGTCCAGCGGCCGGCCGGTCGGGTCGTACCATACGGTGACACTCTCGCCGGCGGTCGGTTCGGCGGGATCGGTCCAGGCCACGGAATCCGGTGCCGACGTGCCGCCCGCGCCCACCCACACGTGCTGGATGGGACTGCGCTTCACGAAACCCAGGCTGTCCTCGGCCTCGATATAGTAGTCAAGCAGGACGTCCTCATAGCCGGTCAGTTCGAGCCAGTACTGGTCGGCGATATATGCGGGCAGTTCGGTAAAGTCGATCTCGCCCAAGGGCCAGGGTTCGTCGACGGGCATGACGCGATTATTCATGGGCAGGGCCGCCCAGGCGCCCACGCCCGCGCCGCCGGCGTAGAGTTCGTTGACGTGTGTGGCCGGATCGTTGGTCCCGTCGGCATCCTCGCGCACCATCAACTCGACGCGCGCCAGTCCGGACACGTCGTGGGCGAAGGTCCACACGTGGAAATCCGACGACATGGGCTCACCGGCGCCGCCGGGATAACCCCATAAGGCACCGCCGCCGTGGCCGCCCGGATTCCAGGGCAGGCGTTGCGGGATCCAGATCGTGGGCGCCGTGGTGTCCGAGCCGCCCGCGACGACCGGATCGGCCAACGCCACGGCCTCGTTGCAGGCCAGGGTCGCCTTGATCTCCATGTCCAGCGACGCCCCGTAGTACATGTAGCCGCTCTCTTAGCCGGCCAGCAGGAAGTGCCAGGCCCGCTCGGCGTCGTTGGCGCCGGCCCCCGGGTCCAGAACCTGCGCGGTGTCCACACCGGCGATGGCCGCGGCCGTCTCAACCCGATTCTGCGCGGCGGTCAGCACCGCCCAGTTGCGCTCGTCCTCGGCCCAGCCGGCCGGTATGTCGAAATCACCGGACGCGTTCACCAGCGGCCAATTCCAGTTGATGTACTGAGGTGAACCGAAGTCGCCGTCGGCGTTGACCCAGCCGCCGTCTTCCACGTGCACCACGTCGCCCAGGGGGACGGGATGGTGCTGCAGATAGGTCGCAATGGTCGTAGGCGTGTAGCCCTGGCCCGCCGCGGCGTGTGAAAACTGGGTGACGTTCTCGTAGTAGTAGCTGTTGCCGCCGCTCCAGGCGTTGTCGCCGTCGTGGGCGAAAAGCACGAGCATGGGTTGCGCGGGATTATTGGCCGACGCGATGGCGTCGATGCCGCCGGTGCCGAACAGGCCATACCCTTCTTCCCAGCCCATGGCGTTGGCCGCGGGCACCACGACCAGGCTCGCTACGCCCCCGCCGTCCGGGTCGACGTACTCGGCGCGATGGGGCGTGAATCCGTACGGGTACGGCACCTTCAGAGTGACACCCCGCGAGATGGTGTGGTTCGTGTACGTGCCCTGGGCCGGGTTGGTCTGGTCGGCCGGGTTGGGTGGATCACAATTGTCCAGGTTGGCCGTGTAGGGATAGTCGGCACAGGCGCGCGCAATGTGTAGGTCGGGGACGATGGTCCACGTCACACCGGCCTCGACCAGCGCGGGAATCATACGCTCGCTGAAGCACATCTCGGCCGGGAAGAACCCCTGCGAGATCGCGCCGGGCCCCCAGGCGTCGCCATAGATCTGCTTGGCCAGCGCAAGCTCCATACGTAACGCATTCTCGTCCAGCAACGGGCCGATGGCGTGGTGGAAACCGACCAGCACCGGTTCGAGCCGCGGCTGCCCGGCCGAGTTCGACCACCCGCGCGCGGTCCGGTAATGGGAATACCAGTCGGACGCGTAGCGCCCCCCGTTCCACCCCGCGTCGCCTAGGCTGAAGATGTTCTCCATCAACGCGCCCGCAAACGAAACCTGCGCCCCCGCCTCCGCCAGATCCGAAATCGACGACACCGCATCCTGGGGATAATGCTGATAGTCCCCGACCCGATCATCCTTGTCAAAAATCGTATACTCGTCGTTCTGACTATGTCCCAACGTGATGGTCTCGTAGACGGTCTCGTACCGATCCGGATTCCACACGCTCGCATCCGGCCAATAAATCGGCTGATGCATGTGCCACAGATAGGTCGTATGCACCCCGGTCCCGGCGCAAACGGGCGTCGCGATGACGAGGACCAGACAAGCAGAGATGAGTAGGCAACGGAACACGATGTCCTCCCGGGAAGCCGACATTGATGGTGTCCGAAACTATACCACACCCCGCCTATGCTGGCGAAGATGTTGCGACAGACTTGGATGGAATAGACAGAGGGATATGAAGGCCGCGACCGAATGCGTAGCGGGGTCCCCGAATTCGGTCGCGGCCTTCATATCCCTCTGTCTATTCCGGTCAGTCAGCCTGCCGCAATACCTTCACCAGAGTAGCCCAGGACGGCGCGGCCCCATGCATAAGTATGCCGACCCGGAAGAGCTTGCCCGCCATCCGCGTCAGCCCATAGATCGTCACCACCATCAGCACCCATGACAACAAGATCTGCCACAACGGCGGCGTCTCCATGCACACCCGCATGAACATGAGGATCGGTGTGAAGAACGGTACGAGACTAAGGACCGTCGCCAGTGTACCGCCGGGGTCCATCATGACCAACGTCAGCAGCATCATGGGGATGATCACGAACATGGCGATGGGCGTGGCGAACTGCTGCGACTCCTGGACCGTGTTGCATAGCGAGCCGACGCCCGCGTACAGGGTCGAAAAGAGCAGGAAGCCCAGCACGAAGAAGATCACGAAGGAGGCGAGCATCATCGGCGTCAGGAACGTGGCGTCGAGAGTCATGCCGCCGATATTCACACCGCGCGTGGACAAGGCGAGGATCGCGATGGTCCAGATACCCACCTGGGTCAGACCCGCGCCGCCAATGCCGATGATCTTGCCCTGCATCAGACGCGAGGCCGGCACGCTCGAGAGAATCACTTCCACCACGCGCGTACTTTTTTCCTCGATGACGCCGGTCAGGGTCTGCTGCCCGTAGACCAGCACCATCATGTACAGGATCATGATCAGGGTAAAGGCCACCGCGAAAACACCGTCGTCGTCGCGCGACGTTGTCTCCCCCTCGGCGCTCACCGAGAGGGTGGTCCAGGTGGTATAGGCGGTCAAATAGGCGTGAAGGCTGTCGGGCACGCCCGCCTCGTTGAAGCGGTGTTGGCGCAGCACACGGTTGAGCGACGGCGCCAGGAGCTCACGGATGATGCCCGCCGAAACGGACTTGCTGTAGAAGGCGGCCTCACGCGATTCGATGAAGTCCGTGGCGATGACCAGGCCCGCGTCGAGATCCTCGGTCTGGATACGGCCGGTCATCTCGGCGACGGCGGCGTCCAGTCCCTCGCGCGGCACATCGAGCGGGACCAGCGCGATGCGTGTGCGCTGGATATCGGCCACCAGGTCGCGCAGCACCGGGTAGTGTTCGCCGGAAGGATCGATCACGCCGACGGTCCGCTCGGCATCGACCTTGTCCATGGTCAACATGGGAATGATCAGTACCAGGGACATCATCAACGGGATCAGCACCGTGCTGATGATGAAGCCCTTGCTGCGGACGCGTTCGAGGTATTCGCGGCGGATGATGACGAGGGTCTTCATTGCGCCACCCCCTCTCCGGTCGCGGCGCGTTGTCTGCGGACGGCGGTCAGGAATATCTCCTGCAGACTGGGGCGATTGGCCGAGAACAACGAGAGGGAGCCGTGGGTGCGCAGCCGGTCGTGCAGACCGTCCACGTCGGCGCCTTCGCGCAGGGTCAGGCGCCAGCCGTCGCCGTCGCGTTCGCGTTGGGTAACATCGGGCAACCCGTCGGGCGCCTCTTCACCATTGGTGAAAACCACCTTCACCGAGTGCAAGGGGAATCCTTCGCGCACCTTTTCGAGGCTGCCGTCGAGAATCTTCTCGCCGCCTTCGATCAGGCAGATGGCATCGCAGAGCTGTTCGGCCTCGGCCAGCATGTGGGTCGAAAAGATGATGGTGCAGCCGCGTGCGTTCTGTTCGCGGATGGTGTCGCGCAGCAGTTCGATATTCAAGGGGTCGAGTCCGCTGAAGGGCTCGTCCAGGATCACCAGGTCGGGCGAGAAAAGGAACGTGGCGGCGAACTGCACTTTTTGCTGCATGCCTTTCGACAGCGCGTCGACCTTCTTGTCTTTCCAGTCGCCCAGGCCCATGCGCTCGAGCCACTCGTTCGCCAAGGCGCGCGCCTCACGACGAGGAACCGACTTGAGCTCGGCCAGGAAGGTGAGCTGCTCCACACACTTCATCTTGCGATAGAGACCGCGTTCCTCGGGCAGGTAACCGATACGGTCGAGCATCTCGCGGGTCAGGGGCTGACCGGCGAAGAGAATCTCCCCTTCGTCCGGCGGAATGATGTTCATGATGTTGCGGATCGTCGTGGTCTTGCCCGCGCCGTTGGGGCCAAGAAAGCCGTAGATGGCGCCGCGGGGAATATCCAGGGAGAAGTCCTTGACGGCCTGGACTTTTCCGTATCGTTTGCCGATATGCCTGAGACTGAGAACCGTGCCGGTGTCGGCAGAGGAAAGCGCCCTGTCCATAGTCGTCCTTTCTTCTTACCCGGATGCCGAAGTCGGGAGAGCATAGTGCGCCCCGCCCGCTGGCGCAAGAACGAGCGTGAACGCATAATGTTGCGGTGATTGTAGACAAAAAGAAACTCGGGACATCCCCCGCCGAGAGTCCCGAGTCTTCAGCCGGCCCCACTGATAAAATCAGCGTTTCCGACCAATGTGTGCCCGCTTGCGATCCTCAATCATGGAAACCTCAGGCGTCTATCCACGAAGAGTGCGAACGTTTCGGGTAGCGACCCGATTTGGAGATCCGATGGCAAAGACCTGCGGGCGATATTGTCAATCGGACATGGCCGATTACGTTGTCTATCCAAGACAATAGCGCCTGAATATCGCGGTACTGTCACGGAAGTATCATTATTCGATAAAAGCTGATCGAGTGGAGCCGTTCCAGTGTTCTGTCAAACAGGAAATTGGGGGTTGGCGGGCTCACGAGTGGTCAGATGCAAGAC